>NZ_JBALDJ010000078.1:0-91029 GCF_036917415.1 Nostoc sp. | reverse complement strand
GGGAAAAAATACTACCTTATCCTCCTTATCTCCCTCATGCTCTGCCTGGCTCTTGAAGAAACATGAGTGGAACAAGGGCTACTAATCGGAATAGACCAGAGAGGGCAAACAAGCCTAGTAAGCCTCCAGACTGAGCAAATTGGACGAGAAAGCTGCCTATAGTTGTGCCTAGAGCACCACTCGCTCCAGCAACGGCAGCTGCGATCGCAAAATAGATAGACTGATTTTTAATTGGTGCGATTGCCAATTGTATATTGTTGCTGCACAAGTCAATTGCCGCCCAAGTACCTCCAGTCAAGATGTGTAGTAGTGGCAACCACAACCAGATGTCAAGGCGATTAACACCAATCCCCAGCCAAAGCAGTGGTGTGGCTGCAACCAAAATTCCAACACAGATGAGGATGGGACGATTGCCTATCTTGTCTGCTAATTTTCCCCACAATATGAGCATCAGCAAAGTCGCCCCCGCCTGAAGACTGTTGTAGATAGTCACGTAGCTTACGTCTAAATCCAGCGTGTCGAGCATATAGAGGTTAAAAAAAGGACTGCTGAGGTTAACAGCCAGCGTCCAAAAGCTGAAATACAGCAGAAACCTCAAAAAGTTAGAGTTTTTCCAGATGCTGTTATCTAATTGGTTTTGTGGAGTAGGTATATATGGTTGACAATTAGATTCAGGTACAGTACTCGCTTCATCTTTTACAACCTCTGTCTGAATCTCACTTGTTTGAGGAAACTTGCCAGAACAAGTGTTTTGCGTAGCTTGCTGCCGTAGGCATCGCGGATTCATATCCACCTGGAAATATTGACACCCCAATCCCACAATCCCAAACACAATGCCTACCAGTAGAACTACCCCATAACCTTGTAGAGATCCCCCATACCAATGCGATACAACTAGACCGGCCATTGGTACACAAACTAAATTAGTTAGACTAGCGGCACTATTGCGTGTTCCAAAATACCTGCCTCGTAATCGCCGGGGAACTATCATTGCCACCCAACTTAGCCACGATGGGCTTCCTAGTCCTCCCAAAAGATTGCTGAATAGAACAATCAAGAGTGTCAATATTACTAACTGGTGAGGATTAAACACTCCCCAGCTGACGCTTGCAATACCAATTACTAAAACTAGCCATAGCAGCCGACCAATTCCGTGTGTCCGAAGAGAATATTGAAAGCGGCTGGTGCTGCGTTCAGACAAGTAAGCACCCAACGGCTGAATGAGATTGACCAACATGGGAATAGAGGACAGCATCCCAAATACCACTGGACTAGCACCCAATTCCACCAAGAAATTGCTGAGTAAAATCCCGCCAGTTCCCAGAGAGTAAACCGATGCTAAGACAGAATCCGCAGTGGAAGCTTTTAAACTAGTGCGAATAGTATCCTTGGGAATTCGAGAGTTTGAAGAGATTGCTGTTGGTGGTGAGGCAATCTGGGTAAATTCCAGGGTCAGTGGCGCAGTTGTTTCAATCTGAACAGAATCCATCAACATAGATTATGGGTGAAGTATCCTCGGTTAAATCAGGTTGCAAAGGAACTCAGTATGCTTTAATTAGCATTGCTGATGATTTTTCGTTATTTTAGCTTGCAATTTTCAACCAAAATTTCAAATAAGTAAAATATCATTCCTTAATAGCCAAGGTATAAGCGAAAAAAGAGAATATTATTTGTTTGTGAACAATAAAGGATTATTTAATTTTTTGGCATTGGTGATGGCGATCGCGATCGCTATTATTGCTTGTCACAGCCTACAATTGCCAAGCAAACCCTTAGCATCTACCGCAGTCACCATCAAACTTAGCGGTTGGGGAGGCAATCTTGTTGAGCAAAAACTTTTGCAACAGGTACTGCTAGACTTTGAGGCACAGCATCCAAATATTAAGGTCAAATATGAGGCGATTTCTGACCAATACATGGATGTGCTCAAAACTCGTCTGGTTGGGGAAGCAGCGCCTGATGTCTTTTATCTGGAGTCGGTGGAAGCTCCTTTTTTGATGAGTCAAAATGTTCTCGAACCGCTAGAAGCTTACATTACCCCTGAATTTGACCTAGCGGACTTCGAGGATAGCCTACTTGACAGCTTCAAATACCAGAACCATATTTATGGTCTTCCTAAAGACTATTCCACCCTTGCCCTGTTTTATAACAAAAAAGCCTTTGCTGCCGCAGGCTTGAGTAATCCGCCAGCTACTTGGGATGAACTACGCACTTACTCTAAGCAATTGACAGGCAAACTTAACAGATACGGCTTTGGAGAAAACCCCGACTTAGCACGTCAGGTTTATAAAATTAAAGCCTTTGGTGGGCAACTCGTTGACCAAAATAGTTATGCTACCTTTGCCAGTGAGGCAAGTTTACAGGGTTTAGAGTTAGTGATAGATCAGTATCAAAAAGACCGCTCCTCTGCTCAAAAATCTGATGTTGGCACAAACTCAGGTAGTGAAATGTTTGGTCAAGGCAAGGTGGCAATGGTGATTGAAGGTAACTGGGCAATTCCTTACTTAACTCAAACCTTTCCCCAACTTGAGTTTGCTACCGTCCAAGTACCTACTATTAATAAAAAAAAAGGCACAATGCTGTTGACTGTTGCCTACGTGATGAACAAGCAAGCACAGCACAAAGCCGAAGCTTGGGAGTTGATTTCTTATCTCACGGGTAAAGTAGGGATGCAGAAGTGGACAGGAACAGGGTTTGCTTTGCCAACACGTAAATCAGTAGCAAAAAATTTGGGTTATGACCAAGACCCATTGCGATCGCCATTAGTAGCGGGTGTTGATTATGCTACACCGTGGCAAGTAGGTCAGTATCCAGCTGCGATCGTGAATAATTTTGATAACCAGTTTGTCAGCGCCTTATTGGGACAACAACCATTAAAGCAGGCGATGCTGAAGGCAGAGAATGAAGCTAATCAACAGATTAAGACGATGGAGTAAGTAATCTTTCTTAGGGACTTCCAAATAAAAAAATATTCTAAAACTGACGCAAAAATCCTCTTAATCTCTCCTCTCTCTGTGTTCTCTGCACAGCAGTTGCTTCTCCTGTCGGAGACGCTACGCGAACAAGTCGGGCATTGCCCGCCCAACGCACTGCCTCGTCTCTGTGGTTCGTTTTTTGAGATAATTTATTTCTTGGAAATCCCTTACCTCTACCAAATCACTTCTGAGTAGAAATTTGCTATCTCTTTATCAGATGTAATTATTCCAGCTTGATTACTTTTGGCTATTGCAACGACAACTCGATCTACTGGGTCTCGATGACCCCATTCTAAATTGACACTTTCCATCCAAATACTTTCATCAATAGGTACAATCTGAACGGTACTAGACTTTTTTAGCCTTACTACGTACTCGTTAAGATTGACTCCTAAATCTAGTTTTTGATTTTTGATTTTTATCGCAATTTCCCATATAGCTATGGACGGGACAAAACCATTTTTATCCCTTTCCATGTAGTTGCACGCTTCTTTGGCTTGTTCAGAAAGTTTGGCTGGATCTAAACTCCACCAGATTAGGGCACAAGTGTCAAGGACTATCTTCACAATTGTGTCCATTCCTCAGTGGTTGGTGTAGTTAAATCCTCAAAGTACTTCACTTTACCGCGCATCTCCCCAAATAATTCTTCTGTTGAAGGTGTTTGTGCGTATTTGGAAATTTTCACAACTGGCTTACCGCGATCAGTAACTACAATTTCTTCTCCCTCTGACTCTACAAGTCGTAAGAACTCAAGAAGCTGAGATTTAAGTTTACTTTTGGAAATTGATTTCATAATAACCATAGTCATGACTATAGTCATATTCTAATAGGACATAGCATTGGTTCTCACTTGCTTGCAATACAAATGCTCAATATTTCCCGCCTATGACCAAGACTTACTGCGATCGCCATTAGTGGCGGGAGTTAATAACTTTGATAACCAGTTTGTCAGCGCCTTGTTGTGGCAATAACCATGAAAGCAGGTGATGGTGGGAGGACAGAATGATGCTAATCAGCAGATCAAGGGGATGGAGTAATTACGTATACTTATTTAAAAAGTAAAAATATTAACTCCATGAGTACAATTTCTGCCATTGAAGATTTTATTTCATTCCGTAGTAATCAGGTATGGTATCGCATCGTTAAACCAGACCAAGAAGATTCTCAAAAGCTACCACTGCTGTGTCTTCACGGAGGCCCAGGAGTACCCCACGACTACTTGGAACCATTAGAAGCGTTGGCTTCGCCCGCCGCAGGCATCGCCACAACCGGACGCAGGGTGATTTTTTACGATCAATTAGGGTGTGGTAATAGCGATCGCCCCACAGACCCCAACTTATATTCTATTGATTTGTTCAAAGAAGAACTCTTCGCCGTCCGCAGTGCCTTAAATTTAGACCAAATTCATCTTTTTGGACAATCATGGGGCGGTTGTTTAGCATTGGAACATGCCCTTTCTCAACCTACTGGATTAGCCAGTCTCGTTCTAGCTAGCACACCTTCTAGTATTCAACAATTTGTCACTGAAGCTTATAGCCTGATGAATGAGCTACCAATCGAAGTGCAAGAGGTCATTCGTAAACACGAAGCCGATGGTACTACTCAAGACCCCGAATACAAAGAGGCAATGGAGGTATTCAATCATTCTTTTCTTTGCCGAGTAGACCCTTGGCCCAGCAGTTTAACTAGAGCCTACAGTAAAGTTGGTACAGAATTTCGGGGTGCTGGCAAAATCATCGACTGGAATATTGAAGACCGCCTTGGTGAAATTATCGTGCCTACACTGCTGCTTTCAGGTCGCTACGATGAAGTTACGCCCACTTGTGTCAAAACAGTTCACCAAGGTATTTCTGGCTCTGAGTGGGCACTGTTTGAAAACAGTTCACACATGCCTCATCTTGAAGAGACAGAAAGATTCTTGCAAGTCTTAGAAGACTTTTTGAATCGTGTTGAAGGTCATACGGATCGATCTATTTCTTACTCTTGAGACTCAACCTTTTCGTCCCATTCCTGGTAAATTGCCTCACTATTTAGTAACAATGGAGACAACGCTTTTAAGCAATTCACTTCTGTCTGTGTTTCTGCCACACTACGCCCTAAACCATTTCGCTCGGTTGGGCATGTGTAGACGTTCCAAAATTCAATCAAGTTTTGCGGTACGAAGTGCAATTGTTCGCCGCGATCGCGTAACGTCCTGATAGCATTGGTGGCATCTGGGTTCATCGGATGGCTAAGGTCTACACTCCTCAACAAGACATTAGTATCTACAAGGTAAGGCACTTAACCTCGTTCTCCATAAATACTTTCGCGGCTAATGGCTTCATCAGAAAGCGATGGGAGGTTAAGCTCTCGGTGGCTCTCCACCCACTCAGTAAATGCTGCTACCCACTCAGTAGGGCTTGCAGTTTCATAGAAAGGGCGTTCCTCGTCAGCTTGCACTAGCCGCTCAAGCATGGTATCCAGGTGAGGTTTAATTTCGGATGGACTGCGCTTGGAAATCTTCGCCAACAAAAACGTAATTGTCTCAATGTCCTCACTATGAGATTGTTCTAACTCATTCAGATTAGGTTTTGCTTGAGTGTTCATAGTCTGTTGATCATCACCATTTAAGTTAATGTCTTAATTCTCAGCTTACTAATAAATTCTTCTTCCTACTTATCTACAATAAAACTTGTAAACATTTAAATATATTAGGACTTACGCAAAATATCTCTCAAACTCTGATTTCTCTGTGTCCTCTGCGCCTCTGCGGTTCGTTATTCCGTAACTCGTGCGTAAGTCCTATATATTATAGACAAGTTGAGATGTAGGCGATCGCTATTACTCCTATACTTATTAGCAGCAGTTTTCGAGTAAAATCTCCTAATATTCCTAAAGTTATTTTTCCAAAACTGCCAAAACAGCGAGCACCATTTTTATGAGGTTCTTACTAATCCAAAGCCCATTCTAATTTCAGAGTTTCTAACTTAGGATTTTTCACACTCATTCTCTTACACTCTTCCAAAAATTCCTTGACTTGTTCTTCGTTAAGACTTAAGCTGCTATCTTGCAGATTATTGATATAAGTAATCATATCTGAAGTTGTTAAAGCTGAACTGATTTCTTCTAGAAGAATAGCATTTCTAACTTCCCGACAAACTAACTCAATATCTGATGAAGTAAATCTCACACTTTTATCTGCTAAAATTTCAAAGTTGATTAGCTGCATCCCCAAAGAAACTAAATACTAAATATATAGTTCCCTAAGTTACATCTTTAGCTAACTCACACAAGCGACGTCTTTTGACTCGCCGCTTTGGATCTTTTCCAAAGATAGAGACTCATTTAATGAGGTTAAATCTTTTTTGACAGGAGTACGATAAAATCATGCACTACCCATCGCTACAGCCGGGTTAGTGCGGGATTAGATGGAGGTTCAATAATGTTTGAAATTAGCCGGCGCCGGAGTAACCCCAGGTGGAACATTACAGAAGACTTGGCTGGGTATATGTTCATGATGCCCACCATTTTAGTTTTGGGAACTTTTGTAGTCTTACCTATTCTCTACGCCGTTTTTCTTTCCTTGCAAAAAGTCCAACTTCTTGGCGGTATTGAGTACGAGTTCATCGGTTTTCGGAACTTCACGCGATTAGCTGAAGATGAAAGGGTTTGGATTGCTTTGAGAAACACAGCCGAATATGTAGCTATTGTTGTGCCAACTCAAACAGTCTTAGCTTTAATTCTGGCGGTAACTCTCAATTCTGGGATTCGCGGTAAAAATTGGTGGCGCATCCTCTACTTTTTACCCACAGTCACTTCTTCAGCAGTGCTAACGCTAATCTTCATGTGGATTTATAACACTGATGGGCTACTAAACGATTTTCTCGCTTTTGTGGGGCTACCTACTTATAACTGGTTGGGCGATCCAGCAGTTGCGCTCAAAGGCATTATGCTTATGAACATTTGGTCAACCGCGCCGTTTTTTATGGTGATTTATCTGGCGGCGTTACAAGATATACCCCAAACACTTTATGAGGCGGCGGAACTCGATGGTGCAAATGGGTGGCAGCAATTTATCCGCATTACTCTTCCCCTGCTTGCGCCTGTAACCTTCTTTGTGGTAGCTGTGGGGGTAATTGGCACTTTTCAACTTTTTGACCAGTCTTACATCTTCTCTGGCGGTACTGGCGGGCCAAACAACGCTACCTTAACTGTGGTGCTGCTGATTTATCAAGCTGTATTTCGGAATTTACAAATGGGATATGCAGCTGCGATCGCATTTTTGTTAACAGCAGTCATCATTACCATCACTTTGATTCAGCGGCGACTTTTCGGAGGCGAACGAATTTGACTAACACCTCTGGCTTATCCTGGCTCAAAGCCCTGTTGTACATCTTACTGACACTCTATGCCATTATTACCCTAATTCCCTTTCTCTGGGCACTTTCAGCATCATTTAAGTCTCTAACAGAGATTGTCAGTGGTGAACCCAACTTTCTCCCCAAGAATTTTACTTTTGACAACTACAGGCAAATCTTTCTCCAAGAACCGCTATTTTGGCGTTGGTTGTTCAACAGTGTAGCGATCGCCGTCAGCGTTACGCTTTTAAACTTGTTGTTAAATTCAATGGCTGGTTATGCCCTGGCAAGACTGCGCTTTGTGGGCAAGCGCTTTTGGTTCTTCCTAATTTTGGCAGTACTAGCAGTACCGACGCAAATCACCCTGATTCCGACATTTTTGATTTTAAAAGCGATCGGCTGGCTAAATTCTTACCAAGGCATGATTGTTCCTAGCATGGTTAATGCCACTTTTATCTTCATGATGCGGCAGTTTTTCGTTAATTTTCCTAAAGAACTAGAAGAAGCAGCTCAACTCGATGGCTTAAATACTTTTGGAATTTTTCGACACATTGTCTTACCTTTGGCAAAACCAGCACTAGCAGCACAGGCAGTTTTTGTGTTCATGGGGAGTTGGAATAATTTTTTACTGCCTATAGTTATCCTATTTGACCCAGAAATGTTTACCCTTCCTTTGGGGCTGAACACTTTCAAAGGTCAATACATCAGCTATTGGAACTACATTATGGCGGCTTCTATGGTCTTTACCCTGCCAGCTTTAGGCATTTATGCCTTTTTTAATCGTTACTTTATTCAAAGCGTTACCTTTACCGGGGGAAAAGGTTAATAGGCATTGGGCATTGGGTATTGGGCGTTATTCCTCTTGTCTCCTTTGTCTCCCATGTTCCCATTCCCCAAACAGTATTTTGGGCGATAAATTGCACTCCTAACGTGATATTGGTATTACAGAGACTCAATCTCTATCTATCAGTAAAACAAGCATTATGGGTTTTGCAGACCTATCGATCGCAGAGATAGCAGCCGACTACAGCATTCCTGTAGAAAAAGTGTTTTCTCTGTGCAACCAACTGGGAATCGCCTACAAACACCAAAAGACCCGTTTGGCGTTAGAAGATGCAAAGGCAATTATTTCCCAAATATCGTCTGAAATACGCCCAAAAGGTACTAGCGACTCACTGGGTGATAACGAAGTCATCTAAAGGGCTATCTCGGCTTTGGCTAATCACTGATAGCTAATGACAAACAATGAGTCATTAGCAATTAGCAGCTTGGAGATTGAGAATCGCGTTCTTAGCTGTGTTGAGCGTCAAAATCTTTAAGGGGAAACATGTTTATAAGACTAATTGGCGTTGTTGTGGCTACTGTTTTACTTTCGTTTCAGTTGATTGTCGGTAGCGCGACAGCAGTGGAACTGGACAAAGCTACCCGAACAGTGCCATTAAATACTCAGGGTGATACCGTTGTACTCAGCCTTAAACAAGTCAAAGAAGGCAAACGCTTATTTAATTACGCTTGCGCCCAATGTCATGCTGGTGGAGTTACCAAGACAAACCAAAACGTGGGACTCACTCCAGAGGACTTGGCACTAGCAACACCTAACCGTAACAACATTGAAGGTTTAGTAGATTACCTAAAAAATCCCACTACTTACGACGGGGAAGAAGAGATTTCCGAAATACACCCCAGTCTCAAAAGCGCAGATATTTTCACAGCAGTGCGAAATCTGACGGATGATGACTTGGAAGCGATCGCCGGTCATATTCTCTTACAACCCAAAATCGTTGGTACTAAGTGGGGAGGCGGGAAAATCTATTACTAAATCCCGGAGTTGAATCATTGGGAATAGGGCATTGGGCATCGGGAATAGGGCATTGGGAAGAATTTAGTCCCCATTCCCCATTCCCCATTCCCCATTCCCTATTCCCCACTTGCTACTTATTGGACAGCTGGACAGCTTTTTGCAATAAATTGCTCTCCATTCTTAAAAAAAAAATTGATCTATGACAGATTGTCATATTTGGTGTTGATTTTATTTAAAATGAAAAAGGGAAAAAAATTGTTTGTTAGGAGAGAGCTATGAAATTAATTTCGGCAAGCTGGCGACGCCTTAGTTTAGCTGTATTGACAATCCTTTTAGTTGTTAGCAGCTTTGCTGTTTTTACTCCCAGTGCTTCGGCTGAAACCTACAAGGTGAAATTGGGTAGCGATAAAGGAATGCTAGCATTTGAACCGAAAAAGTTGAGCATCAAAGCAGGTGACACAATTGAATGGGTGAACAATAAAGTTCCTCCCCATAATGTAGTGTTTGATCCTGCCAAAAACCCCTCTAAGAGCGCTGATTTAGCTAAATCTCTGTCTCATAAGAAGTTGCTCATGAGTCCCGGTCAAAAGGAAACAACCACTTTTGCAGCAGACGCACCTGCTGGTGACTACACCTTCTACTGTGAACCTCATCGTGGTGCTGGTATGGTTGGTACAATCACTGTCCAATAGCTAGAAACACCAGCGTTTGACACGAGATGATTACTCAGTGAAATTAGCTCATCGCCACACGCTACACTCCTAGAGTGACGCACAAAATACACAAATGGCGGTAACGAGTCCTATCCTTACCTAAGACGCTAAACAATCTGTAGCGATCGAGGAGTGAACTCGTTACCGCCAATTTTGATCAAATTTGACTTAATCAAGGATTAATCGCGTTTATACTCTTGCTGGAGGCTTGTTGCGAGGAAACTCTGTTGAGAATACTTTTATTAATTCTACTGTCAACGATCGCCCTATTCAAATTTACATTCATTAGTCCAGCACTAGCTGCCGAAACATCCAACGGTGCTAAAATTTTCGAGGCTAACTGCGCTTCTTGCCATATAGGTGGCGGTAACATCCTTATCAGCCAGAAAACCTTGAAAAAGGAAGCATTGTCAAAGTACCTAGAAAATTACAATCAAGATTCAATCCAGGCAATTATTCACCAAGTGCAAAATGGTAAAAATGCCATGCCTGCCTTTAAAAATAAGTTAAGTTCTGAGGAGATTCTGGAGGTAGCTGCTTACGTTTTTCACAATGCAGAACAAGGCTGGTAAAGTGCCTATATCATCTAGTTTTTGTGGTGTGAGCGTTTGCTTATCTTTAATTACTAGCCAGCTAGGCGCTCATCCCAAAACATTGGAGAATATTATTTGTTGGAAATCCCTGAGTGCATTTCCTTCTTGGAAGCTTTTAACGAACTTCTAAGTTAAGTATTATGTATGACGAACTAGCGATCGCTAGTTCGTCAACTAGTAAAAACAATATTTTAAACCCAAAACCCTGATGTAGAGACGCGATTTATCGCGTCTTAAAAGACCAATTATCTACACCAATAGATATCTTGCACGAATACAAAACTAGCCCTCATCCCCCAACCCCTTCTCCCAAAATTGGGAGAAGGGGAGACAATTTCAAAGTCCCTCTCCCAAGCTTGGGAGAGGGATTTAGGGTGAGGGCTTTTGATTCATCCAAGAAGTCTAATAACTTTTAACCCAAGCGTATTGTATTTTAAACAAGACTCATGCAAACAATAGTCGAAAAGAATGATTTTCAGGTAGGTAAAAGGCCCTGGAGTACCCTCAGGGCCTTTTACCTACCTGAATCCAAAATCATCAGCAGGTGATTATTTTTCTGAATTAGACTTTTGTCTGCTTTCCTTAACTTCGCGCAACCGTTCTACTAATTTTTTATCCGATTCAGCAGCAGATGTAGACTGGCCCTGATTGATTTTCGGCAACAATAACGGTTCAGAAGTAGTAGCTGCCGATGAAGGCGTAGGCTGGTTATTTTTAATTTGCAGTTCAGATAATGGTTTGGGAGTAGCTGCTGGTGCAGTTAATGGTTTGAGAGTACCTGTTGGTGAGGACGTAGGCGGGTTATTTCTGATTTGTAAATTAGGTAATGGTTTAAAAGTAGCTGCTGGTGAGGGGTTAATCTGATTGTTATTGATTCCCGGTGCAGATAATGACGAGGGCTTTTGCTCTTGATTAATTCCCGTAAGATTGCTCGTGCTGTTTTGGAAACGTAGGTTGAATGGATAGGAACTAATCTGTTTATCTCCCTTGGGGGATTGCTTGTTGAAGTATTGCCTTGCTTTTAATTGCAATTCCGGGGAAATTAACTTGTCTTGAAATTTGATATCTAAGACCTTACCATCAGGATCTACAACCAATACACCCAAAACAGCACCTTCAAGATTTGACTTATCCGTGGATAATGTTTGGCGGATGACTGGTTTTTGTTCAGCGTTAGGGTATTGTTGCTGGACTTCCTTTCTCAGGTTGGCGTAGGAGTCTAGCTGTGCAATTGCCTGTTGGGTTCCCTTCGCCGATAAATCTGCTGTTTGTAGCGTGCTTCCCCTAGTTCCAATTAAAGTATTCCCATTGCTTGGAGCTTGTTTTAGAGAATTTATCAGCGGGTTTTGAGCAATTCTAGACGACGCATTATTATTAATCGGTTGCGTCATTGGCTGAGAAGTCGTATTTACCTGCGCTGTTGCAACGGGGGTAGTGTCAGATAAAATAGGAGGCTGGGCATTCCGCAGAATATCATCAGGTATTTGCTGCGACTGCAATTCTGGCAACCTATTTACAGCCAGCGGCTTAGATGGCTCGTATTTGGCAACGCTCTCACTCACATTCACACGAGGAACTGGCCGAGAGAATCTGGCGCTGGTATTAAATTTAGAACTATCAAATTTAGACGCGTCAAACCGCAAATTATCACTAGGAATCATCCGCAAAGACTGCCTTGTGGGCAAGGAGGAGACTCGATAGTTATTCGATGATGCCGGTAGCGGAGGTAATATCAGCTGACTCGATGATGATGGCGCTAATGGGGTTAATCCCGGTTGGACGCTAAAGTTTGGAGCAGCAAGTGGGGCGACTGGAGGTAATTGTTGTAAACCAATTTGGGGTGTGCTTTGCGGCAAACGGTTTTGGTCTGCTTGGCTCAATTCCAAAAGTCCAACTGTTTTAGATGATGCTGTTTCTTTGGGCTTGTTAGACTCCATCGGCATCAATGGTACGATCATGGCGATCGCACCGTGGATACCAAGGGAGGCTATAGCTGCTATCCCAATTGGCTGGCTTAAGATTTCTGGTATATTTTTCAGCAGGGAGACGTAAGACATAGCTTTTATCGTTCACTCACTCAGTTGCAGTTGACTAGCGATTTTCTTTTTTCGATATGGCAATATCTTGCAAGATATGCGTTCTTCATAAGAAAATAATAACTTCCTCTGCTGGCAATCAAAACGCTAAAATTGCCATTTATTCAAGTTTTTAATTAATGACGCTGTATCATATCTTCAAAATTCCAGCTTGATAAAGAAATATTTGAAAATTACTACTTTTGATTTTTTATTGTTATGACGCACACAATTAAAATTAATATCTGGGAGTCTTATAAAGTTTAAGTAAACGCACAAGTTTGAATACATCAAAACATCTGCCGAAGTTGCCTTGTTTTTTCAACTGTTTTTCAGTCAACTACACTTCTGTAACAGATGACACACGTGTTTGTTAGAAGACTGGGCCCTATTTGAAAATAGTACCACATTGGCAGCCCCTCAAACTGTTGCAAATTGTACAATTTTATTGACATTCTAGCCTTAAATTCCACCAAAGCTATTGGTTTTTTTCTAAGGAGTGAATCAGACGATCGCAATTCTAGCTCCTGAATCATGACTACTTCTTCGTCAAAAAAGTTCAAACCTTCAATCTTGCATCCCCAAAATTTCAAATGCCGTTACCGACAGTTATTTTGCCTGGATATTTAGAAAGTGCGATCGCTTATCGCCAGCTAGAACAATCCCTACAAAAGTTAGATTTTCCTACAGTTACAGTACCACTGCGAAGGCGTGATTGGCTCCCCACTTTGGGAGGAAGACCTGTAACCCTGATTCTGCAACAACTCGATCGTACGATTAAGCATACATTGCAGCAACATAATGCTACTCAAGTTAACTTGATTGGTCACTCAGCTGGAGGTTGGATATCCCGCATCTACATGGGAGAAAAGCCCTATTTAGGACGCGGTGATGTCAAACCATTTCTCTGGCAAGCGCATCCTTTGGTTGCTACTCTCATTACCTTGGGTACACCCCATATTAGCCAAGAACGCTGGACACGCCACAATCTAGATTTTGTCACCAATAATTACCCAGGAGCTTTTTACAAAAACGTTCGTTACGTTTGTGTAGCTGGCAAAACTATCTTTGGAGAAAGGCGGCCTGGTAGTTGGTTAGCTTACAGTAGTTACCAATTAACCTGTGGAAAGGGTAACACTTGGGGAGATGGCATCACACCTATTGAAGCTGCTCATTTGGAGGGGGCGGAAAATCTGGTAATTGAAGGTGTCAAGCATTCTCCCAGAAGTCCTGGAATTTGGTATGGCTCACCAGAACCCTTAAAAGCTTGGATGCACTATTTGATTTAAAAAACTTTATTTTTATATAATAAAAGTAAAATTTATTAAAATTTCTTAGCTAAAATTGTAATAAGAATAAATACTTACTTAAGAACAGGAGGGGTGAGCCATGCAAAGCACCCAGTTCGATCAGATTTTGCGACGAATAGCGACGATATTATCAGTCGTGATTTTGACTCTGTGTTTAATTTATATCTCTACCGGAGTAATGCTTTCTTTTTACTATGAACCGACAGCAGGCGGAGCTTATAACTCATTGAAGATGATTAATACACAACTGCCATACGGCTGGTTGTTTTGGAGAGCGCATGATATTGCTGGTAATGCGGTAATTGCGATCGCTCTAATTCAAATTGTGGTGATGTTTTTAGGTCGGCAATTTCGCAAGAGTTGGCTGGCTGCTTGGATTAGTGTGATTTTGTTAACCCTGAGTGCGATCGGGCTGGATTGGACAGCGATGATTTTAGATTGGACTCAGGAAGGGTACTGGCGTTTTAGCATTGAGTTAGGAACCATAGAAGCCATTCCTTTGATTGGTCGGCAACTGCGCGAAATCCTGACTGGTGGTGGAGCCATTAACACAATTACCGTCGAACACCTTTACACAATCCACAGTTATCTGATTTCGGTAACGACGCTAATTCTCGCCATAGTACATTTGTCTGCTTTACTCTGGCAAGAATGGCAAATGTATCAAGAAGCACCAAAACTAGAAAGCGAATTTATTCCTTCCTAAGGCTAATAAAGAGTCAAAGAAGAGGAAAAGGGGCAGGGGGCAGGAGCAGTGAGGAGAACTCCATAAATAAATTTAGGGGCTTGATTTTGAACGCATTATTTCTTGTGCTACCCATCTCGAAATAAATATTTAACATTAATAGGACTTACGCAAAAACCCTCTCAAACTCTCATTTCTCCGTGACCTCTGTGTCCTCTGTGGTTCGTTTTCCGTTACCTGTGCGTAAGTCATAATTAAGCATAAATAAATTTATTTGTTTTGGAACCCTCTACTGCTAGGAAATGACAGCATCTTCTCCCCTGCTCCCCTGCTCCCCTGCCCCATCCCCCTCATCCCCCAGGAGCCTCACTAGTAGAAAGTTGAGATAATTGGGTAAGGGATAGGTCTTCAACCTCTGGTAACTTCTCTAGAGAAAGGGGAGTGGATTGGGTAGCACCAGATAAGCGTTTTAAAAGGCTAGGTCTGGGGTCATGCAACAGATAAATAATGCGATCGCCAATTTCCCAATCTTGGTTAGCTGGTATTACCTGTAAGCGTTCTGCTCGTTCTACCAATAGCGGTATCAACACTCCAGTCCGAATTTTTTCTTGGATGCGATCGTATTGAGTCGAAAACTCCAACTCATCTAGCGTAGTTGTTCCCAACTTCACTCGCCCATCATTCAAATATTCATTCCAAGTTTTAATTGCTAAGTCTGGGATAAAAGCTTGATTAACTTTATTACTAGCTGAGGTACTCGCTTGCGGATCGCGGGGAAAAACAGCTAAGACGCGCGGGGGTTTAAATTCCTCAGCTGCTCGTTGAGCCAAAACAAAATTTACCTCACCATTACTTGTCATCGCCAAAAAAGTACCCATAGAGCCAAGTCCTGCCTCTTCTAAAACAGCAGCATCCAACGCACTGCTGGCAATAACTCGGAGATTTTGTGCCTCAGCTTGCACAAGACATTCGGGATCAGTATCAATCATCACCACATTTTCTCCCCGTTCTTGAAAGAAGCGGGCAATCAAAAGACTCAAAGGATTACAACCCACAATCACTGCTCCAGTTACATCCTTGGAGGTGATTTGCAGCCATTTAGCAACCCAGCCAGCTGTTAGCCCTTGGCAGACAACAGTCATGATAATTGTCAGGAATACTAGAGCTTTGATCGAATCACCGCCGTTAATGCCGCGTTGTGTCAACGAAATCGCAAAAAAAGAAGCTACAGAGGCAGCAACAATTCCTCTCGGAGCAACCCAGCTTAAAAACAGTTTCTGTCGCCAGTTTAAGTCACTGTTCCAGGTACACAAGAGGATATTAATCGGGCGAACGACAAACATTAGTACCAAAACAGTGAATAAACTACCCCAACCCAAAGCAAACACACTGGCAATGGATAAATCAGCAGCTAATAAGATAAATAGCACCGAGACACTGAGAATTGTCAGCTGACCCTTAAAGCTGCGTAACAGACGTTCTTCCGGGACTGAGGAGTTGGCAAAGACCGCTCCTGCAACTACTGTTGTCATTACTCCCGATTCACTGCGGATTATCTGCGATAAGGTAAACAAGCTCCAAAGTATCGCCAACACCACTAAGTTTTTTAGCTCAAATGACAGAAAACTGGCGCGTTTGAAAATCAAACTCATCAGATAACCGCCAGCACCACCAATTGCTGCTCCAACACCCAGACGTATAAGTAAACCGACGATCGCATTGATCGGGTCAGCATCGCCGTTCAAAATCGTATCGAGGACAACGAAGGCGAGGATAGCTCCTACAGGGTCAATTAAAACCCCTTCTCCTTCCAAAAGTGTTGCCACTTGTCGATCTACATTGATTTGTTTGAGCAATGGGCCAACGACGGTTGGGCCTGTCACCACGACTATGGAAGCATAGAGAAAAGCTATGTTCCAGGGAAATTCACCCAGCCAGTGAGCAGCCATACTCCCGCCAAGCAGGGTGATTAGCGTTCCGAGACTGACGAGCAATTGTAGGCTGACTGAAACTGTACCTAACTCACGCAGATCCAAGTTAAGTCCGCCTTCAAACAAAATGATTGCCGTTGCGAGGGCGACTATAACTTCCAGTCCAGTGCCTAGCGAATGGGGATGCAATAGCCCTATGCCATCAGAGCCAAACAAAATGCCCAACAGCAATAACAAAACGATGCTGGGTACACGAAGGTATGCAGCCAGCACTTGGGCGCTAATGCCTGCAAAGACAGCGATCGCCATCTGTATGGTGATTTCAAAAGATGCTTCCATGTTGTAGATTTTGAGCGATTTATTTCAAAATCTCTTGTAAAAAACCGTAGATATTAACTCTACAGGGTACAACATCATACCCTTTGTTCCTTGCTGTCTTCAGCGTTTTTTAGATATGTGTATACCCCGAAATTCCCCATACCCAACGCTGACGCACCCTGCGCCTTTTCGCAGAAGCATCTACGGACTTTTTTATCTGTCTCCATATCTTTGTATCCTCTTCGAGCTTTTGCTTCCACCCAGTTTAGCTGCCAGAAACTTTTTTTGGCAAAACCTGTTGACAACGGCAAGGAAATTGGTTAACTTATAAAAGGTCTGAGTCCAATGCCCCCATCGTCTAGAGGCCTAGGACACCTCCCTTTCACGGAGGTAACGGGGATTCGAATTCCCCTGGGGGTACTTAAAAACAATAAAAAGCAAAAGCTTTTTTGTTTGAAATCTAGCAATAAAAACCATCATCCAGGAATACAGCTGAATGATGGTTTAATTGTTATTATGCATACGGTTCTTTGCTGGCTAGTTCTTCTACACGTTGGTGAATAGCCAAAAGATTTAACCGCAAATCTTTGCTCAGGCGATTTTCAATAATTCCCACTGGCATAGTGAGTTTAGGCCAAACTTGAATTGTGTAGGACAGATTTGTTCCTAGATACTCACCGAAAGAATAAGGCTCTAAGCACCAGCTACCAGAAAAGCCTTTAAAATCTCCCTCTACCATGCGGAAATTAATTGCTTTGGGGAAGCATTCTTCCAAATCTAGAACTACCCGCGCACAAAAGTTGAAATTCAGTAAGCGTTGGGAGCCTACTTGCTCCAGTCGAATCCCACCATTGGGATGCTCGATTAGATCACTCTTGGCAAGATTGGGGATGAAGTCAGGTAAGGCTTCATAATTTGTCAGAACCTTCCAGATTTGCTCCACTGGGTGGGGAATTTGGACTTTAGCACTGATTTGCCGCTGTCGCTCTGCTATTTTCTCAATTTGAACTTCTACCTGAGCAGGCAAATCCCCTTCTAGGTTGGTGTCATCAGTGGGAGACTGCAAATTAGGGTTCTCTGTTGTGTTCTGTTTTTTAGTCACTTTCAGAATTATGGTTTGCTTTCGTCAGAAAATTGGGGCAGAGTCAGGATGAAGCAAATTTCGCTCTGTTCAGAATCCGAAATTGGGAGACTTTCAACAGCGATCGCTCCATTTAGATGCTGCACTAAAGACTTGACTAAAGCAAGTCCCAAGCCAGTCCCTGGAGTCCAACGCCCTTTTCCACGACGGAACTTATCAAAGATGTAGGTCGCTTCTTCTTCTGAGATGGCACGTCCTGTATTCGTCACCTTCATGATAACTTGATCGATTTGTCGATCGACTTGGTGAACAGCTTCAAGGCGGACTATTGTATCAGGCTCTGAGTATTTACAGGCATTCGTTAATAATTCTTGCAGGATGCGGTCAAAGCTCTCCAGTTCAGTTTGTAGTTTGAGCGATTCCTCCGGCAAATCTACAGAAATCTTTAATCCTTTTTCCGCAAGTTTTTTCTCAAAAGATGCTGCTATATCCTGAATTCTAGTATTTAAATTTATAGATTCTAATTGCGGGGCTTCGTGAGGCGACTCTAGCTTTTGGAGGGTCAACAAGTCATTAATCAAGTTGATTTCCTTTGAACATTCCTGCTCAAGAATATCTAAATATTTACCCTGACGCTCTGGTGCTATTCCTGGCAAACGCAAGTTTTTTATTGACATCAGCATATTTGTCAAGGGGTAGCGTAGGCGATCGCTCATGTTACTCAAAAATTCATCTTTGAGTTCATTCAGTTTCCGTAGCTGCTCAACATACTGCCGTGTTCTTTCATGCAATTTTGCCTGGAGTTCCAGACTACTCTGGAGTTTTGCCGTCCGTTCATCTACCAAAGTTTGCACTTGGCGCAATGTCTGTGACTGAATTATGGCGTTACTCACTTGAGCGCAAACCATTTCCACAAGATTTAATTCTGCTGGTTGCCAATTGCGAATCACAGATTGCTGTAGCACCAAGAATCCTAAAATTTTACCTTGACTCTCCAATGGCACTAAAAGTACCGCAGGTAATTCTTCTATTGCAAATAATGGAGTAGCTGTCAAGGTATCGTTTTGGTCTGTATAGTCATCGAAGATTACTGGTTTTCCAGAATCCATGAAGGCACGCTGGCATAAACCACAGTCTGAAATAAAGAAAGACTCAGCTAAGGTATCTAGTTTATTAGTGCCAGAATTTTGTGTTTCTCTAGCCCATTCAGCAATTACATTAGCTTTCGCTTTGGGGATTTGTTTTTTAGCTTGAGTCTTAAATAGTGGATCTGTATATTTCAGTAATATGAGCAAACCCCGATCTGCCTGTAGAGATTCGGCTGTCGAGGCGATAACTAACTGGAGCATTTGATTCAGCTCCAAGTTGCTACGACTCAATAAGGTTAATTGCTTGATCAAGCTTTGATGCTGCTTGCTTTTTTCCAGGGACTGCTCTTGATGAGTAATTTGTTGAGCTTGTGCTACTCCAGAAAAAGCGATCGCGCAAGCCGACTCAACTTCTTTGAGCAATTGTTTTTCTGATTCACTCCATTCATAAGGTTGGAATTTAATCAGATTAATCACTCCATTATTATTGCCACCAAACCGAGTCGGAATTGCCAAAACCGCTTTTATCGGTAGTGGTAAATATTGACACCCAACTACTAGACTGTTCTGAATTATGGAAATGTCTTCAATAGTCAATGGTTGGGCAGCACATTGCAGCACTGGCGAGTGCATAAGTAACTGTTCCATCGAAAACATTTCTTCTGGGTGTGGCAACCCTAGAAACTCATCAGCACACCAATTAGTAGTAATTGCTTCGTCTGATGTTTCATCCGCCACAGAAACCAAGCAGCAGCAATCTACTTGAAAAGCAACTCCTAGCAATTGAGCAATCTCTTGCAGCATCAAAGCCGTAGCCGAGCTATTAGCAATGATTTGGTTAATCTTTCGTACCAACTCGCGGGCAGGTTCTTCCTGATGCTGCATCAGCTTGACTTGGTAAGGTTGTAGTCGGTCTATGTCATCTACGTAATGTGGCGGCGATGATAAAGGCTTTTTCATTTCTGGCACGCCCTCGGATAATAACCCCATTGTTCTTGCACCCAACCTCTTGGCATATTCTTCACGGTTAGTTGTGTTGCTACACCTTGATAATTAACAAATTTTGTGTGAATACTTTCTCTCACCTGTTATAGCCCTTTTCTATCTCAGATGGCCAAATTTCCACTGCATCAAGCAAATTGCTACATTGGTACATAAGTAATAGAATACTTAAGATATCCTATAAATCCTTAAGTTAGCTTATTTTTAACTGCTCTATCTTGAAATAATTTACTAACTTTATCCTGTCTGTAAGTATACATAAACCGTAATTTCTCTGGAATTACAGCAAAATTCACCTTTTGAGGGCGTAAAATTACGTAACTTGTTTTATAAAGCTTTATTACATTTATTGGAAAAATTAGTAGGTTTAACAAGCTACTCTTTGATCTCCGTAACTCTCAGTAAAACATCAATAAAAGTAAAGGAAACGCGAGGAGGTTGCTCTTGCGGTGTAGGCTTCTCTTCTCTACAAGAGGCTGCACTAACGCGACACACTCGTATTCAGACCTACACTGATAGCGTAACTGTGGTAGCGAGTTCGTGAGCGTCTTGCTCTCAAACTGTGGCAGAAATTTGGAGTAGAGCTTAAATTTAAATAAATTCTTGCTGACCAGAGGTTGCGGCAGTTCTGGCTAAATTTTGAATGCAGCCCAGTTATTAGTAAAAATAACTAGGCTGCATTCGTCTGAATATAAAACTAAACACATCTATTTTGAAAACTATATTTTTTAAAGTAGTAAGAGCATTTTGTCCTCCCTGCTGGTAGTAGCGGGCTTTTCGGCCCGCCCTACTCCAGGTTTCAAAATGGACGAGGTTTATCCAGCCAAGCTCTCGACACTCAGAGGAACCATATCGCCATTCCTCGTCAGTCCTAGCAACATCGGTTCTTGGGGTTGAATTAGTTGACCTGTAAGTACACAGCGTTCTTCTTGCTGAGCTGTGGCAGCTATGCTAGCTCGAATGTCGGATCGCGAAAATCGAGGCTTCCACTCACCTGATTTTTGCTGGACATAATTCCAAAGGATATCTCGGATCAGAGCTTGATATCCCTGATTCCCAGCTATTTCTTTGAGTTTATCTTTGAGTTCCCGCTCTAGGCGAATGCTGGTAACTTCCATATCGGTGGTTGGGGTGCGAGCGATCGTATGCATCAGTTTTTCTCCTTAAAGGTATAGACAGGATAGTAATACAAGTGTAGTATGTTTAAAGGAATGTTCAATAGGTGAAATTTTCTGTGAAATCCATTTACCCCATCTCTACTTCAATTTTGTGCGCTACCAATTGTCGAACCAATTGGGAATCAGCTGCTATGGAAGTGGAGTATTTATTTATGGGCGATGGTAGCCGAAATCATGGGCAAATCACAGAAGGTAATGATGATTATAAGTATGTAGGCATTAGTGCACTAATTGCAAAACCACAACTAAATCAAAAAAGCGGGGGGTACAGGCAAAGGAATCCTGTACCGATATGAGACCAGAAAACTTTCCGGTCAATTCTAACCCCCGCTTCACCGAAAACTTGAAGCGGGGGTTTTTTTATAAGGAGTTAAGCTGTGACGATATCTTCCATGCGCGGCGCGAACGCAATGCAAGTGTTAGAGCAATCTGTGGTGGTGTTTTCTCAAAATTACTTGCCACTATGTCGGGTCAATATCAAGCGGGCGATTGTGCTGTTAGTAACCAATAAGGCGCAACCGCTGGGTTTTACCACAGAAAGCGGATGGCAAGTTCACTCACCCAGTTTGGTAATTGATGTGCCAAAACATATTCGTTTGACAATCACTTCTAATGAGCGGATGTGGAAAGTTCCGCCAGTGAATCGGCGGGAAGTATTGCGACGAGACCATCACAGTTGCCAATATTGCGGCAGCGGCAAACATCTAACGCTAGATCATGTGATGCCGCGTTCTAAAGGTGGTTCTCACACTTGGGATAACGTAGTCGCAGCTTGTGAAAGATGTAACTCCCGTAAAGGCGATCGCACCCTGTTTGAAGCTGGTATGCAACTGCGTACCAAACCAAAAGCGCCAATCCACCCCGCGATTTCTTTTGCTGAACAGTTTTGGATAGATATGCAAGCAAACCTGGAATAGCAGGAGAGCATAAGGAATGCTGAAATTAACTTACACTGAAAGCAGTTTTGATTTGGAATGTGTCACTCTGTCGCTAGAAGAATGGGTAGCGCAACGAGTGATTTTAGCCCTGCGAGTTGGGCAAGGTTTGTGCATTGAACCCACTACCGCTTCCTTTTTGCTTCCTGTTGATTTGCCAGGAGTAGAAGTACTTAGGGCTGAGGTAAAAAGAGATGACAGAGAAATCATTGCCCTCTGTGCGTGTGATGCCGAATATATGGAAGTCAGCCTGCGGGGTTCTTGGCTATCAGTTAGTTCTAAAGATTCTGTCGGTGTGTTTGTCACCACTATGAGCGATCGTGCTGAGTTCTTTTTGCAGAAACTTTGGCAGGAAGCTCAATCTTGTGCTTCTGTCATGAGCGAATAAACGAAATAGTCGGGTGAGAAATTCTCCTCACCCTTTATTGCGCCATTTTTAGTAGTTCAGGAATTGTCACAAATCGGTAGCCTTGCTGTTTGAGTCCGCTGATGATTTGTGGCAAAGCTTCTACAGTTCTGTGGCGATCGCCACCACCATCATGCATTAAAACAATGAAACCAGGTTTCGCGCCTTTGAGGACATTATTTACAAATGCCTGGGGTTTGGCGTGAGGATCGGTATCAGCGGAAGTTAACGACCACATAATTACAGCATCTTTCTGGCTTTTGGCGTAAGCGGCTAGTCCGTTATTTAAAAAGCCTCCAGGAGGACGAAACAGAACAGTTTTCACTCCTGTAGTTTTGTATATCAAATCAGCTGTGCGATCGATTTCATTCTTGGCTGTGGCTTCATCCATTCGCCGATACCAATGATGCCAAGTATGGTTGCCAATGGCGTGTCCTTCGGCTACCTCTTGCTTTGCTAGGTCAGGATTTGCTTGTAAGGCTTGTCCTACCCAAAAGAATGTCGCTTTAACATCATTTTGCTTCAAGATATCCAGCATTTCTAGGGTTGTCTTTGGCCAGGGCCCATCATCAATGCTTAGAGCAATAACCTTTTCGTTGCTGCTGGGTTGCACCTTATAAACTGTTTTTCCTTGAAATTTAGCTGGGACTGTAAATGTAGGGTTTTCTACTTTAACTGATGGTGGTAGTTGGGCATTAACTTGGTCCTTTGCTGGAACTTGAACTTGTGCAGCATGGCTTTTGCTTAAAGGCTTGTTCAACCCCAATTGTGGGGAATTACCTGGAGCAATACTACAAGCTGTAATCGTAGAGGCGATCGCGACAAAACTAATTATCTTTTGTCGCTTGAGGTAGTTGTTTATCACGTCAGGCTTTTAAAAACTCACCCAATCATAAACTGTAGTTTAACTTTTAAGAGGTGTGAGCAAGTTCAAATCTAAGTACAGAAGCTTTTCTAGACAATTTCAAAAAAACTTTCTGAAACCCCTTGACACCTCTTGTAGTGTTTTGTAGTATAAATGTAGTGAAGCGAAAGACAAAGCTTCTCAAGGGTGAAAGTCATGTTCTACATACAACTCAAACAGAGGCGCTGGAATCAACCAGAGTCCTCAGTCAAGAAAGCCGCTTCTACTGGTAAACCATATGAAGTAGAGGCAATCAACCAAAAAAGTTTTAAGTTTGCACTTAGCAAAACCACAGAATACATCCGTAATACACAAAAGGCTTGCTACCTAGAATTTCGGTTGTTTTCCTAACAGTTTCTCACAGTAAAAAGTAAACTTTCTGAACCTTGAAAACTAAATAAGAAATGGGCAATTTCACCAAAATTCTGTGCCTAAAAACCTAAAAATTTAGGCACAGATTCAAAAAATCGGGGTGTAGCTCAACTGGCTAGAGCGTTCCGTTGTCTGCGGAAATGTTGCGGGTTCAAGTCCCGTCACCCTGGTTGAAGTCGTGTAGGCGAATAGTTTAAGCCGTCAGTTTACGGCAGTCGCTACAACGGAGGAACCTCCGCAACGCGCTGCCTCCTCAAACTGAAGATTGCGAGTGCGAATCTCGTCGGGACTCCCAAATGGTCAGGTAGCCAAGTGGTCGAAGGCGTTGGTCTGCAAAACCGATTAGCGCGGGTTCAAATCCCGCTCTGACCTCTGGTGCGATCGCAGTGTAACTTAACCAGCAAAGCCCCAGGTTCATACCCTGGTATATGCGGGTGCAAATCCCGCCACTGCTACCAAATGCAGGGATGGTGTAACGGTAACACCTCGCGACTCCAAATCCGATGTTCTAGGTTCAAATCCTAGTCCCTGTGTCAGACAATTTTGGATTTTAGATTTTAGATTAAAAAATTTAAAATCTAAAATTCAGTCAATTAAGCCCTCGTGGACGAATGGTTAAGTCAGTGTTCTTTCAAAACACAGATGCGAGTTCAATTCTCGTCGAGGGAATGATTATGGGTCGGTGGCCGAGTCTGGCTGAAGGCGACAGTCTGTAAAACTGTTCTTTTTTGCACGCAGGTTCAAATCCTGCTCGACCCACTATGGAGAGGTGGCTGAGGGGCTGAAAGCGGCAGATTGCTAATCTGTTGTACGGCAAGCGACTCCGTACCGAGGGTTCAAATCTCTCTCTCTCCGTTTTGAGAGTGTGGTGTAACTGGATAACATCTCAGTCTACGAAACTGAAGACTTGAGGGTTCGATTCCCTCCACTCTCGTTACATCATCTCTTCTTTTATCCCCCGGTAGCTCAGTTGGTAGTTAGCGCCTGTCTGAAGAACAGGAGGTCGTCGGTTCGATTCCGACCTGGGGGGCTTCGTTGCCTCATAGCTCAATGGGAGAGCAAGCGGCTGTTAACCGCGCGGTTGTAGGTTCGAGTCCTACTGAGGCAGCCATTCATTGCCGGGTGGACGAATTGGTAAGTCGCATCGCTCTGAACGATGAGGTTGCAGGTTCAAACCCTGCCCTGGCAATAAAGCCCTGTGGTGTAATTGGCAACATAGCGCCCTTTGAAGGCGAAGATTCCAGGTTCGAGTCCTGGTGGGGCTGCCAAACTTTGCTCTTGTAGCCCAATTGGAAGAGGCTGCCGTTTCAAAAACGGTATGTTGTGGGTTCAATTCCCACCAAGAGTACCAAAACTTACTCCTGTAGCCCAATTGGAAGAGGTGGCAGACTTAAAATCTGTTTGGTTGTGGGTTCGACTCCCACCAGGAGTACCACGGGATGTAATTCAGTGGCCAGAAGCCATGCTTTGGGAGCATGGAGTCGCAGGTTCGAGTCCTGCCGTCCCGATATGCCCCTGTGACGAAACCGATATACGTGCTGGAATCAGAGTCCAGATTTTGCAGGTTCAAATCCTGTCAGGGGTACTAATGCTCTCGTGGCGGAATGGAAGACGCACACTTACCGAGGATCTAGTTTTTTGCAGGTTCAAATCTTGTCGGAAGTACCAAAATATCTGGGTGTAGCGCAGTTAGGAGCACGGGAGTTTCGGGAACTCCAGGTCGCAGGTTCAATCCCTGTCACTCAGATTTTGCCCTTGTAGCCCAACGGAAGAGGCGCTTCGCTTAGAACGAAGAGGTTGCTGGTTCAAATCCAGTCAGGGGTATTGGTGAATATGCGGGGATAGAGCAACGGTGGCTCGTCAGGCTCATAACCTGAACATCAGCAGGTTCGACTCCTGCCCCCGTCACCAAAATTAGTGCTGGTGTAGCTCAATTGGCAGAGCAACTGACTTGTAATCAGTAGGTTGCAGGTTCAATTCCTGTTACCAGCTTGACTAATGCGGGTGTAATGTAACAGCAGAGACGTTTCCACCGTCTTCGTGCGAGTACCCTACGGGGATGTTGCTACAAATCTCGCCGTCCGCTCTGAAACTTGGGAGTGTGATGTAGTTGGTAGCATCTGAGTACGCCATACTCAGTGCGTGGGTTCAAATCCCTCCATCTTCCTCTGTCCATAAAACATTGTCAAATCTACCCAGAGGCGAAGCAAGTGGGGGTCATGGGAAGTAAAAATTGCAAGTGTACGTTCTAATCGCACAGGAAACCGCATAGTCCCTTTTGATTTTGCATCCTGTGATGTTCTTGCTGTGTATATAGAGCCTCTCGACAAAATATGCTTTCTACATTCTTCTGAAGTTGCTGGGAAAAATTATATTGCTTTGAGAGAGACAACAGTACATCAATCTAAACTTCTTTCTATATCAGAGTTAGCTAATCCACAACGTATCTGCCACTCTAATAAGGACATAGCTAAGGACTTAATAGAGGTCAATGAATTAACCGTAGAATCTAGTGATTTGCTTGAGGATATATCAACGAAAGTATTATGCAAAAGGCAGCTAACTCATAAGGATTCTAGTGTGACCTTAATAAATAAAGACAGAGTTTTGCTTAAATCTAGGAAAGTTGAGCGTCCTTCTAAGGAAGATTTAAAAAAGATGATTTGGGAAACTTCTGTTCTTGAGGGGAGTCACAAGTTTGGAGTGTCTGACGTTGCAATAGCTAAGTGGTGCAAAAAATACGGTATTCCTAGACCTCCAAGGGGTTACTGGGCTAAGAAAAATCAGTCTAGAAATTCCACAGTGTAGATTTAGCAATCTTTTCCACCTGAAGCCGAAAAGCGAGGCACTGTGCTGATAACACAGAAATAGGAGGGGCAGTACCTCCCTGGTGGATTTATATCTAGTGTTGGTGTAAGGCTTGCGATGTAAAAAATATGCGATCGCACCGACTCATTTCTTTATTTAACTAGGGTGGTTGGCATACCGGCTGTGCAGCGGGCTTTTAACCCGCAGAAATTGGTTCGACCCCTATACCACCCACTAAAGAATTCAAAATTCAAAATTCAAAATTAAGAAATGCAATCTTAGTTAGCCTTTTGGCAATTGCTAATATGCAATTTGAATGCACGTTGGGTTATGAGTAGCAACTAGCGATCGCTAGTTGAGCATGTTGCGATAATACATCTTTATCCAAAGCATGTATGGGATATTGCGGTGTTACTGCCAGTAGTTTCTCAATTCTTTCTCTAGCTGCTTCTACCACTGCTTCATCTAAGCTACCGTTACTGAGCGAATCAGCAAAATCTTCAGCAATCCGATAAGTTCTTTCAATAGATGATGAATTAATATTACGCGACACAATAAACAGATCGCAGCCTGCATTAAATGACCGCGCCACAGTACCAGCTTTCATAAACATATCTGAGATCGCTTTCATATCCAAATCATCAGATACAACCACTCCCTCAAAGCCAAGTTCCTCTCTAAGTATGGTTTTGAGGATAGCCTGGGAAAGGGTTGCTGGCACATCAGGATCTATTTTGGGAAATAAGATATGGACAGTCATAATCAAAGGAATCTGGACTTCAATTAGGGCTTTGAAGGGTATAAGTTCTCGAAGTCGCAGGTCTTCTAGAGTTAAATTCAGTATTGGTAGCTCAATGTGAGAGTCCTTGCTGGTGTCTCCATGTCCGGGGAAGTGTTTAGCGCATCCCAAAATTCCTGAATCTCGAAGTCCAAGGTAATAGTCACAAGCACCTTGAGTAGCAGTTTCGGGAGTGTTACCAAAGGCGCGAGGCCCAATCACGGGGTTGTCGGGATGGGAAAAAATATCGGCTACTGGTGCCCAAGATAAATTGATTCCCAATGATTTTAGTTCTACCGCTGTGGCTTTTGCTACTTCATAAGCGTGCGATCGCAGCAATAAGGCATGAGGAAAGCGGGTAATTGGTGGTGGTGTACGAATTACACGACCTCCTTCATGATCGAGAGTGATGAACATGGAATCACGTTCAGTGTATTCTCGTATCTGCCTGTTTAAATCTTTGAAGCTTTCCAGCCAAACCTGATATCGGGTGCCATCCAAAAAGTTCTTAGCAAAAAATATCGCCCCAATCGGCTTTAATTCATTGAGTGCGCGTTTATCGTCATCGCTTAATGTAGTACTGGAAATACCTAGAATCAGGTGATGTCCAAAGCGCCTTAGCTCCTGCGATACACTCATAATCTTTTACCTATAAGTTGTGAGGTAAACAACTGGGTTGTTCAACCTAGAGGACATAAACATTTATCCTACACCCTTATAGAGAGAGCAAAGTTTTCAAAGTAGTCCTTAAGCAATACCCTAGATATTTTTTCATACTAAATACACAAATTAGCAAAGAAATCAACTACTTTAAGATTACTTTTGAAATTAGCTATTTTCAGTCAAAGGAAATACTTTTGTTTCTCGAAATCACTTGCATGTAAATATAGATAAAGTGCACGCTGCAAAGCTATTGCCAATAATGATATTGGTAATTTATTTGGGTAGGTGTGTGTAGGTAAAATTCCCTTTGGCAAAAGTTTTTTGGGGAAGCGATCGCACAATAACTGCCAAATGTAACAGATTGCAACGTATAATGAGAACGACAAAACCATTAAGAAATATTGAAGGGCATTAGGGTTAAATGCGAGTAGCGATCGCGGGTGCTGGTTTAGCAGGACTTTCCTGCGCAAAATATCTCACAGACGCAGGTCACACTCCTATTGTCTTGGAAAGCCGGGACGTACTGGGTGGTCTTGTTGCGGCGTGGAAAGACTCTGACGGCGACTGGTACGAAACCGGGTTACACGCCTTCTTTGGGGCATACCCCAATATGCTTCAATTGCTTAAGGAGTTGGGCATTGAAGACAGACTCCAGTGGAAACAGCATACGCTGATTTTCAATCAACCGGACAAGCCTGGGACACTATCACGTTTTGATGTTCCAGATATTCCATCTCCTTTCAACGTGATTGCATCGATTCTTCGCAACAAAGACATGTTGACTTGGGAGCAGAAGATTCGGTTTGCAATTGGCCTACTTCCAGCAGTGGTTCGGGGTCAGAAGTATGTTGAAGACATGGACAAGTACAGCTTCTTAGAGTGGTTAAAGAGGCAAGGTGTTGATGAGCGAGTAACTAGTGACGTTTTTATAGCTGCATGTAAAGCGCTCACATTTATCAATCCTGATGAAGTTTCTGCAACGATCCTATTAACTGCACTGAATCGCTTTCTGCAAGAACGATATGGTTCCAAGATTGCATTTTTAGATGGTTCTCCCACAGAACGGCTATGCAGACCTATCGTAGATTACATTACAGAACGCTGTGGAGAAGTGCGGTTGAATGCCCCGTTGAAAGAGATTTTACTGAACACTGATGGCACGGTGAAAGGATACTTGATTCGAGGGTTAAATGGGGCAGAAGATGAAGTTTTCACGGCTGATGTGTATGTATCTGCCATATCGGTTGACCCGTTAAAGGTAATCTTGCCTAAACCTTGGAAGCAAATGGAGTTTTTCAAGAAGCTAGAAGGCTTAGAAGGAGTACCAGTGATTAACCTGCATCTGTGGTTTGACCGGAAACTTACAGAAATTGATCACTTACTTTTTTCGCGATCGCCCCTCCTAAGCGTTTATGCTGATATGAGCAATACCTGCCGTGAATACGCCAACCCCAATCGCTCGATGCTGGAATTAGTTCTAGCTCCGGCAAAAGATTGGATTGCCAAATCTGATGAGGAGATTGTGGCTGCAACGATTGCTGAATTGGAAAAACTCTTCCCCGACCACTTTGGGGGAGACAATCCAGCAACATTGCTGAAATCTCATGTGGTGAAAACGCCGCGTTCAGTTTACAAAGCGACCCCAGGTCGTCAACAGTACCGTCCCGCACAAGTTACGCCCATTGCCAACTTCTATCTCGCCGGAAGTTATACCATGCAACGCTACTTAGGCAGTATGGAAGGTGCCGTACTTTCTGGTAAGCTGACAGCGCAGGCAATTTCTGAGGCCTTCCCGGTAGCAAATTCCTCAAACCTGCAAACGCTCACCCGACCGCCCGCAACGAATGCTGCAACTGCCTGATTCCCCGCCGCGCATGAAAACGCTGGTCTCTGTAGACGAGTCATACAAACTTTGTCGGCATCTCACAGCAAAGTATGCCAAGACTTTTTACCTGGGTACTTTGCTGATGAGTCCGGTAAAACGTCAATCTATTTGGTCAATTTATGCTTGGTGTCGCCGTACAGATGAATTGGTGGATGGTCCTGCATCTGCTATTACCACGCCAGAAACCCTAGACCTATGGGAACAGCAGCTGGAATCGATTTTTGCGGGACGCCCATTAGAAAATTACGATGTAGCTTTAGTTGATACTCTCCAGCGCTTTCCGATGGACATTCAGCCATTTCGGGATATGATTGCCGGTCAGCGCATGGACTTATATCGCAGTCGTTATGAAACCTTTGAGGAGTTATACCTCTACTGTTACCGTGTAGCTGGCACTGTTGGCTTAATGTCAACAGCAGTTATGGGTGTGGATAACACCATATATGCAGCACCGTGGCAGCAAAACATCCAACCTTATATTCCCACAGAAGAAGCGATCGCTCTGGGAATTGCCAATCAACTCACCAACATCCTGCGGGATGTGGGAGAAGATGCCAAACGGGGACGGATCTACATTCCTCTTGAGGACTTGGCAAAATTCAACTATACCGAGCAAGACTTCTTCAACGGTGTGGTTGATGAGCGTTGGCGGGCATTGATGCGCTTTCAAATTGACCGCGCCCGCCAATTTTACACTACATCAGACCGGGGAATTACTTATTTAGCATCCGATGCCCGTTGGCCTGTGTGGGCAGCATCAATGCTGTACGGTCAAATTTTGGAGGCGATTGAACGCAACGCTTACGATGTATTCAGTCAGCGGGCTTTTGTTCCCCAGTGGAAAAAGTTACGCACCTTGCCCATAGCTTGGATGCGATCGCAAGTCCTTTAAAAAATTAGTCATTTGTCCCTAGTCCTTAGTCCTCTGTATTTTATAAAAAACCAATGACAAATGACAAATGACAAATGACAAATGACTATTGACTCTTCCCACAAACCTGCTATCATTATTATTTGTGAGTCAGGAGAGGTGGCTGAGTGGTCGAAAGCGGCAGATTGCTAATCTGTTGTACGGCAGGCAACTCCGTACCGAGGGTTCGAATCCCTCCCTCTCCGTTTTTCAGTCTTTGATACACGGAGTATATTCTGTGTAGAAAAATAAATATTAATGCCGGGTAAATACTCCTACTCCCAAAGATGGATGATATGATTTATCCTTTGAAGTCTTGATAAGATCCACCTAAGTTACAAATCTAGTTCGGATTTTGTTTTTAGGCTCCTAAGTATTTTGAGGAGTGAGAGTAACTTATGAAAAAAATTAGTACCGCCTTAGCCTTCAGTATAGCTACCCTAGCAACTGGATTTCTAGTTGGGGCTTGTGGTGATAGCAGTACCCCCAACGGTACAGCGAATAACGCAAGTACTGCTACCCCAGCGGCAAACTCAACTACTACAAGCAGTGCTAAAGGACTAAAAATTGGTTCCCTGCTACCGACAACAGGCGACTTGGCTTCTGTAGGACAGCAGATGCTAGGTTCTGTCCCTTTACTTGTCGATACGGTCAACGCTTGCGGTGGGGTAAATGGCGAACCTGTTACCTTGGTACAAGTAGACGACCAAACTGACCCCAGAGCGGGTGCAGCAGGTATGACTAAACTAGCAACTTTAGATAAAGTAGCAGGTGTTGTTGGTTCCTTTGCCAGTAGCGTTTCTAGTGCAGCAGTCTCCATTGCCACACCAAATAAAGTCATGCTGGTTTCCCCTGGTAGTACCAGTCCTGTATTTACCGAAAAGGCTCAAAAAGGCGACTATAAAGGCTTTTGGGCACGTACAGCTCCCCCCGATACATACCAAGCACTAGCTTTAGCCCAACTTGCTAGAAAAAAAGGTTTCAAGCGAGTTTCAACAGTCGTAATTAATAATGACTATGGCGTAGGGTTTGAAAAAGCATTCGTGCAAACTTTTGAAAAATTGGGTGGAACTATAGTTAATAAAGATAAGCCTGTCCGCTACGATCCAAAAGCCCAAACATTTGATACAGAAGCGGCTGCTGCTTTTGCTGGTAAGCCAGATGCAGTTCTGGCTGTACTCTATGCGGAAACTGGTAGTCTGTTCCTGAAAGCCGCCTATCAGCAAGGTGTGGCGAAGGGAGTACAGATTCTGCTGACAGATGGGGTAAAATCACCAACTTTTCCCGAACAAGTTGGCAAAGGCGGTGATGGTAAATATATTTTAACAGGAGCGATCGGTACAGTACCGGGTTCCGATGGTAAAGCATTAGAAGCTTTCAACAAGCTGTGGAAGGATAAAAAGGGTGGTGCACCAGGCGAATACGCTCCTCAAGCTTGGGATGCGACTGCTTTATTGACATTGGCGGCGCAAGCTGCTAAAGAAAATACAGGCGTTGGCATAGCCAGCAAAATCCGGGAAGTTGCTGATGGGCCTGGCACAGAAGTTACTGATGTCTGCGAGGGGCTGAAGTTACTTAAAGATGGTAAAAAGATAAACTACCAAGGAGCCAGCGGCAACGTAGATGTCGATGCTAACGGCGATGTCGTTGGTGTATACGATGTTTGGACAGTAGGAGATGATGGCACAATCAAGGTGATTGACAAAGTTACCCCTAAATAAAAACTAAGGAGTTATGAGTTATAAATTTAATCTTAATAACTCCTAACTCCTAATTCTTAAAGCCCACTGAAGTTGTAACCAACTCCTAACAACAAGCCGACATCAGTTTCATCGAAAAATCCGGCATTTATAGCAGCCGTTGCTGTAAATTGAGAAGTTAGAGGCACATCAATGCCAGCAGATGCCAAAAAGGCAAATTGCGAATCATCACCAGTTTTATAAGCTGCACCCACTCCGATGTAAGGTGCGATCGCTAATGGTTCGCTAAAAGCATCTGCTGATTTGAAGGTAAAATCATAGGTGATAGGAAGTAAAATTGTGGTGTTATCCCCAAATACGGCTGAGGGTCGCACTGATATAGAATTTGTCAGTCCGATTTTGCTGACTACCGCAAAGTTACCGTCGCCCAAAGACGTGTCACCACCACTCAAACCAATGTTAGCAGCGATCCCAAGATAGCTACTACCACCACTGGTAGTTCTACCTAAATCAATATCTGATTGCGCCACTTTGGTAGCAGATGGTTGAGCAGTAGCTTTAGAAGTCGGTTGTACAAATTCAGAGGTAAGCGTTGCAGATGAAGTCGCCACTGTGCCTGGAACGGGTGTCGGTGTTACACTGGCGTTTTCTTGTATCGCAGTGTTGGGCAACTGCTCTACCTTAGTTAAATTTGTGACTATAAAAGTTTTAGTTATTTCTGGAGAGAGATTTTGGCTTTCAGTGTCTATTTCTGGATTAAACTCGTTGGGAGACGCTACGGTTGCAGAAGGTTCAATTAATGGCTGACTGCTCACCTTGTCTACTGTCTGGGCGCTTGCAGATAAACCGCTACTCAGGAATGCAAGAGCAGCTAAACTTGGCAACCAAAAAACACCTTTACGAAGAAAAATAGTATTCACATTCACTCCTAAAACAATGTTGCCACGAAAAATAAAGGTTTTTATTGATTTAAGTCAATAAATTCGGGCAATACTCAAAATTTAACATCAAAAAATCGGTTTTTGCACATTTGGGATGCTCCCGTCGGGTATCTATAGGTTACAATTTTCACAATTAAATAAGATTGCTAAATATTCTAAATATCCTGAATTTGACAGATGACATTAAGCAAACAAACTATTTGTTAAGAAGGCGATCGCAATTGCGACTTCTCCTATGAAGGGAAGAAGTTTTTTAGCATAACTGCCTTGCTTGTCAAAAGCAATACGGTTCAGTTAAGCATTTTTTCTTCTCTCTGTATCCTCTGCGCCTCTGCGGTTCGTAAAAAAAACTGACTTTGGCAAAGAGTTTTAACCTTAACTGAACCGTATTGCCGCCAAAGGCAGCTAGATTGTGAAGTGATATTACAAAGCTTGCAAAAATATTTAGAAATTGCCTACAAGGCAAACATAGTTCTAACGTAGAACCTATTAGGAGAGACTTGAGGCAAATGTGATGAGCGACAATAATATTCAAAAGTATCGGTTTGTCTGTACCCTGACTTTCGGTGATATCTACGGTCAAATAATTGTTTGGTTGATTACAATTACCCTAAGTTTGGCATCAGCTTTGGCGCTGATGGGTGCCAAGCGGCCCGTGTACGCTTTAGCAACAGCAGGTCTTGTCGTTCTGCTATCGCTACCTTTCTTGGTGTTTGCGTTTGTCACTACCTTGTTAAATCATATTGAAGTCAGTCCTGTAGGGCCGGGAACCAAAATGGAACCTATACCAGGTAATGTGTCTCAGCAACAACCTGTACAAGCAACTAGCTAAAGAGTTAGGAGTTATGAGTTATGAGTTATGAGTCACTGCATCTGTGCCATAACTCTTTGTTTTTAACTTTTCACTCCTAATTTCAAAATTTTTTATAACATCCCTGTCTATAGGCAGGGAATTTTTTTGTAGAGATGCGACTGTTACAACGCACTAGCTGATTAATCACGTCTCTACAATAGAACAGCAGTGGTTTGCAATCAAGGGGCTAATTATGCTGGGACACGATGTGATTATTGTCGGGGGTGGATTGGCGGGATGTCGCGCTGCTGTAGAAATTGCCCGCACTGACCCTAGTTTAAATATTGCTGTGGTTGCAAAAACCCACCCAATTCGTTCTCACTCGGTTGCGGCTCAAGGTGGTATGGCTGCATCGCTGAAAAATGTTGATTCCGAAGATAGTTGGCAAGCACATGCTTTTGATACTGTCAAGGGTTCTGACTACTTGGCAGACCAAGATGCTGTGGCGATTCTCGCCCAAGAAGCGCCAGATGTGGTGATTGACTTGGAACATCTCGGCGTTTTGTTCTCTCGTTTACCCGATGGGCGCATTGCCCAAAGGGCTTTTGGCGGCCATTCTCACAACCGCACTTGCTACGCTGCTGACAAAACAGGTCATGCGATTTTGCACGAATTGGTTAACAATTTGCGGCGTTATGGGGTGCAAGTTTACGAAGAGTGGTACGTGATGCGTCTTATTTTAGAAGAAAATGAGGCGAAGGGTGTGGTAATGTTCCATCTTTTGGATGGACGTATTGAAGTGGTACGCGCTAAGGCGGTGATGTTTGCCACCGGGGGTTATGGTCGCGTTTATAATACTACCTCTAATGATTACGCTTCTTCAGGTGATGGTTTGGCAATGACTGCGATCGCAGGTTTGCCCCTCGAAGATATGGAATTTGTGCAGTTTCATCCCACTGGTTTATATCCGGTAGGGGTACTGATTTCAGAAGCGGTGCGGGGAGAAGGGGCCTATCTGATTAATAGTGAAGGCGATCGCTTTATGGCGAACTATGCACCCAGTCGCATGGAACTAGCTCCTCGTGATATTACCTCACGAGCGATCGCTTACGAAATTCGCGCCGGACGTGGTATTCATCTCAATGGAAGTGCTGGAGGCCCCTTTGTTTATCTGGATCTACGCCATTTAGGCAAAGAAAAAATTATGAGTCGCGTTCCCTTCTGTTGGGAAGAAGCCCACCGTCTAGTAGGTGTTGACGCAGTAACTCAACCTATGCCAGTCCGCCCGACAATTCACTATTGTATGGGTGGTATACCAGTTAACACCGATGGTCAAGTTCGTAGTAGTGGCGATGGTTTAGTTGACGCTTTCTTTGCTGCGGGTGAAACATCTTGTGTTTCCGTGCATGGAGCGAATCGCTTGGGCAGTAATTCTCTGCTGGAATGTGTCGTTTATGGCAAGAGAACTGGGGCTGCGATCGCCAAATTTGTGCAAAAACGTAAGTTACCCTCGGTAGATGAGCAACGGTATGTAATAGAAGCCCAGCAACAAATTCAAGCTTTGCTAGAACAACCAGGACAGTACCGTATTAACCAAGTCCGTCAAGCTTTTCAGGATTGTATGACTGAGTATTGTGGTGTTTTCCGCACTCAAGCATTAATGACTGAAGGTTTGCAGAAACTAGAAAAAATACAACAGCAATATCCTCAAATTTATTTAGATGATAAAGGCAGTTGCTGGAATACCGAACTTGTGGAAGCCTTGGAATTGCTAAGTTTGATGGTAGTGGGACAGACGATTTTGGCATCCGCGCTGAATCGCCAAGAAAGTCGTGGCGCTCATTTCCGTGAGGATTATTCCGAGCGAGATGATACCAACTTCCTCAAACACACAATGGCTTACTATTCACCAGCAGGAATTGAGATTCAATATCGACCGGTGGCGATTACCATGTTTGAGCCAAAAGAACGGAAGTATTAGTTAAAGGTAAATTTCTGTGAGAAATCGAGGTGATTACAAAAATTTTGTCCACCTCGATTAAGAATATGAAATTATTAAGTTATCAATGAGAACCTAATTGTTTCTGAATCACAGCTATTATCTTTTCTTGCCAAGCCGGATCATCTAATTTTATTGCAGCATCACGATGACGAGATTTTCGTCTATCCATGTAAGCATAAAAGGCTTCCTTGTCATCCTTGTGGGTAATAAAGTAACTCTTTAGCTCTTGGTCACTCATTGCTGCATAGTTTACCTTATTCATGGTGCTATACTACCATCTGGCGTAATTTATAGCTCTATTCCTTCATTTTGCCCAGCTAATATTCATTTATTTTTGAACGTAAAGCCAACAGACAACCCATCACAAATCATGAACAGGATTAAAGGACGGGCTTCTCATCATTTAAGAAAAGAGTTTCCAGAATTACTTAAACTTCCAACTCTATGGACACCCAGTTATTTTGTTTCTACTGCTGGGAATATTTCTACAAAAAATGTAATAGAGTATATAGCACATCAAAAAGATTAAGTCAGAACACCCGCATAGTGTCAATAAGCTTTCATCCCCTGCCTAAAGTACGAAAAACGCAACTGCGTTGCTGTTTCTCAGGGGTTTTCAGCATTTTCCTTATAAAAACAAGATTTTTATTTAAAATATGAACGACTCACAAACTTGGTATATTGTCAAGCGTTCTGCTGGAAATTGTGAAATTATCCCCAGCGACCAAGTTGGCGACGATAATTTAGAAATTATAGAACAGTGGGGGCCTTTTAGTTCGCAAGAAGAAGCGATCGCTCGGCGTATTGGACTTATTAGGGCTGGGAAGTGCCAACCAGTTTAAGTTAAAAGTTAGGTAGTTGACAGTGACGGACTTTATTCTTAACTCCTCACTATTCACTCCTAACTTTATTCCTAACTCTTCATTTTTCTGCTGTAGGTGTACCCTTAACAGCAATTTTTTTACCTATCACTTCCACCGCTTTAGCAAATTGAGGGTCTGCTAAAGTAGCTAGTTTGTCACGTTCATGGAGCCACAAATCCTCCATCTGTTTCTTGGTCAAATCCACCTTCACATCTGGTGAAATGCCTTTGTGATTGATATCTGTACCATTGGGGGTATAGTAATGAGCAATTGTCACCGCCAATCCTGAACCATCTTCCAGGGGACGCACCGATTGCACTAGTCCCTTACCAAAGGTTTGAGTACCGACCAAAGTAGCACGCTTATTATCCTGCAAAGCCCCTGAAAGGATTTCACTGGCACTAGCTGAACCTTTATCTACCAACACCACCAATGGTTTAGTTGTCAAGGCTCGTCCGTTTGCTTCTTCTTTTTCTGCCTCTCCTTGGCGTTCAACAGTGGAGACAATCTTACCTTTATCTATCCACATCCGAGCAATATCCACGCTGGAGAAGAGTAAGCCGCCTGGATTACCACGCAGATCGAGAATATATCCAGCTACCTTTTTGTTTTCTAAATTTTTGATAGCGGTTTGCATTTCTTTACCAGCATTGGCGCTGAACTGATTCAAGCGAATGTAACCAAGATTGCCTGCTGGGGTTTTCTTTTCAGAAAACTTAACTGGATGGATTTCAATTCGCGCCCGTGTAATATCAAATTGTTTTATCTGACTGTCGCGCCCAATAGTCAAGCTGACTTGCGTTCCTGCCTCACCCCTAATCAAGGATACTGCCTGATTGGTATCCATCCCCTTGGTATCTTTGCCGTTAATTTTGAGGATGATATCTTTTGCCAAAACACCAGCTTTAAAGGCTGGTGTATCTTCGATTGGCGCAATTACAACCAATTGCTTGGTTTTTTCATCTTGACTAATCGTGATCCCAATCCCTGTCAATTCTCCAGAGGTATCCACTTGCATATTCTTGAATTCCTCTGGGTCCATAAACCTGGTGTAGGGATCTTCTAGCTTTTTCAGCATTTCCCGAATGGACTTATACGCATCCTGCGGATTACTGTAGGACTTGCTTAAGTATTCCTTACGAACAGCTTGCCAATCTACCTGATTAAAAGTACCGTCTACATATTGGCGCTGAACAATTTGCCAAACTTCATCTACTAATTCTTTAGGACTTGCTTTAAATAAAGCCTGACCTCGTGAGTGAATGCCAAGGCTAGTAACAGCGATCGTGGAGAGTGTAACTGCCGTAGCACCCAAAACAAGCCTACTTTTTGTAATCACCATAATGACAGCTGCGTCAGAGGGAAAATTTATAGTCAGTATGCTCAATCTAACACAGGCTACCACTTACAGACCAAGTATGTATTCTTAATTTAAACAAAATACTTGACAATCAGACGACCTTGGTGGTTAAAAGATATAAAGTTTTTGGGGATGGGGCATAGGGCACAAGAGGCAGAGGTGCAGAGGGGCAGAGGGGAAAAACTTATTGCAACTTCAATTTTCCCCTGCTCCCCTGCTCCCCTGCTCCCTTTAAGGTTCTACCCAGCGTTCATCTGCTTTAATGAGGTTAATTAATTCCTCTACGCCCTTATCTTCTGGGACTTTTTTAATTTCTTCTCGACCACGATACAAAGAAATATAACCAGGTGTTTTGCCAACATAGCCATAGTCAGCATCTGCCATTTCTCCAGGGCCGTTGACAATACAACCCATAACTGCAATGTCTAGACCAGTTAAATGTTTAGTAGCTTCTCGGACTTTGTGCAGCACTTCCTCTAGATTAAACAAAGTGCGTCCACAGGAAGGACAAGCGACGTATTCCACCATCGTTTTTCGCAATCCCAAAGCTTGGAGAATGCTGTAGCAGACAGGGATTTCTTTTTCTGGTGCTTCTGTGAGTGAGACGCGGATTGTATCACCAATGCCATCAGCAAGTAAGGTAGCAATACCAGCCGTGGATTTAATTCGCCCGTATTCGCCATCACCGGCTTCCGTAACGCCTAAATGTAACGGGTAATCCATACCCAGTTCATCCATGCGCTTGGCAATGAGGCGATAGGCGGCTATCATCACCGGTACTCTTGAGGCTTTCATGGAAATTATCAGGTTGTGGAAATCCAAAGATTCACAGATGCGAATGAATTCTATGGCAGATTCCACCATTCCTTCGGGGGTGTCACCGTAAGTAAATAGCATCCTCTCTGCGAGAGAACCGTGATTTACCCCAATTCGCATCGATTTCCCTTGATCGCGCAAAGAAATTACTAGAGGTTCTAAGGTTTCGCGGATTTTTTCGCCAATTTCGTCAAATTCGCTTTTAGTATATTCAGTTCGATTGATGTTTGGCTTTTCAAACACATACAAGCCCGGATTAATCCGTACTTTTTCTATGTGCTTGGCGACTTCCACAGCGATTTTCAGCCCATTGTGATGGACATCAGCCACAACTGGAACATCTTGGTAAGTTTTAATTAATTTTTGTTTAATTTCCCCTAAAGCTTTAGCATGAGCCATACTCGGCACTGTGACGCGGACAATTTCACAGCCAATTTCGTGCAGACGACGAATAGCAGCTACGGAACCATCAATATCAAGAGTGTCTTCGTTAATCATTGACTGTACTACAACGGGGTAGCCACCGCCAATGGTGACATTTCCCACCTTTACAGGGCGGGTTCTACGCCGCTTGATAGTTGTATCAAAGGTAGGTTGACTAGATGTAGTGTTTGAAGTATCTATTATGGGCAGGGTTTGCATAACCTGATTAGGTAAATTTGTTGTCGTTAAAATATCAGATTTGATAAATCTCTGTTTCCCAGATTGCCACAGGTGGTGGCTCTTTTGGACGATTAGGATAGAAAAAAATGGAAAATAACACAGACAAAGAAATAAAGAGCAATTGAAGAGTTTTGCTCATTTGTAAAAATATATTACTTAAAAATCTTTTTAAGTGAGTAGCTTGAGTGCGATCGCGCAGGTTCCACAAGAAAGCTTAAGGAAGCGACGCCTTATGACTGAGTTATAAATACTACCACTAGTTTCTGATTATATGACCTAACCTGCAATATCTGTAATCCCTCTTTAATCACTATTGGTAGAGAAAAATCTAAAACCCTTATTTCTCATGACTTTTATCAATTTAGACGTAGGTTGGGTTGAGGAACGAAACCCAACACCCAAAGACCTTAGAAAAGTTGGGTTTCACTTTGTTCAACCCAACCTACATTTATTTTTCTTTCCCCAAAGTGATAAAAGAGGGATAAGAGCGATCGCTAAATTTATATTTTTGTAATACAAATATACTATTGAGTTTAGACTTGAGAAAATTTGGGGATTGAAATCATAGATGTTATTACAGAATAAAAGCGGCTGTAATTATGAACACCCAAATAACACCCCAACAACTAATTCCCCCACACTTTAACCCTGAAGAAGTGGGCAAAGTCTGGCGTGTACCTTACCAAGAACGTGCCGCTGAAGCTGAAATCTGGGCAAAACAACACGACATAAAACCAGCATCTTTAGATAAAACTCGTATTTGCCTACTATTAATTGATGTCCAAAACACCTTCTGCATCCCCGGCTTTGAATTATTTGTAGGTGGAAAATCCGGTAATGCAGCGGTGGATGATAACGTCAGATTATCTGAGTTTATTTATCGAAACTTGGGAATAATTACGAAAATTGTACCAACTCTAGATACTCACACTGCAACGCAAATTTTCCATCCAATCTTTTGGGTGAACGCAGCGGGAGAACATCCCACTCCAGCAGCAACTAGCATCACACCAGCAGATATTGAACAAGGTATCTGGAAAGTTAACCCAGCAGTTGCTAACAGTGTTACTAATGGAGATTATGAATTATTAGAAAAACACGCTTACCATTACCTTAAAAAACTCACTCAAGACGGTAAATATCCCCTGACTGTTTGGCCTTATCATTCTATGTTGGGTGGTATTGGTCATGCTCTAGTTTCATCAGTAGAAGAAGCGATATTTTTCCACGGCATTGCGCGTCAGAGTCAGACACAATTTGAAATCAAAGGTGAAAACCCCTTAACAGAAAACTATTCAATCTTACGTCCAGAGGTGTTAGAAGATTTTGAGCAACGTCCACTTGGTCAAAAAAACGCGCGTTTGATTAAGCAACTTTTAGAATTTGATACTGTTATTATTGGTGGTCAAGCTAAAAGTCATTGCGTCGCCTGGACAATTGACGATTTATTAACAGAAATTAAACAGGTAGATGCTAGCCTTGCGAAAAAAATATATCTACTAGAAGATTGCACTTCTCCCGTTGTCGTTCCCGATGTTGTAGACTACACAGAACAGGCAGATGCAGCATTTACAAGGTTTGCAGAGGCAGGAATGCACATCGTAAAATCTAGCGAATCCATAGCATTTTTTTAACGCAAAGGATCGCAAAGGTTTCGCAAAGGTTTCGCAAAGGTTTCGCAGAGGAACACAGAGATTTCCTTTGCGTTTCTTTGCGCTTCCCTCTGCGTTCCTCTGCGTTTAAAAACAAACCTCATTTCTTCAAATAACCCTTTGGATCTTGCGCTACCCAACCCAGAGATGAGCTAGAACGTACTTCAAAATGGAGATGCGGTTGAGTGGATGTTGGTTTTCCACTAGTACCTACTGTTCCTAGTAAGTCTCCTTTTTTCACTTGTTGACCGACAGTAACTTTGATACTGTCAAGCTGGGCGTAGCGGCTTTGGAGTCCGCCACTGTGGTTAATAATGACCAATTTGCCATAAGAACCTTGATCGCTAGCAAAGGCTACAGTTCCAGGTGCGATCGCCAGCACATTAGTACCAACTGGTGCTAATAAGTCAACACCACTGTGAAAGAAAACTTCACCTGTCGCAGGATTAATTTGCCAGCCATAAGCTAATCCTACAGTTGCCACTTGTGCTAAGGGATATCCAGACAAGGATGCACGGTTTGGTGTACCTGCATCAGTAGGCAAAGGGGACTTAGTTACAACACCATTGGGCGACCAATTTACCCCCGGAACAAACACGATTCTGGGGTTTTGTTGGCAGCCATTTACCTCAAACAGGCTATCAGCACGAACTTTGTATTGTGCCGCCACTTGTCGCCAAGTTTGACCGCGAGGCACTTCGACTACAATCCCATTGTAGGGAGGAATCTGAAGCACACTACCAACGGCGGCAGCTGCACCATTCTGCAAAGCTGGATTCATGCCAATAATAGTTGTCGGAATGAGATTGTAGCGCTGCGCTATGCTCTCCAAAGTTTCGCCACGAACAACTTTATGGCGTTGGAATCGAGATAGGGCTGGAGTTGAGCAACCACCCACAGCAGCCTTAGCACTGTTTGAGTATGGCAGTATGCTTACTAGGCCCAAGGCGCTAACTAAGCTACAGAGAAACAGTTGACGAAAGGGTAAAGTCATGTACACAGGTCAAGAGCGCATTAACTTTAGATTTTAGATGGAGAGTGTGGGAAGTGGGGAGCAAAGGGAGCAGGGGAAGAAATAACTAATGCTCAATGACTAATGACTAATGACCAATGACTAATGACCAATGACCAATGACTAATGACTAATTTCTCGTAAATTGATCTGTCCACTTGCCGTTAGCTTGACTACACTTAGAAATTAGCAACTGCATTGCTGTTCTTGAGCAAAACAATTATGAAGTTATCCTTAAAGCAATTGGCGGTTTATGTGTTTTTACTGGTAATTGGCGGTAGTGCAGGTTGGTTTGGCAGTCGCTATCTCATTCCACAAAATCGCTCGTTCCAACAATTAAAAAATGTCACAATGGCTTCACCGCCAGAATCCGTAGTTCCGAATTCTGCTAACGGAGCTATTGGGGCTACTGGTGGCGATAACGTGAATTTTATTGCGACGGCAGTGCAAAAAGTTGGCCCGGCTGTAGTGCGAATTAATGCCACTCGTAAAGTAGCCAATCCCATCTCTGACGCTTTGAAAAATCCCATATTGCGGCGATTCTTTGGGGAGGATGACCAACCAATTCCTCAAGAACGCATTGAGCGCGGTACAGGATCGGGATTTATTTTGAGCGAAGATGGAGAATTACTCACCAACGCTCATGTAGTGGCAGATACAGATACAGTACAAGTTACCCTCAAGGATGGTCGAAGTCTACAGGGGAAGGTGGTAGGAGTTGATTCTGTGACAGATGTGGCGGTGGTGAAAATAAAAGCGAATGATTTGCCGACGGTAAAACTGGGCAATTCGCAAAACCTGATCCCAGGAGAATGGGCGATCGCTATTGGCAATCCTCTGGGTTTAGATAATACTGTTACTATTGGTATCATCAGCGCTACCGATCGCACCAGCACTCAAGTTGGTGTCCCAGATAAGCGAGTCAGCTTTATCCAAACTGATGCCGCAATTAATCCTGGGAATTCTGGTGGCCCCTTATTAAACGCCCAAGGCGAAGTGATTGGTATTAACACTGCCATCCGCGCTGATGCTCAAGGACTCGGTTTTGCCATCCCCATTGAAACCGCCGCCCGCATCGCCAATGAACTTTTTACTAAAGGGCGTGTGGAACATCCTTTCTTGGGTATTGAAATGGCAGACCTTTCTCCCATCAGAAAGCAGCAGATTAATCAAGAAAATCAACTGAACATTCAGCAGGATGCTGGAATTGTGATTAAAGGAGTCACAGATGATTCCCCGGCCAAGCGTGGAGGACTGCTTCCTGGAGACGTGATTCAAAAATTTAATGGTAAATCGGTCAAAACTTCAGCCCAAGTTCAAAGGCTGGTAGAGTCAAGCAAAGTTGGAGACATAATAGCTATCGAAGTCAACCGCAGCGGTAAAATTCAAACTTTTAAAGTCCAATCAGGAGCTTATCCTGAAAGGAAGTAGTCAAAATAATTCGTAATTCGTAATTCGTGCTTACAAGATACTCTCTACGAGACGCTAAAAGCGAATGCGAACTCGCTAAGGCTGTGCTATCAGTGGAAGATTTAACTTTCCATAAATATCTTGTTGACCACTAAATTTTAATTCAGTGTCGGCTACTATACCTTTTTTAATTACGAATTACGAATTAGTCATTATTTGGTCAATAGTCCCAGAATGTTTGATTACTGACTATTAATTATTGACCATTAGACAAATGCTCTAACTGCATTCTTTGTTCCATCTGGCGCAGAAAATACCCCGTCATCATGGCTGAGGCTAGAAGTCCAGCTAAATTCTCGCGATCTGTTGTGATTTGCACGTTGAAATTTTCTGCCGGGAGCATCCCCACTAGCCCTTGGACATTTTGCGAGATGATTTGTTTAATTTCGGGGCTGGCGGACTGAGCAATCCTAGCTAAAACATCAGGAGACTGATGCTGTAGATATTTGAGTAACTGATTAGGGTATTCCTCAGAGTGGTCGGAAAGAAGTTGATTAGGGTGTTCCTCGGAGTTGTCATTCAAAAAGTCAGGATTAAACACCATTGGCAGTTTTATTTAGCTTAATTGCTAACTCTACTCTAAACCATAGTACAAGGGTAGCGCATTCACCACAGGTATAAGTCATTGGTATTGGGGATTGGGGATTGGGGATTAGGAATTGGGGAATTTTCCTAGTCCCTAGTCTCCAGTCCCTAGTCCCCACTCCCTACTCCCTTTAGTTCTAGTTCTAGTTCTAGTTGTTCTTCCTTTTGACTGATAGAAAGTATTTGCGGAAGTTGTTCGATTTGGAAATACTGATGAAATTTCGGTGTTACTTGGAGCGAGTAGGAGCGAGAATCGCTGTCTCGGCGTTTGCGGATGAAACCAAGTTCAACAAGTTCTGGAACGTGCTGATATACTCCCGAACCGCGCAGGTTAATCAAGTCGCTTTGGAGTATGGGACTATTAAGGGCGATCGCTGCCAAAGTTCGCAATGCACCTACACCCAATTCTACTGGTATCATCGTTTGCACCAAATCGTGAAAGTCAGACCGGAGTTGCAAACTGTAACCATCTGGGGTTTCTATTACCTCTAGAGCGCTATCTCGGTGGGCATAGTTGTCCATAAGTTCAATTATGCCTTCTTTGACAGTGGCGCGATCGCACGCTGCATACTCGGCGATTTCGCCGAGCGACAAGGGTTTACCTTTTAAATAGAGAATTGCTTCTATCTTCGTCGCTGTGGCTGTAATCATTTAGTCATTAGTCGTTAGTCATTGGTCATTAGTCATTGGTCATTAGTACATGACAACTAATAATCAACAAGTGTGTGGCATTATATCGTAAATTGTCAAAGTATTTTTTAAAACTTTCAAATTTGGCATTGGGATTAGGAAAGAGGTGACAGGTGACAGGGAATAATCTTTACCATATTCCCTTCTTCACTCTTAGGACTTACGCAAAAAACCTCTCTAACTCTTATTCCTCTGTGTTCTCTGCGTTCTCTGTGGTTTGATTTTCCGTGACCTGTGCGTAAGTCCTGACTCTCTCAAAAGCCTCTATTTGTAAGAATAAATTCTGCGATCGCTAAATCTTGTGGAGTGGTCAGTTTTAAATTTGTCTCCTCTCCCTTGACAATTCGGACTTCGATGCCGCACTTTTCAAATAAAGCAGCATCGTCTGTTACTTCCCAACCTTGACGGACTCCTTCAGCATGGCACTGTTTCAACAACTTGACATCAAATCCTTGGGGAGTTTGTGCCGCCCATAGTTGTCGTCTGTCGGGTGTATCTTGAATTATGCCTTGTTCGTTGACAACTTTGATGGTGTCTTTGACGGGTACACCAGCAATTAAACCGGGACAGTGGTGAATGGCCTCGGCACAAGAGTTAAATAAATCTGGTGTGGCCAGGCATCTAGCACCATCGTGAATCAACACTTGTTTTGCGGCTATTGGCAGAGATTGCAAGCCATTGTAAACAGATTCTTGGCGGGTGGAGCCGCCTTGAATCAATTCCACTGGTTTAGTCAGCTTTAGATCGGCGATAATTGCTTTGAACTCTGGCCAATCAGTAGACTGAGAAATAATCCCGATCCAACTGATTGTACTGGCGGCTTCTGCGGCTAATAAAGTCCAAGCAATAATTGGTTGCGATCGCACGAGTAGCAGGAGTTTATTGCGGTTACTACCCATTCTTTTTCCGATTCCCGCAGCTGGAATTAGTAAATACACAGAATTCCTCAATCTTTAAGCTATATATTTTCCCCTAAAATAGGGAGCGAGTAAGCGTCAATAAATATTATGCGAGTAGTAGCCCTTGTACCTGGCGGAATTGGCGACCAAATTCTCTTCTTTCCGACTCTAGATGACCTGAAGCGCCATTACCCTAACGCTCAGATAGATGTCGTTGTTGAACCCCGGTCAAAGGCTGCCTACCGAGTGAGCAAGTCAGTTCACGAGGTACTGAACTTTGATTTTAATGACCGTAATAGTCTGGCGGATTGGGGTAACTTAGTGGGGACAATTCGCGATCGCGAATACGATGTTGCCATTGCTGTTAAGCAAAATTGGTTGGTGGGTCTTTTACTCTGGTTGACGGGAATTCCTATACGCATTGGCTATCAAGGCAAAGGATCGGGTTTTCTTACCCATGCTGTGCCGTTCAAACCATCTCAGTATGCGGCGGCAGTATATCACGACTTGCTGCAACCGTTGGAAATAAATAGTCCTGTCCCAGAGTTAGCAGTAAATGTACCAAAACCAGATATTGAGTGGGCACAAAAGGAACAAAAACGTTTAGGGGTTCATGAAACAGGCTATATCTTGATTCATGGCAGTTCTGGCCAGTTATTACAGGCTAAAGAACTAGATAAAATCTACCCTGTCGAGAATTGGCAGCAAATTATTCAAGCCTTCCAACAAAAACAGCCCGATCTACCTGTGGTGGTTATTAAGGGACTTGATGATGAGCTGTTGGTGCGATCGCTTCTGGAGTCTTCTCCAGATATCAAGGTGACTGCCCCAGATGATATTGGTAAGTTAACTGCCATAATTGCTGGAGCAAATTTGATGTTATCTACTGATAGCGCGGCACTACAACTGAGTGTTGCAGTTCAAACCTATACCATTGCCGTATTTGGCCCCAGCGATCCAGCTAAGTTGTTGCCGAAAAACGATAAATTCCTGGCTATTAAATCTCTCACGGGAAAAACAGCGGATATTTCACCAAACACAGTTTTAGAGAAAATTTGGGGTGGCTAAACCAGTAGTTTTCCCAAACTTAGATACCTAGAACAGAGAGTAAGTCTCAAAACCTCTCTCTTTACAGGAGAGAGGTGAATGTATATTGCATACAAATGAAAAGCTCTATAATTTATCATTCAGCCGTTGTCACAAGTAGGGAACGGCTTTCAGTTTTTATTTAGACAAATCGACCTATTCTAGTGCGTTATACCATTTCCAAAAATCTTTGCAACATATTGGCTGTAGGGGCATACAGATGTACATAGGTGTCAACTTAACGCTAAACCCGCTTGGTGAAAACATTTTGCCCTCACCCCCAGCCCCTCTCCCAAGAGAGAGGGGAGCTAGACATTCAATTCCCCTTCTCCCAAGGGAGAAGGGGTTAGGGGATGAGGGCGTGAGGGATTTACAAAACGCCTGTCTGATATAGTTTTCGGCTTAAGTTGACACGTATGACAGATGTACGCCCCTACCTATTTATCTGTATCAGATATTTCGTGAAATGATACTACCCATCACTAATACACTCTAAAAAATTTGATTTTTTAATTGGGAATCTCTTAACTTAACGTGAGTTCAATGAACCTCTCCCACCTAGCCCAATACCGTTCAGTTAAACCCAAAATCTTTAGATATGCGTTAGCCCAGCAAGATGAAGTACAATTTTGCATCTCTACAGATCGAGGTCAAATTCCCCATCTAAAATCCAAAATGGTATTAATTAGAGGCAAGCAATAAATGTCCAGCTTGCCATATATGTTCCCACAAAGATACTGGGATAATCAGTATTACTATCGGAAATAAACCAGTCAGGAGTCGCTTTCTGCTGTCGAACCCTCTTTTCCAAACCAATTTGTAAAGATATATTCTCATGAACAATTTTTGCATTAGCAATTTCTAGCATTTTTTCTATTGACTTTTGTAGCCACTCTGCTCGAACAAACAAAGTATGAGATGGATGATCGCCGTAGCAAAAAGGTACAATGAGAACAAGATATCCTTTGTCGTTTAGTATTTTATTCAGGCAAAATTGAATAATTTCTTGATCGTCTTTTTTCTCTTGGGTATCTTTGTTAATACTGTGAAATAACAAACCCGCTAGGACGACTGCATCAAATTTTTGATTATCTTCAACAAGTTCAGATAGGAAAAGCGATAAATCTTTGGTAACAAACTTTCTATTTGGGTAGAGTTTTAAACATTGTTCAATAGCTAATTCACTGTGATCGACTCCTAGATAGTCACATCGAGCCGGAAGATATTTGCTTAAAGCCCCATTACCGCATCCTAAATCTAATAAAGAGAATGAATTTTCTGGAAAAGCGTTACTTAAAAAACCACCTGTAGGTGTATATCGGGTGACATTTTCCGGGGATTCAAAGTAAGAATAATAATCATCTTGGAAACGTTCTTCTTCAGATGTTGCACGCTCAGGGACTAAATTTTTCATTCCAAAACCCTCATTTTCTCAAGCTTGTTGGATTACAAAATTGCTCTTTCAGCATATTGCGAACTACTGAAAGCGCTCTACTGAACAAGTATAAAATATAAATTGCTATCTTTCCTGTATAATAAACAGGTTTCTATCCTCAGCATATTTGCTATAGTTAATTTAAAAAATATCTTTTTAGATAGATAAAACTTTCATCCTTAGAGGACGTTTTAAATATCGCAAAATATACTATAGCAATCCTAAATGAGTCGTGAAAATCTCCGATTCCTCTCTCTGCGTTCTCTGCGCCTCTGCGGTTAATTTATTTTCACAAATGATTTAGGACTGCTATATGCATCAATACGATTCAGTTAAGTTTTTGGTATTGATTTCGGCAAATAGAGGCGCGAAATTATACTTCGTGTCTAGGCGCTAACGCTTCTCTACAGAGGATTTAGGGCTTAACTGAATGATATTGCATATAAGAAGAATAGCCTCACACAGTCCACTAAAACGAAGAAAATTTTCTCAAAACTCTTCCATGACCTATTAGCTATTTAAAATATTTCAAAAAAAGCATCATCTAATTCATAACCTAGAATTTGCGCCATAGATTTTAGTCGCGAGAGGCTAGGGATGTCCTGTTGTTTGAGCCAGTCACCTAAAGTAAAGATTTTGTGCATCAAAAATATCTCTAAGGCTTCGGGATTATACTGAATACCTTCTTGGGGACTGAACTGGTGTGGTACAAGCATTGCAGCATAACGGGCAAATTCCCCAGCTTTCCAATCTAGTAAAAATGGCAACCAGGGATATTTGGCATCTAGACGCACAAACCACAGCCGCACCTCTGGAATTTCTGAGAGTTCCCGTGGGTCGCCAGGTTCGAGATTGTAATTGACATCAAAGCGTAGCTGCTGTTCGTGGGATGCAACCCCATCTTGCAGCAGTTTTTCAATCACCGTTGATGCAGGGGACAGATCCAGATTGTTAATGAAGTCATTATTGAGTGCGATCGCGATTGTCATTGATTCAGCAGCCACTTTCTTGATGCTCAACTGTAGGATCGACAATCTACAGTAGCAGCTTTCAGGGATTGACGCTAGATTGACCTTTAGTTGCACAAACCAAAGTTAGCAGTCTCAACCCTTTGGCTGTGCATAATTGCCTCGCTGGGGATGCTTCTCGGTTTTGGCTTACCCTTAACTACAAACGTAACCGCTCATAAATTTCTTGCCATTTTTCATCTTTTTGCCATTGCCGGAAGTAATGATACACAGTTTTCCACTTAGGAAAATCGTTTGGGGAACTCCAGAAAATAAATTATCCAATTTCACGCCCATCAAAACGACTTTCCCTCCCCCTGCCCCCTGCCCCCTGCCCCCTGCCCCCTGCCCCCTGCCCCCTGCCCCCTGCCCCTGCCCTCAAAGCAATGGGATATTTTTTAAATTGGAAGTCCCTTGGGAGCATTCGCCATGCATAATGATGCGTGATGGCAGCAGGTAAAATATTATGCTCTTGTGGAGGTCTAGATGAATGTATTAAAGCGTCGTATTGGTCTTGAGCAAGAATTTTTTCTGGTAGATGAGACTGGTTATCTGAGCGAGCGCGCCGATGAGTTTTTGGAAGGTTGTCACTTAATGGCGCAAACACAAAGTTTAAACCCAAAGTACTTTGTGCCAGAGTTCGTCAAAAGCATGGTAGAAATTAACACACCTCCTGCCGACACTGGTACAGAACTAGCAAGAGTTTATCTCAAAAATCTCAAATTGGCGCTTTCTGTGGCGCAACAGATGGGTTTACGACTTTACCCTCTGTCTAGCTACCCTTTGCACATTACACCAGTTATGCGCGATCAGCCTAATTACCATATCCAAGCGCGGACTGTCGGCTATGAGAAATTTTTACACGCCGGCAAATGTACAGGTACACACCTGCATTTGGAAGTCCCGCCTGGGGTAATTGACCCTGATGTTGCAGTATCCTACAACTCGACATCAAAAGAGCGAGAAGAACTACTAAATATCTATAATTTAGCTACAGCTTGCGACTCAGCACTCATTTCTCTGACACGGGCGTGTCCCTTTTATGAAGGACAGGCGATCGGACTAGCCGCGCACACAACTCGTTATCGAGGTAGTGAAACCTTTGGCTGGGAAGGAGTTTACACTGATTTACAGCCAGTCGGCGGACTCATGCCTTATGCATTGAGTGTGGAGGGTTTAGTTGAACAGCAATTTGCTCGTTATTATACTTGGTTGCAAGCAATGGAAAAAGCTGGAATTGAACCGAACCTGTTCAAAGAAGCAGGAGTCAGCTTACTCAAGTCAGCTTGGAATCCAGTTAGACTCAACAATCTCGGCACAGTAGAAATTAGATGTATAGATAGTAACTATCCTTTAGTAATTTTAGCTGTAATTACACTGCTTGAGAAGGCGGCTGATCGAGTCAGGCGTGAGAAGTTAACAGTAAGACCAGCGAAAGAAATGCAGATATTTGAACTAGTTGGCGATCGCCTGTATGTACCAGATTTTGAATATCTATCAGGGGAATTGCTCTATACCTCGGCTACAGAGGGAGTTAAAAACCCCAAAGTTAAGGCTTATGTGAATTCAATTTTGCAGTTTGCAAGCGCTCCGGGTGGCGAAGGAGCAAATTTTCTGGCGAAAGTGAGCAAACACCTCGATCGCTATCAGACGGTAGAAGCTGGGATATTGCAAGAGTTTACCCCAACAACTGCTCAACTTCCATTAGATGACGGTTTGCGTTTAGTGCGTGAATGTTGTAACAAGCTAGAAGCACAAGTTTCGTCGATAGATACAGAAAATCCCCTAGCAGCGTTGGATGCTGATGAAGGATTGCTACTACAGCAGCATTAATCGAAACAGAGTGCAAAGTTTTTCATAAATACTTGAGGGGATAAGAAATAGTTGCCAACGGCAACTACCTCCTATATCATGTCCGCATAATTAGTTGTGATTCCCACAGTCATTGCACCCCACTCCTTTGTCTCCCCTCCCCGCTTGTGGGGAGGGGAGACAAAGGGCAGTTCGTTTAATAGATATTAATGCATCTTTATAGCGAATTGGTATGAAACTTTTTTGCTGACCTATACAAGGTTTATACACAAGTCTAACCTTCTCAAACTTATTTGATACTTTTGCTTAGTTTTCACTGGTTATAACAAATATACATCTAGTTCCTAGTCTTGATATGAGTTGCTGTCCATCGCCACTCACGTACACCGGATTTTGCTAAACTTAAATGTTACTTTCTAATTACGATAAATACTTGCATTTAACTAAAAAATTACTACACGATTAACATGGTATGTCATTAGAATTATCCTACTTGGAAAAGGCAACGCCTGCCCCAAGGTGGACATTTACAGCAATTTTAAGTTAAAGTTGTAATGAGTTTGTTTTAGATTAAGGTCTGACAAAGTAGCCGTCAAGAAGCAAAAAAATCATTATCGCCACCTGTCACTTTTGCAGCATCAAAAGCCAAAACATAAGTGCAGGTAAAACAGCGGTGTGCAATATCATTGCATATATTAAATAACCAATAAACATTTAGATCGGAAAATTCCCCCAACAGTTAACAAGCTGTAATATGCAAAATCAAACAATTACTACAAAACCAATTCGTTCCTTAGAAGATGCGCTTGAGCGCTGTCAAATCTTGGGTATGCGCGTTAGTCGTCAGCGTCGTTTTATTCTGGAATTACTTTGGCAAGCAAATGAACATCTTGCTGCAAGAGAGATTTACGATCGCTTGAACCACCAAGGTAAAGAGATCGGTCATACCTCTGTTTATCAAAATTTAGAAGCATTATCCAGTCAAGGCATCATTGAGTGTATTGAACGCTGTGATGGGCGTTTGTACGGCAACATTAGTGACTCTCACAGTCATATCAACTGTGTGGATACAAATCAAATTCTTGATGTTCATGTGGAACTACCAGAAGATTTGATCCGCAAAATTGAAGAAGAAACAGGAGTGCGGATTACTGAGTACAGTATTAACTTTTTTGGCTACCGCAATCCGCAGGAGGGCTAGGGGATTGGGGAGCAGGGGAGAAGTTGCAGTAAGTTTTCTCCTCTGCCTCTGTGCCCCTTTCCACCTCTTCCCCGTGCCCAATGCCCTATTCCCCAATCGAATTATTGCCAAAAACTGTTTCATCATCGGCATCATCATCATCTAAATCTACTGACAAAATTGCGCCTTCACAGCTTTCAATTAGTCCGATCGCAGGGGTTTTGTTCCAATTAACATTTGTGTTTGGCGTGATTTTCACGGTGTTTAAGAAGGGTTGCTGCAATCGCAAATGTTTCAGTTTTTGAAACAACTCTTTAGATAATAAAGCACCATTATCAGCGGCCAATTTTTTGTCAGTTGCAGCAAGGATGGCGTCAAATAAGCAAGCGTTGGTGAGATCGGCAGAATTAAGATTTGTCCCCATAAGGTTTGCCTGTTGCAAGTTTGCGCCTGTGAGATTTGCCTGTTGTAGATTCGCACCTGCAAGGTTTGCGTGTTGTAAGTTTGCACCTGTGAGGTTCGCCTGTTGCAAATTAGCTCCAGCCAAATTCGCCCCTGTTAACTCCGCATTAGATAAATTTGTTTGCTCAAGATTTACCCCAGTTAATATCACTTGCGATAAAGAGGCTCCCGATAAATTGAGTCCAGACAGAGACTTAATTCGGGTTGCAAAGGCACTTTTATGTAAAATCGTTGTCCTAGCAATTAGCACACTCAGCACCTCTGGATTGAACTCTGTCAAATTGACTGGATTCCCACAAGGCCAAAAAGGAACTTTTGTTTCTCGGTAGCAAGCACAAAGCAATAAAAATAGATTCAGTCCCACCGCAGCGTTCACTTGTTCAACATTGACAAGGTTTTGCAGTGCGTGAAAATTAGTCAAAGCGTTGTGGGCTATCCCCTCATCTAACCAACGTCCTTGACAGTAAGCACGCCAGAAAGATAAAAGACGTTGAAACAAAACTTCAAACGAAAATTTGTGCTTTTGTTGGCGACGCAATCCGGCGATCGCTAGTTCTTCAATTTCTTGGCTAAGTATCCCGTAACCTAGTAAATTATAAATATTCTGGGCTACGCTACTAGGAGAATCAAGTACAAAAGTGGGCGTACCATAAGCTTCATCTTGGTACTGAGTCAGAAGTTTAAGTTGGGCAGCAATCGCATCTGCACAAAGAGATTCTCCTAACTTGAGATGCGAAAACTCAATTAAACTACTTTTCGTTGCGCTTTCGCCTGAGCTTTCTACATCCCAAATTTTAAAATAAAACGCTGGTAAAGTATTAAATTCACCAGCTAGATTAATTTGATGACGTTGGGAGTGTAAAATTTTGAGAGCGATCGCTTGCATCTGCTCAAGTAAATTTTGGGGATGACGATCGGCGAGTAAATTAGCGATCGCTTCTGGAGTCCGGTGGATATGAGCCGTACCCGAACGCAGTAGCATTGTTTTGATCCCACCACTTAGCGGATAACCCAACAACCATCGACTCAGCCGATGATGAATTTCTGATAACAGAAAAGACTTTTGGGTATTAGCAGCTAACTGCAACAGTTCATCATCTAGCAATCCTTCGCGGTGCAAGATGCCCAACAAATGCAGCATTAGGGGTTGACGGACAAGGGCAGATAATTCTCTTAACTTTGATTGGCTGGTAAATAACCCTGCTTGTTTTAGAAATGTAAAGAAATTTTGAGTAATGGGTAATGATTGCACTTTTGCCCACTGTTGAAACCATTGTTTGAGTTCGTCCACATCCAATGGCTGAATAATAATTCGCCTCAACAACAATAGGGGTAGTTCGGAAATGATTTCTGGTAACGTCTTTGACCGACTCGTTAACACAATTTTGTGTCGCTGCTGAGATTGAAAGTTCAATAATTGCTGAATAAAAATTGCTTGTGCCCTGATACCCTGAGCAGAATGGGGCAATTCATCCAAACCATCCAGCAGCAACAGACAAGGAAGATTTTCTTGCTCTAACCAAGTTGAAAGATTAACACCAAAGGCAGAATTTAGAGTTTCAATTAAAGTTTTACCGTATTTTACATTTCGCAACCTAATTACTATAGGCATCCAAGTAGGGTACAATTCCTGTGCTACCTGGGCTGCCCAAAGTTGGCAAAAACTAGTTTTTCCATAACCAGGTTCTGACTCAATGACAGCGATCGTTTCTAAATCAGTTAGCTGTTGCTGTACCCATGTTTTTAAATCAACTGGTTTAACAGCTTTTTTATCTTGCTCAGAAATATTTTCCTCTATTGGTAAGCCTTTTTGTGGCACATAGATATCCTTAAGAGCAAAGGATTCCATTAGCAAAGGTATACTGAGGTTTTTAATCAAGCTTGCACGGTAATGTTCTCGGTGCAAATCAATTTTCTCACCGACTGTAGAACCAACTTCTGGGGTAATGAAACTGCGAGATAACGAAATCCCCAAACGGAAAAATTTTTGCAGTTGGGCTAAAGGTGCAGCATTCTCAGTGACGACTACCAGTATGTCACCAGGAAGTGAGTTGACCAAACGCTGTGTTATAAGTTTCGCTTCCGGTTCCTCTGCACCATTGGCAACTAACCAAGCTATAGTAACGTTATTTATTTGTTGCACCAGTAATGAATCTGCAACCGAAGACAGTGCTTGTTCAGCTTGAGTATCAGTCAATTTACCTGGGCTGAGAGTTTTCAGCAATCCTTGTAGTTGCGGTTCTTGGAGGATGAATTTACCAACGTCCTCTTTAAGGATGTGTGGTTGTATGGGTATAATTGCCCGGTCTAACCACGGTTTTTGTAGGCTTGCTTCCTGCTCTAAAATTGCTTGTAAAGCCTGGAGATAGGCAATTTGAAACGCTAACCATGTGCCTTCGTTACGTTTTAATGGTTTTTTTTGGCTAAGGCTACGTAACAGTTTTTCTGTCAACTGGGAAATGACACTGATTTCTTCCCAAACAATACTTAAAGGCAGTTCTAAAACCTCTACTAAGGTACAGATATTAAAAGGCATTAGGCTTTTGACTTCCATATCCTGAACAATATGGTAGGCAATACCTGCTAATTGCCCCTCAGAAAAACCTTTGATTTGATTGATTGCGATATGGCGTTCTGCCAACCAGTGCCGAATACTCAGGTTCATTTAATTACACAGTGAAGGCTGCATAAGGCAATTATGATCGATTTATCAGTTTGCGAAAACAGGTGACAATGAAGAAGACAAAGTTTTGTATCAAAGCTGTTTTCTGATTGGTAAAAAACAGTGCTGATGTAATTGAGTGGATTATGAGCGATCGCCCTCTAAAATTATTGTTAATCGACCAAGACCCGATTTTCCGTCTGGGATTACGGGTAGCCCTAGAAGCGATTCCTAACTTAGAAGCGATCGCAGTTGTAGAAACCGACACCATTGCCTTGCAGATTCTAGCAGAAATTGCTGAAAAAGACCCTAATCAAATAAATTTGGTAGTTTTAGAATTCGGTAATGGTCGCTCCACCACCAGTCAACAGCTAGGTTTACAATTCTGTCGGCAACTCAGAGCTTTATATCCCAACCTACCAATTTTGCTCCTCAGTTCTGTGCAAGAACAAGGACTGCTATTAGCTGCGAAATCTGTTGGTGTAAATGGCTACTGCCCCAAAGGTACACCACTTCCTGAGTTAGTCGCCGCCATGCAAGAAGTTGCAGATGGTGGTTCCTATTGGTTTCAGGACACGCAAGCAATAATAACTCCTAATTTCCCTAGTACAGAAGCGATTAATCGCGTCTCTTCCCACTCCCTACTCCCCTTCTCTAAGCTGCGAAATAATTTACGTTTGTCAGGAATCGCTAATATTGATGCTACCTTCGCCGCAGTAACAACACAATTACAAGTTCCTGGATTACCAGTACTAGATCGAGCCATTCTAGCTGGACAGCGGCGAGAACTGCTAGCGGCTCGTTGGTTGCTAAATCGGTTGTTGGTTTCATCACAAGAAAGGCAAGAGGAACAGATTCCGCTTGCTGATGAGCCACCTTTGACTCCTTCATTAAGTAGTGCCATTCAACAAAGGCAAACCGTATCACCTTTACTTAGTCCAGGAACCCTACAGTCTGCCTTGTTTACATCTTGTGTTACTAAACTTCAATTTCCTTTAAGAAATGTCACAGATATACCTTTAGAAATTGATATCTTTCGTGAAGATAAAAAACGGGAATTACTTTATCTGATACTACAAAAATTGGCTGAACAGTTGGATGAACTGCGTGCTTCTCAAATAGAGATAAATCAATTATATGAACTAAAAAATACTTTAATAAGTGATTTATGGCAAGTAGCAATTATAAATTTCTTTGGGAAATTTTCTCGGATAAAAATAGTTAATAAAAATGTAAAAATTGTTAATTTACTGCTGCAAAATACAGAGGTTGTACAAAGAGATATCCTCAATAAAATTCCGCTAGTTTGTGAGTTGTATTCTTATCTCTTATTTCAAACAGAATTGAACATTGATAATACCTCTTATCCAGTAGTGAGCGCCGAAGCCAAGTCGCAAGCATTGACGATTTTAGAGAACTTGTTGATTCAGGTAGCGAATGGAGTAGTGCAACCACTGTTAAATTCTTTAGCAGATGTAGAAGAGATTAAGCAAAACTTTTATGGGCGCCAGTTGATTTCTACAAGGGAAATTGAACGGTTTAGAAATGATTTGTCGTGGAAATATAGATTAAAAAATTATATAAACGAGCCAAAAGCAGTTTTTGAAAGTCGCTATGAACTATTTGTAATTGTACCTCGTGGCATTGCCAATACTTCAGTTTATGCTCCTCGAAATCAAGAGTTAGTAAAACTTTCTAATATTCCTTTAGTAGTAACATTGCTCCTAGAATTTAGTGATGCGATCGCACCGCGTCTAAAATCGCTAGTAGCTTTTGTCGGTAGCGGTATAGTTTTTATCCTTACCCAAATAGTTGGTCGGGGTTTAGGTTTAATCGGTCGTGGTATTCTTCAAGGTATTGGTAGCGTTTCGTCAGCAGAAAAGAACTTTAGACGAAATAGCGATCGACCCAAATGAAAAAGCAGGGCGGCAAAGGGCACAGGGAGGCAGGGAAAGAATGACCAATGACAAATGACCAATGACCAATGACCAATGACCAATGACAAATGACAAATGACCAATGACAAATGACAAATGACTTTATTGGGCTAGCAATTTCTTATGTTTACGCTACCAGTCTGCTTGTGATTGGCGAGGGATTGCGTAAGCTGTTTGCCGTGAAGCCAGATTTAACTCGCAAAGTAATCCATATTGGTGCAGGGATGTGGGCTTTCGGCGTCCTGCTACTGTTTAGGAACTGGGAAATCGGAATTATACCTTTTGCTACCTTTATCGGACTGAACTACCTGTTTTACCGCTACCGAATCATCGGCGCAATGGATACCCAGGATAGCTCACCCGGTACGATTTATTTCGCTATCTCAGTGACACTGCTTTTCGGGCTACTATGGCGACCAGAGGGGCCAGTAGATAGCGCTCCAATTGCTGTAGCAGGGATAATGGCGATGACCTGGGGTGATGCACTAGCAGCATTAATTGGTAGACGTTTTGGGCAGCATAAATACCAAGTGGGAAGTTCTGTACGTTCCTGGGAAGGTTCAGCAGTAATGTTTGTAACGAGTACAGTAGTGATTTTCTTGGTGCTGTTACTGCTACCTGGTTCGTCGCTGAGTCCCCTCGCAACGCCTTTAAGCTTAGGATGGGCCTTGTTGACGGCGGTGGTAACTGCTACTTTCGCAACCCTAGCAGAGGCAGTTTCGCCCCACGGCACAGATAACCTCAGCGTACCTCTAACAGCGGCGGGAGTAGTTTGGATTTTCATGCAGGGTTTTTAAAGCATTTCCAATTACCTCGTTCCCAGTCTACAACTTGAATTTCAGCCACTCATAATGTAGATTTTCAATAAAAACAGCTATTTCACTCCGATGTCTGCGGCGGGCTGTGACGCTCGACGGCTTACTAACGCTGCGCTATTGGTATCGCACTATTAAATCGGTGATTTATACCCCTAATTTTTAGCACCTAACTTTGGAGTACTGCTCCTTCATACTACAATACTACTATTTTGAAGTTTGCAGTGTTCGGAAACACAATATGTCTGTGATCGAGAACACATATTTGTTGATAAAGACAACTATATGATCTTCCACACATGGAAGTACAGCAAGAACGCATCTTGCAACTTGATGTCCATTTTATTTCTGTTAATTCCAGTGATACACCGTTATGCTTCATTTTCTGATTGAGCAGAAATTGTCAAAGCATACCTGAAAGGATTTCCCACAATTGAAGAAGGCAGAAGCCTGTAAGTATCAATCAAAACTTTAGTTGTGGGTGATTGCCCACTACTAGAACAAAATTGTGTCGAGATATGTAACACCAGACACAAAGCATCCTTGCTTCAATCTCATGCTTTTAAGCGTGGGATTAAACCAAAGATGCCTTCATACCTCGTACCTTCTGGCTTCTGAATGCATTTTTCATCAAAAAACAACTCTAGCAACATAGGTACAATCAATATGAACTTTAAACAATTTGGTGTATTACTGTCTATATCTACAATTCTTGGAATCAACGTGATTGCGACCAAGGTTTTGGCTGAAGACTCGCCTAGTATTACTTTTGGAGATGCAATCGGATCTGGTGGATGTATTGTTGACGATCAGCTTCCTGGAGAGGATGGTAGAAGCTTATCGATCGTCTTGGATAACTTTAATGCATTCAATGGTCAGCGTAAAAAGTGTATTTTACGTGTTCAAACTTTTATTCCAAGTGGTTTTATCGTCCAAGATGTACAAGTACTGTACCAAGGAACTACTGATGTTGATAGCAAGAGTAAAGGTACCAGCTTAAACAGAACTTATAGCTTTAGTGGTGGTGCTCTTGGTCAAGCTGTAGCTCCCGCTAAAACTACCAAGTTTACATCTGGTAAGGCATTTGCAGAGCAAGATGAGATTACTGTTCTAGCTGCTTCAGGTTTATGTAGTGGTGGTGGACAAGGACTATTAGGTATTAATCTGATTGCACAATCCTCACAAGGAAGTAATATTTTCGTTGATACAGCCGATCTCAATGCTGGGGATGTGAGACTTTATTTTGACCTAAAGCGTTGCTAGTCGTTGCTTTTAGCGATTCTGCGGATAGATAATGATACACCGCACCAAATTCCAAATTTAGTGGTCTTCAATGAGTGGTGAGTCTAAATCCCCCACTCATTGAATCTACCGAATGTATTCTTCTTTAAGATTATAAATTTCTGTTGATGGAGAGGAAGTTATGTTGAGATTAAGTGATGCACGTAATTTTTTCATATTAATGTGCTTGTCTTTTATCTGTTGTTATGATGCCAATTCATCTAGCGCTGCTGCTCCAATAGACAACCAGCCAAAATTTTCGGTTAATAAGAGATGTAATATAAGTTTCGATCCGCAAATAAGTCAGTTTACACTTCGCGCTCCTATAACTGTAAATGCACAATCGTCAAGGGCTAGATGTATCATTAGAATTGATACCTCTAATACTCAAAAGCAATTTAGGCTCGTGCCTTTAGCTTTCAAAGGTGTAGTAAAGAAAGCACCAGCACGAGTAGCTATCACATCATTTTTACTTGGCGATAAAGCAACACCATATCAAATAACATATGGAAGTGCTATAAATTTTGATTTGACCAATAAAATACTTCCAACTAACTATACAGCTACAGGAAAAAGTGTTTTAGGCATTAATTTAGTATTAACAACAACCGGAGGAGAATTAGAGTTGACAGAGCTAAAGTTTGCAGTTCAACAAAAATAAGAAGAGGATGTTTTAAAAGTCACAAAAGATATAATTTTGCTATTCAGCACGGGGTTAAGTGCGACGAAAAATTAAGGTTTTACCCATGTACTGAGATGCTTGGCTGTGCTAACTATGAGAGCAAAATACTCTTTTAAAACATCCTCTAAGCTCAATTTTGAGGGATGCTCCCCAATTATAATGACGTTGCGTTTACAATCAAGGTGCTGTCAATATTGGCAAAGGCAGCGAGAACTGCAAAGTCAGTAATAATATCAGCACCTTCTTTAAGTTATTATAGTGACAACTCTGTGCGTAAATGCTAATTCCAATTGCGGCAGAAATGGAAGAAGCCTTCTAAAAACTCTTGCAAAGGAATGTTGGTATTTAACTTTTGCTTACTCCACTCTCTTGCAGTTCGTTCCAAAATTTCTGAAAAACTGGGATAGGCATGAGATAAATTTGCTAGATGTTTGACTTTAATTTTTTGTGATATTGCTAAGGCAATCAAATTAATTAATTCGCCAGCTTCTGCCCCCAATATCGAAGCTCCCAAAATTTCGCCGTTGTATAGCACAATTAATTTACACATACCAGTGGTTTCGTTCCGAAGTTGGGCTGCTGCCACTGTTTTAAAATATTGTCGCAAAACTAAAATTTTATCTCGGCTAAATAGGCGTTTTGCCTGTGCTTCTGTCAAACCCACTTGCGCCAGCATCGGTACAGAAAACATCGCCCAAGGAATGGAGCGATAATTTACTCGTAACCTGGGGAAAAAGAGTGCATTGTTTAGCGCAATTTTTGCTTCATAATTAGCGATATTGGCAAAGTCGTAACCACCAATTACATCACCACAAGCATAAATACGGTGGTTAGTGGTTTGCAGCTTATCATTCACAACTAAGCTACGCTGATGCCATTTCACACTTACTGCTGCCAGATTTAAAGATTCAAGATTCGGCTGTTGTCCAGTCGCCACTAAAATTTCATCAGTTTCAATGGCCTTATCTCCTGCTTGAATCCACTTTTTATTCTCAATTAGCCTCACCTGAGTTACTGGTTTTTTAGTGAGGACGCGTACACCTTCGACTTCCAACTGCGCCTGAAGCAATATAGCTATCTCAGGGTCTAGATATGGAAGAATATATGGATGCTTGACTACCAGCGTCACACTGCAACCAAACCTTGCTAAAGTTTGAGCGATTTCAATGCTTTGGGGAATTCCACCGATAATTACCCAATTTTTGGGTAATGTCCCTCCCTGTAAGGATTGCCAAATATTAGAAAGGGTTAGATAGCCAGTGGCTTGCAATCCTTCAATTTCAGGAATTTCTGGAAGCGAACCACTGGCCAGCAAATAAGTACGGGCACGTAGTAGGCGATTGTTAACGGCAAAAGCCAATTGGGGTGAAGATTGAAATTGACCACTGCCAACGATGACATCGACTCCCTGCGCCGCCAGGATAGCTGGGGAATACTGTTCTTGGAAATTTGAGGCGACGCATTGAGCATACAGCATCGCTTCTTGCCACGCCATAGATATGTGGCATTCTTCTGAGGTATCAGTGTATGTGGCATGAATACCAAAACCAGCCACATCCTTCAACTTCTGCGCTATTTTACCAATTTCGATAAGAGCATGGTGATGAGTAAACCCGTAGTCTACTTTGGGTTGTACCAAGGCAACTGTAGCACGTAGTTGGGTTGCAGCAAGAGCAGCATAGTATCCAGCAAGACTGCCACCAATAATTACAACATCATAGTCAATTGTCATTTGTCATTTGTCATTTGTCATTGGGCATGAAGGAGAATGAAAAATTAGCTCATCTCCCTCATCTACCCTACTCCCCACTTCTCACTCAGCACTGAGTTTAACGCTGTTAGTAAACGTTGGTTATCGGACTCTTTACGTACAGCAACCCGGAAAAAGCGATCGCCTAGTTCTTTAAAACTAAGGCAATCGCGAATTAAAATCTGGTGATGCTTGAGTAATTGTTGCTGTAACTGGGAAGTAGATTCTTGAGACTCAACCAGTAAAAAATTAGCAGCACTTGCTTGGGGTTGCAATCCTGGAATTTCAGCTAAACCCTGAAACAGTTGGTTTCGTGCAGGTGGTAGCCATGCCCAGGTTTCCTGCTGAAACTCCGTATCTTGGAGTGCCGCAATTGCTGCTGCTGCCGCTAGTGTGTTTACAGGCCAAGGATCGCGCCATAGCTGCCATTTAGCTAGGCAGTCAGGGTGTGCGATCGCATATCCTAATCGCAGTCCTGGAAGACTGTAAAATTTGGTCAGCGATCGCAACACTACTAAATTTGGATATTCTTGCACCACCGGAATTAGGCTTTGTTCTTCATTGGGCGGCACAAAATCCATAAATGCTTCATCCACCACAACCAAAGCAAATTGCTCGAGGTAGGGCAAAATAGACTCCCGCGAAAATAACTTTCCGGTTGGGTTGTGGGGGTTATTCAGCAATAGTCCTTTGTCCTTTGTCCTTTGTCCTTTCTCAATGACCAATACTTCTCTACGAGAGGCTGCGCCAACGGCAAAGCTCAGTACAAGTGACCAATGACCAATGACCAATGACAAAGGACACTCCAGCACTTTAGCGTTGTACGCTGCCAAGGTTCGGTAGTAGTCGCCAAAGGCTGGAGTGATTAAAATTGTTGCGGCTAATTGAGCTAATTCCCTACCGATTAAAGTGAGTAATTCTGCGGAGCCGTTACCCGGCAGAATCCACTCAGACGGCAGTTGATGGAAGTGACTGAGAGCTAGTCTCAGTTCACTATAATTTGGGTCTGGATAGTGCTTAAGATTACCAATCTGGGACTTAATAGCAGCGATCGCGCTATTTGGAGGCCCTAACGGGCTGATGCTAGCAGAAAAATCCAGAATAGCATCAGGGGGACAGCCAGCCAGTGCTGCTGCCCAGGCTAAATTTCCCCCGTGTGCAGGTTGCCGCATTAAAAAAGAGTTCCCGAAGACAGAACCTATGCTTTTGGGGGTGCTACCTTTTCTCTAAACAGTTTTCCTGCCGAGAAGGCAGGAACTCTCGTCGCTGGAATTTCCATCTTTTCATTTGTTTTCGGGTTACGGCCTTCGCGGGCTTTACGTTCCCGTGATTCAAATGAGCCAAATCCCACCAACGTTACCTTATCACCAGAGGAAACTGCTTCAATAATCGTTTCCAAAGCGGCAGTTAAGACTGCATCCGCTTGTTTCTTGGTAACACTAGCCTTTTCAGCTACGGCATCAACTAATTCACCTTTGTTCATGTCAAACTCCTGAAGGTTTACTTGAGATTTCAGTACGGATGCACATTAATACATTTGTACTGAAATCTTTGCTTGCGGAAATACAAAAATCAGCCTTTGGGAGTATTTTTACTCAAAACGGCTGTACATCCCATCGGCTCGACTTTTCAATGAATCATTCTAAGGTGTTGTAGCCTGATGTGGATAGATGAAACCATTAATTTATATAGATTTCGGGATTTTTTGTAATTTTAGGGTACTTATTTCCCTAAAAACTACCCCAAAAGTAGGAAAAAATACTTAATAAATAGCGCAATCGTCAAGAAAACTGAGGAGTGGGGAGGTGGGAAATAGTCAGCCTTTGTTGGGATTAATTACTAATGTTGAAGAGTTATTGCTGAGATTAAGCAATTCTTATGGAAATTGAAGGCTCAGATTCCCGATTTCTCCAAAAAGTCGGGGATTTTGTTTACTTTTCATGTCATCTGGAAAATCCAATGTGAAAATTAACCTCTTAGCAAGCTTCTTTGATAGGGAAGGGAGAAAAATTAAAGCCTTTACCCTATAAATCTATCCATTAGTCACATCTTTCTTAACATTTGGGTAGCGATCGCTGCACCAACGTCTTCTGGTACGTCCACTATGCGTAGCTTGCTTCTTCATAGGGGTACAACGAACGCAGGCACTCAATAAACGCTTATTCCCTAGCAGAAATTTTCTGTTGCACCCAAGCCCGAAAAGCACGGGTAGTAGCAATTTCCCCATTCTTCTTCGCTTCTTGGATAAACCGAGGAATCTCCTTGACCGACACAGGTGCAAAAGTAGGGCTGGTTTCGACTTCTGAGTATTGCCTATCTGCAAGCGTGTAGACTCGCAACACACTGCCGTTATAGCGCCAAAATTCAGGGACTCCCATTGCAGCATAAAGCTTAAGCTTGTCTATTGCAGACCTGGAATATTCCACTTCCAGCACAAGGTCAGGGGGCGGATCGGTGGCGATGTCAATATTTTCTTGATCTCGAACTAGCGCTTCATTTTGGATGTAATAGCTACTATCTGGCTCCGCTCCTTGCTGCAAATCATCCCGCGTTAAAGTTAATGAACCAGCGCGTCTAATTTCCCAGCCCAACTCTTCGCACAGGACAACAACAAAACCTTCAATTACACGGTTTGAGTTCTCGTGTGGCATTTGTGGGGTCATGATTTCTACGGTTCCATTGTCATAAGCCAGTCGGGAGTTACGATCTGAACCCATTTCAGCCAGCATAGTTTTAAATGTCTGCCAGCTGATGTTTTGGAGTAAAACCCTATTTTCTGCGGATGTTGTTATTGCCACCATAGTTCACTTCTTTGCAACAAACCTTTTGCCAGTACTGTACCCCTTAATATTACTGTTAAGGCAGAACGTAAGGAAGGGTATGATCGAAACAACTACTAGGGGTGATAGATTATGACTCAAGCCATACCAAAACTAGTAACCTTTGAAGATTTTGCAGCGTGGCGACCCGAAGGTGGAAGATATGAATTACATGATGGAGTGATTGTTGAAATGGCACAACCAGTAGGAGACCATGAGGATATTGTTGGGTTTCTGGTTGAAAAAATTGCTATTGAGTACGTTCGTAATGGTCTACCTTATACAATCCCCAAAACTGCGCTCATTAAACCAACTAATTCGGAATCTGCCTATTCCCCAGATGTGCTATTACTGAATCGCCCTAATTTAGTGAATGAGCCGCTATGGAAAAAAGAATCAACTGTAACCCTTGCAGCATCAATTCCCTTAGTAGTTGAGGTAGTTAGTACCAACTGGGATGATGATTACTACACAAAACAGGGTAAGTATGAAGGTATTGGAATTCCTGAATACTGGGTTGTAGATTATCTCGCTCTAGGTGCTAAAAAGTTCACTGGCAATCCCAAACAGCCTACTATATCTATTTATCAATTAATCGATGGTGAATACCAAGTTACTCAATTTAGAGGCAGCGCTAACATAGTCTCGCCTACTTTCCCGGAATTGAATTTAACCGCCGAACAGATTTTTCAAGCTGGAGGTCTACCAACGTAGCCACAAATCCATTTGCTGTTTTATGCTCCTAAAAAATGTCAGTTAAAGAGGCGTGAATATGAAAATAAAAGAACAACTTATCAAAGAAATTGAATCAGCACCAGATGCACTTTTGACTGAAACACTTAATTTCTTACGTTTTTTGAAAACAAAGGAAACTCAAGTGCAACCAACACAACATCAAGTAGAATCTGCTAATCATACTACTGTTAATTCCACAGGAAGCTCACTTCTAGAACATCTGAAAACTATAAATACTTGGGAAGGCGATGACTTAGAGGAGTGTCTAAAGCTAGTAATTGCTAGTCGCGGTCAAGCAGAGTTTAATGAAGATAATCCTTTTGAATAAGTAGGTCGGTATAAAGATTTGTTGTTGGGATAAGGCAGGAGGCAGAAGGCACGAGGAAAGAGGGTTTTAGTCTAGTTTATCTTTCTTCACATAGTTTGGTTTTATTGTACCAACTTACTTAATGTACCTAATCGATACAAATCACTGTAGTCAAGCTATTTTAGGTAATGTCAATATATTAAGTCGTCTTGCTGAGGTTGAAAACAGTCTAGTTTCAACTTGTGTCATTGTGCAGGGAGAATTAATAGATATGGCAGCACGTTCTCAAAAGCAACAAATTAATTTAGCATTAGTAAGAAATTTTCTTAGCGGTATATACATTTACAATATTGACCAGAAAACTGCTAATACTTATGGTCAACTCAAAGCTGCTTTATTCAATCAATTTGCACCAAAAGAAAAAAGTAAACGTAGAAAAACTAAAATAACTGATTTAGGTTTTGGTGAAAATGATTTGTGGATTGCTTCTATTGCTCTGCAACAAAATCTCACTATTGTCTCAGCCGATAGCGACTTTCAACGTATTCAACAAGTAAGAACATTATCTATTGAATCTTGGTTTACAAGCTGAAAACTCATATTTTTTCAAATATTTTTATAGTATATGAGAACTGAAATTCACACACCGAAACTTTTACCAAATTCGTTGTATATTAAGTATAAAATCAGGTAAAATATTTTCCCCGGAAATAGTTTGAGGAGATTTTAAAACTTCTACGTCTTGTACTGGACTATAAATTTCTACTTCCTGTTTTTTTCGGTTGATTAACCAACCTAGACGACAACCATTTTCGATATACTCTTGTATCTTATTCTGAGTTTTTTTCAAGCTGTCATTAGGCGAAAGTATCTCGATCGCAAAATCAGGACATAGGGGAATAAATTTTTCTTTTTGTTCTTTAGTCAAAGCGTCCCAACGAGATTTTTCCACCCAAGAAACATCTGGAGAACGGTCAGCACCTGAAGGTAAAGTAAATCCAGTTGATGAATCAAATACTTCGCCCAATTGATTTTGGTCGTTCCAGAACCATATTTGAGCGTTAATAGTAGAATTAGTTTTTCCTGTTTCTCCTCCTGTAGGTGGCATTATAATCAACTCTCCTTGGGCATTGCGTTCTAATTTTAAATTGGGGTTTTCTTCACACAATTGATAAAACTGCTCTCTTGTCAGTTTAATTACAGAATTGAGATTTAATGTAAGTGCTGTCATAAGAGTATTTCCCTTTTTATTAGATGACTGGCTAAAAACCTTCAGTTAAAGTTTTTTGATAAAAATTCTAAATCACAAATACACGATAAATCGTCTTCATATTACATCTAGATTACTTCTCAGATTTATCCTAGTAATTCAATCAAAAATAGAAACTACATTAATACTAGTTACTCGACAATACGGTTCGGTTAACGTGTTTATTCCTCAAAGATCCCCCCAACCCCCCTTAACAAGCAGGGCTTACAACCCTCTTTTACCCCCTTTTTAAGGGGGTCGCCGTAGGCGGGGGGATCTTAACCGAACCGTATTGAGTTACTCGATGCATGGGCTTTGTTCTTTTCTCAGTTGTGACTAATTCTTCTGCACCAACTGACTAACGCCACAGCTACATGAAGCGCGTCCATGGCTGCTAAACCATACTGAGAAACAATTTGGTAAGCCTCTTGAACAATATGAGTCAAATCACTCGCCCAGTAGGTAACATCACTAAAAAATTCTTCATAGAATTGAGCTTCTTCGGTTTGCTTGTTAAAAACCGCTTTTGGACTTACTTCCAATTTGACAAACTCACTACAAGCAAATTCCCGTTAGGAATCTCCTAATATTTCAAGGGCTTTATCGGCAATTCTACCAACACCATCTGTTGCGCTGATTAATACCCCTGAATCAATATAAGTTATTTTCATTCTTCTTTACCCTGTAGCCCACCTCTGCGACTGGCAAGTTCTTTTTCGATTTCATCTTCATCTAATAAATGTTTACCAGAAGCAACAATCTTAGTGCGAATTTGCTGCAAACGTTCTCCCAATGGAATTTTATTTGCAGAGTTTTTCAAACCACTAAATTCAACAAAATCTAAAACTTCCTTTTGTTTATCTTGTGGAAGAAAACGCCACTTTGTTAATAACTTTTGTTCTAGACTCATTAGTATTTACCCACTACTGTTACTTCTATTATGATTGAGTATTTTTATTCTAGAATGACATTTAAACTTAATCCTACTCGTGAACAAGAAAATCCCCGACTTTTTTAAAAAGTCGGGGATCTGAGCATTTGCCAGAGGTGACTTACCTGCTTATTATCTTTATTACCTCGCCGGAACTTTCAACCCCCGACGTTCAAGGATTTGCCGCACTTCTGGGCTGGGGTTGTAGTTATAACCGTAAGAGGAGTTTTCAGAGTCGTCCATAATTTGAGGTGTGAGCAATACAATCACCTCATTACGCTGATTATTTCTGTTTGTACTTCTAAATAGCGAACCAATCAACGGAAGATCGCCTAAGATAGGAATCTTGGTGATAGTTGTCCGGTCTGTGTCTTGAATGATGCCTGAGAGTATCAGTGTTTGACCGTCTCGTAGGCGAATTGTACCAGAATTTAGCGATCGCTCAGACACCAAAAATATTTGTTGGACATTACCTCCTCCCAAATTTAGATTAGCTGCCGATTGGGGTGCTTTAACAACGGGAGCCACTGATAGGGATACAAAACCATTGTCATCAATCCGATCTACTTTGACAGCTAGGGTTAAACCCACGTCTGTTTTCTCAGCTGTAATTGTTTGTGTAGCGAGATTATCAGCACTACTTATTGTGCTCGTAATGTTTCCTAGCACTTCCTGGGTCAGCTTGACAGTAGCCTGTTGACCTTCTTGCACAATTAAGGTGGGGTCAGTCAAAATCTTGGCGTTGCCATTTGTAACCTGAGCCTGCAAACTAGCGAGTAACCGTTTGGGGAACTGGTATAAACTTGGTAAGGCTAATGTAGTGGTTGCTCCGGTAATGCCTGTAATACCTGCTGTTTGAGGATTAGAGTTTGCTCCAGCAGTACCTGTTCCGTTAATCGGATCAATAAAAACATTTGCGCTACTAAGTGGATTAATGGTTGTAGGTGTACTAGTCACACTGCTTCTCGCTTCAGCATTTGTAGCTGGTCTCGAACCGCCAAAATTAAAAGTTGCTGCACCACCTTCACTGTTAAAGTAGTTGTTGCCGATCCCAAAAGAAAAGCTGGTGTTGTAGTCCTGGGTGTTCAAAAGGTTAACATCAATAATCTTGACGTTGACTACCACTTGACGACGGCGGATATCAAGTTGAGTTAGTTGAGCCATTGCAATCTCAATGAGTCTAGGAGGGCCAATTAAGGTAAGTGAATTGGTGCGCTCGTCTCCTAATGCCTGTAAACCTCTTAGTAATGGGCTAGAGTCTTGAAAATTAGCACGTTGGGTTTCCAGTCTGGTTTCTGTCGTCGTCTGGGTTTGGGTGATAGGTGCAACTCCAGTACCCACAGGTACGGCACTAACACTCGTAACTTGTCGTTCGCGGCTGACGGCACTTTCTGCTCCTAAGCCAACCAAAAAATTCAGAGCGGTTCCCACCGTTACCTGATTGAGTCGCATACTACGCATAACCATGTCACGTGTCGCATTAGGTAGTTTAGCCCCTACAAAAACTGTACGACCACTGCGGTTAGCTTCTAAACCACTCAGACGCAAAACGTAGTTAAACACATCTTGCACTGGCTCGTTTTCTATATCCAAAGAGATTGTTTGAGAGGTTGCTGGTGCATTCGCAGAAGCAGCTTGCTCACCTCCCACATAAGCCAAGTTCAAACCAGCAGCACGAGCAAGCAATGACAAAACTTCACGTACTGGGGCATCTCGCAGTACTAGACGAGGTACACGTTCCTGAGTTGCTAAGTCAACAGTGCTAGGAGAAGCATCGGTAGCCGAAATAGCAATATCTCCCACTGGTGGGGCGACAGCTCGAGGTAAGAATGGTGGAGCCTGACTCAGAGGTTGACCTGGCCCAGCAGCTTGTGCAGGTTGTCCGTCAATGGTGACTTGCGGGTTGGGAACGAGAACATCTGGCTTTTGACCAGGTTGAACTGGAGTAGTAATAGGCGGTGCTGTGGATGGTGGCGCTGTTGACGTTGGTACTGATGCTGTAGTGCCAGCAGATGGGCTAAAGCTGAGTGTAATTCCATTTGGAGATCGCATCACAGGTTGACTGCTTGGTACATTGTTGCTGCCAGTTACCGTCACCCGAATGCTATTAGCATCAAGCTGACTAACCTCAACAGAGGTAATTCCTGGTGCTGGGTTATCTTGACGAAAACTATTACCTTGTGGTAATCGTAATTGAGTGTTGATAACATCTGCGACTAAAGTCTTGCCTCTTTTTGTAGTGAAAACTTGGGGGCGTGACCCAGAAGAGGTTTTCAAAGCAACGTTAATTCCACCATTAACTGGATTTAACTTCACATCAGTAACTTGACTAATTTGTGCCCAAACTGGTTGAGCTGCCAAAAATACAAAAGCGGCAGTACCTAAAATAAAACTATTACCGTGAAGCTGTTTCACAGTTCATTCCTCACCTTATAAAACCTTGTTTACATACAATTTTGAGTAGACTGTTAGAAGCCGCACCCCAGTTGCTTCTCCTGTCGGAGGCGCTACGCGAACAAGTCGGTAAAGCCGACACCAGTTGCTTATGGGGAAACCCTCAAGAGTTCGCTGGCTCGTCTACACGAGACTTTACCCACTTACCCTGCAAAAACGCCAAGGGCGAACGTGAGTTTCAAAACCCTCAATTATTTCCTTAGTCTGCGTGCGGGAAAGCTTTATCTACGCTTGTGTAGCCGCTAATTCTATTCGTCCTAGCTCTGATTTGACTACTTTTTCGGAGCAGCTAAAGCTGCTGCGGCAATTTCTTCTGGACTAAGTGGCATCAATACCTGTAACTGGAATGATGTATTAATCGCTGCGGGGCCTACCTGCATCGGCGTTTTATCTAATGGGGATCTTGTCTCTGCTGGAGCTAAAGTTGCTTGATAATCTTTAACCATTAACAAAGGCTGTAACCGCTCAATGTTACGAATTATCGATTGTGTTTGTTCATAAGTTGCTGTAATCTCAGCGCTGATAGTACTGCGTTGCAGCTTGCCGTTAACCTCTAGTCCTAGACTTCCATCAGTAATCGGTTCTGGTTTTTGGGAAATTGGCACATATTTCTTCAATTTAGCTTTTACTGCGTTAATAGAAGTTGCAGTATTGCCAGACTCAATTAAGCGGTTCAAATCCAACAGCAATGTATCTAAGGTTTTTTCGTTAGCAAATAAACTTAAAACCTGAACTTTTTGCTGCTTTGCCTGTGCTAGCTCGTCTTTAACTTTGTCAATCTGTTTGATATTGGCTTTTTTTTGCTCAATTTGCGCTTGCAGTTCAGAGCTTTTGGCTTGCTGCTGCTGATAGCTTTCCCAAGCTGGCATCAGCAGGTTTAATAATATATAACCTGCTCCCGCTAAACCAATTACCCCTACCAAGATCCCAATAATTTTTGGTGTGAAGGCAATACCAAATACCACAGGTGCGGCTGGCGTTTCCCGATCGAATTCCCCACCTTGTTCGCCAAAATTTAAATCATCACTCAGCGTCATTTTGAAATGACTCCTGTTTGTTGCATATTACGAATTCGAGTCACTAACCCCACTGTGCCTTTTTTTTCCAACTCTCGAATTAATTCCGACGCTGGAACGTTGTTCATGCTCGATTGAATAGTGTATTTAACTACTTGGGGAGGCTTAATTATTACATTATTAGAAGATTGACTCGCACTTGATGTTAAGGGAGCCTCTACTAACGTTGCTGTCAGAATTCTGGTTTCTGTGGGCTTTAAAAACTGGGACTGTTGTAAACTCAATAAGAAATCATTGACATCATTAAAGGAACGAGCCAATCCGTTAATTTCTAATCCCCCTGCGGGATTATTTGGTGGCTGACCTGCTGCTACTGCAATGGGTGGGATTTGCTTGATGTTCTCGATTTGCACTGCTGTTGGGATGCGATCGCGCAAATCTTGCAGCATTGCTGACCAAGGTCGAATTTGGTCAAATACAGTAACTAAAGCTTGGGTTTCTCCTTTAATTGCCTTCGTCTCGTCTTTGATTTTATTAATATTTCCTATTTCTGTATCTAACCTCTTGCTTTCTTGATCTAGTTGTGCTATTTGACCATCTAATTCAACAATCTTCCCTTGCAGCAACCACCAACCAACTCCCAATAAAGCTGGAAGACCTACACCTACTGCAACTCCCACATACACTAGTGTCAAATCCCCAGTAGGAAATTTTAGGGCTATTCCTCCCTTTCTCTCTGGCTTTTTCTGGTATGCTGGGCGGTCTTTAAGAAAGTTAACATCTAGGCTGTACATTTTATTACACCTCCCGCATTCCTAGACCGAGTACAATCGCCAGACCAGAGCGTTGTACCTGTGGATATTTATCAGTGTCAACTTCCAAAGATAAAGACCCGATTGGATCTATTTGAGTAGTTGGCAAGCTCAATCGTTGGGTAAAGAATTCATCTAGCTGTTGGAGTCCACCTCCTGGACCGGCTAATAAAATCTGCGCTACCTCCAAATTTTCACTTTGATTCAGGTAAAAATCGATGGAACGGCGCAGTTCATCCGTTAGTTCTCCCAAGACTCTCAATATGGCAGCCATGCCAGGATCGAGTTCGGTAACGCCAGTTTTACCGCCGTCTATGGGAGTTGCAGGAATAACCATTCCGTGTAACAGTTCCATATCTCGTGATGTAGGTAAGCTCATTGCCCTTGCTAAGGCAGTTTGCATTTGATAAGTCCCGATGGGGACTGTGCGCGAAAATTGCGGCACTCCGTTAACGATGATGGCTATTTCTGTACTATCGAACTCGATATCAACTAGTACTGCTGCTTCTTGCGGGCCAAATTGTCGCAGTTGTTCGCGAATAGTCCGAATCAGAGCAAAACTGTTAATTTCTAAAACATCAATTTGTAATCCTGCCTGCTCGAAGGTACTTATATAGGTATCCGTTATCTCCTTGCGGGTGGCAACTAGGAGTACGTGTACTTTTTCAATGCCATCTTCATCTACAAAGTACCCAAGTTTCTGATAATCTACATCAGCCTCTTCACGAGGATAGGGTAAATACAAACCTGCTTCATGGTTCAGCACCATTTCTCGCAGCTCTTTATCATCTAACTCTGCTGGCACTGGTATAATCCGAACGATAGAATCTCGTCCTGGTACACCAGTAGCAACGCGAGAAGTTTTGATTTTGCTCTCAGTTAGCGCCTGCTGGATTAATTGCGCCATTGCTGGAGGGTCATTGATTTGACCATCGGTAACTATCCCTTCTGGAACTGCTACCGATGTATAGATTTCTAGTTTCAAGCCTTGACCCTGCTTGCGTAGCTGAACTACATTCACCCGTTCGGGAGCAAGTTCAATGCCTACCCCTTTTTTCGATTTGCCAAACAGACTATTGAAGCTTTTTACCACAGTTGTGCCCGCTGGACTGCTAAATTGAAAATTTAAATTTGTTGCAGTAAAGGCGTTATATATTACGTCTTTACGGGTAATTTATTTAGCCTATAATCTCAACAATTCTGTCTAAGCTTTTCACACCGATCAAGCGTAAAAATACTGGGAAAATGATTCAATTGCGAAAATTTAAACAACTTGTTGCTTTGGTACTGCTTGGCTTATTAACCAGTTGGATTGTAAGTTGCAGTACAGGTAATGTTAATACAAGTACAAAACAAGCTACTTCAGGAGTGGGAACTGTTGAGTTTTGGACAATGCAACTCCAACCTCAATTTACCGACTACTTTAAAAGCCTAATTGCGAATTTTGAATCGCAAAATCCAGGTATAAAGATTAACTGGGTTGATGTACCTTGGGCGGCAATGGAGAACAAAATATTAACAGCTGTCTCTGCAAAAACGCCGCCTGATGTAGTTAACTTGAATCCGGGTTTCGCTTCCCAACTTGCCGGACGAAATGCCTGGTTAGATTTAGATGCGAAAGTCCCAAATGATATACGTTCCTCCTATCTGCCGAATATCTGGAAAGCAAGCACGCTTAATGGTAAGAGTTTTGGGATTCCCTGGTATCTCACCACACGGCTAACCATTTATAACACTGATTTATTAAAACAGGCAGGTATCAATAAAGTCCCTGAAACCTACGCAGAATTGGCACAAGCAGCGCAACAAATTAAAGATAAGACGGGAAAATATGCCTTTTTTGTGACTTTCGTACCGCAAGATTCTGGTGAAGTGCTGGAATCTTTTGTGCAAATGGGAGTCACCTTAATAGATGCTGAGGGTAAAGCGGCGTTTAATTCAGCACAAGGGAAAGCCGCGTTTCAATATTGGGTAGACTTGTATAAAAAAGGGTTGCTTCCTAAAGAGGCTTTGACCCAAGGACATCGCCACGCGATCGATTTATACCAATCTGGAGAGACGGCGTTTCTAGCTTCTGGCCCAGAGTTCCTGAAAACGATCGCTAATAATGCCCCAAAAATCGCTCAAGCTACGGGAATAGCACCTCAACTCACTGGTGATACAGGCAAGAAAAATGTCGCGGTGATGAACATAGTTATTCCCCGCGATAGCAAACAACCAGATGGTGCTGTGAAGTTTGCTTTGTTTGTCACCAATGACGAAAATCAGTTAGCCTTTGCTAAAGCTGCAAATGTTCTACCTTCTACAATCAAAGCATTGTCTGATAGTTACTTTAAAGATGTTCCAGCTAATGCTTCAACAATAGAAAAAGCGCGAGTTATGAGCGCTCAAGAACTGCTAAAGGCAGAAATATTGACCCCCACCTTGAAGGATTTCAACAAACTGCAAAAGGCAGTTTACGAGAACTTGCAAGCAGCAATGTTAGGCGAGAAGACTGTAGATAAAGCTGTAGAAGATGCGGCGCAGGAGTGGAACAGTACTAGGAGTTAGGAGACAGCACCACAAAATTTAATGCCGTAAGAGTTGGCGCACCAGTTAGAGTCGCAAATAGACCACCGCTACTAAAACCAGCCGCGCTGCCATTTTGGTTGTAGAACAACTGCCCACTCACAGGATCGTAGACAATTGTTGCCGTGCTAGTCCCTGCTGAAGAAGTGATTTCAAAATCACTGCTGTTACTAAAACTTGCTCCCGCAGTTGAAGCGATGCCTACGGCAACCCGAAGCGGGAACGCACTAAAAGTAGTTTTATCTAGGATAATTTGATCGCCTTGGGAACTCTTAAAGTCAGCGATCGCATCTACACCAATACCACTCAGGCCAAAAGCAGCATCAGTGTTGTAAAGGAATTTGTCAGCACCCGTACCACCTGTGAGTACGTCATTGCCAGCACCGCCAACGAGAGTATCATTGCCGAATCCACCAGTGAGAGTATCATTGCCTGACCCACCCCGCAACAGGTCATTACCACCGAAGCCATTAATAATGTCGTTACCAGCATTGCCGTCGATGATGTTGTTGCTGTCTGTGCCGACAAGAGTATCTTTACCAGCAGTTCCCGTTAGGTTAATGGTGCTGCTCTTGCCTATATTCTTCCCACCAAATACCACGTAGGCCTGCCCTCCTGAATTGGTGTCGTTGGGGGAGGCTTTTGGTGCCCCGATAATCAGGTCAGCGATGCCATCTGAGTTGACATCTCCGGCACTGCTGACAGAATTGCCTGACCAGTCCAATAAACTGATGCCATTGATAATGAAGCCGTTAGCACCGTTAAGGTCAGAGAGTTTGAGAGTGGCGCTCCATCCTGTCCTCTTGCCAAATACCACGTAGCTCTGCCCAGATAAGTAGCCATTGGGGTCGGCACCGTCTGCCCCGATAATCAGGTCGTCGATGCCGTCGGAGTTGACATCTCCGGCACTGCTGACAGACTCGCCTGACCAGTCACTTTCATTGATGCCGTTGATCGCAAAACCGTTAGCGCCGTTAAGGTCGGAGAGGTTGAAAGTGGCGCTCCATCCTGTGCTCTTGCCAAATACCACGTAGCTCTGCCCTGACCCGATGCCGTTGGGTTTGGCAAATCTTGCCCCAATAATCAAGTCGTCGATACCGTCGGAGTTAACATCTCCGGCACTGCTGACAGAAACGCCTGAGTTGTCATATTCATTGATGCCGTTGATCGCGAAGCCGTTAGCGCCGTTGAGGTCAGAGAGATTGAGAGTGGCGCTCCATCCTGTGCTCTTGCCAAATACCACGTAGCTCTGCCCTAACGCGATGCCGTTGGGGTCGGCTTCCTGTGCCCCGATAATCACGTCAGCGATGCCGTCTGAGTTGACATCTCCGGCACTGCTGACAGAAAAGCCTGAGGAGTCATCCTGATTGATGCCGTTGATCGCGAAGCCGTTAGCGCCGTTGAGGTCAGAGAGGTTGAGAGTGGCGCTCCATCCTGTCCTCTTACCAAATACCACGTAGCTTTGCCCTGAATTGGAGCCGTTGGGGTCGGCATGGTATGCTCCGATAATCAAGTCAGCGATGCCGTCGGCGTTGACATCTCCGGCACTGCTGACAGAACGGCCTAAAATGTCATATTTATTGATGCCGTTGATCGCGAAGCCGTTAGCGCCGTTGAGGTCAGAGAGGTTGAGAGTGGCGCTCCATCCTGTGCTCTTGCCAAATACCACGTAGCTCTGCCCTGACGAGTAGCCATTGGGGTTGGCTCCAAATGCCCCGATAATCAGGTCAGCGATGCCGTCGGAGTTGACATCTCCGGCACTACTGACAGAAATGCCTGAGGCGTCACCTTTATTGATGCCGTTGATCGCGAAGCCATTAGCGCCGTTGAGGTCAGAGAGGTTGAGTTGGGGGCTAAAACCTGTGCTCTTGCCAAAGACCACGTAGCTCTGCCCTGAAAGGGAGCCGTTAGGGTCGGCGAAATATGCCCCGATAATTAGGTCAGCGATGCCGTCGGAGTTGACATCTCCAGCACTACTGACAGAAACGCCTGATTCGTCACCTCTATTGATACCGTTGATCGCGAAGCCGTTAGCACCGTTGAGGTCAGAGAGATTCAATGATGCATTAACCATGATTTTCTCATGTATTGGTAGTGATTTAGGAAGTCGAGAGCCTTGGTAAATGGAATTGGCGGCTACACAAAGTCTTTTTGCCTGCGCGGACTCACAAAAAATTCCTGTTTTGAAACCTGCCTTCGTGTAGCGTCCCCTTTGTAATTCGTAATTCGTAATACTCGTATACAGGCAACAAGCAAGCTACGTAATTCGTAATTAGGAAGTTTAATCACGAATTACAAGGCTTACAATTACCAGTTGTGTAGATGTGCGTCGGCATCACCCTTACGGGGTGACAAATTCAAGCTAAGAAAAATTGTACCTCAACAGCGATGCCTGCGGTGGTCACTGAGCTTTGTCGTTCGCGCAGCGTCTCGTAGAGAAGTGCGGGCTACGCCTACGCACTCATCCTCAGCAGCCAGTAGAATTTCCCGCAGCTTCATTCCAAGAGTGAGCATTTTTCTTCTATGAAACTTAAATTACTTGTGTGATGATACACCAACACCTGCTTTAAGCCGCTTCTCTACCAGACGCTTTGCGAATGCGTCTACATGGATTGCCGCTACAGCTTGTAGTTTTGCCTAAATCCTGTAGGCGCATCTTCAAAAATAAATGGTATTACTATCTCAACTTTGAACATTTGCAGCAAATGTTATTCAATATATAAGAAAAGCTTAAGTATTTACAGGAAAGGTATAATTATTTGCAGCAATTACTTTAACCTTTGTAACAAATACTCTTATATGTATAAGAAAGCCTTAAGTATTTCCAGGAAATGTATAATCATTTGCTGCAAATACTTTAACCTTTGTAACAAATACTCTTACATATATAAGAAAGGCTTAAGCAATTGCAACAATCATTGTAGTGAACTTATAGATATAGTTGTTGCTAAAAAATTGCCTACTAAATAAAGTGAACCACACACAATTATTAAATCGTCTGTGGTAGCGGTTGAGGTTGCGGCTTCTAGTGCTGTGAATAAATCTGGATGGATTTGGCGATCGCTTAATTGGGGACAGAGGCTGTAAGCTAGGTTTGATAAGTAGTCTAGGTCAGCGGAAGTTCTACCGGGCCAAGGTTCTACTGGTATTGGCACTAAAAAAAGGCGATCGCCTGGTCGCAGTAAAGCGGTAAAAATATCAGTATGATCCTTATCGGCAAACATTCCCATAACCCAATTGACGGGCTTGTGTTTAACTGCCTCTAAGCTATCAACATACTGACGGAGAACTTGGGCTGCGGCGGTATTATGAGCGCCATCAAGTAATAATTTATGGTTTTTCCAAGTAGTCCATTGCATCCGCCCCGGCCATTTAGTTTTAGCCATGCCGTTAATTATGGCTTCTTCTGAAATCTGCCAACCCTGTTGTTGGAGAATTTCTAAAGCAGCTAAAGCCAAAGCTGAATTAGTTAACTGAATCTGTCCCGCCAAAGACAACGAATATTTAATTAAATTAGAATTTTGAATAGTTTGATATTCTGCCCATCCAGAGGTTATTTCACGGGCGGGTTGAGGCGTAAAGATCGGGCATTGTAATTCTAAAGCACGCGATCGCACCACTTTGTCTGCCTCTGGTGGCAATGGCCCAATCACAACGGGACATCCAGGTTTGAGAATACCTGCTTTTTCTCTAGCAATATCAGTGATGGTAGGGCCAAGTTGCTGCCAGTGTTCTCGGCTAATGGAAGTAATGAGCGTAACCAAAGGTTCTAAGCAGACATTGGTAGCATCTAAGCGCCCTCCTAGTCCGACTTCTACCACAGCCACATCAACTTGTTGCTGGGCAAAATATAACCAAGCAGCCGTCGTGATTACTTCAAACTGAGTTGCCGATTCGTCCTGATGACGAATAAGCGCTTGGACTTTTTCTAATAATTGACTCAATTCCTCAGAGGAAATTGGCTGTTCATTCAGACAAATACGTTCCGTCCAATCAACTAAATGGGGGGAAGTGTAGCGTCCTGTACGATAACCAGCCTCAGTGAGTACCGAGGAAAGATAAGCACAGACTGAACCTTTGCCATTAGTGCCAGCAACATGAATTATCGGGACTTGATGATGGGGATTGCCAAGATTTGCCAATAGATTGACAATGCGATCGAGTCCCAAATGGACACCAAAGCGTTGCAGTGGTTGTATTACAGAATCGATATCCAAGGAATGAGAGTGAGGAGTAAGGAGTGAAGACAAGAGGACAACAGGACAAGGGGAATAATCAATGCCCAATGCCCTGTGCCCCATACCCAATAACCGATTAATGAATTTAAGCTTCTCTATCCAAAAAGCCTTGAATTTGTCTTAAAGCCGCAGCGCCAATATTAAACACTGCCCAGCCAGCAGCAATGGCAACTGGTGCTAAAACGATCGCTATACGAAAATCGATATCCATATTTAAGAACCCCTCTTTTAAGTAGAAATTAAAGTTTTGTCAACAGCTCTCATTTTTATTTTTAGCTGAAGTGGGCAATTTTTCCAAATCTAAATGTAAAGAATGTTTAATTTATGGGGCATGGGGTATGGGGCATGGGGCATTGGTTATTAATAGGACTTACGCACAAGTTACGGAATAACGAACCGCAGAGGCACAGAGAAGCCAGTGCGTTGGGCGGGTTCCCCGACTTGTAGCAACTGGCGCGGCACGGAGAAATCATAGTTTGAGAGATATTTTGCGTAAGTCCTAATTAATTCTTGTCCCTCATCTTCCCCTGCTTCCCCTACTTCCCAGTCCCCACTCCCTAAGCCTTGCTAAAACCAATATCAGTACCCTTACCAGCATGAACTAAAGCTAACTTTTGGTAACGTTTAGCGTGTTCAATCAGTTCTGCGGCTTCAACATCTGTTACTTGGCGTAACACTTTACCAGGAATACCGACAACTAGAGACAAAGGCGGTATATTTTTAGTTACCACTGCGCCAGCACCAATAATGCTACCAGTACCCACTCGTACCCCATCTAAAATCACTGCGCCAATGCCAATCAAACTTCCACGCTCAATGTAAGCAGAATGTACCACAGCGCGATGCCCTACGGTAACATGATCTTCTAAGATTGTTGGAAAACCAGCATCACCATGTAGAATTGCACCATCCTGAATATTTGTGCATTCGCCAATTTCAATCCGTTCTACATCTCCCCTCACCACTGCTCCATACCAAATGCTCACTCCTGTTGCTATATTTACCGAACCCATAACAACAGCATTGCCCGCAATGAAGGCAGCTTGAGAAAAATCAGGAGATGTCCAGTAAGAAGCGGTAGACACGATAGAATATGAATATGGTACCCAGGAACACTGGAGAAACTCCAACTTTTGAGGCTGGTTGCACAACCAGGATATCACAGCGTCAAGCCTCTACGCTGAGGAAAACACTAGTGAACAATGTTCCTGCCGCAACACCGTGTCTATGCAGCAGTGAGCAAGTAACCCAAAGTGGTTGAGCCGAAGTGTATAATCCAACCCACTAGTGCTGGTGAAGACAAAATTATGTTTGTACGCACTTCATGATGAATCCAGGTTTGCAGTACCCGATGTTTGGGCCGGAAATACAGTGTCCCCATTGTCGCCAGACTATTCCGGCGTTGACACTAACAGATACCTATTTGTGTCCTCGTCATGGCGCGTTTGAAGCTAATCCTAAAAATGGAGAGTTAATCCATTTGCAATCGGGGCGTCATTGGCGGAGGTGGAATAATGAATGGTATAGACAACATACTCATCCTGATGGTATTCGCTTTGAAATTCACGAAGCATTAGATAAGCTCTATACCCAAGGCTTTCGAGCAACACGAGTGATTATTGCTCGACGCTATCAGGAATTGATGAGTGGCTACTTGGAACGCAGCACGCCTTGGCGTTCTGGACAACCAGAAGCTACTGCTGCGCGATTGTACGGTTTACCCGTGGAGTTTAGCCCCGATACTTCAGATGATGCCTGTTGGGAAGTGATTAATTTTGACTTGGAAAAAGAGCCTGGTGTCCCTGTACGCTACCCTTATTTCAGGTTATTTGAATAATGGTCATTGGTCATTGGTCATTTGTCATTTGTCATTGGTCATTTGTCATTAGTGAGTAACAAACGACAAAGTGCAAAGTTCTGATCGGAGGAAACCTTTGATTGGAACTTTGTAAGAGAAAACAAGTGACAAAGGATTACTGACAAAGGACTACTGACAAAGGACAAATATGCACCATGCTTCTATTCGGACTGCGAATATTCATCGAGCGATCGCTTTCTACGAACTTTTAGGGTTTACAATCTCAGAACGCTTTACCACAGGCTACACCCTAGCTTGCTGGATGGAAGGATTGGGCGGCAGAATTGAACTGATCCAAATTCCCGAACCAAAACCAGCCCCAGATGCTTTTGCTGATGAGCATTATGTAGGGTATTATCATCTCTCGTTTGATTTAACTGAGATTACACCAGATTTACCTAGCTGGTTGACAAATTTGCAAAAATGTGCATTGCAATCTGCTGAGAGTCATCCCGAAGGATTAGAACCGTTGAAGGTGCTTTTAGAACCGACACAACAGCAAATAGGCGATCGCATTTACGAAGTGGCTTTCATCGCCGATACTGATGGCTTACCTCTGGAATTTATTCGGGTTTTAGCAAAACTCTGATAATTTAGCTTTTTTATTATCTTTGTTGCTAATATATTGTTTTTCTGTATTGTTACCGAAGTCACAGATTTTTTTGCCAGATTAAAGTGTAGTCACTCTGCCAAATAACTATGTAACTTAATTTACAGATATATCTGCTCAATATATGTACGGATTTTCCAAATTTTATTTTAAATTTTATAAATATCCTTTGCCGTTATTACTTTTAAGTTTATGGCTAGTAGCTGTTTTTTTGTTGAGCGATCGACCTGCTCATAGCCAACATCCAGTTATATTTACTAACAAAGAAAAATATCAGTCAACCTTGCTAGCAAAAAGAAGAATGCCCTCAACACTGACAGAAAATGTCCGCAAGACAGTACTAGAGAATGGTCTAACTGTCCTGACAAAGGAAGTGCATACTGCGCCAGTGGTGACGGTGCAGGTGTGGTACAAGGTTGGCTCACGCAACGAAGAACCGGGTGTGAATGGCATTGCCCACCAGCTAGAACACATGATGTTTAAAGGCACTCGAAATCGTCCAATTCAATTTGGACGTTTGTTTAGTGCTTTAGGTAGTGATTCCAATGCTTTCACCAGCTACGATCAAACTGCATATTACGGTACTGTAGAACGAAACAAGCTGAAAGCGCTCTTAGTGCTGGAAGCTGACAGAATGCAAAATTCCCAGATTGAGCCAGAGCAATTAGCGAGTGAAAAGCGCGTAGTAATTTCGGAGTTGCAGGGTTACGAAAATAGTCCAGAATATCGCCTCAACCGTGCTGTCATGCAAGCGGTGTTTCCCAATCATGCTTATGGGTTGCCTGTAGGTGGCACAAAAGCTGATGTCGAAAAATTTGAAGTTGAACAGGTAGAAAAATATTACCGCAATTTTTACAGTCCCGATAATGCTGTCTTAGTGATTGTTGGAGATTTTCAAACTGCAAATACCCTCGAAACAATTAAAGAAGTATTTGGGAAATTACCGAGGCAGGAGGCAGGGGGCAGGGGGCAGGGGGCAGGAGTTATTTTTCCCTTATCTCCATCACTCAGCACTCAGCACTGGCCCAACCCTAGTTATCCGCTAACAGCACTGGCTCAACCCAAGCTATCCGCTAACAACCCTCCCATAGTATTGCGAGAACCGGGAGCAGGGCGGCTGTTACAAGTTGTGTATCCGCTACCGGATGCAAATCAACCGGATGTCCCGGCGCTGGATGTAATGGATTACATTTTGACAGAAGGACGGAATTCTAGACTTTATCAAGCATTGGTGGAGTCAGGTTTAGCTAGTGAAGTTACAGCATCCGTTACCAGTTTGCGAGAATCTGGTTGGTATGAAGTGTTGGTAACGGCTGGTTCTAAACAAGATTTGAAAAAAATTGACTCAATGTTGAGTAGCGCGATCGCCAATGTAGCAGAAAAAGGTGTGACATCTGAGGAAGTAGAACGAGCCAAAACTCAATTAACAGCAGATGTAATTTTGAGTAACCGTGATATCACCTCTCAAGGAATGCGATTGGGTACTGATGAGACAACTGTTGGTGATTATAGCTACACAGACCGTTATTTGGCTGCTGTCCGTCTGGTGAAGTCGGCTGATGTCGTTGCTGTGATTAACAAATACCTGACAAAAGAAGCGCGGACAGTTGGCTTTTTTGAACCAACCCAGAAGCGGATAACAGAGGTTGCTGACAAACCAGACTCAGCCCAAACTACAGAAAACTTCTCTGCTGGTGCACCCGTACTTTTTTCTGAGGTGATAAAGTACTTACCGCCTGTGGATTTGGCTACAGATGCGATTGCCCAAGTCTTACCTGATGAATTTAAATTTACCAACGGACTGCGGATATTACTGTTACCCGATCGGAGTACTCCCACCGTTACCCTGAGTGGTTATATTCAAGCCGGGACAGAATTCGATCCAGATAATAGAGCTGGGTTGGCTGCTTTTGTGGCAGATAATTTGCTCAATGGCACTAATAGCAAGGATGTCTTTACTATTGCTAAAGTCTTAGGAGAACGAGGGGCAAGTCTAGACTTTCAAGCCTACCGTGAAGGTGTGCATATCGAAGGTGATAGTTTAGCTCTTGATTTGCCGATACTCCTAGAGATATTGGCAGATGTTGTAAAAAATAGTAACTTTCCAGTCAAAGAGTTGGAATTGCATCGCCAACAAACTTTAACCGAACTGCAACTGGAATTAGATGAGCCATCAGAAGTAGCCAGAAGAGTATTTGTTCAGTCAATTTATCCGAAAAAACATCCCTTACATACTTTTCCTACAGACGAAAGTTTACAGCAGATTCAGCGCCAGGATGTGATTGATTTCAAAGCTAAACATTATCGTCCAGATACAACAGTGCTAGCGCTGGTGGGAGATTTTGATCTAGACAAAGTGCGATCGCTGATTAAAAATAAGTTTGGAGATTGGGAAGTTAACGGAAAAGCACCCACATTAAAATACCCTCCGGTGGCAATGCCGGAGAAAATCGTTAGTGTCAACCCAGTTTTACCAGATAAAGCCCAAGCTGTGACTTATATGGGTTACACAGGCATTAACCGTTACGATCCTCGGTTTCATGCAGCCTTAGTATTGAACCAGATTTTGGGAGGCGATACCTTATCTAGTAGACTAGGTTCAGAAGTGCGCGATCGCCAAGGTTTGAGCTATGGAATTTATAGCTCCTTCCAAGCTCTTAAGAATGTAGGGACATTTTTGATTGAGATGCAGACTAGTCCTCAAGATAGCAGTAAAGCGATCGCTAGTACCCGCCAAATACTACAGCAAATCCATCAACAAGGTGTAACTGCACTGGAAGTAGAAACAGCTAAACGCACTCTCATCAGCAATTACAACGTTTCCCTAGCAAACCCAGAGGAATTAACAGATAGAATTCTGATGAATGAAGTGTACGGGCTAGATAAAGTAGAATTGCACTCCTTCACTGATAAAATCCAGAAAGTCACCCTTACCCAAGTGAATCAAGCGGCTCGTGAGTTACTCCACCCAGATAAAATCGTAGTCGTTACTGCTGGGCCATCTGTGTTAGCAGAGAAAAGCATTAGGTAGAGATGGGCACTGAGCATGGATAATATAAAGAATGGGTAAAGTGGTTTTTCCTGCTATCTATAAATTGTTCTTGCTCATCAGTATTGCCTTTTGAAAACTAGTGATGAAAATTTATCACCATTTTTACGAAATTGTAATTAAACCTCTTGCTTTCTCAACTCCTACTTGGGTGCAAATATTACGGTAGAACTAGGTGATATTAGCGTTGCTCCTAGCTCTAAATTTCATTGCTGCTACTCCAGCAATCGCGGCGAATTTGTCTGGCGATTTGCTCAAGTAACCAGCTACAGAAATTACAGTTAGCTTGGGTAATTCGGCTAACGAACTAAAATCCCTCATTTTAGACAAAACTGTACTAACTCCCATAGTGTATCGTGAATAACTTAAGGCGTTTTTGATTCAAATCCAACATATTAGGAGTATGCAAATATGTTATTCTATATACATTAGCGCCCAAAATAGAAGAATCCCTATCAGCGATTAAAATAACTTAAATTATAGATATTATTTCTCAATTAATCTAGAGAAAGCATTGATACTTCAGCATCAAAGCCACCAGTAATTATTAATTTCCCATGAACATTTTCAGTAACTTACTTTCTCAAGCAACTCAGTCTGCACCTGCGAAAAAACAGCGCCGAGGAATTGAAATTAAATCGCCGCGTGAAATTGAAATCATGCGGAAATCATCGGCAATTGTGGCAACTGTTTTAAAAGAAATTTCCGAGCTAGTAAAGCCAGGAATGACAACAGCTGATTTGGATGCTTATGCAGAAAAGCGCATCCGCGAAATGGGTGCAACACCCAGTTTTAAAGGATATCACGGTTTTCCAGGTTCTATTTGCTCCAGCATTAACAATGAAGCTGTACATGGCATTCCTAGCCCCAAAAAAGTGATTCGCGTCGGGGATGTATTAAAAGTAGATACAGGTGCTTATTACCAAGGCTTTCATGGTGATTCTTGTATTTCAATTGCTGTCGGTGAAGTGACGCAAGAAGCTGCTAAATTAATTCGCGTAGCAGAAGAAGCTTTATATAAAGGCATTGAGCAAGTAAAGGCTGGTGTATACCTACTTGACTTAGCTGGAGCAATTGAAGATCATGTGAAATCTAACGGTTTTAGTATAGTCGAAGAATTCACTGGACACGGTGTCGGTCGTAACCTACATGAAGAACCTTCAGTATTCAACTATCGTACCCGCGAGATGCCAAATGTTAAACTCCGGGCGGGGATGACGCTGGCAATTGAGCCAATTTTAAATGCGGGTTCCAGACACACACGAACATTATCTGACCGTTGGACAGCAGTCACTATGGACAATTCTTTATCGGCTCAGTTTGAGCATACAGTTTTAGTGACAGAGACTGGTTATGAGATTTTAACTGACCGTTCTCAGGTGTAATTGTTAGTTGTAATTATCTGTTGTTAAAGAGGTGAAGCGTCGAAACAGGGCGATTTACCTCTTTATTTTTTTACGAAAATCGAAAAGCTCGGATTTATGACTTCTTAGAGAAATCATAAATCTTGTAATCGTTTTTTAGTTTTGAATTATTATCTGATCGCCGCATAGTTAGTTTTATAAATAGGAAGTGTTTCTTTTGGTTTAGGGATTGTAAAGATTAGTAATCAATTTTCGTAGTTATTGGAATTTGTAGTTTAATTTTCAGTTGTAGGTTTAGATATACTATTGCAAGAAATTTTATGAAACTTTTAAATTCAATAGGTTCTAGCTTATTGTCTTTGAGCGCTTTGCTGTTGCTCGGTACCACTGCTACATCTCCTGCACAGGGGGAAACTAGGTATGGATGCCCATCTGGGTACTTTTGCATCTATCCAGAAAATGTTTACTATGGTAATTCAACACCCAGTAATAAATATTACCGTTATGGTACTTATAAGCTCTATAAACAGTACAATTACCACTGGCTCTACAACAACCAGACCGGAGGCGCTTCGGTCGCGCTATGTAGAAACTCGAATGGAACCGATTGTCGGCTTACTATATTTCCGAATCAGTATAGTTATTACAATTTAACTCCAATCAATTCTATCAAACTCATAAAGTAACTAAGAGGATGTTTTAAAAGGCTCTTTTGCTTTCTTAGTTAGGACAACAATGTATCTCAATACATCGCTAAAACCTTGATTTATCGTCAAAGTTAACCCCTAAATGAGAACACCAAAATTATATCTTCTGAGACTTTTAAAACATCCTCTAATAAATCGATCGCCTATTGCCATTTGTCTTGTGCTTCCTACCGAACTAATAGTGAATGAGGCGAATTTTGTACAAATAAATTAGCTTCTATTGCTAGTTTGTGAGCTGACTCTAAGTTTGCTAAGGCTTTCTTTTCAATTAACACTCTTTGACTTATAGATTTATAGTTAATTCGATAGTAAGCCAATTTCTTCTTTGCTCGCTCAGAAACTGATGTTTCATTAGGAATACTATCTAACAAGATTATTGCCTGATGCCATTTAGTTTCTGCTTCTTGCCAGATTTGTAGAGGATGCGGCGGATTTTGAACCAGAGAAGCAGCCTCCATACCGAGTTTTTGAGCAGATTTAAACTTAGCATAAGCACTTCTTTCTTGAGTTAAACTTAGACTTTGTTCTCTAATTTTCCAACCACCAAAAGTTAAGAGTAATAAACTTAAGGCTATAATCAAAGCTGAACGTACTATTTTTGGTGTAGAAAACTTCGGTACTATTTCGACTTCTTGATCATTAATTGCTTCTTCACTGCTTTCCTGTTCAATCTTGTTCAGGGCTTGTTCTGCCTGTTGATTTAAAGTGTCATATTGCACGATCGAAGTAGCAATTTGTTCTTGGAAAAAATCACAATCATTGAGAATATCTGTCAATTCTTTAAATTTTCCCTCACTCGATATGATTAATTCGTGGTCATCATCTAACCACTCTAAAGCGAAACCAGATTTACCATAAAAAGCTGATACACCTAATAAAATATTTAATAAACTGCGACTATTTTTAATAGTATTAAAAATATGATTTAATTTTTGTTGTAACTGTAATAGTTGTTTTTGATAATCGCTAATTTTTTGAATTTGATGTGTTAATATATTAAATTTGCCAAAGTTTAAGTTAATTTTTAAGTTTTCATTAAGTCTTTGAAGTTCATTGGATATGCTTAGATGACTAATATCAGAATTTAGTTGATTGACCAATTGAAGATCGCTGAGAATATCAGCGGCTATTGCCTGCAAAAAATAACCCCATTCAATCCAAGAATCAATTTTTGATTGTAAATCAATTAATGAAATTTTAGTTTCTGAGTTGCCAAATTTTTCTGCTATAGCTGGATCTACTAATCCAACACTAGGTATAAACAAACTCGCTACTGTACCTATTCGAGGAAGTGTAGCGATCGCAGAATTTTTGCCGTTCTCAAATCTCAATTCCTGAGCGATTAATTTTTTAATATTTCGTAGTTTTTCCTGAGCATTATTAATCGGGATAATTTGTTCGATGATTTGATTAGAATCGCCAATAGTCAGTTTTAGACTCTGAATCAATGTTGGCAATTCACTAACAAGTATTTCTAGGTTAGCCATAAATACCCTTTAGGGATTTGTCGAAAGTTTATGCGAAACAATTAAAATGGCTTGAGTAAGAATGTAACCACGCCTGTTGCATCTAAGCATCCTAAATGAGTCACAAATTTCAGGAGCTATAGCAAAGTGCTGAGTGCTGAGTGCTGAGTAAAAACCCACTTTTGTCAAGGCTTTGAGCGATCAACACTGTCCTAACCTATGTGACTACGGCTATATAAAATGTATAGTTCCCGGAAATCCTGCTAAAGTAACAATTTCAGTTTAAAAATCCCAGAGAAAGACAAAATTATCCATTCACTAACCTATGAATGAAGTTGATTTAGCATTTACCCCAGCACTAGAGTTGGCACAATTGATTCGTCGTCGGGAAATATCACCGCTAGAGTTGGTAGAAATATATTTAGAACGGATTGGGCAATTAAATCCCCAATTAGGAAGTTATTTTACGGTGACGGCAGAATTAGCGATCGCAGATGCCAAAGCTAAAACAGAATTATTGACAACTACCTCAGAACTACCGCCATTTTTTGGCGTGCCGATTTCCATTAAAGACCTCAACGCAGTAGCAGGTGTTACTTGTACTTATGGAAATCCGGCATTACTGAACAATATTCCTAACTATGATGATGGCGTTGTAACGCGGATTAAGCAAGCTGGATTTACTATTCTCGGTAAAACAGCTACTTCCGAATTAGGTTCATTCCCATACAGCGAACCTATGGGTTTTCCCCCAGCCAGAAATCCGTGGAATTTAGAATACACCCCTGGCGGTTCCAGTGGTGGGGCAGCAGCGGCGGTAGCAGCGGGATTGTGTGCGATCGCTCAAGGTTCTGATGGCGGTGGTTCAATTCGGGGGCCTGCGGCTTGTTGTGGTTTGGTGGGAATTAAACCATCTAGGGGCAGGGTAAGTAAAGCACCCGTAGGCGAACGTCTCGCTGGAATTGCCGTCAACGGGCCAATCGCCCGCACTGTGGCTGATGCTGCTGCCCTTTTGGATGCCATCTCTGGGTATACAACAGGCGATCCTTACTGGTTGCCAGATCCCGAACCATCATTTCTCGCCGCTACTCAGACAAAACTTGGTGCTTTGCGAATTGCCTTTGACACTAGTATTTCTCCTTTAGGAGAAGCTGACGCGAACTGTCAGCAAGGTGTCCGCCAAACAGTCCAGTTATTAGAACAACTCGGCCACCACGTTCAACAAAAATCCCCAGATTTTAGTGGTTTAGTTGAACCATTTCAAATCGTTTGGCAAGCTGGGGTAGCTGCATCAGGACTTCCTGTTGAAGCTTTGCAACCATTAAATCGCTGGCTATTTGCACGTACAGGTTCTGTTGCCCAGTACCTGCAAGCAGTTTCCCAAATGCAGGTAGTGGCACGTCAAATTGTGGCATTTTTCGATACCGTGGATGTGCTGGTATTGCCAGTTTATCTACATTCACCCATCCGCGTTGGGGAATGGGCTTCCCTGAGTTTAGAAGAGACATTCCAAAATATTATTGAGTGGGTTGCCCCTTGTCCGCCTGCGAATGCAACTGGACAACCTGCGATCGCAATTCCTGTGGGCTTTGACAGTAAGGGTTTACCCATGAGCGTGCAGCTAATTGGTAAACCTGCCGCTGAAGCCACAATTATTAGCCTAGCAGCACAACTAGAAGCGGCTAACCCTTGGATTGATCGCCGTCCAGCCTGGGCAATATCAAGCTAATCATGCAGGCATCCCTGGAACAACTTTCGCAAATTATTGTGTTTGCAGGTTTAGAAACAGCAGAGAAGATCGGTTTGCAACCTGACACTCAGGTGCAACGCCATCTTAAAGGAGAGATTATTCTCCATGAAGGCGATCGCTTACCAGCAAAACTCTACGCTGTTGTCAGTGGATCAATCCAAGTTACCAAAACAGCAACAACGGGGAAAGAAACAATTCTCCGCGCCTTAGCTGCTGGGGAAATTTTTGCGGCTCCGGCTTTGTTGGGAAATGGAATTTCTCCGGCAACTGTCACTGCTGAATCTGATTGTGAAATTATCACTGTAGAGCGAGATGCTTTATTAAAAGCTATTGGTCAAAATCCTGAAATTGCCTTACGAATGCTGATGGTTTTTAACAGTCGGATTCAGCAATTACATGAAACAGTCCACGGATTAGTTTCTGAAAGAGCTATTGTTCGCCTTGCCAGATTAATACAATATTTTGCTGCCGAATCGGGAACTGAATCTACTTCCCAAGGCGAATGTTTAAAAATCAAATTATCTTATTATCGGATGGCTCGAAGTAGTGGTATTACTTACGAAGAATGCGTGCGATTAATTAAAAGTCTCAAGTCAGTAATTGCTTATCGCCGTGGCGGGACGATTATAATACTTGATGCTGATAAATTAGATGCGATCGCTTCTGGAAATATAGATTAGTAGGGGCACACAGCTGTGCATTGGTGTCAACTTAAGAAAAAATCTGCTTTGAGAGGACGTTTTGCCCTCATCCCCTAACCCCTTCTCCCAAGTTGGGATTCGGGGAACTAGAG
>NZ_JBALDJ010000077.1:0-28799 GCF_036917415.1 Nostoc sp. | reverse complement strand
TAGCTCCCCTCTCTCTTGGGAGAGGGGCTGGGGGTGAGGGCAAAATGTCTTCACCAAGCGGGTTTAGCGTTAAGTTGACACCAATGGGCAGTGCCATGCCCTTACACTTCGCGATTAATCTTGTACCGCATCTGAATGGGAACCGCTATATTTAATTTAGTTTATATAAAATATATCTAGTTTTTTGCACGCCAATTATCATTTTTATCTTCATTTTTTACAAATATAACGCTATTTTAATGAATATATATCTAAATCATAATATTTTTATCTAGATTTTGACAATTTTCTTAACAATAAATTATTCGTAGTATAACTTCTTTCAAAAGAAGCAACTACCTGATTTTGTAATTGAATCTTGCGGTAAATAATTAAAGACTTGTGCTTAAATTATAAACTTAATATTATATTTAACTAAAAAATGGTGTTTATTAAAGTTCTATTGTAATGGTTAAATAACTTTGGCATTAAGAAAAAGGTTGATAGTAAAATTAAACAGCCGGATATTAAAAATTAAATTCATCAAAACACAATTTATATAAACACCAAATATAGTCGCTTTTGCTGTAGGATATGATATCTATGCCATTGTACATCAATCTACACAGCAACCTTAACCTTAGCGATCGCAAGCGGTATAATTCCATAAGAAATTTAAGGTTTCAAAAGACAACCTATACCCATAGAAGTATGTATCTATAGTACTAGGGTATCACTTAGACTATAAATTATTAGGAATATGCACAATTATGGTGTGTCGTCAAAGCTGTTGATATTAACTAGAAGTTGGTAATAACCTGGCGATCGCTTCTAGCCACATCAAGTTCAGATTGACTATAAATACTAAAATGTTGAATCTTGTTACTCTCTAAAATAGCTCTTGCACCTGCTACATAGATATCAGTACCTTTTAGTATTAATAAGTAATGACCAAGGGTTAGATGATGCTCATAATATCTAGCTAGCTCATCAGAAATTCCTAAAGTAGTATATTTATCTTCAGAACTGCCGATATTTATCTTGGAAATATCACTTATACCAATTGTATTCTTAACAAGTACGGATACCTGACTCATTGGGAAGCCAGCAGTTCTCAGTTCAGTCAGCGCTGTTTGTGCGTCTTGATGCCGATAAAAAACACCAAGTGCGTGTCTATAGCGATTATTTGGGGTCGAGTATGGCTCAAAGACTCCCCATTGTTGAATATCACGGCGATTAAAAATCCTCTTAGCAAGACGAATTTCTATGTCTATACCGGTCACTATCACCAAATAGTAACCTTTACAGACAAGATCGCTATAACCCTGTGCTTGCTTTTCAGAAATTCCTAAACTTAGGAATAAAGCAGGCAAACCACCTGCTAAGGTGGTAGCGATCGCAGTTACTTCTGCTCCGGCTAATATGACTGGGCCTATACCAGGAATTACTAATAAGGCTAGACTGACTGATAATTCAGTAAGACTGCCTAAAGCATCACTAGCAAAGGCTCCAGCAGTCTCTTCTGAGGATGTATTGCCAGTGTTTTCTATAATTTCAACACCAGCAATATCACTTTTTTCTTCTGTATTCCGTGCAATAACAGAAACTTTGTCCATTGGAAAATTAGAAGCTTTTAGTTCCTGAAGTACCAATTGTGCATCGGGATACCCAGCGAAAACTCCTATAGTTCTTCGCTCTTTTTCTAATGTCATTTTATCGGTTTATTGCAGTTAGAAGTGATTCCCAAGATTGCTACCTAAATTTGAGGTAATTACACAGCTCGACGAGTCAGTAAACCCCAAAGGAAAATTAGTATCATTGCACCAATAACAGCAAATAAAATGCTTCCCAGAGATAAAGCTCCTACAGATGCAGCTGCTGCCGAACTACTTCCTAGCAATACTTGACCCAAATAACCACCGAATACGGCTCCAAGGATTCCTAATATAATGGTAGAGATAATACCGCCACCTTGGGTTCCAGGATAAAATAACTTAGCTAACGCACCTGCAATTAAACCCAAAACCAACCAAGCAATAATGTTAGTCATAGAATTTCTCCTTCACTGAGAATCTGCTTTGTTTGCATTTGACTATTTCATATTAAAGTTTGTCTCCAAAATTTTCGATCTATCTAGAGAACTAATATCAGAAATCTTTAGATATCATTTGAATATTTGCCAAGTCATCTTTGAGGATGAATATACAAATTAGTCACATTGTATACATTTAAGTATTTGTATAGCAGTCCTATTTGACATCATACAAGATGTAGATAAGGAAGCTAACCGCATTCTATATGAGACACGACGTGTAGCTAGCTTCCCTGTATGGGTAAGTGTAGTATCTCGTAGAGAAAGACACAAAAGGAAGAAAAAATAAAGAAATATATACATTTCACATCTAGATTTTTGATTTTCAAAAAAGCGATATCAGCCGTTCAAAGCTCAGGACTGGAGACTATAGAAAGAGCTAGTTGATATAGTTGGCGACGGGGAAGGGAAGTAAATTTTGCTAACTGACGGCTAGCTTGCGATCGCGATATTCCTTGACTAATTAACTGTTTCAATTCGGCTTTCAATTCTTCTTCTGTCAGTTGGGGCTGACTGGCTGGAATTCCCGCTACTACTAATGTATATTCACCTTGGGGTTCTCGTTGGGTGTAGTAAGCGATCGCTGCGGCAATTGTCCCCCGCCAAAATTCTTCATACAATTTAGTTAACTCCCGTCCTAGCACAATTTGGCGATCGCTTCCCCAAACCTCTGCTAAGTCTTGCAAAGTATCTCGCAAACGGTGCGGCGATTCGTAGAAAATCAATGTGCGAGATTCTGTTTGCAGAGATTCTAAATGTTCTTGTCTGTGTTGAGTTTTAGCTGGGAGAAAGCCTTCAAAGACAAATCGATCTGTTGGTAGTCCAGCTGCACTCAAAGCGGTAATTGCTGCACTAGCGCCAGGAATCGGAACTACTGGAATTCCCGCTTCAATACAGGCTTTCACCAGTTCATATCCAGGATCGGAAATACCTGGCATCCCAGCATCGCTCACAAGAGCGATCGCTTTATTATTAACTAAATGCTCTAATAACTCTGGAATCCGGCTGGTACGATTGTGTTCGTGGTAACTCACCTGGGGTGTTTTAACTTGAAAATGCTGTAGCAGTTTCCCCGTATGACGCGTGTCTTCCGCAGCAATGATATCCACAGTTTGCAAAATTCGTACTGCCCGAAAGGTGATATCTTCCAGGTTGCCAATTGGTGTGCCGACAATGTAAAGTGTTCCTGGTTTTGGATCGGTTTGCATGAGCAAGAGTTAAGAGTTAGGAGTTAAAAGTTCAAAATAATAATTTACGTCTAATGCGAATTGAGTATTAGCCACATTTCATACCCAAATTTTGTTTTTTTGACCCAACGAAAGTTTCTAATTCATCAATTTCAGTGATTTCGGGTATTTCTGGTTCTTTAAGACGCGATAAATCGCGTCTCTAAATCTGGGTTTTGCTGCTCATTCTGTGTATTACGTTTTATCAAGGAAGGCAGGAGGCTCCAGCGCTGGAGGCAGGAGGAAAACTGCCCGACGCTCGCGGACTCGCTAACGCTGCGCTATCTCCCTCCTGCCGCGACGCCTTGGGAGCAGGGGTTTAAGACCTTACCGTTTATACGGCGCAAAAAAAAAGGGAGGGGTCTGAATCCTCTTCCAATTGTTCCAACTGAGCCTCCTGCCTCCTGCCTCCTGCCTCCTTCAACTTATTTCAATAATCTTAGTCCACTGAGGGTAACTAACACTGTGGAACCTTCATGGCCAATGACGCCGATGGGTAAGTTAATATTTCCTAGAAAGTTGCCGACCAAAAGCAACATAATGAAACTCAACGCTACAACTATATTTTGTTTTACTATGAGTTGCGATCGCCTGCCCAAATGCATCGCTACAGCAATTTTTTCTAACCTGTCTGCCATCAGTACGATATCTGCGGTTTCCAATGCCACATCGCTACCAGATACTCCCATCGCTATACCCACAGATGCTTGCGCTAAAGCTGGTGCATCATTAATGCCATCGCCTACCATTGCAACTGTTTGATATTGTTGCTGTAAACGGCGGATAACATTCAGCTTCTCTTCTGGTAAAAGTTGGGCATATACCCGATCGATTCCGACTGCTTTGGCGACACTGCGAGCAGTTTGTTGATTATCCCCAGTTAACATGACAATTTGTTCAACTCCTAGTTTCTTTAATCTGCTGATGGTTGCGGCTGCTTCGACTCTCACCTCATCTGCGATCGCAATTACACCCATCACCTCTGCGCCCCGTGCTACCCAAACCACAGTTTTACCTTCTTGCTCCCAAGATTGAACTATTTCTTGGAAATCTTCAGGTAAATTTGTTACATACTGTCGTACAAAAATGGCATTGCCAACAATTATTTGTTGTTCTTGGGAAATTCCGACAATTCCCTGTCCGGGTATGGCTTGCACTTGGATTGCACCAACCCAATTTAAATCACTAGCTGCCTGTACAATTGCTTTACCGATGGGATGTTCGGAAGATGATTCTACTGTCGCTGCGGTTTTTAATACATCTGCTTGGGTGTATTCACTAACTGAAACTACCTGAAAAACCTGCACCTGTCCTGTTGTGAGAGTACCAGTTTTATCAAATGCGATCGCTCTGACTTTGCCAATCTTCTGCAACTGCGCTCCATTTTTAAACAAAATTCCTTGTCTTGCACCATTGGCGATTCCCGAAAGCAGTGTGGGCATAATTGCAGCCATCAGCGCACAGGGAGAAGCTACCACTAAGAAGGTAAGAGCGCGATAAATTGTTATTTCCCAATCCCATCCCCAAAAAAATGGCGGTAAAGTTGCCAGTAATATCCCAGCTACTACAATGACTTTGGCATATCCTTTCTCAAAGCGATCGATAAACTCTTGCGAAGGAGGTGCTTGAGTCTTTGCTTGTTCTACCAAACGAATTACACCCTGGATTAAACTGCTTTGAGCTGGTTTATGTACTTTAATTTGCAATGCACCATAGCCGTTGAGTGTACCGGCAAATACTTCTTCGCCCACTGCTTTCTCTACAGGTAAAGACTCGCCTGTAATAGCAGCTTGATTGAGGGTGCTGTAACCGGATAAAATTATCCCATCGGTAGGAATTAGCTCTCCAGGTTTGACGACAATCTCATCACCTACTTTTAGCTGACTGATCGGAATTTCCTCTTCTCTTCCTTGATACAAAACCCTTGCTGTATCTGCTGTCAAACTCATCAAACTACGGATACTCCGCTCAGTTCGCTGCATTGCATAGCCTTCTAATGCGCCACTGATGGCAAAGATCAGAATCAAAATTGCCCCATCAATAATTAGATGATATTCTGCTCGCCATAAGCCGAGGCTAGCAGCACCAATGGCGGCGACAATCATCAGCAAATCTACATCGAGTTCTTTTTCTTTGAAGAGAGTAGTCAATCCTTCCCGCGCACTTTCGTAACCACCAATTAGATAAGCAGCGGGTAGCAGTAGGAACGCAAATCCCAAAGCGCCAAGATGTAAGGCGAACCATCCGAAAAGTAACAGCAAGCCACACAAAAGGGGGGCTACGGTATCTGGGTGTTCTCTGGTGAATTGGTTCAAACGTTGGGGGTAGAGCATGAGAGGTGAATTAACAGGGACTCTCTCACGCTAAACCTTGACATTAATGTTAATGTCAAGGTTTATAATGATTTTGAAACGCAAAGGGGCGCTGAGGGAAGCGCAGAGGTACGCAGAGTTAAATCTTTATCTGTATTCTGGGAGCATTTTTCAAAAGTGGGATGTGGGTAAATGCAACGATTTAACATGTATTGACGGAAAATATACAAGCTTTACTGATCTTTCATCATTCTGTATGAATTAATTATCTTTTAGCTTCACCTATAGGTTATTGGTTTGAGCGTCAAAGTAATGCACCTGTACGAGTAAAACCAATTAGTAATCAAGAAGCTGAAAATTTAGGATTACCAATTTCAGAACTGATTGCCCGGGGCTGGCTGTATGACCCAGAATAGAGTACAGATAGTAATTTTGTGTCTAGGTGGCTTGTGGAGAATTACAAAGAATTTTGCCGTTGTTAAAGGAAATTATGAACGCTGGTAGCTTAACTATTAAAGAACTCACTGATGCAGTCGGTGGAGGTTTAACTCCGCGGATGGTGCGCCATTACCATCAATTGGGACTGCTGCCGCAACCAGTACGATCGCGCAGCAATTACCGTCTCTACACCCAAAAAGATGTCCTCCGGTTACAACGGATTGTCGCACTCAAACAGCAAGGGTTTCAGCTAAATCATATCCGCAATATTTTGGAAGTGGAACCAGAAGCCGATACAACTGTTAACCTCACGCGACAACTCCAACAGCAATATCGCGCGGTGATGCAACAAATTTCCCAACTGCGGCAAACTGCATCAGCATTAGAAGGATTGTTGGGGCGCGATCGCCATTGTCAAATTATCCAGGCGGAAGTTTTGGCGCAACTGAAGTTACTTGATGTTGAAACCCAAGCCGGATTGGGGGGATTGGAAAACCTCTGGAGTGGCTTGGATGCCGAAATTCATACCCACTCGGAAGCTTTTACAGAATCGCTACAACGCTTACTACCTGATTTGTCTCACCGTTCGGAAATTGAACAGCATTTAATTTCTCAGCTGGTTTTGGCTTGTGGTGATGTTAGTTTAGTGTCCTTTGTCAAATTGAGTCGAGATGCGATCGCAGCTAGTCGAGATGCTTTATCTTCAAGTTGTCAAATTGTTGTCGATACTCAAACGGTTGCTGCTGCTTTAGATCAAACCCGATTACTTCACTTGGGATGTTGCACCGAAACCTTAATTGATAACCCCCATATTACCACCGCCACAGAGGCAGAACTCGCCTTTTGCCAACATCAAGAATGGCGATCGAAATTGCTGGAAGTAAGTAATGGTTGTGTGCTGGTAGTTGGTTATGCTCCCTCAGTACTTCTAGAAGCTTGTGAAGCGATCGCTAACCAAAAAATTCAGCCTGCATTAGTAATTGGAATGCCCATTGGCTTTAGTCATGCTCCCGCAGCTAAACGACAACTGATGCAACAAGGGATACCTTATATTACAGTTAAAGGGACTTTGGGAGGTGGCGCATTAGCTGCAACTGCTCTAAATGCTTTGGTTGAGTCACTGATTGATAAGCCAGATTGTCATTGTTATCTCAAATAAGTGCCGAACAATAAGTATTCACTTAAGACAGTCTCAAAGAAACGAGTTTCAAAAACCTTGGATGAAAATGTTCTAGGAACTGGAATTTTTACTCAGCACTCAGCACTCACTACTCAGCACTCACTACTCAGTACTCAGCACTACTAAAAATAATATTGTTAAATAATATTGAATTTGCTACACTTTACCAGTTTTAGTAATTCAATAATTCATAATTGTGGCCATAAACTACCAACTTGGTATAAGTTGCAATCTAACTTAGAAAAATTTATAGTAAACAGACTTTGGCAATTAGAGTATAAATTATCATGCTATCCAAGCGACAACGAAGTATAAATCAGCATAAGTGCTTTGAAGTAATTAGAACTAAAGATAACTCAGATGTATAATTAGCCCGTCTTCTCCATTATCTTTATAAAGATCGCGATTTAGGACTGGCAGGCTTTCTATTTTTTACTTTAATTAAGGGGCTTATGTGGCAACAAGAAAAAAAAGATACTTCGATAATCAGGCTGGTATTATGGGTTGCCTTAGCTACAACCCCGATGGCAGCATCTCTGGTGGTATCAGCACCGATGCTGGCACAATCTACACCTGAAGCTACCTCTTCGCCACTGCCACAAACAGGGCAGAATGAATCGATAGTGCGGATTGACGGTTCCAGTAGCTTGAGTGCAATCAACCAAAGCCTGAAAGAAAGTTTTGAAAAACAGTTTACTGGTAAAAAAGTTGAAGTTGCTGCTAACGGGACTGAGACAGCGCTAAAAGATTTGCTAGATGGCAAAATCGATATAGTCGCAATGGGGCGCGGGTTGACGCCGGCAGAAAAAGCTCAAGGACTAGAGCAAATTCGTTTGCAGCGTGAGAAGATTGCGATCGTGGTTGGTGCAGACAATCCTTTCAAAGGAAGCTTAACTAGTAAGCAATTCGCCCGGATTTTCCGCGGACAAATTACAAATTGGTCGCAACTGGGAGGGCCTTCAGGGAAGATTCGGTTCATCGATCGCCCGATCGCAAGTGAAACTCGCAATACTTTTCGTACTTATCCAGCCTTCAAAACTGCTGAATTTGCTACAGGAGCCAATGCTACCCAACTAACTGACGATAATACCGCAGAAATCATCAAACAACTGGGCAAAGACGGCATCAGCTATGTGTTAGCTAATCAGGTGTCGAAGTTGAAAGGGGTGCGAGTTCTGCAATTACATCAAGCCTTACCAGATGATGCTAAATATCCTTTTTCGCAACCTTTAGTTTACGTTTACAAAAAAAATCAGAGTTTAACCACAGTAGATTTTCTTGGCTTTACCCTAGCACCCCCAGGACAGCAGGCTATAGAAAAAGGTAGAACTGTCGAAGCCGAGGCGATCGCAGCCAGCGTATTACAACCTGCTGTTGCGGCTTCCCCCAGTGCCCAGACGACACCAGCGGCTACGCCTTCCCCTAGTGCCACTAGTTCTGCATTTGGCGAACAGCCCTTTGTGGCTGCTCCTACACAAAACACTCCAATTGTAAATAAAGAAACACCATTGTGGTTGCTGCTACCTGTCTTTTTTATCGCTGTAAGTGGATCTGCACTATGGTGGATTCTCAGAAAACGTCCATTGCCCGCTCAGACAACAGACAATTTACCAGAATCAAATTCTCATCCACCCAATGGAGAAACGGCGGCGCTCGAGGCTAGCACGGGTTCCTCTCTGAATGGAGCGACGCTGGAGGAGCAGGCAGTACCGCACTTCCCAGAGCAGGAAACCCCCGATCGCACTTCTTTCAATATCTACGCTCAAACACAATCCGAACTGAACCAAAATGCTAGTCAGGGGACAGCAAATTTAGTACAGGAGACAAGTAATGGTACTTCTAACCTCTATGAAGGCGCGACATCAGGCGTAGCTAATGGCTCGGAAAATAACAATTTAGGAGCCGCAGCTTTAGGTGGTGCGGCTATAGCAACAGGCATCGGGGCGGCTACTTGGTCTACCTTTAGCAACAAAGAACCAGAAACAGACGCAAGTAATGAGACCTTTGAGTCAGGTAATTATACTGAGACGAACATTCCTGAGTCTGATGAAGTTGCATGGGATATAGAAGCTCCGGCGGCTGTAGTCAATACTTCATATCCTCACCTGGGTAATATTCCAGAAGAAATATCTGATGTGGAACTGTCTTCATCTGAGGTGACAGCCCCACTCCCGGAATTACCAGATGTGCCACAAGTAACATCTGATTTTGGATATTGGGACACAGAAATTAGTGAAGATGAGGTAGATGACGAACTTCAAGCAGAATTGAACTGGCTAGAGAGTATCACCTCAACTGAAGATACAGCCTCAGTAGATGAATGGCCCTTAGCGGAATCTGACGAAGTGACAGCCGATGTGGAAGCATCAGCGACAGAAACATCCCCACTGCTCGATTTACCTGAATTTCCAGAAGATGTATTGAGTAAAGATGCATTGAATGTGGTAGCGGACGCAGCCGAACCCACTTTAAATTTGCCAGAGGAAGAACTTCCCGCCGAGCCGACTGTCGGGGAAGGTGTTGCTGAAGCTAATACAGATTTGGCTGCGGCGGCGGCTTTAGCAGCAGGTGCAGGAGTTGGTGCTTGGGCTAGCACTTTCGGATCGGATGCTCAAAATGAGATGAGCGCAGCCAATTTGGTAGATGCAGATGAAGAAAGTAATATTGTGCTCGCACCACATACTTATACATCGGCTCATGTCTCTTGGGAGATTTCCGCAGCCAAGAAAGCAGAACTGTGGCAACAAGGCGGTACTCAATTGGTAGTGCGGCTGTATGATGTGACTGGTATTGATTTGAGCTATCAAAGTCCGCAGCTGGTACAGCAGTATGAATGTGCAGAGACAGCACACGATCGCTTTGTAGAGATTCCCCTGGGCGATCGCGACTACATAGCTGAAATTGGCTATATCGCTTATGGCGAACACTGGTTATTCATCGCCCGTTCTGCAATTGTTCGTGTCTTCAGTCCTGTGAATCCAGATCCCATAGTTGATGATGTGGCAATCGCAGCCGAAACAGCTATTGGTTTGGTTGATGCAGATGAAGAAAGCAGTATTGTGCTCACACCAGATACTCATGCATCAGCTCATGTCTCTTGGGAGATTTCCGCAGCCAAGAAAGCAGCACTGCGGCAACAAGGCGGCTCTCAATTGGTAGTGCGACTGTATGATGTGACTGGCATTGACTTGAGTTATCAAACTCCGCAGCTGGTAAAGCTGTATGAATCTGAGGAAACAGAAAACGAAGGATTGGTGGACATTCCTCTGGGCGATCGCGACTACATAGCCGAAATTGGCTATGTCGCTGATGGCGATGCCTACGGCGGTAAACTACGCTGGTTATTCATCGCCCGTTCTGCGATCGTTCGTGTCTTCAGTCCTGTGAATCCAGATCCCGTAGTTGATGATGTCGCAATCGCCGATAAAACAGATGTTGATTTGATAGATGTCCAAGAAGAGAGCAGTATTGTCCTCACACCCCGCACTTTCCAATGGGCTGAAGTCTCTTGGGAGATTTCCGAAGCTCAGAAAGCAGCACTGCGACAACAGGGCGGTTCGCAATTGGTAGTGCGGCTGTATGATGTGACTGGAATAGATTTGAGTTATCAAAATCCGCAGTTGGTACAGCAGTATGAATGTGAAGAGACAGCACACGATCGCTTTGTGGAAATTCCCATCAGCGAACGCGATTACATAGCTGAAATTGGCTATGTCGCTGATGGCGATGCCTACGGCGGTAAACTACGCTGGTTATTCATTGCCCGTTCTGCGATCGTTCGTATCTTCACTCCAGCGCCTACATCGACAACAGATTCCACCGTTGAAAATGTAGCGTTAGCAAGCGAAACAGCTGTTGGCTTGGCAAATGTCGAAGCAGAAACTGCCCCAGAACAGAGCAGTATTGTCCTCACACCCCGGACTCCCAAATGGGCTTATGTCTCTTGGCACATTTCCAAAGCTCAATCTGAAGCACTGCGACAACAGGGCGGTTCCCAATTAGTAGTGCGGCTCTATGATGTAACCGGGATTGACTTGAATTCTGAAAGTCCCCAGCTTGTCCAGCAGTATGAATCTGAAGAGGTGGCACGCGATCGCTTTGTGGCGATTCCGGTGAGCGATCGCGATTACATGGTTGAAATTGGCTATATTGCTGATGGCGATGCCTACGGCGGTAAACTACGTTGGTTACTCATCGCTCGTTCTGCTAACGTTCGGGTATTCAGTCGTGCCTACGGAGATTTCTGGTTTGTCGCTGATGCTGAGTTGATTATTCACGGAGCAACTCAACCAAATACCAGCGTAAACATTGGTGGTCATGCCATCAAAATTAAACCCGATGGTACTTTCCACCTACGTCTCCCCTTTTCAGATGGTTTAATGGACTATCTGATAACAGTAGCTGCTGATGGGGAATCCCCAAGAACTATCCATAAGAAGTTCTCTCAGGAAACTTCCGAAAGCTAACATTACCTGAGTTATCCCCTCTAACCCGAATGGCACGAAGATAAGGCAGGAGGCAGGAGGCAGAAGGCAGAAGGAAAAGAAAAGAAAACCCTGGAAGTCCTGCAGCACAAGGATTTAAAACTCCTGCCTCCTGCCCTCTGCCTCCTGCCTCACCCCAACAAATAGCTTTTCTTAGTGCCATTCCCCTCTAACCCGATTCTCCCTTTTTAGGGGGAAATGGGGAGAGGGGATTTTATTATATAGCAGTTTTCAGATGGATAAAATACACTACTCTAATCCTTAAGCGCACGTTCTGAGTGGGTAATACCAATTCTCTAAAATAAGGCAACAGATGTAAGCAAGGATTGCCTTGCTGCATCTAAATTTATCAATTGCGAATTGGTATAAGTCTTGTAGAGGCAATTGGAAAAGATGAAGTAATTTCTGAAGTAGCACTCCCGGATTTTTCCCTTGTGAGAAATCCAGGTTTATTGCCTAGAAACTAGAATAATATGAAGAATACACAAAGCTCAGTAGTTGTACATAGGTTTATCGGTAAATAATGTAAAGATTATGCAAAGATGAGTATTTCAGTATAAATCTGTAAGTAAAATATTAAAGGTTATTGAGATGTTCTCTGTTTTCAAGCTAAACACTCACATAGAATAGCCCACAAGGAGGGTATCAAAATCTTTTTACCAGGCAAGAGTCAGCTGAGTGCTGAGTAAGACTTAGGTGCTGGCAAAAACCAAATATGAAGGGTGGATTTTAGGCATTAAAGCTGAATTTTTCAATGCTTGTTTAGTGATTTGTACTGAACAAAGATGATTAAAAAAGCCTGAAATGACCGGTTATCCTGAATGCACACCTTCATTAATTTGTAAATTGCTTAAGACTTAGATTAGTCTGAGATAGTTAGATAAGTGATACGTACAAGCCTTTTTATCTGGTGAATCTTCAAGAAATTTACTGATGAGCCTCAATAATGAAGTATAAAGTATTCCGAAAACGTCAAATTTCGGTAGATTTTCGTCCCCGAAAACAGCACTAAACTCAAGATTGAGAACTGAAGTTACTGAAAAAATCGATTTAGTCAGGTAAAAGTTATGGCAAATATCATTGGAACCAACGGTAACGATACCTTAGTGGGTAGTGATGACGCGGACACGATTAAGGGTCTTGCAGGCAACGATACTATCACAGGTAACGATGGCAACGACACCTTAACAGGTGGTGGCGGTAAGGATCAATTTGTTTACAACCTCACTGGCGGCACTGATATAATCACTGATTTCGGTGGTATAGGTAAAGGCGTAAATACCTCGGCAGCAGTCATTGCCGAAGTGGACACCCTAAAATTCCCGGACTATGACTTCTTCAGTGCCAGAAATTTGCTCCTTACCCAGAATGGCAGCAATCTGGAAATCGGCTTTGAAGGGGCCGGTCAGACCATAATCATCCTGCAAAACTTCAAATTAGAAAACTTCAAGAATCTAAAAGCTTCTGGGACAACACCAGCGATTGGCAATATCTTGTTTGCATACCAAACTAGTATCACCGACAGCTTTCATGTCCTGGATGCCAACTCCACTGATACCAACCTGGGCATCAAGAACACGGTGACTTTCCTTAATGACCTTGACAACAACATTACGGGTTTAGACGACTCAGATGATGTCGTCAATGGTCAGGGGGGTAATGACAAAATCGACGGCAAGAGTGGCAATGACTTGCTGCGGGGTGGCGCGGGCAATGATACTCTCATTGGTGGCGCCGGAAATGACACTCTCATTGGTGATACGGGCAATAACTTTCTTGTTGGTGGTGCAGGTGACGATGAATTGAATGCTGATTCATCAACAGGCAATAATACCCTCAATGGTGGTGCTGGTAACGATTACTTGATTGCTGACAGTTCAACAGGGGATAACCTGCTCTTTGGAGGGGATGGCAATGACATCTTCTCTTTGAGAACCCCATCTACTACCTCCTCTTCTTTAGTAACTCAAACGGTAGATGGAGGGATAGGTGAAGATTCCTTGTCCGTCGATTACTACTATAGTACGGGGGGAATCACCTCGACTTTCAATGCTGCTACTAACATTGGCTCGATTAGAGGGGGTACGGATCGAGTTAACTATAAGAATATCGAAAGATTAAATATCTTAGGTACAGCCTACGATGACAATATTGTGGGGACTAATGGCAACGATTATCTCTCTGGGGGCGGTGGCAATAATACGATTGTTGGCGGTGAAGGTAACGATGAATTAAATGCTGATTCATCAACAGGCAATAATATCCTCAACGGTGGCGCTGGTGGTGATCGCTTAAGTGCTACTTCTTCAAAAGGTAATAACCTGCTCTCTGGTGGCGATGGCAATGATTCTCTTGACGTATCTGGGTATATTGACGACTTCTTGGAGAACAGATATATCAAACCCACCTCTGGCAATAACACCCTCAACGGTGGCGCTGGTGACGATTCCTTGAGTGCTGACGTTTCAACAGGCTATAACCTACTCTCTGGTGGCGATGGCAATGATTCTCTTAATGCCTATGGCGCCTCTGGTAATAACACCCTCAATGGTGGCACTGGTGACGATACCTTGGCTGTTTTCAATTCAACAGGTAATAACCTGCTCTCTGGAGGGGATGGCAATGACAGCTTCTCTTTTACGGCCCCATCTACTGCCCCCTCTTCCTTAATAACTCAAACGGTAGATGGAGGGATAGGTGAAGATTCCTTGTCCGTCGATTACTACTATGCTGCTACCGAGGGAATCACTTCGACATTCAATGCCACTACTAATAGCGGCTCAATTACATCAGGCACGAATCGGGTTAACTACAAAAGTATCGAACAACTAAATATCAGAACTACAGCCTATGATGACAATATTGTCGGGACTAGTGGCAATGATACAATAGGTGGGGTCAATGGTGGCAATGATACAATAGATGGGGGCAGTGGTGACGACTTGTTGTCGTTCGGTAATGGTGCTACCGAGGGAATCACTTCGACATTCAATGCTACTACTAATATCGGCTCGATTACATCGGGCACGAATCAGGTTAGCTACAAAAATATCGAACGATTAAATATTTTTGATACGGCTTACAATGACTTGATTGTGGGGAGCAATGGCAACGATACGATAGGTGGGGTCAATGGGGTCAATGGGGTCGATGGTGGCAATGATACAATAGACGGGGGCAGTGGTGACGACTTGTTGTCGTTTGGTAACTATTATAATACTACCGAGGTAATCACTTCGACATTCAATGCCACTACTAATACTGGCTTGATTACATCGGGCACGAATCAGGTTAACTATAAGAATATCGAACGCTTAAATATTTTTGGTACAGACTACGATGACTTGATTGTTGGGAGCAATGGCAACGATACGCTCGCCGGGGGACGTGGAAATAACACGATTCTCGGCGGTGCAGGTAAGGATTACTTGAGTGCTGACTATTCAAATGGTAATAATTCGCTCTCTGGTGGTGATGATAATGATTCTCTTAACGTCTCTGGCTCCTACGACGACTACCGAGGCGATTTTTATCTTGATGCTATTTCTGGTAAGAACACCCTCAATGGTGGCGCTGGTGACGATAACTTAGTTACTAACTATTCATCAGGCAATAACCTACTCTCTGGGGGCGATGGCAATGATACTCTGACAGCCGCTGGTTCAGCCTCCTTATATTCCTCATACGGAGCTTATACTGTCTCTGGCAATAACACGCTCAATGGTGGTGCTGGTGGCGATCGCTTGATTGTTGATTATTCATCAGGCGATAATCTACTGGATGGAGGCAATGGCAATGACTACCTTACAGCCTCTAGCGCCACTGGTAAGAACACCCTCAAAGGTGGTAATGGCAATGACTACCTCACAGGTGGCAATGGTAATGATAGCCTAATTGGAGGAGCTGGTACTGATACTTTTGCTTTCAATAGTTACAATCAAGGCGTTGATAATATTTATGACTTCAATGCGACTAATGAACTGATTCAGATATCGGCTGTTGGTTTTGGTGGCGGATTATCAACACCTTCACTTAAGACAAGTCAGTTTACCCTTGGAACATCTGCAACCACAAGCAATCAACGATTTATCTATGACAATATTACAGGTGCATTGTTCTTTGATGGTGATGGCAGTGCGTCTGGGTTTACTCAGGTAAAATTTGCACAAATGTCTGCTGGATTGTCACTAACAGAAAAGAATTTTGTGGTTGTTTAATTGTAATTAGCGCTCTTGTATAAGTAGGTCGGTGGGAATATTTATAGTTGGGATGAGGCAGGAGGCAGGAGGGAAGAGGGTTTTAGTCTATTTAATTTTTCTTAACATAGTTTTGTTTTTCCACACCGTTCTACTTAACTTGAGGTACGAAATGGGAGGTTATATTTTGAGCACCTCCCATTAGATTTTTCAACAGAGATAGGAGTGAAAACAATACGGTTCGGATAAGATCCCCCCGCCTGTGGCGACCCCCTTAAAAAGGGGGTAATTAGAAGAAAAAGCCCCCCTTTTTAAGGGGGGTTGGGGGGATCTTCGAGCAATAAACACGTTAACCGAACCGTATTGGGAGTGAAAAAGAATGTAGAAACGTCGCACTGCAACGTTTCTACAAGGGTTCTGGATAACGCATATTTAATTTCACTCCTATGTCTATGGTTTTCACCAATTTGCGGCGATAGTAATTACCTGCTCCACGAAATAACAATAGAACTTTCCATAACTACCAGTAGAGATTTTTATGAATGAAGATTGAGTTAGACATTTCTTAAATGCTAACGTCTACAAGGTGACACAGGATTTGGAGTGGTTTTTTATAGTATGAAGCATAGACACAAAATAGCTTTTAGCTTGACATCATTGATCGGTTTCAATTTAATATCTAGCTTAGTTGTATTTAATGAGGCGAACGCCGCGCCACCGAGAACCCCAGACAAAAGTGTAAATTGCGAGATTTTAGTTGTGGGTGGTGGACTTTCTGGTGTAGCCACGGCTTACGAGGGGTTGCTAGCAGGGCGAACAGTTTGTCTGACAGAAATTACTGACTGGTTGGGAGGACAAATTTCTGCTCAAGGGACATCTGCGTTAGATGAACGCCCAACTCAACGAGCTCTCAAATTCTATTCTCGCGGCTATCTGGAATTACGAAACCGCATTGGGCGTAAATACGGTAAGCTGAACCCCGGTGACTGTTGGGTAAGTGAATCGTGTTTTCTTCCCCGCGATGCTCACACTATTTTGACCCAGATGCTTAAAGATGCGGAAAAGCAGGGCAAAGGGAAGTTGCAATGGTTTCCCAACACGGTAATTAAGGATTTGGAAATCGCTGCTGATGGCAAAATAATTAATAGTGCGATCGCAATTCAACATCAACCACCAAAAGGCGCACCACCTCTCAATACTTTTACTTTATCTCAAAGTATTGAAGATGCTTATAGCTACGAAAACTCATCTCGGTTTACCAAAACGATTCTCCGTTTCATCCCCAAAGCAGTAAAAGAGGATGCTCCTAAATGGTATGTCGTAGATGCTAGCGAAACTGGAGAAATTATCGCTCTTGCTGATGTTCCCTACCGATTAGGTATTGATGCCCGTTCCTACCTAGAACCTTCTGCTTCTAGCACCAACAACGACCCTTATTGCCCTCAAGGCTTTACCTACACCTTTGCAATGGAGGCCACCAAGGAACCGCAACCGCAGACAATGCCTGCATTTTATCCAGAATATGCGCCATATTTCAGCTATGAATTGAAGCGACTGGCTAACTTTGATTTAGTTTTTACCTATCGTCGCATTTGGAGTCCAAACAAAGGGAAATCAGAAAAATTCGGCGGTGTCAGTTTTACTGCACCGACACCAGGGGATATCTCGATGCAAAACTGGACTTGGGGTAACGACTACCGCCCCGGAACAGCCCAGGATAACTTAATTTATACTCGTCAACAATTACAAGCGACTGGACAGTTAGAACCAGGGGGATGGATGGGAGGACTGCGGACAGAAACCCTCCGCAAGGCTGAGGAAAATGCTTTATCTTTCTATTATTGGTTGGTAGCTGGAACTACAGATTCTCAACTAGGGGATGGTGTAAAGCAGCAGCAACCCAATAACCGCTTTGTTTCCGGTTTAAATTCGCCAATGGGGACAATGCATGGCCTATCGAAATATCCCTATATGCGAGAAGGACGGCGGATCGTTGGCCGCCCCAGTTGGGGACAATCTGAAGGCTTTAGTATTGGGGAAATTGATATTTCCCGTCGAGATTATAATGATGAGTATTACTCAAAGACTCTGCCAGCAGATATGTATCGTCGGCTACGAGCAGCAGTTGCAGGTTTGGAAGCAATATCAGTAATTGACGGTAAAGTTCCACCAGACAAAGCAATGCGACGGACTCGTTCTACCATTTTCCCCGATGCTGTGGGTATTGGTCACTACGCCATAGATTTCCATCCTTGCATGGTAAATAGTCCTCCAGAAGCCCCTGGGAACACAGAACGTCCAGGCGAAAGACGTGGTGCTGGTCAAGCTTATCCCTTCCAAATTGCTTTGAGGGCGATGATTCCCCAGAAAATTGATAATTTGCTGGTAGGTGGTAAAAGTATTGCAACTAGTCATATTGCTGCTGCTGCCTATCGAGTACACTCCTTTGAATGGTCATCTGGCGCAGCTGCCGGAACTGTGGCTAGTTTTGCACTCAAAAATGCGATCGCACCTTACCAACTAGTCGATGATTTACCTAAACAAGAGCTACAACTAGAAGCACTCAAACGGCTTTTGCAACAAAATGGCAACCCTACCGCCTTCCCAGATACATCTATTTTTAACGAAAACTGGGATAATTGGAAATAGATAGTCATTTGTCATTGGTCATTGGTCACTTGTACTGAGCGAAGCCGAACTATTGGTCATTGGTCATTTACTAAGGACAACGGACAAATGACCAATGACAACTGACTGACATGAACTAAACTAATTACTTATAGTGTAGTTTTGTAAAATTATCTTGACCAATTGTTTTATGGTTATGACACTTTCAGCAGACGTTTACGGGATGGCCACAGCACCAACAATAGCTCCTGAACGGTCTAATCAAGTTACCCGTAAGACTTATCCGAATTACAAAGTGATTGTATTAAACGATGATTTTAATACATTCCAACACGTGTCTGAATGTTTAATGAAATATATTCCGGGGATGAGTGGCGATCGCGCATGGGATCTGACTAATCAGGTACACTATGAAGGTCAAGCGATCGTCTGGGTCGGGCCCCAAGAACCTGCGGAACTCTATCATCAGCAGCTGCGCCGAGCAGGTTTGACAATGGCACCTCTAGAAGCAGCTTAATTATCATGGGCAAACCCACCGCAGATCCCCTCCGCACGGCTTCACAAAAAGCCGCCAGACTGGTTTGGAATCACTCAACACACCTTTCTGGTCTTATCCCTATTTTAGAACGTCTTTGTCAGCAACATGGTATCCAAACTGTGACGCCGGGAGTGATTGGGCGGTCAAAAGGTCACTGTCCAAAAATGCAACTGCGCGTTTCAGTACCCATTCGTGGCGGCTATAAAGTCATTGCACGGCAGGGGAAAACGGTACAAGAGGTATTTATTTTGACAACTTTGCCCCAGGATCAACTAGAAGCTGCATTAGCGATCGCCATGAGATGTTAATCATGCCCAATGCCCAATGCCCCATGCCCAATAACTATTCCTCAACCCGATGTACTGCAAATTTGTGTAGCGGCAGACTAACAATGCAAGAAAAAGTTAAGAAATATGACAGAGCTGTAGTTATTTTCAAAGTCATGACTACAGATTCCCAATCGGGTAAAACTATTTTTTCTATGCCAAAAGCTACACAGTAAACTAGCCAGTAACTAAAGCTCATTCTAAACAGAATCCGTTCTGTTTCTTCCATCTCATTTGTTTGCTCCTTACTGTTCCACAGTAACAACAGTCCAATAATGCAAGCTACAAAGGAAACAGCAACTACAAATTCGTGACAAAATATATTTAACGAATGCATTTGTGTTTATTCCTACATTTTTTCAGTTGAAACTCAGTCTAAAGGAATATTCCTTGCAGATATACAAATTATTTACAAACCTCAATAGATTCCAATACTGCTCGGTTAAGATCCCCCCGCCTGCGGCGACCCCCTTAAAAAGGGGGTAAAAGAGGATTGTAAGCCCCCCTTTTTAAGGGGGGTTGGGGGGATCTCCAGGGCTAAATATCACTAACCGAGCAGTATTGCAATAGATTCAATACTGCTGAGTGAAAAATCTCACTTGCAACTCAGCACTCATAACTCCATTAACCTGCAAGACTAGGGCGTGTTTTCAAACTATAACCATAACAAAATGGAGGCGATCGCGATCATGGCTGTATAATTTGCTGCAAGTTTTTCATATCGGGTGGCAATGCGACGAAATTGTTTGATTCTGTTGATAGCCCGCTCAACAATGTTGCGTTGACGGTAGATTTCACGGCTAAAAGGGCCTCGTCGCGGTTCATTTGAGAGTCGTGGAATAGTTAGGCGGATACCACGACGGCGAAGGTAATTACGTATTCTCCGACCTGTGTAACCTTTATCTCCAACTAATCGTAAAGGACGTAAACGGGGACGACCACGCCCAGAACGCTTGACTTGTCCTTGTTCCATCAATTGTTCTAGAAAAATTGACTCGTTTCTTTGACCTGGACTGAGAATAAAAGTTATGGGTTTACCTTTACCCTCACACCTAATGTGTATTTTTGTACTGAAACCACCCCGGGAACGACCTAGTTTCTCCTCTTCTTCGCCCCCTTTTTTCCACCAGCTGCGTGCTGATGGGCGCGTACAACTGTGCCATCCACATAATGAACTTGCCAATCTAGGTTTTGTTGTTGGTCTGCGATCGCTTGCAGTTGTTCTAAAATTTGCTTCCAAACTCCAGCTTTTTGCCATCGGTAAAACCTTGTGGCTACTGTCTGCCACTTTCCATAACGTTCTGGCAAGTCCCGCCAAGGCGCTCCGGTTCTCAGTATCCAAAGAATGCCATTCACAACTGTGCGGTGGTCATTATTTGGCTTACCTGTTTTAGGTTTTTGTAGTGGTAGTAAAGGTTTTAACCTCTCCCAACGTTCGTTGCTTAAGTCTCCTCTATTTATCATCATCACAAAGCGATCGCATCTTTTTTAGGATACAACGAGTTTGAAAACACGCCCTAGGGTGGGGTAAAACCCTGGTTAATCAGGTATTTCAGACTTATGTGTACACCGTAGCCCAATTTGGGAGAGGGATTTAGGGTGAGGGCTTTTGATAAACATAATTTTGAGCCACTTTCCAATAGCGCGAGAACCGTTTCAAGTCTATATAGCCGTCATAGTCAAAAAATGGTTCTACCTGTAACACTTCCACTGCTATAGAACGCTCCATTTGATTACAGATATCATCAAATCGAGGGCTAGGACTATCGGCTGTGACAACTAAATTGGCATCATGTTCTTGAGCAAAAGCTAAAATTTCTTGTGCTACATTGCCACGACGAATAACAACAGGTAACTCTAGCAAACATTCGTAGATAAAAGTTAGACGTTTAAGACTCAATTGCCATTCCTCTATCAAAGCCTCATCCCAAACCCAGATAACTGGGGCATCAGGATATTTTTGCAATGTAGGATTATTTGGACTGAGGCAATCTCCATGTACCCAAACAATTGGTTTATTCATTTTTTACCTTTCTTTCCACGTTGCCAACTTTGGCTATTAGCTTGTTTGCTAAATTCGCCTTTGGGAAAAAGTCGCTGTTCTAATTCTTCATAACTGCCTTCAAAATCACAATGACCGTAAAGGGAGCATTTCTGACAATAAATGCTTTTGGTGTAGCGTTCTAAGTTTTCACGGTTGAAAAAATACGGTTTCTGACTAAAAGTGCTAGTAACCCACTGCCATGACATATTATTACTAGCAGGATCTCCATCTAAAAGATGTTCAAGAAACCATTTGGCTCCTGCTTGCCAACGAATACGCCGCCAATGGACAATGTAGGCTGCTAGCCACATTCGTCCGTGGTTATGTAGATAACCAGTTTCTCTCAAATCACGACTGAAACTGTCAATGCAAACTCTGCCTGTAGTTCCTTCTCTAATATCTTGTGGCAATTTCGGTGCATATTCGCTCACAATATAACCAGTTTTGTACTCTTCCTGGTCTTTCCAGATTTCATCCCCTAGCTTCATATACAATCGTTGCCAGTAGTCGCGCCAACCTAACTCGTTAATTAGTTTCGTAGCTTCATCTTGGTTTTGTACCTGGTCAAGGACATAATCTCGAATTTCTCGCAAACTCAAAACGCCATAGCGGATGTAAGGCGAAAGTCGCGTGACTGCACCTGTAAAGAAATTACGTGTTTTGGCATAGCCTATTGGGTCAATTTTTTGCAGCGCTTCTTGTGCCGCTTTGCGTCCCCCTAGAGTTTCGCTGATGTGGTCATCGCGTTCTGCTGCACCTGGGAATTGTTCGCGTAGGTAGGCTAGCAACTCATCGCGGTTGGTAAATTGGCGTTGCATATCTTTAGTCATGTGAACTTTGAAGAGTAAGAATAGATAAACAAAAATACTTGTAGGTTAAGTCATTATTATCGCGAATAAATATAAGCGATCGCTCTCACCCTGATGAGAGAACTTAAGCAAAGATGAATGAGTGCGATCGCATTGATGCCTATTTTCTTCAGCTTCTCAGTAAGTAAAGCTAAGATATCAGATAAATCTGTCACTTTTATGCAAATCGCCTTGCTGCTGATGAATTGGTGACGCTGGTAAATACGCAATATCGCTCAACTTATGTACAATTCTAAAGCGATGTCTACGACGAGCTACGCTTACGCAATCTCTCCTACCTTCATTATGAGCAACATTCCCCAAGTCGGACAACCAGCGCCAGATTTCTCTACTCCTGACCAAAATGGCAATTCAGTCACTCTCGACGACCTCAGCAGTCAGTGGATTGTCCTCTACTTCTACCCCAAAGATGACACCCCCGGTTGTACCACCGAAGCGAAAGATTTCACCGAGTTGTATCATGACTTCAATGCACTGGAAGCGAAAATCTTAGGCGTAAGTCCAGATTTAGGTAAGTCCCATTGTAAATTTATTAGCAAACATAACTTGTCAATCACCCTTTTAAGTGACCCAGAACATCTTTTAATTGAAGCCTACGGCGCTTGGCGATTGAAAAAATTTATGGGCAAAGAATTTATGGGTGTTGTTCGCTCAACCTTTTTAATTTCACCTGATAAAATTATTGTCTATGCTTGGCCTAATGTAAAAACGAAAGGTCATGCTCAGGCAGTTTTAACTAAATTACGGGAATTAGCAGCCACGTGACGCAACTAGATGCAGATATAGTTACAGCAATGCTACGTAGTATTGCTCTAGAAACTCTCAGCGTGATAATTAAAGTAAATAATTAGACTTTTTGCAATTTGAAATAAACATGATTCAAATGAATTATATAAAGTTTTGAATATATGAAAAAAATAGGTCAAGTTTTAAGTTAATTATCTTTGCTATTCCTATTTATGTTCATACTGGAACAGTGTCATAATACTTATATTGCATCTTTTAAATAAATTATGGTTCAATTTATCCAAACACAAAATGTCAGGCTTGCCTATTTGGAAGAAAGATTTAGCCTACAGCTAGCCGAAGATGAGTTATTCTTCACAGAATGGTTTGAAAATTTACCAGAAATTACAAATTTAGAAAAGCCAGATTTAGACAGAATAAAACTTCATTATCTCCGTTTGGTAAAGCGTCCCCCTTTGTCAGAAGAAACGGTGAAATTAGTAGTTTTATCTCCTTTACTCAATTTAGCTGGATTTTATGATGAGCCTTTTTATATCAGAGGGGAACAATCAATAGAACTTTCTGCGGAAGATAAAGGCGAAATTATTAGAGGTAGAATTGATATTTTAGTTATTCAAGAAAGATTTTGGTTGTTAGTAATTGAATCTAAAAGGTCTAGCTTTTCTCTTTTAGAAGCCATACCTCAAGCACTTGTTTATATATTAGCTAATCCTAATCAAGACAAACCTAGTTTTGGATTAGTAACAAATGGTAGTGATTTTATTTTCTTGAAACTGACCAAAGAAAATCAACCCAAGTATGCTATGTCTGACCAATTTACACTTTTGAAACGAAAAAGTGAACTTTATCAGGTTTTAAGTGTATTAAAAAATTTGAGTCAAATTTTGAGTTAATTTATGTCTATTCGTCCTATATACCTTGATTCCCACGCTACTACGCCCGTAGATGAAAGGGTACTAGCAGCAATGATTCCTTACTTCACAGAAAACTTTGGCAATCCAGCAAGTATTAGTCATGTTTACGGTTGGGAAGGAGAAGCTGCTGTTAAGCAAACGCGAGAGATTTTAGCAGCAGCAATCAACGCCACTCCAGAAGAAATTGTGTTTACGAGTGGTGCAACAGAAGCAAATAATCTAGCTATAAAAGGTGTTGCCGAAACTTATTTTAAAAAAGGTCAGCATATTATTACTGTTGCCACTGAACATAGTGCAGTAATTGACCCTTGTAATTATTTAAAAAGTCTTGGTTTTGAAATTACTATTCTCCCTGTCCAAAAAGATGGATTGATTGATTTAATTGAATTAAAAAAAGCTTTACGTCCTGAGACGATTTTAGTATCGGTGATGGCTGCAAATAACGAAATTGGTGTGTTACAGCCTTTGGCAGAAATTGGGGAAATGTGCCATGAATACCAAATCCTATTCCACACCGATGCAGCGCAAGCTATTGGTAAAATTCCCTTGGATGTGCAAGCGACGAAAATTGACTTGATGTCGCTCACAGCACATAAAGTATATGGGCCCAAAGGTATTGGAGCGCTGTACGTCCGCAGGCGCAACCCCAGAGTACAACTAGCTCCCCAGCAGCATGGCGGCGGACATGAACGGGGGATGCGTTCTGGTACATTGTATACACCGCAAATTGTCGGCTTTGGCAAAGCTGTAGAAATCGCTTTGGCTGAACAAGCAACAGAAACCCAACGCCTCTCCCAGTTAAGACAAAAATTGTGGGAACAGCTTTCGCAAGTTGAAGGTATTCATCTCAACGGACATCCTCAACAGCGATTGGCAGGAAACTTGAATATCAGTGTTGAAGGAGTGGATGGAGCCGCACTTTTGCTAGGATTACAGCCAGTAATGGCAGTTTCTTCTGGATCTGCTTGCTCGTCGACAACTACTGCACCTTCCCATGTTCTCACAGCATTGGGACATTCAGAAAAGTTAGCTTATGCCTCGGTGCGGTTAGGTATTGGCAGGTTTAATACAGAAGAGGAAATTGATATTGTGGCGAAACATGCGATCGCTACCATTCAAAGTTTACAAAATAAACGGTAAGCATGAAAGCCAGCAATGGCTCTTTTTTAGACAATCGCAATCACTTTTATAAAACTAGATATTATCTGGGCGATCGCCCATATCAAAAACATTAAATTCAATCCCGTCTAACTTCACCCTCAAAGCCTCTAATAAGAGGTTTACCCTTTCTTCAATAAAAATGGTTAGGGCATTTTCTGGAAGTGCATCGCCTCTTGACCATTCAAGAATGATCGTAGGTATAAGATGAGAGCGTAGGACTGCTTCTAAACCAGGCTCATCATATTCTTTGAGATAATCTAATGGATTTTTATCGCTAATTTTCAAATTAGTTATTTGAGACAGATAGGCAATATTCATCAAGCTGTCACATTCTATTTGACTAGCAATGCCAGTCTGTTTAATAAAGTTAACTGGAAATATGTGGTGTAAGTTAGGTTTATCTGTTAGCAGATAATAAACATCAGACAAAATATCTCTATGAGGTTTTGCCCAATCTTGCGGCTTGTGGTTTGCATAAAATGATAGTATTGCTCTGGATAAGCGACCTCTATAACTGTAGAAAGATTTTCTGAGAGAATTCTTATCAATATCAAATTGATTGAATGAGTAAGTACTATTAGCCTTTTGTTGATTAACAAAGTATATATGTTCCCAGAGATGAGTAGTGTTTGTTAGTAAGTCTGCATTATGAAAACTATAGTACCAAAAATACTTACTTAGAAAACTATAATCTGGTTTATGATTACGATAAAAATATGCTGTAATAGTCAGGTAGAAATATCGGTAAGGGATTAATCTTCCACCTTTAATATGTAAAATATTATCAAAAAAATCAAAAGTTTTTGCAACTGCTATTTTAAAATCAGACCATACAGTTTCAATATGCTCTGTTTTTAGTTTATTAAGATACTTGTCAGTAATATTAAGAGATTTTTCAAATAATCAATAATACTATTATCATCTGGCTTAATCCGATTAGTGTATGTAAACATTGAATTAACCTTACTTAAGTTTGAGTAAATATCAAGATTGGTGTGTGAATTTTACTCAGCTTAGTAAAATTCCATACAAGGTTAACTGAGATTTAATTAAATGGCAACTCAAATTTTAGAAAATCTCTGCAAACTTTTCTCCATGCCAAGGTTGCCTTGTAAGCCGCCTGTGTGTACCAGCAACAAGGAATCGCCTTTACAAAAAAATCCCTGCTGTAGTAAATCCATCACTCCGTAAAACATTTTGGCGGTATATACGTAATCAAGGGGTACGTCATGTTCCTGTGTAAACTGCTGGCTGAACAGTAGCAACTCATCGTTTACCTTTGCATAGCCGCCAAAGTGGTAATCACACACCAATTCCCAGGAAGCGGGAGAACTATATGATGTGGGTAAACCAGAGGCGAGGTAATTTGTCAATAAACTTTCGATTTCTTGTGCGAGAAATGCCCCATTTTTTAGTACGGGAAAAGCGATCGCTCTTTGTCCTTCATGCAACGAAAGCGTAATACCAGCTAGTGTAGTAGCTGTACCGCAGGCTACGCATATATGATTAAATGCGTAGGCGTAGCCAGCCGTAGGCATCGCATCACTAATTATCTCTATGCAGCCGCGCACACCATTTAAATTACTCCCACCTTCGGGAATGATAAACACCTCGCCCAAACGTTGTCGCAGAGATTCCTTTAACGCTGGTGTGTTGCCCTGTCGATACATCTCGCGGTTCAGGTACACAAGCTGCATACCCTGTTCTACAGCAAAACTCAGTGTCGGGTTTAATGGTAGCCTCTCCTCCCCACGAATTACGCCGATGGTGCGAAAACCGAAAAGATTACCAGCCGCCGCAGTTGCATAGAGGTGATTGGAATAAGCGCCACCAAAGGTTAGCAGCGTTGTAAAGTTTTTCTCTTTGGCCTCTAAAAGATTGTATTTCAGCTTAAACCACTTATTGCCGTTAACCCACGGGTGCATAAGATCGAGGCGCAGCACATACAGATCAACACCAGCGTGACGGGCGATTTCGCTGTTGATTTGTTGTAGAGGAGGAGGAAAAAAGGTTAACGACATGCGTAAACATTCTAACTTAGTATTTACATTTTCTCACATCCATTATTGAAGATAAAAGTAATGATAAACATTGAGCAATTCAATGGTAAATCAAGCTAAATGATGAATAAAAATTTCTGATGATTAGCTTTAAAAATTGGCATTTTACTAATTGAGTGTTTCAGGTAAATATAAGAAACATAACACTCGCTCCAGATAATATTCTTTTTGGAGAAAAGAAATGGTTGCACTCACACAGCTTACTCAAGTTATTTCCAATCCTGGACGTTTGACGATTGAAACTGTTGAAATTGCTCCTCAAACGACTGCTATACGTTGTCTTGATTGGGATAGAGAACGTTTTGATATCGAGTTTGGTTTACGGAATGGTACAACCTATAATTCTTTCTTAATTCAAGGAGAAAAAATTGCCTTAGTTGACACATCTCACCGCAAGTTTGAGCAATTATATCTTGAGATACTGGTGGAATTAATCGATCCGGCTAAGATAGATTACTTGATTATTAGCCATACAGAACCTGACCACAGTGGCTTAGTGAAAAATATTTTAGAATTAGCTCCCTCCATTACTGTTGTTGGTGCTAAGGTAGCTATTCAATTCCTAGAAAATATGGTTCACCAGCCTTTTAAATCAATCCAGGTAAAAAGTGGAGAGCGATTAGATTTAGGCAACGGACACGAATTAGAATTTATCTCTGCACCTAACTTACATTGGCCTGACACCATTTTTACTTATGACCACAAAACTAGCACTCTCTACACCTGTGATGTGTTTGGGATGCACTATTGTGATGACCACACTTATGATGAAAATCTCATCTTACTTGAGGAAGACTTTCAATATTATTATGATTGTCTGATGGGACCCAATGCTCGGTCTGTTTTGGCAGCTTTAAAGCGGATTGAAAAGTTAGAAATAGCAATAGTTGCTACAGGACATGGCCCTTTATTACAACACTATATCTCTGAATGGCTCGGACGCTATCAAAACTGGAGTTTAGAACAAGCAAAAATAGAGACTTTAGTGGCTCTATTTTATGTTGAAGATTACGGATATAGCGAGCATTTAGTCCGTACCATAGCTCATGGATGCGCGAAAACAGGACTAGCAGTAGAATTAGTTCCTCTTAATAGTTCCGAGCCTCAAGAAGTTCGAGAATTAGTTGCACAAGCCTCTGGTCTAGTAATTGCAATGCCACCCCAATCTTCGGCGATCGCTCATGCTGCTTTAAGTACAATTTTAGCTGCTGTTCACAAGAAGCAGGCAATTGGTTTATTAGAGTCGGGAGGTGGAGAAGATGAGCCAATTTATCCATTACGTAATAAGTTTCAAGAACTGGGATTAACTGAAGCTTTTCCACCTATTTTAGTTAAGGAAATCCCTACCCAAGCAACGGAACAACTTTGTGATGAAGCGGGGATAGATATGGGTCAATGGTTGACCCGCGATCGCACCATAAAACAAATTAAATCTATCAATACTGAGCTAGAAAAAGCTTTAGGGCGGATTAGCACAGGATTGTATATTATCACCGCCAAAAAAGGAGAAATTCAGAGTGCAATGTTTGCTTCTTGGGTGACACAAGCGAGTCTTGAGCCTTTGGGAGTAGCGATCGCAGTATCCAAAGATCGGGCAATTGAATC
>NZ_JBALDJ010000076.1:0-1700 GCF_036917415.1 Nostoc sp. | reverse complement strand
TTCAGGTGGGCCATCCTGGACTCGAACCAGGGACCTCACCCTTATCAGGGGTGCGCTCTAACCACCTGAGCTAATAGCCCATATCGAACCAAATCATAGTTTGAAAGCTTTCTACATCATACAAATGTCTGCGACCGACCTAGGTTAGACCAACTCAGTATCTATTTAACTTTGTGTTTTTCGATTTCTGAGGGGTGTAGGTCTCCCTATAAAGGAGGTGATCCAGCCACACCTTCCGGTACGGCTACCTTGTTACGACTTCACCCCAGTCACCAGTCCTGCCTTAGGCATCCTCCTCCACGAATGGTTGGAGTAATGACTTCGGGCACTACCAGCTTCCATGGTGTGACGGGCGGTGTGTACAAGGCCCGGGAACGAATTCACTGCAGTATGCTGACCTGCAATTACTAGCGATTCCTCCTTCACGCAGGCGAGTTGCAGCCTGCGATCTGAACTGAGCTCCGGTTTGCGGGATTTGCTTGCACTCGCGTGGTAGCTGCCCTCTGTCCGGAGCATTGTAGTACGTGTGTAGCCCAAGGCGTAAGGGGCATGCTGACTTGACGTCATCCCCACCTTCCTCCGGTTTGTCACCGGCAGTCTCTCTAGAGTGCCCAACTTAATGCTGGCAACTAAAAACGAGGGTTGCGCTCGTTGCGGGACTTAACCCAACATCTCACGACACGAGCTGACGACAGCCATGCACCACCTGTGTTCGCGCTCCCGAAGGCACTCTTCCCTTTCAAGAAGATTCGCGACATGTCAAGCCTTGGTAAGGTTCTTCGCGTTGCATCGAATTAAACCACATACTCCACCGCTTGTGCGGGCCCCCGTCAATTCCTTTGAGTTTCACCGTTGCCGGCGTACTCCCCAGGCGGGATACTTAACGCGTTAGCTACGGCACGGCTCGGGTCGATACAAGCCACGCCTAGTATCCATCGTTTACGGCTAGGACTACTGGGGTATCTAATCCCATTCGCTCCCCTAGCTTTCGTCCCTCAGTGTCAGTTACGGCCTAGCAGAGCGCCTTCGCCACTGGTGTTCTTCCTGATCTCTACGCATTTCACCGCTACACCAGGAATTCCCTCTGCCCCGAACGTACTCTAGCTATGTAGTTTCCACTGCTTGTATCTAGTTGAGCTAGACTCTTTAACAGCAGACTTACATTGCCACCTGCGGACGCTTTACGCCCAATCATTCCGGATAACGCTTGCATCCTCCGTATTACCGCGGCTGCTGGCACGGAGTTAGCCGATGCTTATTCCTCAGGTACCGTCATTGTGTTCTTCCCTGAGAAAAGAGGTTTACGACCCAAGAGCCTTCCTCCCTCACGCGGTATTGCTCCGTCAGGCTTTCGCCCATTGCGGAAAATTCCCCACTGCTGCCTCCCGTAGGAGTCTGGGCCGTGTCTCAGTCCCAGTGTGGCTGATCGTCCTCTCAGACCAGCTACTGATCGTCGCCTTGGGAGTCCATTACACTTCCAACTAGCTAATCAGACGCGAGCTCATCTTCAGGCAGCAAGCCTTTCACCTTTCGGCACATCCGGTATTAGCCACCGTTTCCAGTGGTTGTCCCAGACCTGAAGCCAGATTCTCACGCGTTACTCACCCGTCCGCCACTGAATCCGAAGATTCCGTTCGACTTGCATGTGTTAAGCATACCGCCAGCGTTCATCCTGAGCCAGGATCAAACTCTCCGTTTTG
>NZ_JBALDJ010000075.1:0-104651 GCF_036917415.1 Nostoc sp. | reverse complement strand
AACTTTTAATTAACAATCCAAAATCTAAAATCGAATTACGCCCAATCTCGATAAACAGAAAGTTCATCTACCCTCATTTCAAAAGGTATGCCTTGACTTTCTGGCGGACAAACACGGATTTTAGCACTGTTAACAATTCCATATAGCAATGTCCCCATTGGCACAATTTTTTGTAAAATACGCCAATTAGTAACTGTATCGGGACATTCAATTACCAATGTTAGAGCATTGGCATGGGTTGTGACATACCACCGACAATCAGATAGCAGACTTTGAATCGTGCGATCGCACGCATCATAAAAGTATTTGCTAATAGAATCCTCTAGTTGTTGCCGCAGTATAATATCCGCAGATGTCGGTTGTATAGGATGTGAATCATCACCATTTAAGTAATACATCTTTCTAGCCATGTCGTTGAGCTTCCTGTTTATATTCCAATCACCATTCCATAAAGTACATCTTTATTTGTTTCTAATAATTCTTGGGTTTCGTCATCATAATAAGCCCCAATCCCACTACACTGAATTCCCAAATAATTACTAGTTAAATAAAGTCTCTGTCCGAGAAAACCAGCTATTTGCATAGCAGTTTGATAATTTAAATAATCTGATACAAAAAATAAAGTTACAGCGCCATCCCTTGCAATAGCCTGATTAATACATAAATAACCTGTCTTTTCACTAAAATTACCCGTTTTAACCAGATGTGTACCTTTATATAACCCAGGTGTCATTCCCTCTACTCGATGCACCACTGAGTAAATTTCTATTTCCTCATAATTTTCTGTTGGTATTGACTGCTGAAGTTGTTGCACTACATATAAATAATCTTCTTGAGAAATAGCCTCTTTCCGGAAACGTCTAATAGAACGTCTATCCCAAACAGTTTGATAAAATTTATCCCGATCGAAATCAAATTGAGGATACTCTAATTTTTGCTGACGACTCTTTTCTAGAGTCGTTGCTTGATAGGCATCTTCAATAAATTGATTGGCTTCAAAATAATCAGTACCACAAACAAAAGGAACTTTCAGCCTTAAGCGTCTGATTTTCTTGTCTTGTACTTCTCCTGACACCGCACAAGCAACGATCAACTCTTTATTCTCAAATCCCAAATCAAAATTGAGGGTAAGTTTATCAAAGTCAAAAATTAGTTGTATATCTCGGTTGTAGAGATAAGCTGAAGCTGCGATCGCACCTAAATGATGTCCGCTATCTAAGAAGCAATATCTTATGCTCCTGTTTTGATATTTCCAGCTAGACCTATAATAAACACAACTAATTAAAAAGATGAATCCGTTGATACTTTTACCCGGTATAATATAACTCTCTAACCCATCATCAATTAATTCATAGATGAGAGTTAGACAATTATTCTCAACTTCTAGATGGTATATACCATTTACTATTCCCTCAATACCGCGAACCTGTACGTAAACTTCTGTAGGATACAAAGCGCCTGCTGATGGATTCACTCGTAGTTTTAATGGGCCATCTTTATATACTTTTTCCAGTGTTATCGCACTGGTTAATGAGATAAAAGCATGAACAGGATTATTGAGATTTAATTTCACTCTCCGATAAAACTTGGGATAAACTTTAAATGAAGATGGCTGTGTTGAAGCATCTACATAATTTGGGTCAAGTTGTACCGATAAATAAGAATGCTTGGTAGCGTCATGATAGGCTTTGCCCGATATCTGACTTGATGGCATTTTTAATTATCCTTAAGACTTCTACGTTACTAGCAAAATCTATCGCTTTATAATCGTCTAAGTTTTTTAAATATAAATTAGGCTGATATTGTAAAAGTAACTTGACGACTTCTGTCTTTCCGGCTGATGCTGCGTACATTAAAACAGTTGCACCATTATCATTTTGGTTATCAATATTGATGTTGCCAGCCAAAAGTAAATTAATTAAATCGTAGTGATTACCAAAACAAGCAAACCACAAAGCATTGTTGCGATCGCTATTTCGAGCATTGATATCCGCACCAGCATCAATTAATTCTTTTACGACCGTATAAACTCCCTCTCTTGTCGCTTTCATCAAAGCGGTATCACCATTTTCACTCGGCTGATTTAAATCACCAGGATTATAGCTTTTTGCTATTAGCCATTGGGTTGTTGCTTCACTCAAATTTTGACAGTTTGTTTGATTCATCAGTATTCCTTAGTTAACTTTATTTCTGCCAATTTACTAATATAAATTTGCTTGGCAAACAGAATGGTGAGCAATACCCACCATTATTTAAAAAATATTATCTAAATTATTTAAGCTTACATATATGCTATCAGTTTTATAAGTTTAAATTATTAATCATTTATAAATATCGCCTGATATTTTTCTTAAAAAAGCTTGAAAAACAATAGAAAAGCAGTCATTTTTACAGTTTTGTTTGATAAAATAGATTAGTAGCAGATGTGTCATAAAGGTGAATTTAAATCCCCGATTTCTTCAAGAAGTCGGAAATTTAAGCAGTAAGTGTGTAGATTTTTAAATTTACTGGCAATGATAAAAATATAAAATCTTGTCTACATCTTCGATAGTAAGACTTTGTTTATCAGCTAAAATTTTTAACATATTGGTAATATCTTTAAGCTGGGATAAATTAAATGAAAGTCCTAATTCATTAGCTCGGTGATTAACTGCCTGTTTTCCAGCCAATTTATGATTGATTAAAATTGAGCGCGTTACACCAAAACTTCGGGGATTAATAGCTTCATAAGTCTCCGAGTTATTGAGCATAGCCTTAGTATGAATGCCAGCTTTATGACTAAAAGCACTCTCCCCAAAAAGACAGTGATTAAAAGGAATAGGAATTCCAACTTTTCTCGCAACTACTTCATGCAAGTAACCAAGTCGATCTAAGTTATATTTAGACTTAACCTGCTCTGGATTTGTAGCATATAACCTAGCGATGAATCCAGCTAGTGAGGTAATACCATTGCGTTCACCAATTCCTAGAACACAAGTGTCAATATGAGTTGCTCCCGCTTCCAGTGCTGTATAGCTGTTAGCATTTGCACATTCTGTATCATTATGACCGTGAAACTCAATATCTAAATTAGTGAACTGGCGTAAAGTCTTCACTAATTCAAATACTTGCATCGGCGTAATAATTCCTACTGTATCAGCAATTCCTATGCGTTTGACAAATCCTAATTTCTCAATTGCCGAGTAAATTGTGATTAAATCTTCTATGGAAGTGCGTGACGAATCCTCAGCCGAAAACCGTAACTCAATATCGGGAGCTTGTTGATGAATAAAAGTTAAAACTTCAGATGCTAAATCAATAATTTGATTAATATTTTTACCATGACTGAACTGACGCATTAAAGAAGAACTACCGATAGTTAAATTAATCCCAGCTACGCCTGTCGCTAAGGCAACTTTAGCATCTTCTAAGTGACAGCGAATGTGAGTTAATATTTTGGATGGCAAGCCTAATTGAGCCAATCTTTCGCAGTCTCCTCTAGACTGAGGTGAAGCAATTGGTGATGTTAACTCTATATATTCCACTCCAAATGCAGCAAGAGCTTCAGCAATTTCGACTTTATCGTCTGAAGAAAAATTGGCTTTGACAAATTGTTCGCCTTCACGGAGAGTGCTTTCTACAATTGCAAATTTAGATAGCGACATTAACCGTTCCCTTGTGCTAATTGTTACCAATTATGCTTACTTGTTAGTTTTAATATCACCATATTTGCATAATTGACAAATAATTGCTTTGGCTGATTCTTGGGGACTGGCTATAGTATCGATTATAAGAGAGCGATCGCTCGTATCCATCGCCTCTAAAATCTGTTTTGTCGGAACCGAATCATAGTTCTGACTCTCTTCGACAAATATTTTTAGTTTGTCCCGCAATTCTACACCTGTAACAACTCGTTTTTTTACAAGTTCTAAGATTTCTTGTTGTTCTTCAGGAGTAAAATAAGCAGAAGCCTCTGGTACGCCCAAACTAGCAAAATTGGTCAATACTCCTGGGATAATTTGCATAGGATCGTCTAACTCTTGATTAGCAATCCAATCGAAAGAATCATGACGTTTCAAAAGTCTTTCTAAACGCACTGTATTTGGTGCAGTTAACATTACAAATTTAGCATTTTTTAAAGCCTTAGCTGCATAGCGAACTTCATTTTCACCACGCAAACTATCGAAAACTAACATAGAGTTGACTTGTTGCGGATTGATGTGTAGCGAAGCTAAAATATGACCCATTCCACCAGGGAAGTATTCTCGATAAAGGCGAGTATAAGTTAGGCGTTTGATCCGGCAATGGGATTGCATAAGTTTCTCTTGTATTTTTAACATTGGCGCAATTATTATGCGTTCGGTTAAAACACGACGATTAGGTAAAAGTATAAAATCCAAGCCTTCTTCAACCAAAGCTTTTGTAATTGTACTTTTTCCCACCCCAGTCATACCTACTATGATTAGTAAAGGAAAACTTGTTATTGGCAACCAGTCTTTAGGAACAGGAAATCCTAAGCCTACACCTGGACTCAAGTGTTCAAAAAATAGATTTTGTCTTGTTGTATTAAGTCGATCCTGCACAATATAAACCTCTTTTTAGTCTAGTTATTATAAAAACGTATTTTTTTTATAACCTCAGTGTTTATACATAACTAGATAGCTAGATTAAATTGATGATAATATCCATCAATAATTAGTTTTTTTTAATTTTTATCTTACTTTTTGCAGCAAATGACCGCCTCACCCATTTGTGTAATGCTCGTCAAGCAGAGATACTACTGTTAAGTAAATGAGAATTATTTCAAAATTATTAAGATATCTTAAAAAAAGCTAGTTTTAAAATAAAAACTTGCTAACTTACTAAAGTATAAATAGTTCAATTTAGCGAATTAAAAACATGGAAATTAGCGCTCGTAATTCTCTTAAGGGTACTGTCAAAAAAGTTGTACATGGTTCAGTTAATACTGAGATAACTTTGGAACTAGGGCCAGGAGTAGAGCTAGTGTCAATCATCACAAAATCATCAGCAGAAAAGCTATCACTTGCAGAAGGTAAGCAGGCTTATGCTGTAATTAAATCATCAGATGTGATAGTTGCTGTTGATTAAAAAATAGAGTTGGCTTCCTTTACAAGCCACTCTATTTTTCCTATAAAATTGCATTTATATAATTTAGTGACTAAAAGATTGCAAGAGCGTAGTCAAGCATAATTACAGTAATCATATTAGATTGTAGATTTTTCAGAATTGAAAATTATAGATACCCGACTTATTTAAAAAGTCGGGTATCTGATTTTTCATAAATAATCAAGTAAGGCTATACATAAAGGTTAATTAATGGAATTATCAATAATGCGAACATAAATGGCTCGAACACTTTATAAATCTAGTACAAAATCTATGTTCTCAATATTGTTGAAGGAGGCAGGAGGCAGAAGGAACAATTGGGAGAGGATTCAGACCCCTCCCGCCAGTTCTTTTATGCAGGCGTTCCCGTCCATCAGACTGGCTCCCTTTTTGTTTGCGCCGTACGGTGAGGTCTTAAACCCCTGCTCCCAAGGCGTCGCGGCAGGAGGTAGAGGGCAGTTTTCCTCCACTCTTGAACTGCCCTCTGCCTACTGCCTTCCTTGATAATTAAAGAAGGAAAGTGTTGTTTTTAAGTGATGTGAGTTCCTGTTACTATTCCCATTGACAAAAGGGTTTTCAATATTGTTTTATCCTGAGTTTTACAAAAAGTTACGATTCCTACCTCTACCGTTATTAATAATTCTAATGAACAGCCAGTAACACTAAAGCGGGTAAACATTTTAATTATAAATTAGGAATTTTGAAAGGAAGAAGGAAGTATAATTTCATCCTTCATCCTTCATCTTTTATTTGGTTTCAAAAGTCAACAACCAAAGTAATAATTTAGACTAGATATGCTTCTTGATGTGTTTTAATTGTGCAATTAGAACGAGGATAAGTTACACAAAGTAGAGCGTATCCTTTAGAAACTTGATCGTCATCTAAAAAGTTTTGATCGTCTTGATTAACTTCACCTTCGACAACTTTACCAACACAGCTAGAGCAAGAGCCTGCATGACATGAAAAGGGCAACTCAATACCATTTTCTTCTGCTGCTTCTAAGATGGTGGTTTCTTCGTCAACTTCAATTGTGGTGTCGATGTCTTCTTTTTTGTTGATTAATCTAACTTGGTAGGAAGCCATTTTCTGATTCTCCTCAAACGTTATACAGTTGGTGTAATTTCTGAAGTTTTTGAGCAACCTATCCTACTTTTTGCTTCCCTTCTACTTACGGAGATGCTACGCTTAGTCGGCTTCTCTATAGGAGTAAGGGATGCAACGCGAACTAGAAGCCACCTCAAGCATCTATGAAAAACTGCGCGGAGTGCGTCTATGGGAAGCCTCTACAATTGACTTGGCACTAACGGAATGATGTTAGCTGCAAGGTACACCAGTAGGCTTACCGTCGCCTGCTTTGGAGGACTTTCCACAACCACTGCATTTATCAGTTGCATTGGGGTTGATGAACTTAAAACCGCTTTCCATCACTCCCTCAACGAAGTCAACCACAATTCCTTCTAATAACGACGCACTTTTGGCATCAACGTAAACCAGCACTTTACCTTGCTGGCTTACCAAATCATCTGGTTGGGGCTTGCTGGTGATATCCATTGCATATTCATGGCCACTGCAACCACCATCTTTTACTGAGATGCGGATACCTTTAGTTGCGCCATTAGCGTTGGGTGTGGAACCTTGGAGCAATGCCTGCAGATGAAATTCTGCTTTTTCTGATAAAGTAACGGTCATCAGGTCTCCTGATTTGTAGCGATTAGTTGTTCTGATTTCAGATGTGGGTTGTCCTTTGTCAGTTGTTATTTACTAATGACCAATAACCAATGACTAATGACTATTTTGTGCAATCCCTGTGGCTTCTATCGAATTGGATTGAGCGTGTCTCCAAGGCGCACTATTACCGCATACTGGACAAGAGCGATCGCGGTAAGAACGGCGTTTAGCAAATTCCATCCGATTTAAGTCGATTGTCAGCAATTGCGACAATAGAGGCTGACTAAACCCGGTGATCAGCTTGATAGCTTCCAAAGCTGTTAGACAAGCTAGTGTCCCAGAAACAGCGCCTAAAACTGAAAAGCCGCGCTGATCCCAATCAGGCTTTTCTGGAAACAGACAAGACAAGCAAGGAGTCACACCAGGAATAATCGTTGTCAGGTAAGCCTCCATCCCATTCATTGCGGCTTCTACCATTGGCTTACGCGATCGCACACAGGCTTCATTTAACAAATTCCGCTCTGTAAAATTGTGGGCGCAATCAAGAGCCATATCAGCAGATTGCACTAACGAATCTACATTTTCCGGGGTGATGTAATCATGAACAGCTTCCACTTGGACATCAGGATTAATCGCATCCAGAGTTTCTTTAGCTTTGAATACCCTTGGCTTACCTACCCAATCATCAGTCATCAGAACCTGACGATTCATATCATCTAGCCGCAAGTCACCACCCCGGACTAAGATTAGCCGCCCAACGCCTGCTACTGCTAAGTAAAGCGCCGCCGTACCACCTAATCCCCCCACACCCGTAACCAGAACTGTCGCTGACTTTAGGCGCTTTTGTGCTGTTTCGCCAAAGTTCGGAAGCATCATTTGGCGACGATAGCGTTCTAATTCGGTAGGCGTTAGGTTAACCAATTTATACCTCCTAATCAGAAGTGATTTCTGTCAGTGTGACTACATTTTTCGGCTTGTCGTTAAACACTTTGAACAGCTTTTGTTCGTGGGGTGTTGATTCGATAAATACCTGATAAGCTTTTTGTAAAGCCAAAAAATATTGATTTAATTTCTCTTCTTGACTCAAGTCAGGAGAATTCTCATCAATTTCCTGGATGTATTGAGAAAACTTTTTCAAAATATGTAGACGATTTACATTCACAACTTCTAAGTCGTAGGACATATTAAAGAATTGAAAAAATTCTTCTGCATCTACGAGCTTCTTGAATTCATCAATAGTTCCAGTCACGTCGCTTCGCTCCGAATTCAAAATTCAAAATTCAAAATTCAAAATTAACAATCCCCACAATTTTAGGGGGTTGTATCCTTTTCCTCTTAGGTCATTTAGCATTCTCCAATTGTTTCAAATGTTGCTTAAGTTCATCTAACTGGCGATAGATTTCATAAGTTGCAGCTGCAACATCCATAAGTTGTTTGTAATCTGTTGGCAGACCTTCGGCTAAATCATGCAGATCCATTTTCATTTGACCTGCTTTGCTGTTGAGCCGTCTGATTTGTCCTTGTATTTCCTCAATTGTCATTTTTCATTTGTCTTTTGTCTTTTGTCCTTTGTCATTAGTCATTTGTCTTTTACTAGTGACCAATGACCAATACTTCGACTACGCTCAGTACAAGTGACCAATGACTAATGACTAATGACTAATGACTAATGACTAATGACTAATTAAAGTTTGCCAACTTCAGGAAAGCGTTTCGCCAAATCAATGCCTTTTTTGACGTAGTTTTCTCCCTCTTCTGCCAATTTATCTAGCGAGTCAAAGCCAAAGCGATGAGCATCTCGCAAGGTTTTTACAGTTAGCAAAAGACGACTAGAAAAAACTAGCGCCCAGCCAAATCCTTCATGGCTCAAATCAACCACAACCTGAGATATCAAACCTGTTTCTTGTTCAATCCCAGCAGCTACAGCTCGAAAAAATGCCATAATCCGTGCTTGAGTGATCGGATCGACTTCACCCTCAATGGAGATTTCCCGTTTCTTTTGTTTGGTGACAATAAAGGGTTTGAGAATTAACTCATCCGACCAACTACGATAAACTCCATAACTGTCTTGACCACGGATTTGTTTAATTAACACCTTAAGAAAAGGTGAGTTCAAGACTTCAGTTGTAGCAGTTCCGTTAACACTATTATTTGTGGTCATACTGTTGCTTCATTTTCAACTTCATCGGCAAAATTTTTGGGTTTTTGCTGTAAAGCTTTACGCAACCAAGGTGGAGGATTACCTTTGAGGGTTTTTACTAGCTTGTTTAGTACTTTGCTAATTTCGTCCTCTTCCGATCGCGCCTTCACTGGGGTGACACCTTTCTTGATTAACCGAGCAGCCGCGCTCCCGCCAATTGCGAAAACATAAATAATTGTGCAGTCAGTTAATGCTTCAATTTTTGGTGCGAGTTTACCCTCATTATTCTCTTCTTGGATTTCATAATTAAATTTGAGACTTTCTACAAATTGATATCCTTCATCTGAAATTTCATAAACATCAATTTGTTCTGAGCCTCCAAAGTGAGTATTAATATGAACTCCGTCACTCGTCGTAAAGGCAATCTTCATCGTAATTTGTCCTTTGTCATTTGTCATTTGTCCTTGGTCATTTGTCCTTTGTCATTTGTTTCTTACTAATGACGAATGACTAATGACTAATGACTCTTCTTGCTCTAAAAACAGGTTGCCGATGCCATACACAAGTTCCATCGTGCCTCGATAGCCAACTTTGGTAAATTGACCATTACCTAAGCGGTCATAAATGGGCAATCCTAGACGATAAAGAGGAATCGAGAGTCGTTTAGCGATCGCACTGACATTCGAGTTACCAATCAGCAAATCAGAACCGTCTGCAAGACTCTCAAAGTCTTCTAAATCACCGATGGTGACACTTTTAACCGGGAGTTTCTCCAAGAGGTGCGATCGCGTGGTTGTCACCGTCGCATGAATTTGCGCTCCCATCGATTGCAAAAAATGCACTGTTGACCACAACAAATCTGGTTCCAGCGCGAGGGAAACTCGTTTTGCACCGAAGTAAAAGTGCGTGTCCAGCATTGCATCTTGCAACTGACAGCGTTGGCGGCGGTATTTTTCGGGTACGCTGTTACCACTCAGAAACGCCAATGCTTGGATAAATTCATCTACTGGTTCTAATCCAGTCAGATCGCCAAACACCTCATAAGGTGTGCCAAACCGTTCTTCCAGAATCTTTGCAGCATCTCCCATACTTTCACCCAATGCTAGGGTGAAAGCAGAACTACCTACTTCTCGTAGCTGTTTTAAGGTAGTCCCACTGACTGTAACTGCACTATAATTATCCTCTAAGTGTCCATCTAGGGAAGCGCCAAGGTCAGGTACAAAGATCGGCACTAATCCAAAGGAAGTGACTATCTCTTTGATTTCCTGTAGATCCCCTGGTGTGAAGGCAGAACCCGCCAAAATCGTCACCTGTTCAGTTCTGAGTTCACCTGGTTGAGGAATTTCTTTAACTATGCTTTCCACAGCAACAGCAAAGCCATCTTGCAACGCCCCTTTAAAATCTGGGGTAGGCGCAAAAACGATCGCCAAATCATTCAATTCAGGATGGCGATCGCGGATTTCCTTAATAAATCCTTCGATGTCATCGCCTCTGGTTTCCGTTAACCCAGTGCTACATAAACCAATAATTTCTGGGTTAGCCTTTTCTACCAGAGTCAGAATTGCTTCTTCCACATTTTCTTCACCACCCAAGATAGTGGTGACTTCCGTCATTGCTGTGGTGGCTAGGGGAATCGCTTCTCGGAAATGCCGCACCAGGACAACTTTGGCGAAAGCAGTACAACCTTGAGAACCGTGGAATAAGGGCATCGTCCCTTTCAATCCTAAAAAGGCTAAGGTTGCACCCAAAGCTTGACTTTGCTTGAGGGGATTAACTGTCAGTGCTTTGTTAGAAGTGGTAACGATCGCCATTAAACTACCTCCTCATTTGGAAGCTCTTTACTCTGCGTTCTCTGCGCCTCTGCGGTTGAAAAATGATTTTTTTGAACCACAGAGGACGCAGAGTACACAGAGAGAAAAAGATGAGAATTTGGTGTTGTCACCAAGGAATTTAGGAACATTGCGATCGCCATTAAACTACCTCTTCGTCCCAAGGAGCGGGCTTGCGTATTTGTTCCCAAATCGGGCTATACAGAGCTTCGTACAATTCCCGCGCCATCTCAATCATTCCCACATAACCTGCATAAGGATGGTGGCGTTCTTGGTTGATATCAAGGAAAGGAATTCGAGCTTTCAAAGCAGTGTATTGGTTGCGTCCACCAGCAATCAGCATATCTGCTTTGGTATCTTTAACCACTTGTAGCAATTCCTTAGCGTTGCCCTTCTCCAACATGATGCCATCGTTGCCAAGCAACTTCTTGATTTTGGCTTTATCTTCCTCAGTACTTTTGCGAGTACTGGTAGCAACAACTTCAATGCCCAAGTCTCTAGCTGCTGAGATAATCGACCAACTCTTGACACCACCAGTATACAAAACAACCCGCTTACCTTTGAGTCGAGCGCGATAAGGAGCCAATGCCAAATCTAAAGCAGCAATTTCTTCTGCAATCAGCTTTTCTGTCCGCTCCTGTAAATCAGTGTCGCCTAATTTAGCAGCAATATTTCGCAGACAACGATTCATATCATCGATGCCGTAGAAAGACTCTTCAATGTAAGGGATGTTGTAACGCTCCTCCATCTTTCTCGCCATATTGAGCAGCGCTCGTGAGCAGATCATGACGTTGAGCTTGGCACGGTGGGCGTAGCGAATTTCATCGTAGCGAGCATCGCCCGTAATTTTAGACAAAATGCGGATGCCTAACTTTTCTAATAGTGGTGTTACTCCCCACATTTCCCCGGCGATGTTGTATTCACCGATTAAGTTAATATCATAGGGCGTTGTATGTTCCGGTTCTGCTGTGCCGACAACATATTCCAACAAAGCTTCACCACCAAAACGGTTGCCCAGATTTTTACTGCCAATGAATCCTGGGGCAATGACGGGAATAACAGGAATACCAATTTTCTCAGCCGCCGCTTTGCAGACAGCATCCATATCATCACCAATTAAGGCAGTAACACAAGTGGCGTAAACGAATACTGCTGAGGGTTGGTAGCGCTCTTTAAGTTCCAGAATCGCTTTGTAGAGTTTCTTTTCGCCACCGAAGATGACATCATTTTCACCCAAGTCAGTGGTAAAGCCCATTTTGTAGAGTTGCGGGCCAGACGACAGACTACCACGACTGCCCCAGGAATTACCAGCACAGGCTATAGGCCCGTGGACTAAATGAGCAGCATCTGCGATCGGCACTAGGGCAATCATTGCACCATCAAAGGCACAGCCCCCTTGAGCCGCGCCAGGTTGTGCCTGTTGAGCGCATGACTTGTTTTTCTTTTCGGATTGTTTGTGCTGATTATGCTCGCATCCTGTTTCAGTGAGCAGTTCGTTGATTTTGCCTTGGGTGATTTTCATCTCTCTTCTTGTACTGAATCGTTAATTGTCCTTTGCCATTTGTCCTTTTTCATTTGTTAATTGTCATTTGTCCTTTGAATAACTAACAACTAATGACCAATGACCAATGACTAATGACTAATGACCAATGACCAATGACCAATGACCAATGACTAATGACCAATGACCAATGACCAATGACTAATGACTAATGACTAATGACTAACAAATGTATTTTGTGACATCCTCTCCACATACATCTGTGAGGTAAGATAGAGCACGGAAACGCAATCCTACAAATTCGTCATATAAAGGATTGAGTTTACATAGTGCTGGGATATTAATAGACCGTCCAAATAATTTAATTTGTTGCTCAAAGGGACAACAACAAGGAATTGTTTGGCAAATTAGATGAGCGATGCGATTATGTTTAACCTGAATTCCATCCACCACACGGCGCAACGGATTAAGAAGATTGTTGAACCACCCTCGTTTTTTCTGGTTGGGTGGATGGTAATTAGGATGAGGATGAGTGTGAGTATGTTCGTGAGTGTGAGTGTGATTGATGGTTTCCATTTATAGACACCTTGGGTAAATGCTAAATTGGGTACTGGGTATTGGATACTGGGTACTGGGTATTTGGTATTTGGTATTGGGTATTGGGATTATTTTTTAATTGCCAGTCCCCAGTTCCCAGTCCCTAGTCCCCAGTCCCCAGTCCCTAGTCCCTAGTAACCTGTATTTCTACGCAATTTCTAACGAATCAAGTCGTAGGAAATATCTGTCTTAGAAGGAATGTTGGTGTTGCGATCGATTTCTTCAAACAGGGTGTTTACAGTCCAGTTGAGCAAGTTGATCACGCCTTGATAACCAATGGTGGCGTAGCGGTGTAAGTGGTGGCGATCCATGATGGGGTAGCCGATTCTCACGAGGGGAATCTTGGTGTCGCGCCACAGGTACTTACCGTAGGTGTTACCAACAAGGAAATCTACTGGTTCGGTGAACAGCAAAGAACGCATGTGCCACAAATCTTTACCAGGCCAAACAGTTGCATTTTTACCGAAGGGGCTAGAAGCAAGCAGTTCTTTCATTTCTGCTTCAAACACTTCGTTGCTGTTGTGAACCAAGATATGCACAGGTTCAGCACCCATTTCTAGCATAAAGCTAACTACGCTGTATACTAAATCTGGTTCGCCGTAGATAGCGAAGCGCTTGCCGTGAATCCATGAATGGGAGTCAGTCATGGCATCAACTGCCTGACCGCGTTCAATTTCCAATTGTTCGGGAATGGGGATACCACTCAGTTCGCTGAGTTTCATCAATAACTCATCAGTACCCTTAATACCCCAAGGACGGAAAACTGAGGTTGGTTGCTTCCACTCTTTTTCAATGTACTCGCGGGTTTTGAGGGTGGAGTGTGCTTGCAGAGCAATTGTAGCTTTAGCATTAATTGAATCTTCTGCATCTTCTAGCTTTGTACCACCTGGGTACATATTGAACTCACCTGTGTTGGGTGAATCCAGGTAGTCGCTGTTGTCAGCTAGAATGGTGTAGTCAAAGCCGAACAAGGAAGCAATCCGTTTGATTTCCCGGTTATTGCCTACATAGGTGTCAAAACCTGGGATGAAGTTGATCTTACCGTTGCTAGTTTCTTTCTTATGACCTGCGGTCAAGTTAGAAAGAATTCCCTTCATCATGTTGTCATAACCAGTGATGTGGGAACCAACAAAGCTAGGGGTGTGAGCGTAGGGTACTGGGAAATTTTGAGGAACTGAACCAACTTCCTTGGCGTTGTTGATGAAAGACTGTAAGTCATCACCAATTACTTCTGCCATACAGGTGGTGCAGACAGCAATCATCTTGGGCTTGTAGAGTTGGTAAGAGTTCGCCAAGCCGTCAATCATGTTTTGCAGACCACCAAACACGGCTGCATCTTCAGTCATTGAAGAAGATACACCAGAGAATGGTTCTTTGTAGTGACGGGTTAAGTGGGTGCGGAAATAAGCGACGCAACCTTGAGAACCTTGAACAAAAGGTAGAGTACCTTCAAAACCAACAGCAGCAAAGATTGCTCCCAATGGTTGGCAACCTTTAGCAGGGTTGACGGTTAAAGCTTCACGAGCGAAGTTCTTTTCACGATAATCCCAACCCTTCGTCCACTCTGCAACCCGTTGTACTTCTTCGGTTTCGTGAGCATTTTCAAACTGCTTTTTGTTTTCAAAAAGTTGTTTGTACTCCGGTTGATGGAATAACTCTACGTGGTCTTGAATTTTTTCAGGATTCTGAGGCATTTTTGGATCTCCAAGCTTACTGAATTCTTTACTAATCGAGGAATGAGGATTTGAGGCGGGAGTGGGAATTGAGAATATGATTCAAAATTCAAAATGCAAAAATCAAAATTAATTTTTAATCTTTTAATTTTGAATTTTGGATTCCCAACTCCCTCCTGGGGTTCTAGCCCCAGGTTATCCTTACTTATCTCTCTCTCCCATTTCCCTAAACGGCAGCCTTAGCCTTAGCTTCAGCCTTCTTAGCCTGAGCTTTTTCATTCCAAGGAGCGCCAATTAATCCCCAGGTTGGGCTGTTGAGTGCCAAATCCATGTCACGTGCGAAGATGGCGAAGCCGTCATAACCGTGATAGGGGCCGGAGTAATCCTTTTTATGGTTTAATTCTTTTCAATAGCCTAATGTTTGCAGTAAACAGTGTCAGCGATAAGCATTGTTCGCTGATAACACATTTATTTTTAGGCTAAATATAGGCTAAAAACACAGCATAATTAGGTTCAGGACTAACGCATCATCTAAATGTTGTTCTGAGCCAAGGTGATTAAAAAATCGCCCGTTTTTTTGCTCATCTCTGCAAGCACAGCAGCAAAAAGAACACATGAGAACCAAAGTACTACTAGAATTAGAGAAAGTTAATCTGCGTTTGAAGTCTGCAAAGGCAAAGGTAACAATTAGAGAATCGAATGGAAGTCTGCAATTACGGGCAACGTTACCAATTAAGCCGGGAGACAAAGATAGTAATGGTACTGGAAGAAAGCAATACAATCTCAGTTTGAATATTCCCTCTAACTTGGATGGACTCAAGACGGCTGAGGAAGAAGCCTATGAATTAGGGAAGTTAATTGCTCGTAAAACATTTGAGTGGAATGATAAATATTTAGGTAATGAGGCAATAAAAAAAGAATTTAAAACTATAGGCGAATTGCTCGAACAATTTGAAGAAGAGTATTTCAAAACTCATCAACGAACTACCAAAAGCGAACATACTTTTTTTTATTACTTTTCCCGAACTAAGCGATTTACAAATTCCAAAGATTTAGCGATCGCTGAAAATCTCATAAGTTCAATTGAACAAATCGATAAGGAATGGGCTAAATATAATGCAGCTAGAGCTATATCGGCATTTTGTGTCATATTTAACATCGACATCGATTTATCTAAATATTCTAAAATGCCTAAGAATAATTCCCGAAATATACCGACCGATGCAGAAATCTCTGAAGGAATTAACAAGTTTAAAGATTACCAACATAATAGAGGTAATCAAGTTAATCAAAGTGTTCAAGATAGCTGGCAGCTTTGGCGCTGGACGTATGGAATGTTAGCGGTCTTTGGTTTACGTCCACGGGAACTTTTTATTAATCCTGATATTGATTGGTGGTTGAGTCAAGAAAATGCAGATTTGACATGGAAAGTCCATAAAGATTGTAAGACTGGTGAGAGACAAGCATTGCCATTATATATGCAATGGATTGAGGAATTTGATTTGAGAAATCCTAAATATTTGGAGATGTTAAGGGGTGCGATCGCTAAAAAAGATAACACTAATCATGCGGAGATAACGGCGTTAACACAGCGAGTTAGCTGGTGGTTTCGCAAAATCGGATTGGATTTTAAACCCTATGATTTACGTCACGCTTGGGCAATTCGGGCGCATATTTTGGGGATACCAATTAAAGCGGCGGCAGATAATTTGGGCCATAGTGTGCAAGTTCACACGCAAACTTATCAGCGTTGGTTTTCTTTAGATATGCGGAAGTTGGCGATTAATCAGGCTTTGAGTAAGAGAAATGAAGTTGACTTGATTAGGGAGGAGAATGCTAAATTGAGAATGGAGAATGAACAATTGAAGCTGGAGATTGAAAAATTGAGAATGGAAATAGTTTATAAGCGGAGTTAAATTTACTAATAAATTATACTAATTTTATATAAGTTGCTATGATTTATGGGTAAAAATCATTAAAGTAAACTCATTAGGATATTTATGTCGACTACTGACATTGGAACACTATTGTTAAGTCACCTGAAACTCTAGGCGGTCGTCCCTGCATTGCTGGTACTAGAGTTTCTGTTTAACGCATCACAGCTTGGTACAAACTTGGGCTGAATGCAGAAGAAATTGCTGAACACATGGGAAATGTAAATCTTGTACAGGTTTATGCTGCTCTAACTTATTATCACGCTAATCGAGAGGAAATTGAGGCGTACATTTTTGCTAAAAAGCAGATTACAAGCGGTTAGCTACATAAATGGAGTAAGTAATATGAGTTCAATTCAATTATTTCTAGAAGGATGTTAGCAATCAAATGCTAGAAAAAGTAATACTTCATAATTTCAAAAGTCATAAATCTACGGAACTTAGATTTGATAGTTCTAGATTACATGCCCTTGTGGGAAAAAACAGCGCTGGTAAAACAACCGTATTACAAGCGCTACATAATCTCAGTAGACTTGCTGCTTCACCATTTAAAAGTATTTTTCAGTATGAAAGATCACCTCAATTCATTACAACAATTGGGGAAAAAGACATTTCTGTTACTGCAAGTGGTTTTTGGGGATATACCAATCGGCAGAATTGGCAAGCTTCCTATAATTGGAAGCAGGAAAACAATGATTCTTGGTATCCGACAGCATCATGGAAGATAGATGGAAAGCCAGGAGAATTAGGAGGATGGTCAAGTTCTTTAAGTGAATCTCCATCTCCAATTCCTCAATCTCTGAAATATGCTGTTTACCTGAAGTTAGTTGCAAGTAATCTTGCTAAAGCAACTTACAGTGAAGAAATTACGCCGAGGGTTGAGTTTGACGGTTCTGGATTAGCACCCACTTTAGATTTTTTGCGTAATGATGCTCCAGACAAATTTGAATTAATAGAAGAAATGTTAAGTCGGATTGTACCAAATGTCCGCAAAGTTGGCATAAAGCGAGCAAAAGTTCCAGTTATTCGTAAACGTTTAATCGAAGTTGATGGTAAGTCCATTTCCTATGAAGAAAGTCAGGAAATGACAGGGCAAGAAGTGATATTAGATATGAATACAGGTAAGCGGATTCCAGCCCATGCAATTAGTGAAGGGACAATGCTAACATTAGGTTTAATAACTGTGTTAATGAACCATACTCAACCTAATTTAGTTTTTTTAGATGATGTGGAACAGGGACTTCATCCAAAAGCACAACGTGAGTTGATGACTGTTTTTAAGGAAATTATTCAAAATAATACAAATCTGCAAATTATTTTTTCTACTCACTCTCCTTATATTATTGATGAGCTTGTTCCTTCTCAGGTACATATATTAAATAACAGTAATTCCGGCTTCACAATCTCCAAGCGATTGGATGAACATCCTGATGTGGAATGGGCCAAACAAACTTTAACAACTGGTGAGTTTTGGGATGCTGAGGGTGAAGAGTGGGTTGTTGCAGGAGAAGTCAGTGATTGAGTTCATTGTAATAGTGGAAAGTGGTGCAGATGCACGAACAGCTACTAAATTAGCCGAGCGCGTTTTGACGGAGCAAATCGATTGGTTAGAGCCTGAACTAATAAAACATATATTTAACTGGAGTGGCTTAGAGCTAGGAACAGAACATTCCTGCTGGAGCGACGTTACAAAAATCATTGATGATGCAAAAGATCAACTAAAATATAAACCTCCAAGATTTCTCGGCCATGATAGTAAGAATCTATCGTTAAAAGCCGATGGAGCAGCATCTATCAAGGTTCTTAATTTGGTACGTTTTCTTCAAAGAACACGACAGATTAAAGCTGTTCTCTTTATCCGTGATTTAGACAATCAACCAGAGCGTAGAGAAGGAATTGAGCAAGCACGCTCAGAACATATTAATCGACAGCCCCAACTAAAAATTGTTATTGGTGCAGCTAACCCAAAGCGTGAAGCATGGGTTCTCAATGGGTTTATTCCGTCTAATCAAGAAGAACGAATTCTACAAGAAATTAAGACTCGATTGAATTTCGATCCTTGCATAGAGTCACACAGACTACGCTCTAACTCACAGGAAGAACCCGAGCGAATTAGAAATCCAAAAGTAATAGTTGAGCAGCTAACAGGTAGAGATATGGAACGTGAACAACAGTGTTGGGAAGATACAAGTTTGAAACTTCTACGTGAAAGAGGTGTTCATACAGGTTTAAGAGCCTACATTCAAGAAATTGAGCAACACTTGACTCAAATTATTTGGTCTGAGTAAAAAATTAAGATAATTATGAGTGCGATCGTGTGGTGGAAGTATTAGCATTACAGATGCAACAATAACATGCAATCAGTTCAAACGTGATTTACAGAAAGACTATCAAGTCGTTGAAATTACAGAAAGTATTTAGTTTTGTTATTTATATAGATGAGTATGTGCTATATAATTTGAAATAGTACAAAATAACTATTAACATTACTGCTAAATTTAACAAATTTTAGTTAGATGAAAAAACGAAAACCTATTGAAACTTCCCAGCAAGATATTGTCAGCTATTGGGCAAGGCATGAAGACGAGAGTGGTCTTGCTATTGATTGGTCAGATGCTTATAAGCGGTGTTGGCGTTGTGGATATCAGTCACGCCTTGAGCGATGTCACATAGTTCCTGATTCCCTTGGAGGTTTGGATGCTCCATCCAATCTCGTTTTACTGTGCCGTCGTTGTCATGGAGAAGCTCCTAATGTTGCTGACCCACATTTTATGTGGATATGGCTTCGTGCAACTTGTGTACCCTTCTATGACTCATATTGGTCAATTCGTGGCTACTTTGAGTTTGAGCAAATGTTTGGACGGCGACCATTTATAGGTATTGGACTAGATAAATCACAAGCAGACCAAGTAGAGGAGTTACTTTGGAAGGAGATGCAAAATGCAACTATTCACTTTGGTGAAGGTCGAATGAACCCTGCAACTCTCGCTTGTATATTTGCAAAAGTAGAGGAAACACTAACCGGAAATCCTCCGAAATTAAAGTGTCCTGAATGGGGACAGCAATATACTCATCAGGTAATAGGATTGAGGATAATCCCATCAAATATTTTAGAAGATGAAATCAGCTAATAAGTATGATGATCGCATCTTTGAGATCAAAGATATCATATTTGATTGCTGCTTAATTCCCACACAGCCACATATAAACTTGTTCAACTACTGGAATCGGACCAGCGATGTCTACGCCTATGCACCCCTCCCAAAGCATACATCGTCACAAAGCTGATTTACTCAAAAACAACGCCGCGATAAATTTCTGCCATCGATAATGCGATCGCAACTGAATCTAAAGAAATAGATACCTCCAAACCGCTAAAATCACTGAGCAACCAACCATTGCCTTGTTTACTGTAGCGTTCCACAAAAGGTTCATCCTGCTCGACTAATAAATATTCGCTAAAACTCGGAATTGATCGATACATCCGAAATTTACTAAGTCGATCGTAATCTGCGGTGGAAGGAGATAAAACTTCAACAATCAAAATGGGATTCAAGACTTCATCTAAACGTTCACCATTTAGTTGCGGTTCGCCGTCAAAAACCATTACGTCTGGATATACTCCGCGTCGATGTTCGGGAATCCACAGCCGTAAATCGCTGTTAATTGGCTCAAATTGAGTATCGCGCAGCAGAAACTTGAAAAAGGCAAAAATGTTTCCACCGATGCGGCTGTGTTTAAGCGTTCCTGCGGCCATGGGTACAATTTCTCCATCTCGATATTCGCTGGGTCCTTCGGCTTTTTCTTCGATCGCACGATATTCGTCTAAACTGTAGCGGCGCTTGATGGTAGAAATCATAGATTGTAACCGATCGCATTGGCTGTAGAGCAACAAAACTATTTTGTCACAAATTTGATAGTGAGGGGATATTTTTTCTTTTCTACGAGATGCTGCGCGATCGCCTTCAGATTCTGTAAAGGGGAATGCATCTACATTTAATGCTGCTTGAGTGGGATACACGATAGAATTTAGGCAAAGACTTTATTTTTGTGGTTAGCTGTCTACGATGTCTGCAAGGGATACGTTTCATGAACTGGTCAGGACTGCCCTTGAAAAGGAAGAGTGGGTGATTACTCACGATCCGTATCACATTGATTTGGGGTTTGTTGATTTCTACATCGACTTGGGTGCAGAACTGTTGCTAGCAGCGACAAAGGATGAAGTAAAGATTGCAGTTGAAATCAAAACGTTTTTGGCACCCTCAACGATTTCTGAGTTCCATACTGCAATTGGACAATTTATTAACTATCGCATTGCGTTGGAAGATGATGATCCAGAACGGCGGTTGTATTTAGCAGTTCCGCTCGATGTTTATAGGCGATTTTTCAGATATCCATTTATTCAAACGGTCATTGTCCGTAACAAAATTCCCCTTTTGGTGTACGACACAGAAAAACAGGAGATTGCAGAATGGATAAGCTAAATTTGTATCGTGAACTAATTCAGAGATTATTAACGGCGCGAGCAAAGTTGCGTTCTGGGAGCGATCCAATAGAAAGTCAAACCATTTTTGATACTACAAAAGACCACTATCAGCTTGTGCATGTAGGATGGAAGGATAGCAGTACCCGGATTTACGGCTGTGTGCTGCATATAGATATCAAGGATGGGAAAATTTGGGTGCAGCATGATGGAACGGAGGATGCGATCGCAGATCAACTAGTGAGTGAGGGAGTGCCTAAACAAGATATTGTGATAGCATATCATGCACCTCATGTAAGACAATATACAGAGTTTTCTGTAGGGTAACTTTGAAGCTATCAACTGTTTTTAACCATCCAAACAAAAAATCCGAGAATTTGTTCCACTGGTGGGAGAGGATAATCCATTTATCGCCGGAAACCACGCCCAGTGGTGAACCAAACAGTGAAGCTTGGGGAGTGATTGGCTGTGAATCAGTAAACCTATTATATAGAAAACCTGTTTGCGATCGCTACTCACAAACAGGCTTGACTTTTTTAGCTTTCTAATTAAGCCTGCTCCCAAAGCTGACGTACATAGTCAGGTAGCCAGCTAGCAATTTCCTGAATCCGCTCTTCGGAAAGCTCGTCTTTGGTGGCAGAAAATACTGCTTTAACCGCTTGCTCTCGATCGACCGATCGCGGCATTCCACTTTCATTAGCAACTCGGAACAGGAAGCGATCGGAATCGATATTAAAGATACCTGGGCCTTTCCAGGGTGGACGAACCCGGCTTAAAAATCCCACAATTGGATTGGTGTCTTTCCAGAGATCGGACACTTCAAACTGGAGTGCTTTCTCATCAGTAGGTACAGCCTCTGTATGCAGTTCTGCCTCGACGCGATCGCTGGCTTCTGTGGTCATCACGTCGCGCATCACGCGAAATACAACTTCGGTAAAATCTCTTGCATCATAGGGGTCTGCAAATCCGGCTTTGACCTGAACTTTTTCTAGGAACGAGCGATGTTCGTCGGCGATCGCAGCTCGATTATCTTCAATCTCCGTTGGATCAATTTCTGGAACGTTTGTTCTAAAACTTTCGTCGGGCATTGTTTTTTCTTGTGCTTATTAGTTTTGAGTTTTTATGCTTACTTTAAGTAAGATTGCACAAATCAAAAACCCTTGGGATCTTCCAGAAGTTTGAGATGGCATCTATTCAAAAGTTAGAAATTCATCCGATCTACTCATTACAGCAAAGTCATACTTGAGGTAAGCAATTTCCCTTTATTGAGCAGAGCAACACTCTGGTGTTTCTGCGTGTCGTAGTCATCGCCCATTGGTCTTAAAAAACAGTCAGAATAGATGAATTGGTATAAATTCTGTCGAAACAAAGATGCTAGAAACAACAAACATCGAAATTAACACTTGTTATGTCAAAGTACCTAATAATGACTTAGAAATCGATGCTTACTTAGCTCAACCAGCACAAAAGGGAACCTTTGGGGCGGTTATAGTTTTTCCAGAAATTTTTGGAATCAACAGTAATATTAGAGATATCACCGAACTAATCGCTAAAGAAGGTTATGTAGCGATCGCTCCGGCGATGTATCAACGTATTGCTCCCGGTTTTGAGGCTGATTTTAGCCCTGAAGATGTTGGGTATAGCCCAGAAAGCTATCGGCTGGGCTTGCAATACTATCAACAAGTAAAATATCAAGAAATATTCAGCGATATTCAAGCTACCATTACTTACCTCAAAACTTTACCCAATGTCAAAGATAATGCGCTCGGTGTCATTGGTTTCTGTTTTGGCGGTCATGTTGCTTATATGGCTGCAACTTTACCGGATATCAAAGCTACAGCTTCGTTTTATGGTGGCGGGATTACCACTGCTAGTTATGGTGAAGACACTCCAAACATTAATCGCACCTCAGAAATTAAAGGTACTATTTATGCATTTTTTGGTACAAGAGATGCATTAGTTTCCCAAGAAGAAAACGAGCAAATTGAAGCAGAACTCCAGAAACATCAAATAAATCATCGTGTATTTCGATACGACGCCGGACACGGATTCTTCGCTGGATTCTTCAAAGATCAATACCCATTTTTAGCCCAGCACCCAAGTTATAACCCAGAAGCCGCTCCTGATGCTTGGCAATATATTTTAGAACTGTTTCAAAACAACTTGTGATATCAAGTCCGGTTAATCACTTCTGATTACCGCATCTGTGCAAAAATCCCAAAAGCCTCTTTCCCCCTGCCCCCTGCTCCCAGCAAGAACTGCGGTCTAAATGATAAGTCTTTACCCGGACATGACATGATGCGGCTTGTCGTAGATATCGCACTCTTGTCCAATGAGTGCGATACTGATTTTTATTATTTAGTTATGCGTATAATATAGGTCAATAAAAATATTGACTACCGTAATAATAGCTAGATTATATAGCAATTCGCAATTAGTATTAAGTTATATTAAGTCCGGTTAATCACTTATAATTACCGGATCTGTGCAAAAATCGCAAAAGTTTCTTTCCCCCTGCCCCCAGCTCCCTGCCCCCTGCTCCCTCCTGCTCCCTGCCCCTTGCCCCCAGCAAGAACTGCGGTATAAATGATAAGTCTTTGACTGGACATGATATTAAACCACTCCATGAACCTTTAGCCGCAGAGGAATCTGAATGATAAACTCGGTTCCCTTTCCAGGAGTTGAGAAGCACTCCAGCTTACCACTATGTTTTTGTGTGACGATTTGGTAGCTGATAGACATACCCATTCCAGTTCCTTTGCCAATGGGTTTGGTGGTGAAAAAGGGATCGAATATTCGTTGCTGAAATTCTTGAGAAATACCAACTCCGTTATCAGCGATCGCGACTGACAGCCACGTTGAATTAACTACCGATGTGCGAATCTTAATTTGACTGGGATTGTTCTCAATCTCCTGATAGGTACGCTTAATATTATTTTCTTCTAAAGCATCAATCGCATTTACTAAAATATTCATAAACACCTGATTAAGTTGTCCGGCATAGCATTCTACTAGGGGTACATTGTCGTAGTCTTTAATCACCTCAATTTCAGATTGTTCTGGTTTACCTTTGAGGCGGTGCTGCAAAATCATCAAAGTACTGTCGATGCCTTCATGAATATCGACCCTTTTAAATTCCGCTTCATCAATGCGAGAGAAATTCCGCAGCGACAGTACAATTTGGCGAATGCGATCGGTGCCCACTTTCATAGAAGACAATAATTTTGGTAAGTCTGACTGCAAAAACTCCAGATCGATGTCTTGAGCAACAGTTTGAATTTCAGCAACAGGGTAGGGATGATATTGCTGATACAACTGCATAAGTGTTAATAAATCCTGCGTATATTCCTGCACATGGGCGAGGTTGCCATGAATAAAGTTGACTGGATTATTAATTTCGTGTGCAACTCCAGCAACTAGTTGTCCCAAACTAGACATTTTTTCACTTTGAATAACTTGAGATTGACTGCGCCGCAATTCCTCTAATGTATTTTTCAGTTCAATGGTACGTTCTTCTACCCGGTCTTCTAGTTCTTCCTTGCTTTTCTCTAAAGCCGTAAACGATTCATGCAGTTGTCCTGCCATGTGGTTGAAAGAGTTAAACAGAGTATTAAGTTCTCGAATACCGCTAGTTTCTACTGTCTGATTTAGATTGCCAGATGCCATTGCCTCACTTGCCCAATTCAAGCGCAGAATTGGGCGTACAATCCAATGAGAGGTAAACACGCCCATCGCTGAGGCAACAATTAATGCGCCCAAACAAAGAGCGATCGTGGTGTGCGTGTTGGCGTTAATTTGGGTCATGAATGTGTTCTCTGGCACACTCACCACCATCAGCCAATCCAAACCATATTTGTCACGCCAAGGTACAACATTGACAAAATTCCGTTTTCCTTCCACCTCAAGTTGAAAATCTGTATCTTGGGTGATAGAGCCAAACCCGGAGATTTGGAGGTGTTTGGCAATGTTCTGTATTATTGGGTCAGAACTGTCGATCGCCTGCAATCGCCGGATCTCTTGATTGACCACAACAAAAGGCTTCTCTGTACCGGAACTGGCAATTAATGTGCCATCCCGCTCCAAAAGGAACACGTGCCCAGACTGACTAATATTCAAACTGCGTAAAAAATCGCTGAGTTTCAACAGGTGAATATCCGTTGCAATCATTCCTAGTAAGCGACTTTGCGAATCATAAATCGGACGACTGGCAGAGGCGGCAATGTAGGGGCCGGTGGGATAATTTCCAGTTACAATCTTTGTCCAAATAGGTTTAGCAGCAGCGATGGGTTGGGTATACCAAGATTCAGTGAAATTGTTCCAAGTCCACCGAGCATTCACCTGAGTTCGATTACCTTGATTATCTGTGGTGTACGTAGAGGTATTATTGGAAAGCTTGGCAGTCCAATCATCAATGGTAATAGTCTTGCCATCATAACGAGCGGCTCCCAGCCCCTCACCTGTTGTTAGTCCAATACCAATATAAGTTAGGTCATAAGCCTGCATCTGATCCCAGAAATACTTGCCAAGGGTTTTGCGATGCCTACGGCTGGCTTTGCCTACGCCCACATCCAATAGTCCCCTGTGAATAGCATCTGCGTTGATCTGATTAAGGGTTTGTGGAATGGAAAGATAAGACTTCAGGTGTTCATCCACGACATCGCTGGTGCGATCTATCAACTGTTCGGCTAGGTCATTAACTGCTCTTTGTCCATTTTTAAAGGACAAATAACCCACTAAGCTGACCGCTGCAAAAATTTGGATAAGGAAGGGAACAATAAGAACAATCTGTAATGGGAACGCCTTAGCTTTGCTGAGATAGTGAGTCTTCATTACTGGAAGCTGAAACTTGTGCTAATTTGATTTGCTTCTATAGTTCCCAAGATGTTTGCATACTCACGTTTGTTTAAATTTTTTTGTCAAGTCAAAGGCAGCTTTAGGGTGGAATGGTACTTTCTTAAGCAAAAATTGCTGCCCAAATCCCCAACTTCTACCCTCCGGGTGTCTGCAAGAAGTCGGGGATCTAAATCCAGCGATTTAGTAAGTGACATTTAGACTTAGGGTGCGTTGCGAGGGTTCCTTCTCCTGTATTCGCCTTGCTTCCTTCCAGGGAAATTAGGTATTGCCCGCCCAACTGACTCCCTGTTGTAGCAGCTGGCGCGACACAAAAAAATCAGAGTTTGAGATGTTTTAGATATTAGCAATAGCATCAGCACAAAATTTTGTTTTCTTAATGTATTTTCATGAGTTCAACTTTTAAACTTGGAGTAATTTATGCAGCAATTTCAAGTAATCTCAGATAGTTTGAATATACGTTCAGCACCGATTGTTGACGAAGCTAATCAAATAGCAACTCTTCCAAAAGGATATATTGTATCTAAAATTAAAAATTCGGATAATGACAAGTGGTGGAAGGTTGCAACCATTATTGAAGGAAAAACTTTAGAAGGTTTTGTAGCTCAAAAATTTCTTAGTCCAGTCACAAAATTTTCTATCAAGACTGTTCTTAAAATTGGTGAAATTACCATTCTCCAGGCAGATGGAGAATCTGCATTTTTCTATGAAGCAGGTATGAGCATTAATGCTGATGGTGCGCCTAATGCTTATCACCCCGCAGATAAAGGGATTGATTTTTTGGCAAATGCTGGGTATTCGGATAACTGGTGGGCACTAGCTGTAGATAAAAACGGCAATCCATTTATTCAAGGCAGTACCGATCCATATCCTGGATACTATATTTCTACAACTGCATTATTCGACTCTGGATTTGTTAAACAAGATCCACGTCGCTATGTTGATTCAACAAAGATTCCGTATATTGTTCTTCCGGGAAATGGTGATTTTAGAAAGGCTACAGGCGTTAAATTAGGAGATTTTGCAGTTGTTTACAACACTAATAACGAAAAACTCGCTTTTGCAATTTATGCTGATGTTGGCCCTAAAAACCAGATTGGAGAGGGTTCAATAGCTCTGTCTCAGACTCTGGGAAACGATCCATTAGTACAATCAAGAGTCAGGCGAGGAATTCCCAAAGACATCGTTTATATTGTTTTTCCAGGTTCTGGGAATGGACAGCCAAGAACAATTTCAGAGATAGAAGCTGAAACTAAACGGTTTTTTGAAATATGGGGTGGCGTAGAACGGATCAAGTCTTTATAAAAGTTTACCTGATGCAAATTTAGTTGCAGTAGAGACGTAGCACTGCTACGTCTCTTTTTACGGAGAGCGATGTCTACGATACGCTTTGCGAATGCGTCTATGCAATCATTTTTGCTTGAAAAAATTTTCCGTATAATAGCACATATTAAGTTGTCGCTGCTGGTTTCTTTCCATTCTTGCTCTCCACACAGGCAACGAATGACGGTTGCTCATCATTGAGAGTTGGCGACTCCCCTCGCAGTCCCTTACGACGCTGATTTTTAGGAACTCCTCCCGCCATACCGTACTCCACACTGCTTTTGCCATATCGAGTCCCCACTGCCATTAGCATGTGTTCTGTCATATCTCCCAACTTGCCTTCTGTTTCCAGCATTTCACGATACAATTTATCCAAGCTGGAAAGGGCACTGTTATATGCATTTTCTCTAGTTCGCATCGTTTCGATTAGGGTAGAAAAGGCAGGTAAAGTAAGTCCATTGCCTAAATCTAAACTTGGATCGATTGAGTTGATGCTAGCTGCACGACGCACTGCTTTTTCTAGCACTAAAGAAGTTCTTTTTCTCCGAGCCACGATCTACACCTTCTAATAGAGTACGGTTAATATTCTTTACCTTAAAAGGCTTACGTATAGTTCAGCCTGAGAGAATTCCGGCAAATCTGCAATAGTTTTTGCTACAAGCGCGATATTTGTCATAAATGCGCGAAATACTGAAATGAGAAAGCAAACTGGGGTTTGAGAAAGTAAAAGCTGCTTTTGAGTAAGTAAAAGCTTGTTTTACTTGCGGAAAACACCAAAATGAGTAAGTAAAAGCTGCTTTTGAGTAAGTCAAATGTCATTTTGCTAACTAAATTCGACTTTATCTATATTTTTGTGCTGTGATGACTAGTTTCGATCGGTGTGATGGTGGTGCGATTCGGGAAGATGCTGTGTTTGTACTTCATGTCTGTCACAGATTGCAAGCTTCACTAACGAGTGAAAAAGCTGACGTAAAAGAAAAAATAATAACTGCGATCGCATTAACCCAGTTGCTTGTATAAGTGCGATCGCAACATCAAAAATACTGATTCCAACAAGTTGCAGATGTATTATGAACTTTTCTTACAGTCTTAATTAGTGGTAATTTTAGGTCTAATTTGTCAGAATAGTTATTTCAGTTAACAGTCTCCAGAAAGATGACAGAAGTTACGCCACATCCAGAGTGCCCATTTACACTAAAAAGCTTTGAGCTTCTTGAAAAGTTTAAAAATAGTTCAAGTGAAAATTTTTATTTAACGCATGAAGAAGAATTTAAAGAGTATATTGAACAGCCTCTTCATCAAATTTATATTCATGTGATTGCTCAACTTTCAGGTGAAATAACAGGAAGATTAAATGTACAAAATTCCGACCTAATTAAATTATACAATAGTGGGGCTATGGGTTATTATTTAACCAATAAAGAAGCAACATATAACTTTAATAATCCTAACTTTTTTGTTGAGATTGCAAAAGATGATTTTCGTTTTGGTCTAATCATATATGAGAATAGTGATGCAAGGCAAATTTTTATTAAAAATATTCATAATAAAAGAAATAAAGAAATAATTTTACAACATCTTCATCCAATAGATGATTTATATTTACGTTCTGAATCTAATAAAGAAATTAATCTAGTAAATCGTCTATCTGATTGGCTTGGAGTAGTAGGTTGGTTAAAAAGTGCTACAAAAAATATTCAAGTTAGCAAACATTTAGCACCAACAGATATATTAACTTACTCCATAACACAAATAATTAATTTTATAAAAGAGACGTGGGAAAGAATTTTTATTTTGTTCTTAGTAGCAGAATATGAAGAACCAAATATTTTTATTGAAGCATATTTATTTAAACATAGCTATAAAGAAGCTCTTCTTTATTATTATGAAATAGGATTAAGCTTTTATCATAAAAATTTATATTTATTTGCAATTAAATATTTTAACTTGGCTATAGAGAAAGCTCCTAATTTAGGAAATGCTTACAATTATAGAGGAAAGACAAAAGCTAAATTGGGAGATATCAACGGTGCAATATCAGACTTTAACCAATTACTACTCATCCAGCCAAAAAATGCTGAAGCCTATGATAGTAGAGGGAATCTTTATCGCAATCAAGATAATTATAATGAAGCCATTCAAGATTACAGCCAAGCAATATCGATAAATTCTAATTATGCTCTAGCCTATTATCACCGAGGAGGTGCGTATTTAGAATTTAAAACGAAACTAAAAGCAATTGCATCCCAAATTGGTGAGTCTGTAGTACAGTCTTCTAGTCTGCTATGGTTAATATTCGGAAGTAAGATGCTTCCACTAATAGTGTCTCTTCAAAATTGGGATGATACCCAAAAAATAATTGAAGATTTACGTAGAGCAGTAGACTTATTTGAAAAGGAAAAAGATGTGGAAAATTATGAAGAAGCACAACGTCTTTTCAATACAATTCATCCAGACTATTCAGAACCAGTATTTTCAGTAATTTACCAAAATATATGCTTTAAAAAACTACAAATATCTAAAAGTTTACTGCGCCGTTATCACTTGGCACTTAAAACAAGAAAATTTGTAATTCTTTCTGGAATTAGCGGAACAGGAAAAACTTGGTTAACAAAAGCATACGCTGAAGCTATTGGTGCTAAATATCTTTTAGTTCCTGTTGCTCCAAATTGGACTACGAATGAAGACTTGCTGGGATATTTTAATCCCATAGATAAAGACTATCATCACACAGAATTCAGTCAATTTTTAGAACAAGCAACTGAAGAATATGAAAAAGCCAAAGCTAATAAGCATACACCCATACCTTATCATTTAGTTTTAGATGAAATGAACCTAGCACGCATTTATATCGCATTTTAAGTAAAGCTTTGAATTCAGATAACCGCAACAAGATAAATTTGAATTCAACACGTACAACCTAACATTACTTTGCCTATTATCAAATCATAAATCCTATCTTGACTGTATAAAATAATTAATTATACCTAAAACAATTAAATGAGCCGGTTAAAACACATAAAACCATCTAGCTCGTGAACCTTGTTTATGTTGAATTGAAAAAGAATAAATCCTGCAATAATTGCCCAATATTGCACTATATCACGCATAAATAGAGTTACTAAAATAAAGTGAAATAAGCACCAGTAGAGCAACCATACTTTAGGCTTTAGTTTGTCTGCTAGGGCCATTAAGAAAATTACTCCAATCCCATATATTCCATATTCAACGCCTAAGCTCTCGGCAACTACTGCACACAACCCAGTAATTATTAATTGCTGCCATAATTGCGAATAACGCTTTACTAAGCGCAACATCACCAGTCCAAGAAGAAGTGTGAAGAGAATATTCAGTGCTAAACTTTGGAAAACAACACTATAGATTGGTTGAGATATAATTGCTGTAATTAATAGTCTACTCCCATAGCGGTATACATTTCGGGTATGTTTTTCGCCTTCAGCCAGAAGCCATGCAAACATAGGAAAACTTAATTGCCCCAATAAGTGCAAGACTACCAACTCTGGCATTAGTAAATAGCACACACGATCCATAACCATGAACACTGCGGCTAAGATTTTAATGCTGAAAGCTGAAATTTTAATCACAACGTTACAGTTACCTTGGATTCCTTGATATAAAATCCCTAAAATCTGATTAACTTAATATAATAGTTATTCAAAATCCTAGCAATTTGATAACATTAACAAAAAGGGCAATGTCTACGATCGGCTATTCCGTGTCGCCCTCTTCAGCAGAAAATGCAGGAGCACTATGGCAAAGCGTAAGAAAAGTAATCTTCAGTGGATAAAAGAAACGCTTGAATTAAAACCTGACCATCGTTGGGAATCTCCATCAGGCTACAAAATATTTGTAGCAGATCGAGGCGCTGTTCGCTTGAATGTTCCCCAAAGTTGGGTTTTTGAGCCACAAGAAAAATCTTTCAAGTTCCTCGATAAAAAACCACCTAACGATGATTGCTGTCTAGAAGTATCTTTTAATCGCCTGCCACCCAACGACTGGAGTCAGTTTCCGCTAAAATCTACCTTGAAGAAAGTCCTGGAAGACGACAGCCGCAACATCATTGCCAAGGGAGAAATTATTACCGTCAAGCGCCAAACCGCCAGAATTGTCTGGACAGAGATGAAGTTCATTGACACCCAAGAAGAACCACGGGAAGCTTTTTCGCGGACTTGCATTGGTTTGGGCTCGAATGTTCAATGCTTAATTACATTCGATTATTGGGCAGATCAAGCAGAACAATTAATACCCGTTTGGGATGAAGCGATGCGTAGTCTCACATTAGGGTTGTATATTCGTGACCCCATGACTGGTTTAGCTTTCCCAGATTGAGCCACAAAAACAAATCTTGAGTATAGGTCAAATGAAGACAATGCCGAATAGCGCTAAGACTAAGGCATTGTACAAATTAATTATGGTATGAATTTAGCAAAATAGGTCATTTGAGGCATTGTTAATTATGCTATTATTTGGCTCGACTACATCGTAAAACTTTTTGCTACTCTAAGTCAAGAGAAATGCTGAAATTTTCGATTCGACTAGTTATATCATGTTCGGTAAAAGACTTATCATTAAGAGCGCAGTTCTTGCTGGGGGCTCTTAGCTGGGGGAAAGAGGGTTTTAAGATTTTTGCATAGATGCCTGGAATAATAACTAATCAAGCGGACATTATATTATACATTATCTCAAGTATGGTTCAGTACCTCTGACAACTTGTCGCACCCGTCTAATTGTAGCGATCGCCTGATTCATATTTTGATTCAGCAACGCCCAAAAAGAAGCTCTAGTACAATTCCAGGCAATGCAGACTTGGATTATTGAGTAGTTTCTGAATTACCTCCACCCCAGAACGAAGTAGAGATTCAACTTGTTTTGTTGGTGCATTTCCGCAGCGTAGCTATACAACTTTCGGTGGAGAACCGTACAAACGGCTTCTTTCGGCAAAGTCTACATCTTGAGTTACGATGCAAAAGTCATTAGTTTTAGCAAATTCCCATATTTCAGTATCAGTCTTCACTTCCAGCCCATGAAACTGAACATGACTGGAATCAGGGAAAACATCTGCTAATTGAGTTACCAGCTTGCGACTCAAATTTTGATCAAAAAGCAGCTTCAAAGACCACCTACCGTTCGCGTAGCGTCTTGTAGAGAAGCAACTAAACGATGCTCACGATCAGCAGCAAACTCTAGACTTGCTCTAATATCTTCTTCTGTTAATTCAGGGAAGTCGTCTAATATCTCTCCATGAGACATACCAGTGGCCAACCATCCTAGAACATCGTACACAGTAATTCGCATCCGTCGAATACAGGGCTTACCACCTCGCTTGTCCGGCTCAATGGTAATAATATCGTGATAGCTCATGGTGATTATAAACTGCATAGCATTTTTCTAAGTCTAAAACAGCTTCACATCGCGCTGCAACGAAGCGATCGCAGCAAGGAGCTACTTTTTTACTTCTTATGCATCTCAGAGATAATCTCTGTGATGCGATCGCACCAACGGTCTACTTATTATGAATCTCACACACAAAGTCTATCATGCGATCGCTCCAAGGGCTAATTCTTGTGCATCGCACACATCATCAAAGATACAGTTGCGTGTTGTCGAGTTGGGGTAAATCCTATATCTACCCCTAAAATTTATAAAGAAGTAAGTCGGCAATAAAAAATCAACGTATATGAACAAATACCGAGAAGTATGGCAGTTTTTTCAACTATCGCTTTTTCTTATTTTTCTCTGATTTCTTCCACCTTGGTTTTTTTGTAACCTCTGGATTGCTTATTTCCCACACACTGTTAGCGAATCTTGCTCGGATAGCATTCTCTGACAGCACTGCATGTGGGTTGTTCCCAAATTGAGCCAATTCTATATTTATTCCAGAATTTACATCGCGATCGCATTTCCACCCACAATTAGTACATTGATAATAACGATCGCCCTCATCATTTACTTCATAAGATGCTTCATTCATTGATCCACAAACTGGACATTCTTTTGTTGTATAAGGTGCTGGATGCTGATTAAAAATTCTGCCAGCCTTCTCAGATTTCTGTTTCAGTAGGGCAATTTTTCGCCCAGGTGATGCATCAGCAAGGCTTTTACTCAATCCTGATTTCCGCTTTGCTCCTGTTTGCTCATAACCTTGCCCATTTTCGCGTTCTTTTGGTTTAGTACGCTTTCTTAATTTCTCATCTTGTAAACCATCTTCTACTGCAATAAAACCATAGTTGCGAACAATCATAGTGGTAATTTTTTGATCGTGGTTTCGTCGTTGCAAGCTGATTTTCCGATCGAGTTTTCGGATGGTTTTCTCAAGAGATTTTTGATTTGCTCCTGAAAATGGATTTTTATCCTTCAGTTTAGGTGGTGCATCAGGAACAATATTGTATTTTAGCGTGTTGAATCTGGAAGCTCCTATCGCTTTAATCATCTCAGCCTCTGTTTTTGATGTCCTCAAGGCTTCATAATTCTCATTGCTTATAGAAAAAAAGTTTTTACGAATTTCTTGAATCGTTCGGGTAGGATGGTGAACCCACAAAATTAGTCTTTCAGTTAATTTTTTGGCAAGTTTTTGCTGTAATTTAGTCCTACGTTCTTCTGACTTTCGATAAAATTTTTGGGGCTTAATTCGAGTACCATCCGATAGGCTTAACTCATATTGTAGCCCTGGATCAATCCCCACTGAGGCATTAGTCGTTTTAACGGAGAAGCTTCGTTGTAATTCACCTGAAAGCTGTATGTAGTAAGCATCAGGACGTTTACAAATTTTATATGTAGCAATTCTAGGAACAGAGCCATCGGGATTCCGCCATCTTTTATCAAGTCCTTTACATCGCACTACTCCCAGTTTTGGAATTCCTGCAAGGATATTTTTACCGACTAATTTTTCACTACTAAGGTTGGTGTTAATTAGAGTTTGGAGCTTATCTCCTTTACGTTTATATTGCGGTTTTCCTCGTTTGACTTCAGACTGACCATACCGACTCTTCAGATACTCCTGCCATGCAGTATCGAGTTGCCCCATCTCTCCAGCACGAAATCTTTGAGGAATATCGCTGTTTTTCATCCATTGAGGTAGATTTTCAGTTTTGCTTACCAAACTTAATCCACCAGAACCTTTATAGGTTGGATTGCGAATTACAGGTTCATACCAACTGGGATTTTGAACAGAACCATAGCGAGGTATAGGACAGGAATATCCAGTGCAGTTGGAATACTTGCGATCTTCATTATGAGAAGAAGGGAGCCAGCCCCAACTATCTTTCTTTTCAGCAGGTGTAGGAACTTTATAAGTTGGCATTTTTTTAACATGCCAACGTGATTGTTCAGAAAGGATTCTACAAAAGGGAGCTAGATATTTTTGACCTGAAATTCTTTCTTGTTGAGTAATAGTAGCGATTTCCTCCTCCTTCAAAGGTCGATACTCGTATGGAACCGGACAGCATCTTGCATATTCTTTGTTATCCTTAATGTAATATCCATAAAAATCATCCCAACCTTCCAAGGCTGCTAAACCTATATTCCAAAGCGATCTATTAATCTCAAGCCATTGCTCGATTTTTGCTTGCTGATCTGGACTGAAATTAGCCTTAAACTCTAGGGTTAACATGGATTACAATGTTCAGTACAAATGTATTTTTATATGCTATCTTAGCTAATTAAGGCAGGGAAGTTTCGTACCATAGCCCTGAAGTTCTTGAACTTCTAAATGACCGTGTAGCCTTTGGCAGCGGTAATCGAAAGAACTCCTGCAACAACAGGAGAATCCCTAATAGGTAACGAGGGACTGTGTAATACAGTCCCTCGTTCTCATTTATAAGCTACGATCATGCCTAGCAGACTAACTCTTTCAAACCGATCGCACTATTTAATCTAAAAAATCGTCATTAAAAATAGTCTTTAATTTTACAGTTTTTCTTTGAGCAAAATGCAAGCAAAATTTAAAAACTAGACTGAATAAGAGTTATAATGTCTAAAGCATCAAAACAGATTGTTCCTACATAACTCTGCAACTTGTATTTAGGCTAGAAATACAGTCTTTTTTCTCCCGCCGCTAAAAAAACCTGCATTATTATGATGTTGAAGTGCGTTGGCGCGTAGCCCGCCGTAGGCATCGCTAGGTTCGGAGTAATCCCAAGAGTGCATTTGACGGAAAGGTAGACCCATCTTTTGGAAGACGTACTTCTCTTTCACACCAGAAGCTACCAAATCAGGCTTCAGCGCTTTGATAAATTCCTCGAATTCGTAAGCGGTAACGTCGTCATAAACGATGGTGCCGTTTTCGATCATGGTAGTAGTACGTTTGTAGTCATCATTATGAGCGAACTCATAACCTGTACCAATCATTTTCATGCCCAAGTCTTGGAAGGCTGGGACAACGTGGCGAGGACGCAGACCACCAACCATGATGGCGACAGTCTTACCTTCTAAGCGGGGGCGATACTTGTCAAGAATCACATCCATTGTGGGCTGATACTTGGCGATAATCTTCTCAGCATTTGCTTGGATTGTTTCGTCAAACTTAGAAGCAATTTCCCGTAAAGATTCAGCAATCTTGGTGGGGCCGAAGAAATTGTATTCCAACCAGGGTATATGGTAAGCTAAAGCCTAAAACCCTTGTATATCAATAGTTCTGCAAGTCTGCGTTTCACGTGGCTTGTTTTTGTCTTAAAGCTTATGATTTAAACATCCAAAACCCTACTGCAATGGTAATTTAATTTGCGAATTGTGGCTTACTGGAGTGAAGGGGCGTGAAGTTTTAGCTATATACGCAACAGAATTAGTAATCGAGCCTGAAAGCTTACATATAGTATCTCGAAGTAGGAGATGTATATGTTTAGTTGGTTTCTTTAGGGTTAATGCGGAAGAGAGTAACTTAAAACTTGCTGACGGATAACCTATAGGTTGTCCGGTAAATTTTCGTCAATTTTCGCTGACGGATAACTTAAAGTAGTCCAGCAAATTTTTGCAACTGCTTGCAGAACCTCTGTCAAAGTTTATACACTTGTTTAAAACACGGGTGTATGAGCATGGATGTATTAGGAAGGCCAATGAGCCAAAACAAGGCATTGCATCTAATGGACAACGAGAAACCGGGAGAGGAAACTTGGTTTACTTTGTGCGGTCGCAAGATTCGCGCTGCTCACGCTCTACCGTTGCAAAAATTTGATGCTGGCGAGAACTGCTGTACAGTGTGCGTGAAGATGCAACGCGGTAATTCACTGCTGCACTCAAGGTTTAGGGCGGCATGAGTGCGCGGCCCTATAGCCGCTCCAAGAGAGCCTTTAAAATCCTTAGAACTTTCTGGCGAAACCTATTAGGTTTTTATCTTTATTGTTCACCAATAGACATCTCCGAAAACTGCCCAAGTATCTCTGTGGCTAACTTATAGGGTGCGATCGCCAGTGAGAGCAATCAGCTAGTTTCGACAAGAGAATAGGAGCTTGAGATGTTTGTTGTTAATAATCCGACAAAAAAACGTGGCTATGTGCATTCATTTTCTCTCAGGTAAATGCGTATATTTCTGCTGGTAATACAAGTGCCCCAATTCGTAATCTTACTACTCCACAAATTGTCAAAATTACCTCAGCATACTTTTTCGGATTTAACCGAAATCTTTCTTGAACAACTCGAAAGATTTTTACAGAACGGCAGTCGCTACAACGGGGGGAACCCCCGCAACGCGCTGCCTCACGAATTCGGTGTTCAACAAATACTCGGTTGGATGAAAACTCCTTGTTCTCTTTTTTCTGTTCAATTGTTAACTTTCCATTTCTTGGCGTTTAAGAAAGTGTATCAATTAAATCTTCTCCAAGATATCCTAAATCTCCCTTAAATTTTTGTTTTGGGTCAAAGTTATCGCGGTTTTCTCTAAACATTGTTATATCGCTTTTTGGTCCAGGTTCGCCAGCTACAACATCAACGATATCCTTGGCATCTGGCAAGATAATTATCTGACTTTTAAATGTATGTTTACATGCCTTACCAGAGTAATATTTTTCTTGTTCTTTATTATCCACAGGTCTTTCCCTTAGTTGTTCATAGCTATCTACAATTAATTCATAATCTGTAAGTATTTCTTTGACTACCATCAAGTCAGATTCGTTTTTTTTTACTTGTTCAATTAAACTGGATGGTAGCAATTCTCTGAGTATTGGCAACCAATAGTTAAATGTATCATTTGCAGTGGACTCACTCACACCAAACTGGATACCAAGAAGCTCAAATGTAGTCAGATGCCTGAGATAAACCAACGTTAAAATTATTTGTTCTTTGAGCGATAATTTTGGTTTACGACCTCCACCACCAGCAATAATTCTCACTTTTTTGGATTCTAATAACTCTTGTTTGTCATGGTGTAATCGCTCTGCATTTTGAATTAATTGTTGTAACTGTTCATACTCCAGATCAATTAACCGCTTTGTTCTTTTATGATTCTCTTCAATATGATTCAGTATATCGCTCATTTTTCTGTGTCAAAAAGCTCCTTGATATTCTTTTACCACAGAATCTTACTATTTTGGAGATGTCTAATCTTTTTGAGCGGAAACATTAATGTTTCCTGCTTGTAGCGTGAGTACGGGACATAGGGAAATGTTATACATTTCCAAAGTACGGAACACTCGTTATGCTGTCGTAGCTAGTGAACCCCTATAGGGTTCCAATACCGTTGTGCAGTCGTTATACAAGTGTTTTTAAACCACGCGAAAAACTAGGGAGATATTTAATATCTCCGAAAATCAAACCACGTGAAAATTGCAGCTTGCACGACTGCTGTTATAGAGCGTTATAGCGTTGAGCGAGGGTTAATATTTCGCATAGCGCAACATGGGGTTTAGAAAGGCTTGTAATGAGTTGGTAAGATTTTCCACCCATAGGGTGGTTACATCCCTAGCAGGGGTTGAAATGTTATAGCAGAGAATAGCGTTTATAGAGACTTAAGGAGTCACAAGAGAGAACATAGAAAAAACCAATAATTCCACATCTGTTCTACGAGCGCTCAACGACGATATTGCATATCGCGCCTTAATGGGTGAGTAGAGCTACGACGCTGCTACGGAGTTGCTAGAACGGCCGTATAAAATCGTCTAATAAAAATGCAGACCCAAAGGGTTTATGTTGTAACGCGTCCATTGATTTAGATCCCAATTATAAAAAGTGCTTTGTGTGACTTCAAGGTAGCGCTGCACCTTGCGCTAACTTCCAACTTCAACTTACAACTTCACCAGCTAGTTGTGGAAGTCGGAAGTCAAAACCGGAAGTTTCGTCTACTCAGTTGCGATCGCAATCGAGCGGGCGTGTACCCCATTGCGTTGTCGTTGAGTGAAACTCAACAAGGATTTTTGTGTACAAAAAATTTTTCTTCACTGCAAAAATCTCAAAAAAGGTAGCAACGGTAGCAACGTTTCGGCTGTATTACTTGCTGTATCTGGATTAGAGGTTGTTGCTACCTTTGTTGCTACCTTTAAGGATAGTTCATTAATATTTATTGCCATACTGCTTGTTGTGGCTGGATTTGAAGGATTTTCATTTTTTGTTGCTACCTCTGTTGCTACCTCAGTTGCTACTCACCCTCTTCCGGTTGCCGCCTCCTCCACATCTGTAAAATCTTGCCGCTAATCCTCTGCTTCTCGCACTTTAGCCACCCAATGCGCTTTAAGCACTCAGCCACCCGCATCTGTAAAGTGCGATCGTGCTTGCCAAGTTCTATTTTGAGGCAGTTACTCAAAATGTCGCTGACGGTGGTTTCTGATTGAAACTCCAAGAATGCGTCGATTGCTTCGTCCCAGGTATCGCTTACCTCATGGCGTTTATTTAGCAGAGCGTTGCGCTTTTCGTCACTTTTGGTTAAGCGGTTTTCCTCTCCATTGCGATAGGCGATAACAGCTGCTGCCCACAACCTGTCCCGTTCTTCAGCCAGTTTCTCTACAGGGATTTTGTCAACGGTGACGGGAATAATCCAGTATCTTCTGTGTCCCTCTGGGTCAACTAAGAATTGCGTCGGGTTAACACTGCCCACAAAGCAGCTAGTTCTGGGAAAGGATTCAATCGACCGCCCATAGGGAACCCGCAAGTTATCATCCTTAGTTGTGAGAAAACCCCGTAAACTCGCTATCTCTTTGCGTCTAAAAACTGATTCGAGTTCTGCTAGCTCTAAAATCCAAAATCGCCTCAGCTTGAGCCGTTCGTCTTTGTCATTGTTACCGCTGGTAATCGTATCATCGAACCAGTCAGGGTTAACAGCTAGCGTTCGCCAAAAAGTCGATTTTTTGATGCCCTGGTTTCCCTGCAATACTACAGCTGTGTCATGCTGACACCCAGGTTCAAATACCCGCTTCACTTGTCCAATTAAGTGTTTTCTCATGAAAACGTTATGCAGCGGTTCATTGCTGCCAAAGTAGCGAGTCGCAAGATCATCTAATATCCCCAGGTCAACAGATGAATAATGCTCGGCTACGCGTTCCAAGTACTCTTGTACTGGAGAGTATGAACGTTTTTTGGCAAGACTAAGTACTATCTGCGATGCCTTCTCGCTGCTGATGTCGATGTCAAACTCATCAATCAAGTTAATTGCCAAGATGTCCATGTCTAGCGGTTCACTGTCTAATTCCGGTTTGATGGTCATGGTGTTAAACCGCAGGCGATGTCCCCATTCAGCGGTAATCAAGTTAAGCATTTGCTTACTTTTACTCCGGGCTGACGATACCTGATCAGTGATTGACTCAGCAGTGCTTTGAATTTCTCGCTCCAGGCGCTCTATGAAATCTTCTCGGTTAAAACCTTGTGCCATTCCCCATTCCACCCAATCTGCTACATCGCCTTTGTCTGGACAATATGACCACAGCGCTGTGGATAGCACTTCTATAAATGGCATCTCGGATTTGATAGCTGCATTGGCTAGCGCTGCTGATTTTTTCCGCCCTGGGTTGTCATTGTCAGGAATGTAAATTACTCCGGCAACGCCCGCTGCTTGAAACATCTGCATCCCATTTAATAGATCAGCTTCACCCCAACAACTCCCTTGGAAAGTGAACGCTATCAGTCCCAAAGTCCGGGCTACCTCTACACAAGTTTCACCCTCAACACCTAAAATCCATTTCCCTTTGCCATATTCCTTAACTTCATCTATTCGGTAAGGCGGCCACGGATCTAATCCTTTGCCATTGAGAGGCCACCCCTCTTCGTCCATGCGTACTGGATAAACCTGCTTGCTGTAACCCTTGGGTTTGGTACAATCTGGTTTCTCAACTCGTAGTACACTCTGTGTCTTAGAGTACCAATATGTGGAGCTATTTCTCCCTGTCCATTTTTCTGGCGTGCTGACAGATAATGGTAGCGTGGCTAGGCAAATGCTATTTGCAATTACAGGTTTTGGTTTGGGTGGTGTCAGTTGGAGTCGCTGACGGTGATTTTGTACGTAATCGCTAACCGCTCCCGTTTTCACGTAGATGGGGTAGCCGTCTTTGCTGTCTTTGATGTGCTTCCAGCCAGCGGGCGCTCTGTCCGTGCGACGGCATAACACCGCATCACCGCTGGCAGCTACGCTACACCAGTCAGGTTTATCGCATAACGGACAAGGGTTTGCTTTGGTAGCTTCTGCCCAATCTCCTTCTTGTTTAGAGGCGCTTAAACGGTAGACGTGGTAAACTTTCTTTGTCATGGTTCGACAATCTCAAATGTTTTAAGTTTGTGGATGTTTGGTTCACTTTCACGATTGTTCTCACCGGTTCGAGTTTGGGATATATGGTGGTTTAGTCAAATAGTTCGCTGAAACTAACAACTTGACTGCCACTGTCCGGCACTTATTTTTTGCAAAAAGTACTGCAAAAATCGCACCAGGCGCGGGACAATAAAATTAAGTATACTTCCCCTTGGAGCGACTACCGATGTATAAAGTGGTTTAACTGAGTGGGATTTAGCCTTGGAAGGTGGCGTTAACACTGACCAAGGCATTTTAATTAATTACATCGGCTCAAGCTCCCGGTCATCAACCCATTCTGATTCGTTATCGTCTACCTCAAACCAAGGGTGGTCTTCTGGCAAGGAAACCCTGTACTGCCAGTCCAAGCCTGTCCAGGAAAGTCCCAGAACTGTTACTGGGTACAAGATTTCACCCTGCTTCACCTTTGTCTTGTGCAGCACGGTTTGACCAATGTAATATTCGGGCTTGTCGAATTCTTTACTGACTCGCAAACGCCAAAACTTTGACGCTTGCTGAAAAATGCCCAAAGTGGGCGCGTCAGACGCTAACATACTATTGCCTCCTTACTGGCGTGAGAACTTTTAAGGGGGAAGTCGTGCCAGTCAGAGGAGGTCGAAGTCCTCTGCACTGGGGCGCATTCAAGCGCTGACCTCATTTGTCGTATCAGGTATCTGAAATCATTGAAGCAGATTTCGCAACAAATTGCGATCGCACTTCTTCGGGACAGATGATCATTTATCCATCAGCCGTGGGTAGGGAGCGAAACGACACTACGATTTACTCGCTACAACCTTGTTGACTAATGTCTACTTTTGTCTACAAATAGTCTAGGCTGTTTACTGGTGATTGTCAACATTGTCTACAGTTTTGTAGACAATTGCTTACCGTTGACATAAGATGTTGACAGGTTAGTTTACAGATAGTCTACAAATGCGTAGCAATATAATTTCATTTCGCTTCACCGATGCTGAACTAGAAGCGCTGCAAGCTTTCCAACTTTCAGAGGATAAATCCCCAAGCCAAACAGCTGCTAGATTACTTAGGGGAATGTTGGTAGGGATTGTAGAACCGTCTACAGTATCGTCTACACCTGTAGACATCAAGTCATTGGTTAAGCAAGAAGTGGAAGCAAGCTTAACTGAAGTGCGATCGCAACTGGAGGAACTGCGGGGAAAATTGAAAGCCCGGTAGCAGAAGAGAATAGCGCTACTACCGGGCAACCAAGCAATGAAGAATTAATCCTAACCCGCGATCGCACGCTCAACAAGCTAAAAGTTGGCAAGCAATCAACGGCAGGAAAGGCGATTGAAGCCTTTATTAAAGAGCTTACGCGTGGGTCAATCGGCTCTCTATAACCTGACTTAAGTAGCTCATGTGTGCGTCTACAGTCCGCCTACACCTTGTCTACAGTTGACTTAAGCAGTCCATATCTAGCTCATACCTACCTCACATGTGCCACCTATGAGCTAGATGTGTGGTACACAAGTCGCTCACTACCTCACCTGTTATCTGTCTACACTGTCTACAGAAAAATCGCCCTAAATTTTGGGCTGTAGATGGCTAAAAACCGCTCTGGATGCCGTTTTTAGCAACTGTAGACAAAATTTTCCAGTGCCATTTTTTAACAGAAATTCCCAAAAAATAGGCATTTTGTCTAGAAGGATTTGCAGGCGTGAAGGTAGCAACAGGAATATGGTGAGGTAGCAACAGAGGCTAAAATCCAGCCACAGCAAGCAATACGGCAATAAATATCAATCAATTATCTTCAAAGGTAGCAACAGCCTCTAATCCATATATAGCAAAGGATGTAGCCGAAATGTTGCTACGTTGCTACCTTTTTCTCAAAAAAAAAGGCCAGCGAGAAAAAAAAATTGTTACCTTTTTTTCAAAAAAAAAGACAGCGAAAAAAAAATTGCACACAAGAATCAAAATCATAAAAGTAGATGTTGAGAACTCCGTAGTGTATCAATTAGACAACACCTCACTGATTTGATACCGTGCCAGAGCTTGCCTGAGATATTCCACTTCAGCCCTTAGCCGTGCATTCTCATCCTTGAGCGCATCGATGCCATCTTTTTTATCTACTGCCTGCTTAATTACCTTCTTCCGATTCTCCAAGCTGAACCACTTCTGATAAATCTCAGTGTGAATCTCTACAGAATGCCCCAAGTTATCAGCAGCAGCTTTAATTGGAATGCCCATAATATGCGCTCGAATCGCCCAAGCATGGCGTAAATCATAGGGCGTAAACGGAATATTTACGCGCCTAAACCACGATGAGCAATTAACCCGAATAGTGTTGATATCTGTAAAACTAGTTCTGTCATCAGTTTGAGCTTTTAACAGTTTCAAAGGCTCTACATTTTTTAAATCAAACAAGTAAACCCATTCAGGATGTAGTGGTAAAGCTTCTCTGTAACCAGTCTTAGTATCTGGATGAACCTTCCATGTATTATCTTTATTTTCAGGACTCAACCACCAATCAATTTCAGGATTTACAAACAGTTCTCTTGGGCGTAGTCCATAGGTTGCAAGCATTCCATATACCCATTCCCACATCTTCCAACTGTCTAAGCAATTCTTTTTAATTGTTAAGCTCCTAGTCAATGAGTACTGATGAAAAGATTCATAATATTTGATGATATCCTCATCACTGGGAATGTCCCTAACCTGACTTTTTGGTTGTGTAGCTTTAAAATGTTCGAGAGTGAAACTAGTTAAATTAAGAGTTGCTTTTAAAACCTTCAACGATTTAACGGCGCTGTATCTAGCAGAATCTCCCGTTAATTCTGCAACTTTCCTATCAATCTCCGATTGAGTCAATAAAGTATCTAGCCCAATCAGTCGTCGTAAATACTCTTTGTAATAGAAAAAGGTGTGTTTACTTTTTTCTGTTATTTTGTGTGTTTTGAAATACTCAGTTTCAAACTCTTCTAAAACATCACCAAGTGTTTGACATCTGTTCGCGTCCCTAGCTGTTTTACCCAGATATTTGTCAGTCCATTCAAACTGTTTCCGGGCCATCAGCTTGCCTAGCTCGTTCGCCTCTTCCTCTGCTGTTTTCAGCCCGTCCAAACTTGCAGGGATGTTTAGTGAAATCTTGTACTGCTTAAAACCAGTCCCCTTGGTGTCGCGATCGCCAGGTTTGATGGGTAGGGATGCTTGCAATTGAATAGTCTCCCGTGCTACGACCAAACCCACTTTGACCTTAGCGCCTTTTAGACGGGCCCTAGTGTCTGCCAAGCCCTTCTCAAATTTGCGTTCCAGATGCTGCCGAGTAGCCTTCATGTGTTTCTGCGTTCCTAGATAGCTGCCATCGGTAGATGCTGGTGGAGTGAAATCTTCAAAAACGTCCTGCGCCTTGCTTTTCATTGTGTCTTAAATGTGTCTTAAAATTTAGTCCATTTAGAACAATGTTTAAACTAAGCAAAGTTAGACGTGGACTAAATCCTGGTATCACAATATATTGAATCATACTTTGTACAGGGTATACCATAAGCTTCTTCCATGTGACGGCTGATGTAGTTCATCGACCGATAACAGTGGATGAGGTTCATCTTCACATTGGGGGTCATCAACATTTCGTTGATGGTGCCATCACCTGACCACTGAGCGACTACGCGCAAGCCGAGTTCTTCTAACAGGATGCGGCTAGCCCAAGCATCACCACCGATGTTGTAGTCACCAATGATGGCTACATCATAAGGAGTACCTTCAAACTGAAGTGTACCGTCTTTCTTGGCTTGGTCTGATCTGGTAAATACCCAGTCACGAACCATGTCGTTAGCAATGTGGTGTCCCAAAGATTGGGAAACACCCCGGAAGCCTTCGCAACGTACAGGTACAACTGGCTTGCCAATTTCTTTCGATGTCTTGCGAGCAACAGCTTCGATGTCATCCCCAATTAGACCGATGGGACATTCAGATTGAATGGAAACACCACGGTTAAGGGGGAAAAGTACATCAAGTTCTTCGATTAACTTGACAAGTTTTTTGTCACCACCGAAGACGATATCTCGTTCTTGGAAGTCGGAGGTGAAGTGCATGGTACCAAAGGTATCAATACCTGTGGTGCCGATGTAGTAATTACGACGACCAGACCAAGACCAGTAACCGCAACCTACAGGCCCGTGGCTGATGTGGATCATGTCCTTAATAGGACCCCAGACCACACCTTTAGAACCGGCGTAAGCACAACCACGAGCGGTCATTACCCCAGGAAGGGATTTGATGTTAGACTTAACGCCGCAATCGGACTTACCTTCTTCGTATACGTTTAAGTGTTTTTCCCGCTTCTTAGCGGCTTTTTCAGGATAAGCACTGAGAACTTCTTTAATTAGTTCTTTTCTTTCTTCAATGATGTTTTGATTTTCTGGAGGTGTCATACTTAGCCTCTGTGATTCGTAACGATCGGGGCATAGGGGGACTAGGAGTCCCCTGTAAGATTAGGGGGGAGATTAGAGGGAAAGGTCAAAGGTCAAAGGTCAAAGGTAAAATATGAGATTCTTCCTTTTTCCTTGTGCTAAAGCGTTATTTTTTAGCGGTGACTTATACTACAGGAGCTTCAGCAGCAGTCTTACCAACCAACATTGCAGCATTTTCGTCGCTTTCGAGAATACCGAATTCAATCAACAAGTCTTCTAGTTCTTCCATTTCAATAGGTGTAGGAATAGCCAGATTTTTGTTGTCGATGATCTTTGTAGCCAATGTCCGGTATTCGTTAGCTTGGTTGCTGTCAGGTGCGTACTCGTTAACAGTCATCCGGCGCAATTCTGCGTGTTGAACGATGTTGTCACGGGGTACGAAGTGAATCATTTGGGTGTTCAACCGTTTTGCCAAGGTTTCGATCAGTTCGTGTTCCCGGTCAGTTTTACGGCTGTTACAAATCAGACCACCCAAACGCACGCCACCTGTGTGAGCATACTTAAGAACACCACGAGCGATGTTGTTAGCAGCATACATCGCCATCATTTCACCTGATGTCACGATGTAGATTTCTTGTGCTTTTCCTTCACGGATAGGCATAGCAAAACCACCGCATACAACGTCACCTAACACGTCGTAAGATACAAAGTCTAGGTCTTGGTAAGCACCGTTTTCTTCTAAGAAGTTGATGGCGGTGATGATACCGCGACCTGCACAACCTACTCCGGGTTCTGGACCACCAGATTCTACGCAACGAACGTCACGGAAACCGGTCAGCATTACTTCATGGAGTTCGATATCTTCTACTGCACCACGTTCTGCGGCGAGGTGAAGAACGGTGGTTTGAGCTTTGCTGTGCAGCATCAAACGGGTGGAGTCAGCTTTAGGGTCGCAACCGACGATGAGGATGCGTTGACCCATTTCTGCCATAGCTGCCAAGGTGTTTTGGGAAGTGGTAGATTTACCGATACCGCCCTTACCGTAGAAAGCTATCTGTCTAATCTTTTCTTCTGTCATGATCCGTATTTCCCTGCAATTGGTTGGTTAGTGGGTATGCGCGTTTGTCAGTTGCGTTCACGCCAGTTGAGCGACAGTAGTGAGCGCGTGTAGAGCATCGTTGGTAGCGTTGGCATAAATGCCTGCTGGGGGCGATCGCTCCACAGCTAAAATTATTGAAAGCAAGTACATATATTTCCTGGTTAAATTTCTTTTCTTTTCTTTTCTTTTTGTCCTTTGTTCTTTGTCAAAACAAATGACAAAGAACAAAGAAAATTACACGATTTACAAATACGTCATAATGTGTTTCAGCTTGAAAGACTCAATAGGACTTGACTTTGCTATTTGTCAACAATCAATGCATCAGTCCTATTACTTGTTCAAAATAGCGCCCTTGAAATTTGAGACGCGCTCTAGTGCAGCTTGGGTGTCTTCTAGCGACTCTCCACGCACAGCCATTGATTCACTCAAAAGCTTGGCGATCTCATCAAAGTGTTGTTGCTGTAGATTCATTCCGGCGTGTGTTTTGTCCATTGGACGACCGGCGTATTGCTTTGGCCCCTCAAAAATCTGAGATAAGAAGGCAACTAAATGATTACGTTGCTTGACCATATCTGTACCAGCAAAAATGGGATTGAGGAGGTTATCTGTCGCAATACGTTTGTGGAGTTCATCTACTATTTGTTCAATAGCTGGTTGTCCGCCAAGTTTGTCGTACAATGTACTCATATTCTGTTCCTTTGAAGCGAGTTAGATGATGAAATTCGCAAGTAGGCGCTTAATCTATGAAGCCTATATGCTGTTAGCCGTCATAGTGGTAGGACTGATACCAATTCGTAATTCGTAATACCTTGAGGGGAGCAATCCTTCGGGTGTCTACGTAATTCGTAAAAAAGATAAGTTAGGTTTGAATCTGTCACTTTCTTTTGGCGAATTGGTATGAAGCATTGAGTGGAGACAATGATTCGGTTCAAATCCTACTTTCTGTTCCTGGCTGAATGCATATTAGGGCGTATTTGTAGAGTACGTTAAGTCCTACAGCAATTCCTAAACTGCTTCGACTACAAGGCTCTTGCTGACACGATCTTGTAATCTGGCTTCGATCGCAATTTTTAGGGTTGCTGTACTACTAGAACAGGAACCGCAAGCACCTTGCAATACAACTTTAACGCGATCGCCTTCGACATCATAGAGTTCTACATCTCCGCCGTCAGCGATGAGTACGGGTCTGATTTCTTCATCGAGAACCTTTTGAATTAGAGCAATCTTTTGCACGTTAGTTAGCGATCGTTCTTTAGACGTAACAATTTCTGTGGCAACTTGTACGCCGTAATTGTTAAGAGCAGGTGAGGCGTATTCCTGTTGAACTGATTTAATTATATCATCAATGTTCGCCAAACAGGAACCGCATCCACCACCAGCTTTTACATAATTTGTTACCTCTTCGGCACCAGTGAGATTATTTTCTAGAACGACGCGGCGAATTTTGGACTCGCTGATGCCAAAGCAACTACAAACTAACGCACCTTCATCGTCATCATCATGGGTAGCTAGAGGTATGCCACGATAATTATAGATAGCGGCTTCTAGCGCTTCTTGTCCCATGACAGAGCAATGCATCTTTGCTTCTGGTAAACCACCAAGGTAATCTGCAATGTCTTTGTTGGACACTTTTAGGGCTTCATCTAAGGTTAAACCTTTGACCATTTCGGTTAATGCACTAGAAGATGCGATCGCACTAGTACAACCAAAGGTTTGAAAGCGAGCATCTAGAATCTTATCAGATTCTACTTCTACTTTCAGGTGCAATCTCAGGGCATCACCGCAAGCAATGCTACCGATTTCTCCCGTTGCAACCTTAACTCCAGCTTCGCTCGTTTCTTCAATTTCCCCCTGATTTTTGGGATCGTAAAACAGTTCTAATACTTTATCAGTGTAGTCCCACATAACTTTTGTCCTTTGTCCTTTATCATTTGTCCTTTGTCAGTTGTCATTTGTCAGTTGTCATTTGTCAGTTGTCATTTGTCAGTTGTCATTTGTCCTTTGTCCAAAACTAATGACTAATGACTAATGACTAATGACCAATAACTAATGACCAATGACTAATGACTAATGACTAATGACTGTTCTTGCAACCAACCTGCATCATCATTTTTGAAGGGTGAGAGGGCGCGTAAACGTTCTACAATACTGGGCATTACCTCTATCACTCGGTCGATTTCAGCTTCTGTGGTGTAGCGACAAAGACTGAAGCGGATGGAACCGTGCAAAGTTGTGTATGGTAAGCCCATTGCCCGCAGGACGTGGGAGGGTTCCAGAGAACCGGAGGTGCAAGCAGAACCGGATGATGCACAGATACCGTCTTTGTTCAATAACAGTAGAATTGCTTCACCTTCGATGTACTTGAAGCCGATATTTGTGGTGTTTGGCAATCTCTGCGTAACGTCACCGTTAACTACACAATCGGGAATTTTAGCCAGTAAAGTTTGTTCGAGGCGATCGCGCAGCCTTCTTTCTCTTGTGGTCGCTTCTTCTAAGTGTAACAGTTCTAGTTCCGCAGCTTTGCCCAAGGCGATAATTGCTGGAACATTCTCTGTTCCCGCTCTACGTCCGCGTTCTTGGTGTCCCCCAAGAATAAAGGGACGGAACCGAACCCCACGCCGAATATATAAAGCACCAATTCCTTTAGGGCCGTGCAGCTTGTGACCAGACAGGGTTAACATATCCACCGTACTAGTCTTCATATTCAAGGGGATTTTTCCCACTGCTTGCACCGCATCTACATGAAATATAGCGCCATACTCTTTTACGCGCAACCCAATTTGCTCAATCGGGAAAACCGTGCCGGTTTCATTATTAGCATACATAATTGTCACCAGGGCGGTGTTACCCGTCAAGGAGGCTTCTAGTTCATCTAGATCCAACTGCCCTTGATGATTTACTGATAGATAAGTAACAGTGTAACCTTGGGTTTCTAATTGTTTGCAGACATTGAGTACTGCTGGATGTTCAACTTGGGTGGTGATGATGTGTCGCTTTTCTGGTTGCGCCAACAGTGCGGCTCGAATTGCCGCGTTATCTCCCTCAGTTCCACAACTTGTGTAGACAATTTCTGACTCATCAGCTCCCAGGATGGCTGCAAGTTGTTTTCTTGCTGTTCTCACTGCTTTACCGACTTGCCCACCAAAGGTATGCATACTGGAGGGATTGCCGTAATAGTCTGTGAGGTAAGGTAACATTACCTCTATAACTTCTGGGTCTACCTTAGTGGTGGCATTATTATCGAGATAGATGCAGTTCTTTTGCATTGTTGTTTTCAATTACGAATTACGTTAGCGAACGCGAGTGCGTCTCGTAGAGAAGCTTTAGCGACGAAGGAGCGTCATTACGAATTACGAATTACTTATACTTCTGCTCCCACTGATTGGGGTTGACGCTTTTGCAACTGTTGTGAGTATGTCTGGGAATAACGGTCAAACCAACGTTCCCAGTAATCTTGTTTATTTGTTAATTTATCAACTACGCGGTTGTAATTGGCAAACCAGCCTTCCCAGTAATCGCTAGGCTGCTTAACGCAACCGTCGCAGGTGGGACAACCAGCTTTACACTGAGGCACGGTATGAATGCTACCAACGCAGTTTGTACAAAGTTCAGGGTCAATCCAGTGCTGTCCGTCAACCACTTTAACTGCATTTGTGGGACATACAGATAGACAGAGATTACAGGAAATACACTGGCTAGTAAGAATTGTGTAAGCCATGATTATTCTCCTTTTTGGGATTGGGTACTGGGAATTGGGTACTGGGTACTGGGTATTGGATACTGGGTATTGATTGGGAAAATTCTTCGTTAATTCCCAATCCCCAGTCCCCAGTCCCTATTCCCTAGTTCCCTAATTCCTTAACGTATTGCTCGTAAAACTCCAAAGCAACCTTTTCAATCACGTCGTAAGCTTCAACAGTCTGTATTCCAGCTTTTTGCAATTTTTCTTGAGGACTGTTACCAATCTTGGAGGCTAAAACTGCTTTGCAATCTGCGATCGCTTTCATTATATGCTCAAAAGAAGCTTCCTCGCCGTATCCACCTTGGCAGTATTGGTCAATTTTGCGATGACCGACAAAGCGAACTTCACTACCATCCACTTCGTAAATTTGGAATTCTTTGGCATGACCAAAGTGCTGGTTAACCAATCCGCCGCCTTTGGTTGCTACTGCAACGAGGACTTTGGGATTGTTGGCAAATTTCTTGCCGACTAGCGCCTTGTCTTTGGCTACTTTCAGTTCTTCTTTAAACTTCTCAATACCGTCGTGAACTTCTTGGCGTTTGTCCATGTCGTATTCTGGAGTCATTTCCAAGAATTTCTCTTTGGAAAATTCCTGGCTGCGGTCTTCTCCCAACAATCCGACTGCATCGGCACGGCACTGGCGACAGTGACGCATCATTTTCATGTTACCAGAGCAATTGTCTTGAACTTCTTTGAGTTCTTTGGGTGTGGGGCCGCGTTGACCGATTAAACCGAAGTGTGTGCCATGTTCTGGTGCAGAAATCAATGGCATGATGTTGTGCAAGAATGCACCTTTCTCACGGATGACTCGATTCACTTCGACTAAGTGCTGGTCATTAATTCCGGGAATCATCACCGAGTTAACTTTGCACAAGATGTCAGCATCTTTAAGGGCTTGCAATCCTTCCATCTGTCTTTCGTGGAGAATTGTCGCGCCTTCAAGACCTCTATAACGCTTGCGCTTGTAGTGAACCCAAGGATAAATCTGAGCACCGATCTCTGGATCTACCATGTTAATGGTGATCGTCACGTGATCTATATTTAATTCTTTAATGCGATCGATGTAATCAGGCAGCATTAAACCATTGGTTGATAAACACAGCTTAATATCTGGTGCTTGCTCTGCAATCAACTCAAATGTGCGGAAAGTCTTATCTGGGTTCGCCAATGGGTCGCCAGGACCGGCAATTCCCACAACTGTCATTTGGGGAATCTTGCCGCCAATGACTAAAGCTTTGTGTGCTGCTTGTTCTGGTGTTAGCAATTCGCTAACTACTCCAGGACGGCTTTCGTTAGCGCAATCATATTTGCGGTTACAATAGTTGCATTGAATGTTGCAAGCGGGAGCAACTGCAACGTGCATCCGGGCGTAGTGGTGATGAGCGTCTTCGCTGTAACAGGGATGTTTCGCAATGCGTTCTTGGAGCTTTTCGTCCCTTTCCACGGTGGCGTTGCTGGTGCTGTCGCAGCCGCAACCACCTGATTTTGCTTGGGTTGGCGATTCCGTAGCGTTGGAGTTGAGGAGTCGTTTAGACGATGATGTCATTGAGTTTCGCAAAAGGTCGGTGGACTTGGCTGCCACTGTGGGAGATGCTGTTGCTACTCTCTATGCCCAGGAATTGAAGTCGCGTCTTCCACACTGCCTGCAAACCCTTGGGTTCGGGCGACTTGTTTTCAAGTAAGGCAGGCGATAGATATCTGATGTTCGGCTGGTGTGTGTCAATGTTCGGTTCTTGGGTAGAATTTGTGCTTACAGCCGCGACTTCTATTCACTTGAGGCATGGTGCTATGTCATCCCTCCACTCATTCTTCGCTTCATTTTGTATTGGAGCGTCAAGTGATTGGCGATATAAGATTTATAGCAGCCGTCTCCCAGCCAGATGTTGCGTCTCTCTAGGATAGAATTTATTGGATTTATTACGTTTGTACTCAAATAATAAAAACCCTAATTCTTCAACCATTACAACAATTAAAAAAGTTTTTTTCGGGTAGGGGTTCTAGTATTTTTTGGTTGGGGTTCTAGTGTTTATAGATGGGGGTTCAGGATTTATTTGTACTCAGCCACAACTCAATCCCAGCAAAGAATTTAATCTACTTGCAACTGGGTTTTGGTTATTTAAATGTGTACTCAGATTGCCCTCAATTTGTGTCAAAAGCAATAAATGCCGAGGCTTTGAGGGTGAAAAACTGGAGTAATCTATATTGTTTTACTCCAGAAAAAAAGCGAAATTCAATTCTGTATCTAACATATCATTTTTTTGAGGGTAAAAATGCACTTCATATTTTTTTAATTTTTGCTTTGACAATGATATTCAATTATGGTTCTAAGTCTTATCTGGTAAGCAATATGAGGTGCTGAAAACAGATGTATTGCTGCATATCATTTTCAAAAAACTTAACTTTTAACTCCTTTTTTTCATTCTCACAATCAGGAGATGGGTAGGAAACTCTCGGATTTTGTGTTTGAGAGAAACAACAAACTATAATCTAACATGATTGAGCGATCGCAATAAATTTTCTGAATTGCTCATTACAAACCTTAGCAAAAACCTAACCATCTTCCCGCGTTAGAAGGGGGAAACTTTAAAGTCTTTCTTCTTTTAAGAGAGAGGTTTTCCAGATACCGCTCTTTGTTACTGATACTATTTAGCTACAATCAAACCAAGCGTGAAAAAATCTTAGTTATGATCGTTATCCCCCAACAGCCGCTAAAAATGACCGTTGAGGAATATCTAGAATGGGAACCTCAGCAAGACCTTCGCTACGAATATGCCAATGGCGAAGTATTTGCCATGACAGGCGGTACAATTCCCCATAACGACATTGCACTAAATCTCTACAGACCTTTGTACCCTCATTTGCGTTCCAGGGGTTGTCGAGTGAATGTGTTAGATGTGAAAATGCAACTCACTGCCCAGAGCCGCTACTATTATCCTGATGTTATTGTCAGTTGCGACCCTGAAGACCTGAATGCCCGCAAATTTATTCAACATCCCAAGCTGATTGCCGAAGTTCTTTCGCCAGGTACAAGCGCGAAAGATCGGGGTGAAAAATTCACTTATTATCTGACAATCCCCAGTTTGCAAGAATATATCTTGATTGACTCGGAAAAAATCTCCGTCGAACGTTACTGTCGGGGTGAGGGTAGGATGTGGCTTTACTATCCCTACACGGCTGGAGATACGATCGCTTTATCAAGCATTGAATTTGAGTGTCCAATTGAATTGTTGTATGAAGGTGTTGTATTTACCACTGAAGAATAAAGAGAATGTTGTGTGTTAACTTTTAAAAAGCGATGTCTACGACGGGCTGCGCCTACGCACCTTAAGCAACTGCATAGCCAGTGTATGGTCTTAACTCCGGTGGACGAAAGCCAAGGACGATATGTTCTTTAGGAATTCCAGCCCGTTCTAAATCGGCGGCAATGCCTTCTTCAGTGCCATCCCGTTATGAATTCAGATTTTACCATCAATTAGGTCAATATGAACCAGACAGCCGTGAATGCGGCGATCGTCATCCCAACCTATATCCATCCACAAATAGCGATCGCGGGTTCGATCGAACACCACTTCCGATTGAATATTGGCATAGGAATAGGGTAGCGAAGCATATTCACTGAGGATAGTTTCAATCACCTGGCGATAGTGGTCTAATTTGGTGTAATATCATGTCCGGTTAATTAGTTATAATTCCCGTAATCTATGCAAAAATCTTAAAACCCTCTTTCCCCCTGCTCCCTGCCCCCTGCCCCCTGCGGTCTTAATGATAAGTCTTTCACCGGACATGGTGTAATGTAATCCATTGTTTGATGACCTCCTGTTTTGGATTAAAGGTAATCAGCTTTAAACGATGATTTATCAGCAAAAGTTTGCCGATGGGTTCTTGAAACAAATCATTAAAAACTTTGTCAGGTACTGCAAGATATACAGCAGTTTTCTTTTGCATGAAGTACAATACAAATCTTTTTTACCAAACTTCAGAGTCAGTGGGTCATGAGTAATTGTCTATTTGTCTTTAATCAAAGCATTTTTGACATTATTGTGATAGATGTCTCTAGCTGGCATACAGGTGTAGTCTTAGACTGATATTTCTATTTTAGGAAATCTCTGACTGTGCCTACCATCTTCGTTAAATCCCATGCGTAGGTGTAGCCCATCGTAGACATCGCTACACTAGATTTATCAGGAAAAATAGGCTGTCTGAGTTGTGTGAGTAAAACAGGGTAGTAAGAGGAATACGATGAAAGCAGTCATTATCCGTCGGTATGGCGCGGCTGAAGTTTTGCAGTATGAAGATGTAGAGCAGCCGAAAATTGAGCCAACGCAGTTACTTGTGAAAGTTCGTGCTAGTAGCGTTAATCCCATTGATTGGAAAATTCGCAAAGGGATGTTGAGCTTAATTACTGGCAGCAAATTCCCAAAGATTCTGGGATTTGATGTAGCGGGAGAAGTCGTAGAGGTTGGCTCTGGTGTTACGCGCTTTAAACCAGGAGATGCTATTTATGGCAGTACTAGCTTCCCTGGAGGAGGCTACGCCGAATTTGCAGCCATCCCAGAAAACTTGGCGGTACTCAAACCAACGAATCTATCTTATGAAGAAGCTGCGGCTGTGCCTTTAGCAGCGCTTACGGCTCTGCAGGCGCTGCGAGATCGGGGAAATATTCAAGCAGGACAAACTGTTTTGATTAATGGTGCTGCGGGGGGTGTAGGGATTTTTGCGGTGCAAATTGCTAAGGCTTTAGGGGCAGAGGTGACGGGAGTTAGCAGTACCAAAAACTTGGATTTGGTGAAATCTTTAGAAGCAGACCGCGTGATTGATTATACGCAACAAGATTTCGCCCAAGATACAGCGCAGTATGACATTATCTTTGATGCAGTGGGTAAGCGATCGCTCTCTCAAACCAAAAGAGTCCTCAAACCCAATGGAATTTATATCACCACACTACCCAGCCCCGAAGTCTTCTTAGAGAGCGTCTTAACGGCGTTCCTTCCAGTTCAAAAAGCTAAATTTATCCTACAAAAACCCAACACACAAGATTTGATTTATCTGAAAGAATTGATTGAAGCGGGTAAAATTCGTGCAGTAATTGATCGCACATATCCCTTACAAGAACTAGCGGCGGCTCATGGTTATAGCGAAACTGGGCGTGCAGTGGGAAAAATTGCAATCGCAGTTTCTAGTTGACTTTCCAAACATAGTCTCATATCGTGTCCGGCTAAAAACTTATCATTTAGACCGCAAAAATCAGGGGAAAGAGGCATTTCCGACTTTTGCGCAGATGCGGTAATCATAAGTGATTAACCGGACTTGATATCAGACCTAAAAATTCGGTGAGTGGTGCTACTTGACCTCTATAAATGAGATGATATTATCAAGGCCATTTCCAAGGGATTTATAATCACCACCAGTATAGTCACCGCATAAACCACCAGTTTCATGTTGGCACACACGTACCTCTGTACCCGATGGTACACTTAATGAACTAATAGTGTCATTACCAACAATATTTAAGTCACCTCGGTTTGCTTTGTATACTCCTGGAGTTGTAGGAAAAAACTGGGAAATTCCACCAAAGTTAGGGTCTCTGTAGACCTTAACCTGTTGTGACGGCGTGTAGGAAAGCTTATAGATAGTGCCGCTGTAGTCATCCGAAATTAACAAATTACCTTGCCCATCTACTACCATATCCACGGGTCGCCCCCAGGTTTCTTGCGTTGCTGGGACTACCCAACCGGTGACTAAATCTATCTCCTGCTCTGGGGTCTTTGTCGTACTGTTCCAGGGAAAGTAAGCTATTTTATAGCCCGTTTTCTTCTGCCGATTCCATGAACCATGCAGCCCTGTTACTACCCCATTTGAGTATAGGCTGGGAAAGTTGGTATTTTGTAAGAATGTTAGTCCCAAGGGAGCTGAATGGGCTTGGATACCTTTGCTAATCCTGTCCATTGCATTACAAATAACCTTTCCATCACCATTGAACTGATAGTCCCAGTTAAATGGCATATTGTTGAGGCCGTTTGACGTGTCAGGATTGGGATTGCAGAATGGCCAACCGTAGTTACCGCCATCTCGGACTTTCGTGAACTCTTCTGGTGGGTGGTTGTCTACGTAGGAGGGGATAACCTTACCGTAATTGTTACTGCTATCTTTGAAGGGATAGGCGATGTTATCTCGATTATTAACGACTACCCAAAGGTCATTTGTGCCAGGTAAGAATGCTAACCCTTCAGCATTACGTAAACCTTGGGCAAAAAGTCGCTGATTGGTTCCATTAGCGTTGTACTGGTAAATTGCACCACGTTTTGGAGTACTGACAGTATCTTCTTTACAGGCATTGCACGTAGAGGCGATCGACACGTAGAGCTTGTGGTTGGCATCAAGTGCGATATTTTTCAGTTCGTGACCATAAGCGCCTTTGAGTTCCTGTGTGCTGCTGTCTGGTAAGCCAGTTACAACGATTTGACGGTTTTTCGCAATTAAGTCTCCAGAGTTGTAGATGAAGCGGTTAATTTGATGAGTCTCAGAGATATAAATGTATGTGGTGTTGTCAATCTTATGAAACACAATGTCATGTGGTTTGCGTAGACCCGTCACGAAGTCAGAAATAATTGGGTCTTTGCTGCCATTTGGCCGGACGATTAACACTTTACCGGAACTGGGCTGTGATACTAGAAGATCCCCATTGGGAGCAAGTGCCATAAAGCGAGCTTTGTTTATGCGAACATAAACAGAGACGGAGAAATTGGGCGGCACTTTCAAGTAACGGTTAGTATTAAAGGGCGCAGAGGTCATTGTACTAGGCACTTTCAGCTTGGTTTCAACAGACGCAGCAGGCGGTTGACCGATCGCTGCGGTGGTAAGAACCTCTAAGGACATCAAACTAATTAGCGATGCGGATAGTATGCGTCCGAGCATCTGTGTTGGTTTTAGAGTAAATGCAACCATTTTGAACTTCCCTCTAGCTTGGTAGTGATCTATATTACACATAATTCTCGGCTAGCCGATTTACCGAGAGTCTCAACAAAGCTAACTCAGAGGTATTATTTTTTTTTAACACTTAAAATATCTTTATCTACTGCTATTTTTTCTAACTCATCAAAAAATGGGTGAACCAGAGTTATAAAAAAGGCAGAGCGATCGCATTTACAAACCAAAAGAGTCCTCAAGCTACCCAGATCAGAAACCATTGTGCAAAGGGTCTTTACAGCGTTACTTCTTAATCAATGTGATGGAGGGGAGAGGTTGCTTTACTCAAATGCGGGGTGGGGTTCTTTATTTTTGATTTATGCAAGAGGTCTAATGATTTGGATGTTCAATTTCTATGATCACTTCCAATTAAAAGCAATTATCCAAAAATTTTTATCCACATCTTAGATGTTGATTTGCTGCCTCTGGGTCAAACACATGGCAATTCCCTTTTCGTAGTAAGCTGCCTCATTAATAAAAATTGGCCAAACAGTAGATGCACCTTCATAAACAATTGTTTTATCGTCAAAATTTATAAAAACTGGATCTCCTGGGTTCAAGGCTTGATAATCCTTATCCTGAAGCTCTGGATGAATCATTCCAAAGATTGTACCATCCGGTTTTTTTGGGTAATCTACAACTGATAAATGGTCATAGAGAATCAACGTTTCGTTATTTGATGGACTTTTACCCTGGTTAAACTGTTCTAGGTAGTCCAGAAGAGCGCGAACAAGTTCCTCTGTTTGTTGGAACAGCGTCGCTTTTAAGAGTCCTTGGGCAATTGGGCCAACCTCGAACGCAAAGCCTAATTGGCACAGAGAATTTACAAATGGGTTTTCTGCAATTGATTTAAAAGAGCAGCGATAAACCCTAACTAAAGGATTAAGCTGGCTCAGATAAGCAGCCAATTTTAAGTTTAAAGTATGACTGTTATCAAGAATAATTGTCAGACCCATATTAGCTGTACTGCTGTGTAAGTCTAAGATGAAATCTGCTTGTTTATCCCCATTTAATGCTAGGGTATCCTGAATTAATTTAGCCTGCAACTCTTCGTAACTATTCAGAGTCGGATTTTGTAAATCTTGCTTGAGAAAACAGCGATTTAAATCCTTGTCTACATATCGTCTTCCTGTGGCAAAAGCATTGGGATTTGCTAACAGAGTGATTGTCTCAAAACTTGGTCTAGTAATTAAATCGGGAAACTGGGCAAATTTCTGGATTAGGTAGGCTCCTGTAAACTCATTGCCATGAGTTCCACCGACAATTGCAACCCGATTAATCTGATTCATGAAGCATTCACCTTGCCAATGCGATCGCGATCGTGTGGTTGATTAAGATAGGACATATCAGGGCCGTTGGGAATAATTCCGCCGGGGTTGAGTGGGAATAGGTTCCCGTAGTAGTCCCGCTTTACGGTTTCTACGTCGCAAGTGTCAGCTACACCCGGAAGCTGATACAAGTCACGTAAATAAGCTCCGAGATTCTGATAGTCTCGAATTCGCTGCTTATTACATTTAAACAACCCATAGTAGGCACTATCAAACCGAAATAATGTGGTGAATAAACGCACATCTGCAAGTGTAAGATGTTCGCCGCAGAGATAGCGATTAGTCTGCAATGCAAGTTCAATCTCATCGAGAGTTGCGAACAGTTCATTGCAGGCTTGATTGTATGCTTCTTGAGTTTGGGCAAAGCCACAGCGATACACACCGTTATTTACCGCGTGGTAAATCTTTTCATTCCACCAGTCAATTTTTTCTTTAAGTTCTTCTGGGTAAAGATTTAACGTCGGATTGTTGGCGAACCCGTTAAACTCAGAGTTCAGCATGACGATAATCTCTGAACTCTCATTATTGACGATAGTTTTTGTTTGGTTATCCCATAGTACTGGTACTGTAGAGCGACCACTGTAACCGGGTTCTGCCAGCTGATAAAATTCAGCCAGTGTGCGACAACCTTCTTCTTCTTGGTTAAATATCCAACCGCCTTCAATGGGAGAAGGAGAGACGACACATACTGATATTACCGCTTCGAGTTTTTTGAGCGATCGCACAACCAAGGTTCGATGTGCCCAAGGACAGCCCAGCCCAACATAGAGTTTGTAGCGCCCCGTTGCTGGTGGGTGTGAATTCCCTTCGTCTGTGCCGATGAACTTGCGAAACTGGCTATTAGGACGAATATATGCTCCCGACTGATTGCGAGGAGCAAGATTTGACATCATTATTTGCCACATACTCGTCCAGACAAACTTTCCCAGCCAGATAATTAGCTTGGGAGGAAGCGACTTGCCCTTGCCTTTCTTCTTTGGGGGATTTTTATCGTCATCCATTGGAGTTGAGTTAGTCATGGCGACAATCTTGCTTTGGGAGCGATCGAAGTTACTGCTGTATATACTATTAAATTTATAGTCGGTAAGTTTTCATACCTACACGCACCTTGAGATTTCTTACTTTAACTTTACTACGCTTTGCCTGAACTGTTGGATCTATATTGTAGATACCGATATCGCCTTAACGCTTCTTTTTGCACGGATTATCAAAAATTAAAAATAGTTGATTCTGTTTCCTGACTTTTCACGGGATGTGGAAAGGGGAGATTAGTTCGCGAATGGCATTCGCGAACTAATCTCCAATAAAAATTGATATAAATCTTTCTGAGGAGGGACGGACTGACTCAAACCTCACGAGAATATGGAAAAAGTGAGTTTGCTTGTCATAACCGATAAAACCTGTAGTCTGGAGTTAATAATAATGACCGATGTGACAAATATAGCGACTAAGCTTGCCGATCTAAAACTTTTTCAGAATGTTCTGTTGGAAAGTGAGCAAAAGTTAATAGCACAGACGGACGACAATACGATTTGTGAGCGGCTCGAAGGAATGATAAAGAGCGATCGCGAAAATCTCGGCATCATCGAAGCAGCTATTTCTAGATACGGCAACGCAGCAGAACCTCGCGACATTACTACTCAACATGCCCAGAAGGTAAGCCAAATGATGAGTGGTTCCGAGCTAACTCTGTATGACAAGTACTTACAGCTCGAGTTGCTAAAGCATCAACAGACAATGACCGGGCTAGTTCTACACAAGGTTGCCCAGTCCTTGAATGATGACCTTCAAAATTTGATGGAACCGCTCAACCGAGTTAATTTTGAAAATCGGGCTCACCAAGAGATTCTTAAAGGTGTTCTTTACTTCGTCGGAACGCGAGAGATAGCCGGGAAGGAACCTGACATGGGTCTGTGGGCTAGCATTGAACAGGGAATTGCAGCCCTTAAGGGTGCTGTAAGCAGCGCGGTAAGCTAGTAGCAATGAGTGGCAGAGGGCGCGTCATTCATGGGATATCAACCGCCTCAAGAATGGCTCCCCTGCGGTTCATCTGCTCTACGGTGACAAACTGCGGGTTCATTTGTAGCCAGAAATTGTTCTACGACTTGCTGTTGTTTGAGCAGTAGATGAGAATCGGGCATCATGGGGATTAATGGAGCGATACCTTTGGCACACTCCATGAACCCCGCCTACCATCCGATATGGCCAGATGTGGGTGGTAGTGAGATAGCACTCTCTGTGCTAGCTACTAGAACTAAACGCCGCCGCGCTTGGGGTAGTCCGAAATCTGCAATGTTAACGACGCTGTAATTAATAAAGTATCCCAGAGACTCCAAAGCATTCAGGATGATGGAAAAACTTTCAGTAGACCGAAAAGTTCTGCGATCGCTGTGTGATGAACACCTGCCTAAGTATAATTTTGTTTAACATTTGTGATTTTAAGTACCATTTTTGAATGATTTAGTTTACCAAGATGCCCGGAATAATAACTAATCAAGCGGACATGATATCAAAGAGATAGTATTGAGAATACTACAATTTATCTAGTCTGGCATTATCTCAGCCGTTTAAAAAGAAGCTCTAGACAAGTTTTTTCTCATCTATTTACCCTCAAACAAATGCTTGAATTTTTACGTCAAGCCGTAGACCGTAACTATGGGCTAGCTTGCGAAGTTTGTTTACCACCTAGCTAATTTTGGTTGTTTTTTGGAGCTAAATTATAAGCTAATCTTATCATTTAGCTTTGACAATCAGCTTTGTTACATTCCGCCAAAAACGGTATCGTACACTACTATTTTTTAGCGATCGCAAAACTTTTCGGTCTACTGAAGTTAACTGTATATTTAGCGTATTTGGCATAACCGTGCCAAAAGGGACAAGGAAAGATACTAACCTATATCTATGTCATTGTGAAATCTTCTTTAGTTTTTATTAGTAAATAAGATGCGTTTGCCCTGTTCTATTACTACTTCTTCTCATTAAGTCTCTTAACTTTTTCATCAATTTTAGTTCTTATGTACTACTTTCTCAGCTTTTTGTTGATGTGTAACAGTTAGGGTGCGGAAGGTGAGTAATAACACTTTATTTGACATCTATTTAAAAAAGGAGTTATAAACTAAAAAGCTAATTGCTGTCAGAAACACTTACAAATTACTAAATTCTACATTTGCGAGATATTTTACGTAAAACTACTGAACTTTTTTCTTTTAAAAACAGGTATCATGCCTCAGTCAACATAATACTTGCCAGTCTTACTAGCAGTACAAGTCTAAAACTCAATTATTTTCAAAGGGCTTTTAGCTTTTGATCGGCCATAACTGCATCAGTTTATTAGTTTGATGCTGTACCTAATTACGAGCAACTACAATTAACCAGCTATAGCTGTGTACCTCAATATCTATCAGAGGAAATTTATAAGCTAAAATATTCCATTCTCCTTTACTGAGCTTCTCAGTTTGGCTGAGAAAATGGGATCAATAATATGGTGGTGGGTAATGTCAATTTTTTTATTAACATCCTTATAGGTGAAGCTTTTAAGGATTTAGGGCAAAATTTTTACTAATATTAGGATTAGGCATGGTAGAAACTATTTTACCAGGTACTTATATTACAGTACTTGATGAAGGTTTGATTAGTGCAGGTAGCATCGCTTCAGGTAACATTGGGATTGTGGGTACTGCGGGGAAAGGCCCTGTAGATGAGGTAAAAATTATCAGCAGCTTTTCTGAGGCTAAGGAAATTTTTGGTGAGAGCAATACATGGGAGGGTGGGAATAAAAATGAATTGACGCTAATCAGAGCTTTAGAACTAATTTTCAACAATGGTGGGCAGACTGTTTATGCAATTCGCACTGCAAAAACTTCTGCTCCAGCATCCTATCAACTGAAAGATGGGGCAAGTAATTTGTTGAAATTAGAGGCAAAGACACCAGGACAATGGGGAAATAGTATCAAAATAAAAATCAGTACACCGGAGGGAGGAGTTCCGCAACTAAAAAACTTGAATTGTTTTACGGTAGCGTGCAAAAAACTTATATTGTTGAACAAGGTAAGATTGAGAACTTGCAAAAAACAATTAATGACAATTCAGGATTGGTGATTGGTAATGAGTTGGGTAAGACTTTAAATAATAAACTACCGAGCAATACAGACTTAGACACAGGTAATCCATTTAGTGGTGGTAATGATGGTGCAGATGCTGGCAAAGAGGCATATCAAACCAGTCTAGCTCTACTAGAAAACGAAATAATTAATATCCTACTGTTAGCTGGTCAAGATAATTCTGTTGATTGGCTCAAAGAAGTGATTGAGGGACATCTCAAGATTACAGCCAACACTAAGCGAGAACGGATTGCAATTGTTGGTAGTGGGTTTGAAAATGGTAAAGATAACCTAGACACGATCGCTAAACACACATTCAACAGTGATCGCATAATTTTCACTGCACCTGGTATTCAAGTTACAGGTAAAAATCAAACAGATAAATTACCAGGTAGTTATTTAGCAGCAGCCGTAGCTGGATTGATTGCGTCTTTACCAGTACAAGCAAGCCCTACCAATAAAACCCTCAGCCTGGGTGGTTTGTCTAGCGTATTTAATACCGCCCAATTAGAGAAATTAGTCAGTAACAGAGTCTTAGCTGTAGAAAAGCGGGATGGCTTCCGCGTTGTCAAAGGTATTACCACCAATGACGGGGCATGGCGACAGATCACTACTAGAAGAATTGTAGATTATGCAATTTATGGAGTGCGTTCTGCCTGTAATCCCTACATTGGCAAATTGAATAATGAGCGAGTACGTGGTGCAATGAAAGCCACTATTGATGCCTTTCTCAGCCGTATGGTAAATGATGAAGCTTTGGTGGGTTATGAATTGAGTGTTTCGGCTACTAGAAGACAAGAAATTGATGGTGAAGCGATTGTGGCTCTGACTCTAAAACCAACCTTTAGCATCGATTTCATCAAAGTAACTATGTACCTTGGTTAATCATTAGTCATTAGTCATTAGTTTTTCTCCTCTGCTTTTCTGCTTCCTCATCCCCCTCATATCCTTATTCCCATGCAAAGGAAATAAATCATGCCAAATGTGAATATATTTCGAGGTTCTGATGCCTCTTTAGTGCTGGCTGTTGATGATAGTTCTTCAGAAGAAGGCAAACTTGCTAATGGTTTGATTGACAAATATGAACTCTCTAGTATTGTCGGACGATTACAAAATGTTCAGGTAAAGGTAGAAAATGATTTGAAGCCTTATCATGAACTGGGTAAACGTTTTGCCACAGAATTACGCCCTGGAAATATTAGTGTTTTTGGTTACGTCGAACGCGCTCATATTAATGGGGCGTTAATTAAGCTATTGTTAGGAGATGGGGCAACAAGTCCACCACCTACAGGTGCGATCGCTCAACCTAGTTTTAACATTGTGATTAAACTGAATAACCCAGCTATACCCGCCAGTAGTAGCACTCTCACAGTCTTTGGTGTCAAATTTGAATCGTGGAGTTTCGCTCTACCGGAAGATGATTTTGTCATGGAGTCTGTGACGTTTAAAGCTTTGCGAATTAGTTCTGAGGAGACAGGTTGATGCAATTAACTCCAGAAGATTTATTGATAGGTGCATCTATTACCTTTGATGTGGTGATTTCCCCTAGCGTTCTACATCCTGGTAATAATCAATTACCAATAAATGAACCTCAACCAGATTTGGTTGTACAATTGCGCCCTTTAACTATCGGTACATTTCAGTTAATTATGAAAGCAGCTAGAAATGATACTGCACTAATTCCTTTACTGATGATTAAAGAATCTTTGGTACAGCCTGCGATGTCCTTGGAGCAAGTAAAACAATTACACTTAGGTTTGGTAATTTTTTTAATTCAACATATCCGCGAAATTAGCGGTTTGACAGAAAAAAAAATTCAATTAGTGGTTTAGAAAACTCAGCATTACTGCAAGCAGCATATATTTTTGCGCGTGAGTTTGGATGGACTCCCCAACAAGTTCAAGCTATGACTATGGCACAAATCTCTGTTTATATGCAGATGCTTACACAGGAGGCTCGTAGGAAAGATGAAAAAGGAATTGATCGCTCTTGGTAAAGTCCTACAATGCGACTTTGAAGATTTAGTCAATCAACAGGTTGTAGGTTGGCTAACTAACGATTTTCTCATGAACGCAGATTTGCAACCATTAACAGAACTAGATGCTGCATTGTCTGCGTTTTGGGAAATTAACGATCAATTTGCACTCCTAGAAACATCGCTGACTTCTGGCTTTATACCTGGGGAGTCGTCAGAGGAGGTGGGGACTAGTGAGACAGGGCTGCGGGAGGGTTTCCCTTCGCAGGCGACTGCGAACCCGGAGGGGGACTGGGGGCTGGGGACTGGGGATTTCCCCCTTGGGGGGGATAAAGAGGGGACTGGGATTTTTACTCCGCAGGGGGTACGCCCTACTACGGGTAACAGAAGTCAGCAATTTGAGGTAAAAAATCAAACTCAATCTGAAAGGCGACCGCTTTTGGGACTCAAAGAGTTAGCGAATTTTCTAGCCTCCGAACCTTATAGTAATGATTCTGACAGTGTGAACAGCCAAGCCGCACCAGCAATTGAGATATCCCAACAACCTGATACCCCTAGACCCTCTCTCAACTCCGTAATTGAGACAGCATCTACAACTGCGTTTAGCAGTCAAGATTCTGGCTACTGGGAAGGAATAGAGGCGCAAAATTGGGTAGTGAGGTCTAATTTAATACCAAAATCTATAATTGAGGCTGATGATTCCAGCTTTGAGAGCGATGGTGTGGTGGGTTATCCAGCCAGTAGCCAGACAGTGCAGCATCTAAAACCTTTTACGAGTCAACAAATCAGCAAAGGTAATGTGTTGTCTAAGTCTTCCTTCAGCCAAGAACAACATCAAGAGAACTATTCACAAGAAAATCCTACAACCAAGCATGAAACAAATTTCTTTTCTCAGCCTCTTAATCAAAAGATAGAAATAGATTTGATTTTCGAGGCGATCGCTCAAGAAATTAATCGTGAGTATCGCAGATTTTATGGGTGCTAACTATGACGATAGAGATAGGCGGTATCAAACTGAATCGGGTGCATCGCATTGTCACCTTAGAAACAGCAGATTTGATTTTACATCGCATTCCTGGTAAAGCGGGAAATATGATCCAGGATTTGGGACGTGACTCGGTGCGCTTGCAAATTAACGGCATTTTTTATGGTGCGGCTAACGCTAGTAAAGATTTAGAGGCGTTACGAAAAATTTACAAGCAACGAGAAGCAGTAGATTTGGTGGCGGAAATTGTTGGACAAGCCTATTTTAGCCAAGTCATTATCGAACAATTTGAGATATTCCAAGTAGCTGGAGAACCAGAACAGTTTAGTTATCAACTAGCGATCGCTGAATCACCAATTAAGACAACAGCAACAGCAACTACTAATTTAGACGGAGGGATTCAGGTAGAAGCTAGCAATTTAATCGATGTCGCCATAATTCCTGATGTATTGGCTCTTGGTTATTTACCAGAAATTACTAACCCGATTGAACCATTAAAAGGTGCGTTAGAGCCTGTCAAAGCTGCAACTGAAAATCTTGTTACAGCTACAGCAGGATTAAAAGCTATTTTTGGTTTTTAGTTCTATTCCTATAAAGTATTTTGAATTTTGAATTAATATGGCACTCTCAATTTTAGACAGCTTAAAAGAAATTGATCCTAAAGTTACCTTTGCGGATTCACAAAATCAGTTTACGCAAGCTGAAGGTATAGCTTCATCCCTGAATCAACCTCTACCTAATATTGGTACTTTTAAAGATAGTCTCAACTTTCCCCAGGTTTCATTAGGTAACGTTACTGATACAATTTCCGCCGTTCCTGTATCTGCTGACGAATTGAAAGCAGCAGTAAGTGGAAAAATCGATAAAATTAAAGACATCAATTTAGAAAGTTTGCAAGCGGCTATTCCTGAAACACCTACTGCCGACAATTTTAAAGATTTTGATGTCAAATCTCTTAACTCCACAATTTCTAGTTTGAGTCAAGAATTGACTGGTGGTTTAAGTATAAGCAATGTACCACCTGCGGCTCAAAATGTTTTCGGAGAATTTGAGGAATTTGTCAATAAAGCGAGTATGTTACCTGCTCGCATGTTGGACGCATTATTAAAGGTATTTAAAAAACTTTTAGACAAACTATCAAATCCTGAAGATTTGCTCAGTCAAATCGGCCCGAATGTATTAACAGATATTTTCAAGGGGCAAATTAATAATTTAAATCCAGGAAATTTAGTAAAAGAATTTATTGGCCCTTACATAGATAGTTTAGTCAGCAAACTAAACGATTACAAGCCTTCTAAAATACTCCAGCCTGTTAAGGATTTATATCAAGAATTGCTGGTAAAACTAGATGTGCTTAATCCTAAACAGTTGCTCGATAAGTTAGAATAACTATACAATAAACTGCTGGATGTGATTAAATCTTTCTCGCCTAAACCAATCACAGAATTTTTAGATGTACAGCTAAAAATTGTTACAGAACAATTGGATAAGTTACCTGTTGAGGCTTTAGTAAATAAGGTGACAGAAGGACTCAGCCAATTAGATAAACTTATGGCTAGTTTGGGTTTAGGTGATGTGTTGAAATTAGAGTTTTGGAAAAATTTAGAAGAGATATTGAGTTTCAGTGTAGCAGATAAAATTAAAGGTCTTGAAGAAATTCGCGATCGACTGGTTGCTAAAGTAAATGCAGTAGATACACAGGAGTTAAGTGAAGAGTGGACAAAATTGCAAGATGCGATCGCTACCTATGTAAATAATCCGCTAGAGGCAATAAATATCACTATAATTACAACAGCAACTACTGGTTACACGGCTAGCCTGACTACTCTAAAAACCAAATATGCAGCCAAAAAAGCAGAGTTAGAGAAGTTTCAGCCAGATATAGAGATATTAGTAGATTACCGGGATGTGCGATCGCGCCTAGAGAAACTATACACCAACTTTACAGCCACCGAGCCAACACCGTTACAACCGCCAGATATTTTAACTCAACTGCAAACCATCGTTGCAGAGACAGAAAGACTGCAAGGAACTCAAACACAACGCAACAAGTTATTGCAAACTGCTAACGCCAAAACCCCTGCACAGTTGCTAGCTGATTTCAAACAGGTAATACCCAATGAGTTAAACCAACAAATTATCAATCCCATCAAGGAAATTCTCACCGCAATTGATAATTTGCTGGTTCAACCTCGCAGTGTTTTAGATGAAATTAAAAAAGTTATCAAAGCTGTAGAAGAAGCACCAAGTAAACTGCTCAGGATTCTCACTGATTTAGCCAGAACTATGGGCGATAAAATCAGAGATGCAATTACAGCAGTGAAGCAAAAAATCAATCTCTTGGGTTCGGAAGTCATTAAAGCATTGGAACAAACATATCAAGTGATTGTCAAAACTGTAGAATCACTCAGTCCCCGGCGGATATTAAATTCTTTTGATGCTAGTAATTTTACCAATATCAATAGTTTGATTCAAAAATTACGCGAACCCAAAGATAAAGTCTCAGAATATATCAGTTCTAAATTACCGAGTAACACCAAGTTGCTATTAGCTAGTGATTCGTCAGGGAGAAACACCGCCGTCATTACCGCTTTGAATGAACTACTACTTGACCCGCAATTTTACAGTGCAGACCGCTTTGAAGGTGTGAAGCTAACAAGCAATGCTAACTTGCTCATTCAGAATAAAGCATCCCTATCACCTGGAGATATACTTTATCTCAACCGCCTATTATTAGAGGCTGCATATCCTGGAACAATTGTCATGAATTTGGAAGCAATTTTTCCCTATTTTAAGGATAAATTGGCTGAGATTTACCCTGAAGCTGTAGTGGAGAAGCTAGATATTTTACATCAAAAGATTTTACAACTCATTACAGACATTCCTCAAGCATTAGGAGATTCGTTAAATGAGCAATATGACAAAAAAGTTTTGCAAAAAACTCAGAAATTGCGAGCTAGTATAGATAACATTTTTAAGGCTCTCAGGGCGAGATTAGCCGGGTTAAAAAGTGAGTTAGATATTGGTTTGGAAGATGTGGGAGATGCTTTTGACAGGTTGATTAATGCTTTACCTGTTTAGTTTGGGGACTAGGATGTTACTCAGCGCTTTCAACCCAAAGAGGAGGTGAAAAATAATGTTGAAGGTTAGTTACAAAGTTAAAATTGATCAACTTAATTATACAGACAGTGATAAGAGCCAAGTGATTGATTTGCGATCGCACTCATCATTGAATATCCCTGTTAATAGTTGTCGGATTATCTTAGGGATACCTAAAGATTTGACAATTAATTTAGAAGACTCGATATCGGTAGAGTTAGGTGATGACAAAACCCAGAGTTTAGTGTTTACAGGTAAAGTTAATAGCGTTGATTGGGGAATTGATAGCGTTATTATCTATGCTGATAGTAGTTTTAAAAGCTTAACCACGGCTCGATTGAATGTTCTGTTTGAAAAACCTAGTGCGGGCGATATTATCAAAGATATTGTCCAGAGTCGACTGAAATTGCCAGTCGCTAAGATTGAAGATGGACTAAAATTTTCAGTCTATACATTAGGCGATCGCTATCCAGTTTACGACCAACTCCAGCATTTAGCTAGACAGTGCGGTTTTGATTTTTACGCCGACACAGAAGACAAAGCCGTATTTGCTCAATATAACGCCACTACCACCCATGAATGCAAGTATGGCGAAGACATCCTCACTTACACCTTAGATCAAGTTAACAAAACTATTACTGGCGTGGAAATTTACGGCGAAAGTCCCGCAAGCCAAGGACAAGGTGAACAGGCTTACTCCTGGCTGACTAAAAAAGAAGTCAAAGGAACGGCCGGAAGCAATTCCGCCATGATGCTGCGACTAGCTGATCCTACAGCTAGAACTCAGCAAGTAGCTAACAAAATTGCTGCCGCAGTTTTGCAAAACTTACCGCAAAAACCAAGGGGTACATTGAAAGTTTTAGGAAACCCTAAAGTCAAATTAGGCGACGTAATCCAAGTTACTCAAATGCCTATTAGTCAGCAAAACGGTAAATTCAAAATTACCGGAGTAGTTCACACCCTCAACCGCCGTAGCGGATTTTGTACCCTCATTAATTGGGAGCAAGTCTGATGGAATCTATTGTTGGAGTCATGAAAAAAGTTGCTGAACACGAAATCAGCAAAATTTACACTACTGAGTTAGCAATTGTAACAGCAGTATTTCCCCATGCCGCAGAAGATGATAAAGATAATTATCAATGTTCTGTCAAGCTGAAAAATAAAAAGCAACCAGATGGAAAAAATTTTGAATTACGAAAAGTACCTGTTACCACATCCCATCTTGGATTAGTAAATATTCCCAACGTAGGCGATTTAGTATTAGTCACATTTATAGGGGGCGATATCAACGCCCCTGTGATTATTGGACGACTTTATAATGATGAAGACTTGCCTCCTATCAACAAAGTAAAAGAATTTATATTACAGCATAATCTGAAAGGTGGAGGTAGCTTTAAAATTGATGGTGAAGGTGTGATTACAGTTACCAGTAAGAATGAAAAAAATTTAGTTACAGTTGATGATAATCAGATTGATATTCAAACAGAAAAATGTAATATAAAGGTAGAATCAGCAGACATTAATATCAAAAATGAAACCTGTAATGTAGGGCTTTCAGGCAGTAACATCACTATTAATAATGGCAGTTGCAAAATAACAGTAGAAGGCGGCGGAATTACTATTGATGCTGCTAGTAATAATGTCACCGTCAAAAGCATGGGTAACATTGCCATTGGTGATGCGACGACAACTTCGGTAAAGGTAGGCGGACGTATGGCTGCAAATGCAGTCGGAGACAACGATGATATTATTCTCAGCACCCATACTCATGTAGGTAATCTTGGCGCACCCTGTCCAATTATGATTCCCACTGAGAAAATAAATTCCATTCAAGCAAAAGCAAGAAATACTAAAGTCGGCTAATTAGAAGGAAAAATTTCCCCCAATTCCCAATTATCAATTCCCAAAATAAAAAAATATATGGTTAGAATCAAAGGCGCAAATAGTGATTATGTATATACAGGCAACCCCAAAGCATTAATTGAGGAACAAAAAGATGCTGATTCACTTTATTTAAAAATATTCATTTGTCCCTATGATATGCCAAGTCATGTAGAACCAAATGATGGAGAAGTTTGTCAAGGAACAGATGCCGAATGTCCTCATGGCGAAAATAGTTTTGGTCATGCTTTAATTTGTTTGCATGAAAAAGATGGCATTTCTCTAGTTACTAATAATCAAATTACTGCTCACGGAAGTTTTGTAGTTAAACCTGAAAATAGCCAAGAATTATTTAAAGTCGAGCCACAAGGTACAACCATTCAAGGTGTTTTAGATTTTAATGGTGGTTTGAGATTAAGTCATGATGAGAGAGAGCTAAGTAAAGCAGTTATTTTAGAAATTGCAGACAACACATCTTTGATAATAAAAAGTCAAGCAGTCCAGGATGTTGTCTTAGAAATTTCAGATAAATGTATCTCAATGCAAATGAGTAATGGAGCCAAAATCAATATTAATGAGCGAGGGGATATTGAATTATCACCTAGCAATAAAGGCAAAGTAAAAATCAATGGTGATTTGGAAGTCACAGGAGAAATAAAAACAGGGAATGACAAGTTAGATATGTTTTATGAAATCCAAAATGCTCACAAAATATTAACAACTCAAAACATATCATGAATAACTAATGACTAATGACTTCAATCAAATTGATATATTGCTAACAAGATGCAAATCTGGACAATTCTTATCTGATCGAGAATTAGTAGATTTACAACCTACTAATCGAGATTTAGCTACTGTCAAAGGATTAGATAATTTGGCACAGGCAATTATCAATCGTTTGATGACTCGTCAGGGTGAATTGGTAGCTTTGGGACATCCTAATTATGGTTCTCGACTGCATAAGTTAGTAGGAGAACAAAATAACCAGCGATCGCAGGCATTGGCGGAACTTTACATTAGAGAATGTCTAGCACAAGAATCCAGAATTGCTGAAGTTTTGGAAATAATTTTTGCCAACCCTAAAACAGTGTTTGAACGGAATACCCTCAAAATCACCATCAATCTCAAACCTGTGGGGACTGACACCTCTTCACCTCTGAGTATTGCATTGAATCTGAATCTTTAAAATTATTGGGCTAAAGGATGAAAAATGGTATTTGAACGCAAGGATTTTGCTCAAATATTTCAGGCGATGCGCGATCGCAGTTTGCCAAATTTGACTGACTTTCAAGAAGGTAGCGTAGTGCGGACGATGTTCGAGTCTTTCGCCTACGAAATGGCCCTGCTATATGCACAGATGGAAAAAGTCTATCTCTCAGCCTATGTTGACACCGCTGAGGGGGTGCAGTTAGAACAAGTAGTTGCGATTCTGGGAATTAAGCGCGGTGAACCAGACTTTGCTACCGGGAAAGTCGCATTTATTCGAGATATCGGTATTGATGAAAATATTGTGATTCCCATCGGTACACTGATCGCTACCAGCGAAGATACGCCCGAATCTCCCAAAAAAGTCTATAAAACCATCGAAGCACAAACCCTTACTAGAGACATAAAAGCTATTGATGTCAGAGTGCAAGCTGTGCAGCACGGTGAAAGCCAAAAAACCGATGCGGAAACTATCACAGTCATGCCCCAGCCAATTACAGGAGTAAAATCTGTAATTAATCAAGAGGCTATTTTATTTACTGGAAAACGCCAAGAAACAGACAAAGAATTACGAGATCGCGCTAAAAAAACTCTGCTGGCTGCTAGTGGCGCAAATACTACAGCAATTGAACAGGCTTTAATTAGTTTACCGGGTGTTAAACAAGTACAAGTGCGGGAAAACTTCCACAAAGCTAGAGGTGAAGTCACTCTAAATATAGATGGTAATTCTCAAACAGTGATAATTCCCAAAGATACAGAAATAAAAATCGGACAAAACAGCTTTAAAACCACAGAAAAAGTTACTATTAACAATAGTAGCCCTGTGAAAGTAAATGTTCATTCAGTAGTAGATGGACAAGCAGGAGAACTTCTACAAGCCACTAATAAGCCTACTATTAATAATATTCAAAATATTTCTATACAAGCAATTAATCACCAACAAATTGTCTTAAAAGACTTTGGCATTATTGAAGTATTTGTTGATGGCATTGACTTTAGGGACACCGGAAAAGTTAGTGAGTTAAATCAAGAGATTGAGAGAGTTAGAGCCGCAGGCATTTATGTCATTCTTAAACAAGCACTTACTGTAACTATTAATGGGGTATTTAAAATTGAATTAGTCAATGGTTTAAAACTACCCAAGCCAGAAATAATCAAATTAGAAGAGGAAATTCAAAAAGTTATTAAGTCTCACATTATTAAACAGGCTATGGGGCAACCGTTGCTAATATCTCAGTTTACCAGGCAAGTTTTAGAGATTAACGGAGTGAATGACATAGCCGATTTTATCCTAGAGGTAAAGCGCAAAGAAGATACAGAAAAATATCAAGCCTCCGATAAGCCTGTTAAACAATTATTAGTAGATGTCTTAGAAAAATTTACTCCTGGTTATATCAGAGTAGCTACAGAAATTAAACCCTTAATCGTCAATCTAGATATTTGTTTACAGTCCGAAAATTTAACTGCTAACGTTAGCTATGAAAGACTACAAGCAGAAATTAAAGAAAAAATTGTTGCTTATTTTGACAGCCATAGTTTGCAAATAAACAAAAGGCAGCTTGAGGCGGAGATTACTAAAATTAGTTTGGTTAAGATTGACAAAATTGAGATTAATCTCAAACCAAAATTTTGGCAGCCTGGACTTACTTTTAATGGAGATGCGATCGATATTAGTTTTGTGGAAAAAGCCGAGGTTGGTAATTTATTTATATATAATAAAATCTTGGAAATTACCGGAGCTTTTAAATTAACTTTACCACCCACTTATCAGTTAAAAGAAAAGCAGGAAATTTACAAAACAGTTAGAACTAAGTTGGAAGAATATCTAGCAAATTTGCAGCCTGAAGAAAAAGTTAAAATTGAAGAATTAGTTAGATTTGCAAAATCTGTAGACAATGTGCTAGATGTCACTTGGAAGATTGATGATTTTCAGGTGCAATTAGATAAAAAAATCGAAACAGATAGAATTGATAATCAGGAAATCCGTGTAGACAAATTAGAAAAACCACGGTTAGCAGATGCCTTTGCTATTAACAGTGATATCGTAGTAGTTAATGTTGAAGTTACCGCAATTACGTTTAAGTTGAGTATTATTGGTGCAGTCTTTGAAGACATTAATAAAGATAAACTAAAACAGCTAATGCAGCAGGCGATCGCTAATATTTTTAATCATAGCAACCTAATGCAAAATTTACCAAAATTATCAGTAGGACAAAATTTAGACTATGCCCAAATTAAAGTTAATCTACTAGTTTTAATCCGCGATCAAGTCAGACTGATTACTGCTCAGAATATTGTAGATTTAATCACTGAGCAAATCACCACCGCAGATAAACAAAAACTCGCAGATTTAACAATCCAGTATCTTAGAAACAGCGATTACAACATTGCAAAACTTAATTTGCAATCTCCAAATATCACCTTACCTACAGGAGACATCTTAATTCGTTCTCTAGAACGCGCTCAAATGTTACCTATCTCTAAAAATAAAGTCACTGTAGAAATTGACATTCCACCAACAACTACAATACTACAACCAGATGTACAAAACGTGATTGATCAAGGCAAAGCCACAGGCTCGCGCATACCCCCAGCTAAATAAATTGATTAATTATTTACAATGAAATACCTGAGATGTCAGAAGAAAAACGCGGTAAAACTATTAGCATCACAAATCGGCTACCAAGTTTCTATGATGCAGAAAACGTAGAAAGTTTACTCTACAAATTTGTCGATATATTTGGCTATATTCTGGAACAAGGAGAAAGCGACTTATTAAAAGTCATGCGATCGCACTTTGTGGATACAGCCGATAATCAAGGTTCTCAAGGGTTTGTTGCCAACAAAAAGGGAGACTTAGACCAAATTTTTATCCTGTATTTAGAAGCTTTGGGTGGTACTTCCCAACTCATGCAGGCGAACTACAAATTTTATCCTGGTTCTATTAGAAATATTTCCCTATTTGCTAAAACCATCCAAGAAGGTAAAGATGCTTTATCCCGTTATTTAAGGCAAGAAAACCGCGATATCTTAAAACGCTTTCATATTTCTCGCGCCCAATTCAATATCAAAGCTTTCAAAAATGCAGCCGCCTTAGCAATTAAAATCCTGATTGCTGAAAATGACTTGAGTAAATATCTTAAAAATCAACTTTCTTTAGATACATTGCAAATTTTAGAGAAATATGACGGTTCCCAAAGATTTTTAGAAGATAAATCACAGGGCATCACTCTATATAAACTACTAGAAAGAGAACTAAATCAGCAGCTAATCAATCCTTATTTTTACCGTAAAAATCGCAAAATATTTGATAAATTACTCATTAAAGAACAGGTAAAACAGTTAATTAAACAACAGCCCACTGGAGAAAATTTACAACGTCTCAACCGGATGTTGCTAGAAGCTGCTTATCCAGAAGAAATTGTCCTAAGTAATATTCCTAGCGAACAAGAAGTAGAACAAACTCTCATTAATTCTCTTAATAATTGCCTCAATCAACCAGAATTACTCAATGCAATTATTAAAAGCAGTATCCCTAACTATTATCAAGATAAACCATTAGAAATTCAAAACCGTATTCTACTGACCACCGCTTATCCCAATCATATTGAAAATATTTATGCACCGTATCGAGAACGGCTCAAAGGATTGATTCAAATTTTACGTCGGGGTGCTGCGACTAAACAAGGTATTATCGATATTGTTGCTGCTAATCTTGGTATTGTTGGTAATGATGTAGCAGCGCAGGACGCGAGAAATCAAATTCAATTTATTGAATTTATGCCCGAACTAACTTGGGTGCGTCCAGAAGGAGCCTCGAAATCAACTCTTAGCTATACCTATCCCCTAGCATTATTCCAAAATTTTGAAGTCCAAAATCCCAATCGTCAAGAAGAAGACGTAGAAATTCGTATTCAAGTATTAAGTAACTTACCTGTAGAAGCGTTAGTTAATCCGACTATTATCAATATTAATAGTCAATATAAAGTTACATTTACTGGAGAATTAAAACCAGGAGATGTGCTACTCTTTAGAGGGCAAACAGCTTCTTTAAACGGTCAAGTATTTTCGATTTCAGAAGCGACACCAAAATTACCTCAAAATAATTCTGAGTGGAGATTTACAGCAGACATTAAAAACTCTGCTGCCTATCCTGTAGGTTTATATAATCAGCAAAATTTTGATACTGCTACTTTTGCCTTTGCTGAAGCTGCAATCAATTTAGAAATGAGACTATATAAACTCACTCCGGGAGTATTTGAAGTAAAAATACCTTGGGATATTCCTGGTTTTACCGATAAATTTGATGAATCTGAGAACCATCCCCGGAATCAAATTTCAGGGATTGTTGATAAAGTGAAAGCAGCAGGTGTACTAGCAATTATTACTTACGAAAAAGCCATTACCGAAATTCACGACTATGAAGATTATTTAACTATAGTGCGATCGCCTTTTCAGGAAGAACACCTGAGTGAAGAAATTAATTTTACTGTGGGCAGTTATCAATTACCTTACCCGCAGGGAATGAAGCATGACATATCAGATAATCTCGTATTTTCTGGAGTCTTTGACTACACTGGCTTTGATACAAGTAATCGATTTGGATAGTATTGTCGCCACTATGAGCAACTAAAAGAGCAAAAAAATATGAAAATGTCCGATGAGTTAGATATGCAAGGAAGATTGCAAATTAAAACATTTAATCGCGATGATGAATTAATCACAGAAGTTAAAGCAAATAACTTTATTGTCTACACAGGTAGAGATTTAGTTGCCCAGCTATTTTTAGGACAAAAAATAGATCCTGTCAGATATCTAGCTGTCGGCACAGGAAATTTAGCAGTCAATCCGGTGATAGATAATAAATTACAAACCGAAGTCTTCCGTAAACAAATTAAAGCCATCGATTTATCCAAAGATTTGAGTGATACTCCTGAAGTAACTATCACCAAAGAAGGGCGAGATATTAAGCAAAAAAATCGCAAAGTTATTATTAGTGCTGACTTAGATTTTAAAGAACCAGGAGACCAGACTTATGAACTTAAGGAAGCAGGTTTATTTAATGCTGCTAAAGATGGTGGTGTGATGTATAACCGGGTGGTGTTTCCCGTCGTCACTAAAACCCCTGATTTCAAATTAACCCTTGTTTGGGAAATTATTTTTTAATAAGGATAGAAAATGGTAAATTCTAACTTCTCACCACAAGATAAAAAACCAGGCGACTTGATTTTATCTGCTGATTGGAATGCAGCGATGAGTGAGATTAAACGCCTACAACAAGCGAAAGTCAATCGTGAAGGTGCAGATACTCTCAAAGGGTCATTAACTATCCAAGAAGCCTTGAATGTGACTGGTGATGTCAAAATTTCTGGCAATCGGCTCAAAAGTGCTGATGGTTTGGGAATTGTGGAGACAAATAAAAAAGATTGGTTGCGAATTAACCCAGACGAAAATTATCCAGCGATCGCACTACATAAGCCAGTGGCGATCGTTAGTGGCGGGTTAGCAATTGGCGAATTGGGACAGCAACCTCAAGGCGTACTGAAAGTAACTCAAAGTACATACTTAGCTACCGCAGGTGGTAACGTTGGTATTGGCACGATAGATGCAAAAGCTAAACTACATATTGCCAGTGGTGATTTACGGTTAGATGCCAACCGTGAGATTTTCTTCGCGGATAATGGACAGATTAGGAGCGTAGATAATAACCATCGCATTATTTTTAGACGTTCCGAAGATAAACTGGAACTGCGAGAGTTTGGTGACATCATTTTTTCACCAGGTGCAACGGCAGGAAATGAAACAGCCAAAGTTTTTTTGAAATCAAACGGCTACCTTGGTATCGGGACAACCAGCCCAAATTTTCATCTGGAAGTGGGTAGTAGGGACACCCAAGGGACATGGAAACTCGGTATATCAGGGAAGGGATCAACCGGAAACTTTAGACAGTGGACACTACGTACAGGCGATGGAGCAACTAACACAGAAATTAACAAGCTGAGAATCAGAGATGAACAAGCAAACAGCGATCGCATTACCGTTGATGAAAATGGCAATGTCATGTTCACTGGTACAGTGACAGCAACGGCTTTTAGCGGTATCGGTGCCTTTGTAAGAGGAATGATTTTAATGTGGTCTGGAATGCCTACAGAGATTCCTCAGGGGTAGCAACTTTGTGATGGTGAAAATGGTACACCCGATCTGAGGAATCGGTTTATAGTAGGTGCAGGCATAGGCGACAAGTTATACAAGGTTGGGCAGACAGGGGGTAGTGATTCAGTAACCTTGACAATTGCCCAAATGCCATCACACAACCATAACTATGGTAATGAATTTAAGTATCTTATGCGAATAAATGGTCAGAATACAGTCAAAGATTTTGATTCTACATCCAACGAACCTAATCTGATAAGCGTTGCTGAAATTCAATCCCAAGGTGAAAATCAACCCCACGAAAACAGACCACCTTATTATGCTCTTTGCTTCATCATGAAATCATAATTATATTCATAATTAACCCATGAAACAACAAATCGAAAACCGCCTCCAATCCCTCAAAACTGAATTTGCGGAAGGTCAACAAGTCTTAGCTGATTTAGAAGCCAAACAAGCTAGCATTAGAGACACCTTACTCCGCATTAGTGGAGCAATTCAGGTACTAGAAGAACTCGCTAAAGCTAACAGCGAAGAAAATGGCAAAGTATATGAAGAATTAGAAGCTATCAACAAATTATCATAGCCGTGATTCAAAAATTACTCATCAAAATTAGCCAAATTCTACAAACAGAACTGGCTGGATTAATCACCCAGCCAGATAATCAGATTGTAGCTTTACCCATCACTGAAACTCAACCTCAATCACTGCCATTGATAGGCATTTATCCTAGTAAATTAGAAATTAATCAAAACTTTAAACAAAGCAGTTCCAGCCAACCAACCCTACAACAACTCCATCAAGAAATAGATAATCCACAACCCGCCGTTATCTATCAACTCGCTCAAACACCAATTAAAGGTTCAATCCTATGTCATCTCGTCATTGAAAAACAACAGAATTTGCTTCAGGAAGATACTGATTTCAATATTGATTATCAGCAAAGAACAATCAGCTTTCAAAAAAAAATAGCAAAAGTTGATAGAATCAAGCTAGATTACTCCTTCATGAGCGTATGCGTAATCCGGGAATTTACCCAAGAGTTTTTTGTAGATATCATCGACAGTAATCTAGAGAATATTGATAAATTTTTCTCGTTAATATCTGGGATTATTTTAACTAATAATGATGAATTAATTGCTGATTATAATTCGCATTTCCAAGCTAATCCCTACCGAAGTAATCAGATTATTACCAACCTCACTATTAGTTATATCCACTTTCTTAATGCTAATTATAACAATTTCACTAATCCATTTAAATCTCAATTAAAATTTCAAGTTAAAGGACAGTTAAACCTCAGTAAAACAGTGAGGGAATCTATCTTACCAATTCAAACGATTAAACTTTATTCGTAATATAAAACCCCCCACAAGGGGGTAGGGTTTCAAGGGGCGGCAATCATCGCAAAACCAAGCCACACTAAGGTTTGGGAGGTACAGACCCCCTTGAAAAATGGATAAAAATTAAGTTAAATCTGCCAAACTGTATGCGTTGCGTGTTAGCAATATTGCATCCATCAATCCCGGCGTTGCGTCCTTTGTCCGACATAAACATATCTTTGCTGCTTGATTGGAACATCACGCCTCATTTTCACAGAACAAAAACCAACTTTATCAGGTTTTGAATTTCCGCCATGATATTTTAAGGGGAAACCGATGCAAGAAGCGCCCTTTTTCCAGAAATTATTTTAAAACTATGCTTCATAAAGTCTTCGTCACTCGTCGCCTACCCATCGAATTAGAGCAACTGCGATCGCTCGCCACTGTGGAAGTTTGGCCAGAACGCCAACCCCCTCCCTACGAAATTTTACTAGAAAAAGTTAAGGAAATAGATGGTTTGCTATGTCTGCTGACTGACCAAATCGATCGCCAACTCATCGAGTCTGGGAAACTCAAAGTCATCAGTCAAATGGCGGTGGGTTACGATAACATTGACATTGCCGCCGCTACGGCACGACAAATTCCCGTCGGTCATACTCCTGGGGTGTTAACTGATGCTACCGCAGATTTTGCCTGGGCATTATTAATGGCAGCTGCCCGGCGAGTAGTGGAGGCAGATCGGTTTACTCGTGCAGGGTTGTGGCAGACTTGGGAACCAGACTTGTTGTTGGGTCCAAATGTTACGGGTGCTACCTTGGGAATTGTTGGTTTTGGGCGGATTGGTCAAGCGATCGCTCGTCGTGCCAAAGGTTTTGAAATGCGGATTTTGTATACGAGTAGGCAACGATGCAGCCCAGAATTAGAACAATCTTTAGGTGTGGAGTTTACTACGTTAGAACACTTACTGCAAGAGTCAGATTTTGTAACACTGCATACGCCATCGGCTGATGATACTTATCATCTGATTAGCGATCGCCAATTTGAGTTGATGAAGCGATCGGCTATTTTGATTAACACGGCGCGGGGAACTATTATCGATCCCGATTCTCTGTATCGCGCCCTTGCAAGTGGTCAAATCGCTGCTGCGGCTGTAGATGTCACCGAACCAGAACCGATTCCTAGTAATAGCCTATTGTTGACCTTAGAAAATCTAATTATTGCACCTCATATTGGCAGTGCCAGCCGTCAAACGCGCTCAAAAATGGCTTCAATGGCGATCGCTAATTTAATCGCTGGATTGAGAGGCGATCGTTTGGCTTATTGTGTTAACCCTGAAATTTATAATTCATAATTCATCAATGTTTTTTGATAACCCGTGCAAATTACTTTCAGAAAAACATCCTGTTACCTTTGCCAGTTGGGTTTTAGGGACTTCCAGAGAATAAATTACCCAATTTATTCAGATGATATTTTTCTTTTCCCCCTGCTCCCTGCTCCCTGCTCCCCTGCCTACACAGCGATTGATTATTTTTTTAATTGGAAGTCCCTTAGGTACACCCTTCGGGTTCGCCAGTCGCCTGCTGCAGGAGGGTTTCCCGCAACGCTGGACTCACCACAAACTTCTGTGAAAGTCCTCAAAACTGAATTGAGTATTGAACCAATTCGCGCCGATTACGTCACATTTCTACAGTTACAAGGACGCATTTTACACCTGGAATTTCAAACTAAACTAGAATCCACGCCACCCCTGCCCAAAAGGCTATATTTTAGTGTTTAATTTTAAGTTAGACAATCGGAAGTATATTTCAAGCCAAATTGATGAATAATACTCTAGCTTCTACTTTAGGAGAACTACAAACAAAAATATATTGGCTACATGATGCTGAAAAATTTGCTGAATTGGCAGAAGCAGCAACTAAAATATATATGAAACTTGAATATGACCAACAAAAAGCAGAAAATGTTGGTCATTTAATTAGTGAAGCCTATCAGTTATCTGATGATGCTGATATATCATACAAGGCTGGAGACATTGAGAAAGAAATAAAATTTTATAATCAAGTCAAAGATAAATTTATAGAGGTTGAGGCTATATTAGGTCTACAAAAAAGTATAGCCGAGCATCAAATGAAATGGTGGATTTATTTTCGCCATAAACAGAAACTTAAAGTTATATATCACCTATTCTTACAACATTTCAAACTTTTGGGCTTCCGCTATTTATTTATAGCTATACAACTAACATATTATATGTTAAGGATAGGCAAAGGTCATAATTTGCGCGATATAGAAATAACTCAAAAAAATGCTACAAAATATTGGATGCAATTATTGAAATGTAATATTACCAAATATCCATATTTAGGTTAATTTGGTATTTTGTAAAATATTCAAAGAAGCAACGCCTAGCGTCTCGTAAAGAAAGTGGTTTGATAAATTAAGCTTTTTGGCGAATTGCGTGTCAATCGTGTTTTTGTTCATATACAGCAGTTTGCAAGTAAGTAAGGTACAAAATCCAGGACTCACGCATCAGATATAAAGAGTTTCTACCTCCTGCCTCCTGCCTTAAAATCCGTAGTTTTGTACTTCATGCAAATGAAAACTGCTGTAGTTGCAGTTTATAACCCAATACCTGGATGTAGAGACGCTATTTTTCGCGTCTTGAAAGACCAATTATCTACACCAATAACCCTTAACCCAAGCGTATTGGTTTATAACCCCCCTTTAAAGTTTCTTACTCATTCTCTACGTAGTCAAGAAACTTGAAAATTGCTGTAATCCTCAAATAATATCATGTCCGGGTAAAGACTTATTATTTAGACCGCAGTTCTTGCTGGGAGCAGGGGGCAGGGAGCAGGGGGAAAGAGGCTTTTGGGATTTTTGCACAGATGCGGTAATCATAAGTGATTAACCGGACTTGATATAACTATTTGTTTAGTATTTAGCCGTCCTTCTATATTTGCAGATATATATCGAGATAAACGCTCTTATACATAGAAACATATATTTCTTATATAGCCTAGTTTAAATATCAATTTATACCTTGTGTTCTTTAACAAAAAGCCTCATGATTGATTTAGAAAGCCCATAACTATAGATTGGTTAGTTAATAAGGATGCCAATATACTTCATAAATATTTCCGATTCCTAACAAGAAAATATCTGATATTTATCTCAAATTTACTTAGGTTGGAGTTTGATTAACTCATGCTAGAAGGATGGATTCAAATTATATTAACGCTACTAATTGTCGTAGCAATTACTCCTGTTTTTGGGCGCTACATGGCGCGTGTCTACCTAGAACAAAGTACTTTTCTCGACCCGATTTTGAATCCGGTTGAGCGAGTGCTTTATTCTTTGGTTGGCGTTAAAACCAAAGAAAATATGACTGGCTGGCAGTATGGGCGGGCAATTCTATACAGCAACGTAGCAATGGGGTTGCTGATTTTCTTGATTATTATGAATCAAGGATGGCTGCCATTAAACCCAACTAAGATAGATGCCCCAACCTGGGATACAGTGCTGCATACGACTATTTCTTTTATTACTAATACTAACCAGCAGCACTATTCTGGTGAAACCTACATGAGCTATGGCAGCCAAATGTGGGGACTTGGTTATCACATGTTTACCTCTGCTGCTACTGGTTTAGCGGTAGGAATTGCCTTTATTCGCGGATTGACGGGTAGATCGTTAGGCAATTTTTATGTAGACCTAATTCGCTCGATTACCCGAATTTTACTGCCTATTTGTATTGTCGGCGCGATCGCTCTCATGGCTGCTGGCGTTCCCGAAACACTGGCGGGTGCTGTTGTATTTCCCACCTTGGAAGATGCGAATATCAGTCAGGCGATCGCTCGTGGCCCTGTTGCTCATTTTGAAATTATCAAGCAATTAGGAGAAAACGGCGGCGGCTTTTTCGCCATTAACTCCGCACACCCTTTTGAAAATCCCAACGGATTTTCTAACTTGATTCAGATTGTCGCTATGCTTTCGATTCCTACATCCCTAATCTACACTTATGGGTTATTTGCGAATAACACTAAGCAGGCTTGGTTAGTCTACGGTATGGTGGGCGTAATCTATGTAATATTTATCATTGTTACTGCCATTGGCGAATACAACGGTAATCCGGCTGTGAATGCACTGCTGGGTAGTCAGCAACCGAACTTGGAGGGTAAAGAAGTCCGGTTTGGTTGGGCACAATCTGCACTATTTGCAACCAGTACAACTGGTACTATGTGCGGTGCAGTCAACAGTTTACACGACTCCTTCATGCCCAACGGCGGTTTTATTACCCTTTCTAATATGTTCTTGCAAATTATTTGGGGTGGACAGGGTACAGGAACCGCTTATTTGTTCGCTTACCTAATTCTGGCTGTGTTTGCTACAGGGTTGATGGTGGGACGCACACCAGAATTTCTCGGACGCAAGATTGAGAAGCGCGAGGTTGTACTTGCTAGTTTTTTGATTTTGCTAGTTCACCCGATCGCAATTATGATTCCCGCAGGTATCGCCTTGGCGTTTCCCGATCAACTATCAGGAATTAGCAATCCCGGCTTCCACGGCTTTGCTCAAGTTATCTATGAATATGCTTCCGCTGCTGCTAACAACGGTTCTGGGTTTGAAGGCTTGGGAGATTCACAACCTTCACCTTTTGCGATCGCTACAGGCACTAAAACCACAGCAACCGCTTTGTGGTGGAACTTGAGTACTTGCTTCAGTTTAATTGCTGGACGCTATATTCCCATCATCGGTTTGCTGTTTCTGGCAGATAGTATGTCTCGTAAGCAAGCTGTTCCCTACACCACTGGTACATTGCGAACCGATACCGGACTATTTACAGGCGTTACCGCAGGCGTGATTTTAATCTTGGGCGCACTTACATTCTTCCCAGTCTTAGCATTAGGCCCCATCGGTGAAGCCTTTTTTATCGCCAAAGGTATTGGGTAGGCAGTGGAGGAGTGGTCACAAGAGGCAGGGGAGCAGGGAGCAGGGAGCGGGGGGGAAGACTGAGAGGGAGCTTGTACTCGCGGCTTGCGTAAAAGTGCCCTGGAAGGGCGGGGCTTCTCAACTCTTGGAGAGGCTGCGCCAACGAGACGCTCCGCGAACATACCCATGTTTCGCTCTGCTCCACGGCAGATGGGAAGGAGCATTCCCCCAGCAAGAACTGCCCCCTTCCCTGGAGCCTCTTCGGTGAATACAGAAAGTGAGAAGTTGAAACATTAGCCTTAAACACTCGTTCACGAATATCAAAGACTCGTCCACGAATATCAAAGACTCTCCCGCGAATATCAAAGACTCGTCCACGAATATCAAAGACTCTCCCGCGAATATCAAATAGGACTTACGCATAGGTAACGGAAAACGAACCACAGAGGACGCAGAGGAAACAGAGAAATGAGAGTTTGAGAGGGTTTTTGCGTAAGTCCTATCAAAGACTCGTCCACGAATATCAAATATTCATCCGCAATGCCCAATGCCCCATCCCCAAAATCTAATCTATGCCAATTACTACTGATTCTCCCTCGCCTCGTATTCCATCTAGAACTCGTGACTCACGCAAGCACACCTCCAAAACAGATATGCGGGGACTTTATCAAAGAGCAATTCGTGAGTCATTTGTCAAGCTCGATCCGCGAATTACTGTCAGAAACCCAGTGATGTTTGTTGTTTGGGTAGGGACAATTGTCACCTTGCTTGTTACCCTTAATCCAAATCTGTTTGGCACAATCCAGGCTGATGTCAACCAACAACGCCTCTTAAACGGGTTGATTACCTTTATTCTCTTTTTCACCCTCGTTTTTGCCAACTTTGCGGAAGCCGTAGCTGAAGGACGAGGTAAAGCACAAGCTGATTCACTGCGATCGACGCGATCGGATACGATCGCTAATAAAATCCTCCCCGATGGTTCTATACAACAAGTCAACTCTACAGAACTGCGACGGGGCGATTTGGTAAAAGTGGTTGCAAATAATATGATTCCCGCCGATGGGGATGTAATTAAAGGCATCGGATCGGTGGATGAGTCGGCAATTACTGGAGAATCTGCCCCGGTATTGAAGCAACCAGGTACAGATATTGCCAGCTCGGTGACAGGAGGTACACGCCTACTCTCCGATGAGTTGACAATTCGCATTAGTGCCGATCCCGGACAAGGCTTTATCGATCGCATGATTGCCTTGGTAGAAGGGGCAGAACGCAGCAAGACTCCCAACGAGATTGCTTTGACGGTATTGTTGGCAGTGTTAACACAAGTATTCTTGATTGTGGTAGCGACAATGCCCCCATTTGTTAGCTACATCGCCAGCTTTATCAGTACCGCGTTTGGGGCTGAGGCGGGAAACAGTTTGCGGGCGGGTGCTAGCGTTGCTATTCTCATCTCGCTACTGGTAGCTTTAATTCCCACAACTATCGGTGGTTTGCTCAGTGCGATCGGTATTGCAGGGATGGATAGGGTTGCCCAGTTTAACGTCATTGCTACCTCTGGTCGAGCAGTAGAAGCCTGTGGTGACATCAACACCCTAGTGCTGGATAAGACTGGCACGATCACCTTGGGTAATCGAATGGCTGATGAGTTTATCCCCCTAGATAACCACTCAATAATAGATGTGGCGCGAGTCTCCCTAGCTGCTAGCTTGTTTGACGAAACGCCAGAAGGCAAATCGATTGTGATTTTAGCAGAAAAATCTCAGGCTGGGGTAGACTTTAACATTGATAAAGCCGAAGGTGTAGAATTTTCCGCGAAAACCCGGATGAGCGGTACAAATTTACCCGATGGCAAACAAATTCGCAAAGGTGCAGTGGATGCGATTAAGGGATTTGTCCGTTCCCGTGGCGGCTACGTTCCTGATGATATAGATGCAGCTTATGAGCGAGTTTCCCGGTTAGGCGGTACACCCTTGGCTGTTTGCCAAGATGACAAGATTTATGGTGTCATCTACCTCAAAGATATTGTCAAACCTGGTCTGCGCGAACGATTTGACCAACTCCGCCGCATGGGTGTTCGCACCATCATGCTCACAGGTGACAATCGAATTACCGCTTCGGTAATTGCCGAAGAGGCTGGGGTTGATGATTTCATTGCTGAAGCGACTCCAGAAGACAAAATTGAGGTGATTCGCTCGGAACAATCTGAGGGTAAACTGGTGGCAATGACCGGGGATGGTACGAACGATGCACCTGCTTTGGCTCAAGCAAATGTGGGTGTAGCCATGAACTCAGGGACGCAAGCTGCCAAAGAAGCTGCTAACATGGTGGACTTGGACTCAGACCCCACGAAGTTGATTGACTTAGTAACCATCGGTAAACAACTGCTAATTACTCGTGGAGCCTTGACCACGTTCTCCATCGCTAATGATATTGCCAAGTATTTTGCGATCATTCCCACAATCTTTGCTGCTGCTGGAATCGGCGCACTTAATATTATGGGATTAAAGAGTGCCCAATCTGCGATCGTCTCGGCGCTGATTTACAATGCCTTGATTATTCCGGCACTAATTCCGCTAGCACTTAGAGGGGTGAAGTTCTTACCTTTAACAGCAGATCAACTGTTACGTCGTAACATCTTCATCTTTGGTCTTGGCGGTATCGTTGCTCCTTTCATTGCCATCAAACTGATAGATATTATCCTACCTTTGTCTTAATTTACTATGAAACCTATTCAGAGCCGCCGCGCGTTCGCTGCATCCCAAGTATTAGAAGAAATAACTGAAATCTGGTGTCAATGGCGTAGACAAAAGCTGCCACTGTATTTGTTCTTGGCGATGTGTTTCAACCTAGTGGTTGCACCTCTAGTCTATGCCGCTACTGGCGAACAACTTTCCCGCAGTCAATCTTGGGGATTGGGATTGTTAGGACTGGTGACACTGGGACTTTCCATCTATTTATTTTTTGTAATGTTTGTACCGGAGAAATTCTAATGAGTTTTGCACGTGAAGCTAGTAGAGCTGTTCGTTCTACCTTGGTACTCTGGGTTATTGGAGCGATTATTTATCCTTTTGCGATGATTGCCATTGGGCAGATTGTGTTTCCCTTTCAAGCAAACGGTAGTCTCCTGAAAAATAGTACAGGTCAAGTTGTCGGTTCTGCTTTGATTGGTCAACCTTTTAGTAGCGATCGCTATTTTAACAGCCGTCCCAGTACCACAAGCTACAGCACAGCCGATCCCAAAAAAGACGATGCGGGAGTTTTGAAAACTGGGGTTTCCGGTGCTAGTAACTTGGCTCCCAGTAATCCCGCATTAATAGAACGCATCAAAGGTAAAGATGATCCAGACCCCAGCAAAAAGGTTGAAGGTGACTTCAATCGTCTGAAAAAAGCAGGTGTGCAGCCGACTGGCGATTTAGTCTACACCTCTGGTTCCAGCCTTGACCCCCACATTACCCCGGAAGCTGCGATCGCACAAGTTGCACGAGTAGCCAAGGCGCGAGGAATTCAGCCGAACCAACTAGAAACTTTGATTTCCCAAAATACCGATAGTCGCTTTCTCGGCATCTTTGGCGAACCTGGAGTTAATGTGTTAAAGCTGAATTTAGCTCTAGATAAGATTAAGGGATAAGGGCTTGGGAAATAGTGAAAAGTAAGTGCTACTGATTATTGCTACGCCTTCTATTCAGAATAGTTATTTATAGCAATACTTAATGAGTACTTAAAATAGAAAGGCTTAGACTATCGACTTATTAAACAAGTCGATAGTCTAATTTTTACTAAAACTAAATCAAACCTATATCTCTAAGTATATACCTGTTTAGGTAATTATTAAATATGCATTTTAGTTAGTTAATACATTTTATATATCTTCAAAATATATCACTAGATAAAGCATATTTTTTATGCAAAATATTGCACAATATTATTAGATAGAGTTAAAAACTATTTTGTGTTGAAAAATCAAAAAGCTTTAGAACCAAGCCTGTTTGGTGTTTTAATCCAAGCAAATAGCATTTACTGTGGTATTCCTTTAAGTGATATTCAGTTACCGAATCGATGTGTTTTTCTACGAGTTTTAAGAGAAACTCAAGTCATTTTAACAATAGATAATCCTAGTATTTTCGCAGGAGATTACATTTTAACAATAGCAACCCATCCCATGATGATTCCCGCTCTCAAAGTTACTCTTAAAAAAATCCATTCTGTTTACTATTCCCTGAACAGTTGCTTATTGGAAGCTCGACCAAGAGACAGTAAATCTGTTAATTCAGATTACTCAGACCTATCAAGTACTTTCAATTCCACATATTATTAGACAAATGAAAATTTACCGAAAAAAGGTAGAGGGCAGTTCTAGCTGGCAGCAGGAGGAAGAAAATATGTTTTTACCTCCTGCCTCCTTAACTTTACCGAAGAGGCAGAGGGGAAGGGAGCTCTTAGCAGGGGGAACAAGCCCTTCTCAAGAGCGACAAGCATTGCGGAACATGGGTATGAAGCCCCGTCTTTCCAAGACGCTTGGACTGGGGCGGAGTACAAGCAAGAGTCTCAGTTTCCCCCCCTGCCCCCTGCCCCCTGCTCCCCTGCCTCTTTTGACTGAATCTGAGTTCGACTAACTAAAGGTTTTTAATATGCATACTTCGGAGTTTTTCCGACTTTATGTATCCGCCCAAAAAAGTGTTCATCAGTCTACCCTGATTGAAGCTAACCTCTCTAAGGCAACACATACTGACACAAAACCACATGACGGAGACATTCCCTTTGTAGCAGTGTTTTTGGCTCACATTTCCTTCATGTTTGTTTGGGCAATTGTCGTTTTTCTCGTTTCATTTGTCTGCAAGGCACTAGAAGATCCTCCAGAAAATGCGGCACAAGATAAAGACGAAATAGTAAGCATCAAGCATTTAGAGCAACATACCTGTAAAAAATGTCAATTTTTTAACAATAACTATTTTCTAAAATGTGCAGTACATCCTACCACTGCTCTAACTAAACAAGCACTCACTTGCTCTGACTACAGCCCTAAATAGGTGAGTTTCTCGTTATACATAAAGCGATCGCTTTATCCCATGCTTACCAATGCTTAATTTATCTCCTCATGGATATTGAACCGCAAAAGAGCATGACTGGCAGAGAATATGCGATCGCTCTCTTACTCAGCAATACAGCAATGGCAGTTTTGGCGTTACTACTGCTGATGTTTCAGAGCTTACTACCGTTGAACCCCAGCGATTTAGGAATACCCACTTGGGACATACTGCCCATCCGACAAGATTAGATAATTTATTTGTTGGAAATACCTTATGCTAGGATACTTTACAGGCAGTAAGGACAAGCTTAACCAAAATTAAGAACTGCAAAGTGTATGACAACATAACTTATTAACAAAGATAGAACCGAAAATTTAAAGTAGCAGATAAATTATCTAGGTGCTATTCTAATTGCAAAAATGTTCTATACCATCGTTAATTAAGTATGTATGCAAACATTAATTATTGATAACTATGACTCTTATACCTTTAATCTTTATCAGATAATTGCCGAGGTAAATGGTAAACTACCTCTAGTAATTTATAACGATCGCCTGAACTGGGATGAATTGAAAGAAATTGCATTTGACAACATTGTGATTTCACCAGGCCCCGGTCGTCCAGAAAGGTCAGAAGATTTTGGAGTCTGCCGACAGATAATTGAGAATGCGGATGTGCCCTTGCTGGGAGTCTGTCTGGGGCATCAAGGACTTGGCTACCTACATGGTGCAAGAGTGATTCATGCACCGGAAGTTCGACACGGTAGACTCAGTAAAATTTATCATAATAATTCAGAATTATTTCAAGGTATTCCTAAGAATTTTTCTGTGGTGCGCTATCACTCGTTGTTAGTTACTAATGAACTACCTGAGTGTCTAGAAAAAATTGCTTGGACTGAAGAAGGACTGGTGATGGGATTGCGTCATCGACATCTACCTTTTTGGGGCGTGCAGTTTCATCCAGAGTCTATCTGTACAGAATATGGGCAAAGATTAATAGCAAACTTTCGAGATATTACACTGAAATTTACAGAGAAATTGTCAAGGAGGCAGGAGGCAGGAGGCAGGAGGCAGGATAGCGAAGTGTTAGCGAGTCCGCGAGCGTCGGCAGGAGGCGGGAGGGGGAGCTACCCACAAGGGACGGGGCTTGAAAGCCTCTTGGCATCAAGAAGTCCACAAAAGCAATATTGGATTGGATATGGATCTGTTACTCCTGTTATTGATCGACCCCGCCAAGAACAGGAAGAGAAGTTTGAATTGCATACACGCAAGTTAGATATCTGCCCAAATACAGAACAAATATTTATACAGCTGTTTGGGGATGCAGCAAACGCTTTTTGGCTAGATAGCAGCCGTGTGGAATTTGGTCTATCTCGCTTCTCGTTTATGGGTGATGGAAGTGGAGCAAACAGTTTATTGGTGCGATATCATACCCAAACACAAGAACTGCTCGTCACACAGTCAGATACCGTGATTCATCGCACCGAAAGTATTTTTGAGTATTTAAGGCGGGAAATAGACTGGCGATTTTGTCAATCTGATGAGTTACCTTTTGATTTTAACTGTGGATTTGTTGGCTATTTTGGCTATGAACTTAAGGCGGAGTGTGGATCGTTATTGGTGCATTCTTCACCATTACCTGATGCAATTTTCTTACTTGCCGATCGCATGATTGCGATCGATCACCAAGAACAGTGTCTTTATTTGCTGCAATTAATCAAAAAAGGACAAACAGAACAGGTAGAAACTTGGTTTGATACTATCCAACAACAACTCGAAACTCTCAATCCTCTTTTTTCTCTTGTACCCCAAGAAAATTGTCAGCCTGTTAAGTTCCGTTTGAGTCGTACTTACGAAAATTACATCCAAGATATTCAGCAATGCTTGGACGAAATTCACGAAGGGGAAACCTATCAAGTTTGCCTGACAAATCAGCTTTACACCGATGCAACTCCCGACCCATTGACCTTCTATCGTACATTACGTAAAATCAATCCGGCTCCTTATTCTGCATTTTTACGCTTTGGTAAGATTGCGATCGCTTGCTCATCTCCAGAAAGGTTTCTACGGATAGATCGCCAAGGATGGGTAGAAACTAAGCCGATTAAGGGAACCCTACCACGAGGAGAAACCCCCGAAGCTGATTTTGTCCTGCGTGAGAAGCTACGCAACAGCGAAAAAGACCGAGCTGAAAATCTCATGATTGTCGATCTGTTACGCAATGATCTGGGACGAGTCTGTGAAGTTGGTAGCATCCACGTACCAAAATTAATGGATGTGGAAACATACTCAACAGTACATCAGTTGGTGACAACGATACGCGGGCGGTTACGTTCAGATTTACAAGTGGTGGATTGCGTGCGGGCTGCATTTCCCGGAGGATCGATGACTGGTGCGCCCAAAATCCGCACCATGCAAATTATCGATCGCTTGGAACAAGAGGCGCGGGGAGTCTATTCAGGTGCGATCGGCTTTTTGGGTTTGAATGGTTCAGCCGATTTGAATATTGTGATTCGGACTGCTGTTTTGACTCCCAATCGAACCTCCATTGGTATCGGTGGCGGGATTATAGCGCTTTCTGAGCCGGAGATGGAGTTTCAGGAAACGTTGCTTAAAGCCAAAGCCTTAATCGACGCTCTGCTTCTGACGATGCACGGAACATCTGAACCAGATACGTATCCCATTCTGGGATTAGAAGCAACAACTGCTGATAGTTATGAAAAATTATCTGCCTAAATCAAAGACTTAAAAAAGGATGGAGATGTCTTTGGGGTGGCTATCCTGACACAAAACTGGCTACTATTAAAGATTCTTGAAACTAACATTTATATCCAAATTCCCTTGGGTTAAGGATTTTTGGTATTGATTTTTAACCTGTAGAGACGAGAATTTTTGTGTCTCTACCAAGAATTTTGGGCTTCACTGACAGTATTGACTTATATCCAACATTCAGCAGGTTGGAGGTTCAAAATAATTAATAATCAATAATTACTAATTTATCATCAAAACCCCATATATAAATGCACTTTCTTGATTAAGGAATAAATTGAAATATAAAAAGGAGCTAACAAAAACTAGGGTTAAAAACAAGAAGCTCAAGTCCATATATAGCACAAAATCGCGTAAAAATCGCTTATAAACCCAATCTTTGACAAAGAAGCTATCTGCAAAACTTTACGATTCTTTATCTAGAAAAATTTTCTTAGAGATATAGCTTAGTTAACAGCAATCTGATAAGATTCCCAACAAGTAGAATAATTACTTGTTCTCTCTTTCTTGAACCAACTGATTTTGGTTATTTTTTGGGAAAGGAAAATAAACATGTTTCATCTATTGTGGAAAACTCTGGTACTAAGTCCAGTAGTTTTGGGAGTGACGGTGTTGGTTTGCGCTAAGGCTATGGCTGCTGCTGAAGTAGCAAGTTCTTCTGAAAATACAAAGCCAAAAGCTGCTAATACTTCAATATTCATTCAAACAGAGCAACCAAAAGTTAATCAGCAATTGGTTGCCCAAAAGACTGATGAAAATAAGGTTTTAGAAGAAGTTAATCGCTACAGCAGCGAAGGCAAGAACCAGAATTCACTGTCTCAAGTTACATCAGTTTCTCAATTTTCTGATGTACAGCCGACTGATTGGGCATTCCAAGCTTTGCAATCCTTGGTTGAACGCTACGGTTGTATTGCAGGATACCCCAATAGCACTTACCGTGGCAATCGGGCACTGACTCGTTATGAGTTTGCCGCAGGTTTGAATGCTTGTTTAGATCGAGTTAATGAACTGATTGCGACAGCAACTGGTGACTTAGTGACAAAACAGGATTTGGCGACTCTCCAGCGTTTGCAAGAGGAGTTCTCGGCAGAACTGGCAACTCTACGCGGTCGAGTAGATTCTCTAGAAGCACGGACTGCTGAACTAGAAGCCAATCAGTTTTCCACTACCACAAAATTGGTGGGTGAAGCTATTTTTGCTGTTAGTGATATTTTTGGCAATAATACTGGCGATGCGAACAATACTGTCTTCCAAGATCGGGTACGTTTAGACTTGCAAACCAGTTTCACGGGTAAAGACCTTTTACACACCCGTCTTGCAGCCGGGAATGCACTAGCCTTTAATCAAGTGGATAATGCTGGTCTTCCTATTAATACTGCTGAAGGCACACAAACTTTTCAAATCGGCAGCACTGGTAACAACGGTGTAATTATAGACTGGCTGGCGTATTACGTACCTATAGGCCCAGTTCAAGCTTACTTTGCGGGCACCGGAGGTATTCATAGCGATTATGTGCCCACTAACAACCCTTACTTTGAGGACTTTGATGGTGGTAATGGTGCTTTGTCTACCTTTGCTTCTGAAAGTCCGATTTATCGCATTGGTGGTGGTGCAGGTGCAGCACTGACTTTACCCTTAGGTAGTAGTGGCAGTTTTTTCAAACCCTCATTGACTATAGGTTATTTGGCATCAAATGCTAATAATCCTGGACCAAATCAAGGTTTATTAGAAGGTAACTATGCGGCTCTTGGACAGTTGAACTTTAGTGTTGGCGATCGCTTATCTATAGGTGCTACCTACGTTCACGGTTATCATGGTGCTGGAGGTGGTAATTTATTTGATTTCGGTGGTGGTTTGGGTAGTACTATCCGCGTTGTAGGTACTAATCAAGCTAATACTCTAAGTACCCTAAACGCATCTTCCAGTAACTCTTACGGTATAGAAGCAGCCTTCAAACCCAGCGACAAACTGTCAGTCAGCGGCTTCATTTCTTACCACGATGTCACAGGCTTTGGTGCTGGTGATGATTATGAAGCTTGGAGTTACGGTCTTGGGGTAGCCTTACCTGACCTTGGTAAAAAGGGTAACGTTTTAGGCATTTTTGCTGGTGCAGAACCTTATGCCCGTAACCGAGGAGGAGTTTTTGCTGGTACTGGTAATGATATACCTTATCACTTTGAAGGTTTTTACAAGTATCGCGTGTCAGATAACGTCTCAATCACCCCTGGTGTAATTTGGTTGACCTCTCCTGGCCAAAACAGCAATAACGATGATGCAATTATCGGTACGCTGAGAACAACTTTCACATTCTAAAGGTTTACAGCAATTTGCTTTAGGGACGTATAACTATGCGTCCCTATGGTAATTTATCGAAACAGAATAAAGGCGTCAGTCGCCAGAATTCAAAATGAATTTTGTACAACTAAGGGATAAAACACCCTTCCAAGGGAACTTGGCGAACTACTAGAACACCAATTCAGTAATCCTCGAAGAACCTCTCCCCCTACCCCTCTCCTACGAGGAGAGGGGAGTTTAGCTCCAGAACGCTCTTGCATCTGAGTCACGTACAAATCCCTACCCCTCTCCTACGAGGAGAGGGGAGTTTAGCTCCCCCTTCCTTTCTAGGGAAAGCAGGGTGGTTTCATACGAAAAAATAAAAATACATAAGTCTTGATTTCTCGTGATGGCATGGCTTTTTCCCTCTCTCCAAACCTCTCCCCCACGGGGGGAAAGGCTTTGAAACCCAGTTTTAGTTTTTCTCTGCTTGTATGAAACCACCCTGCCCTTCCTTTCTAGGGAAGGGGCTGGGGGGTTAGGTTTTTGATTACTGAATCGATGCTCTAGTACAGCACGGCGTAAATAAACATACCATTTCAAATGGCGCAAGAGCTTGGAATACAATTCTTTTGACTTTTGACTTTTACTTCGGCTACGCTCAGTACAAGTGACTTTTGACTTTTGCCTTGCAGTACTGGGAATATTTTTCAAAGCCAATTACCGATCGCAACCATTGGTGCCCAATATGCAGGATGATCGTACATGATATTGACACCTTCAGATGGCGGTAACTTCTTAGCATGAATCATTCTGATTTGAGCAGTTTGCAAAGCCTCTGCAATACTCATGCCAGTGTTGCGATAGTTGGTGTAAAATGTTTTGACTAGTTCGGATGTCGATTGATCGGTAACACTCCACAAAGATGCGATCGCACTTTTAACCCCAACTTGCAATGCAACTCCAGCTAATCCTAGTGTGGCACGATCGTCCCCAACTGCGGTTTCACAGGCAGTTAGCGTGAGTAGTTCGACGCCATCTGATTTGCTGTTGAGGTTTCGCAGTGAGTTTTCTAATTGGCTAATGGTAAGTTTTTGGTTTTTCCCTGTGACAATGAAGGTGTCTTCAGGAATAATCCCAAATTGAGCATGACTAGCTATGTGAACAATGGGATATGTGGTTTTGTCAAGTGTTTGCTGAAAACTTCCGGGGAGAAAATTATCGTCAATCAGGGGGGTATGATTGGGGAATATACTTTCAACTGCACTGATTTCATTGGGAACCGCAAAAAGCTGTTCAAAAGTTTTGCCGTCGATGGTGGCTTCTTTTGTCAAACCCAAAATTAACGCCTTTTGCGTACTGCGATCGCGTAGTTTAGGTGTGGTTAGTCGTAAACTGGGAGTTATGGCAACTGCATAAGTTTCGACTAAATATTTGTTGAGTTTGCTGTCATAAAGTGCCGCCATTGGAACGCTACGCAAAAACCCATCCTGAATAAATACCAGAGTTTTGACTTTCTCTGGGTTGATATCCTTAGCAAAGGGGCGAATCATCCAATCATAAAGCTGTGATGCAATTGTTGTATCGTAATTAATTTCTTCTCTTTTAACTAGTCCGGTGCGAAACTCGGCAATTTTTTTCTGTAAGGTATCGCTGCTAACTATTTTCTCACCTTGTTGATTGGGGTCTTCAATCCACTTAAATTTAGTCGCCTGATTTGGTAACTGCAATAATATCCCGGTTTTGCCATCTAAAATTATTGAACTCAAAAAGCCAGTCTTCTTAAAAGCTACACTATTATCTTCAAGGAGTTCGCCCACCTGTTTGGGATTCAACCCACTCAAAATACAATCATTGCCAAAATAATTCTGTAATTCTGCGAGTTTGAGAGCATCGATGGTGTTAACTACTTTCGATAGTTCCTTCGCACGTCCTTCGTCTGCAATTGCCCCAACTCCTAGCAAATCGAGCCGCGACTGTGCCAATGTCCGGTATAATGGTCGAACGACATCGCGGAAGTCAAACTGTACATCTCGTTCGGCGGTTAAAAGATCCTGGCGGATATCTTCTAAGGTATCAAATGCTCGTTGATAAGATGCGATCGCTTCTTCTTTTCGCTTCTGTTCGTCTAAAATCCGTCCGGCTTGCCACTCCCACAAATACAAGCTATCTTTTGCACTCAATTTGCTGTCTGCTGCGATGATAGCAGCTTGGGTATATTTTAATGCTTTTTGATTATTTAATGTTTTTTGATTATCTGGGCTACATTCCCAGAAATGACCCAAAGCACCATTAGCATAAGAAATTAGGCGCTCATCTTGTAATTTTCGACTCGTTAATACTGAGCTTTCAAGCAAACTTAATGCTTCGTTGTCCCCAGATAAAACCCGCCCAGTTGGACAGTAGGTAAAGGGTGAAGTTCCTTGAGCATCGCGCTGCAAGTATGCTAAATCAATTGCGCCATAGACTTTTGTTGCTGAATCGGGCAAAGCTTCGAGAACTTTTAAAGCATCCTTAAGAGCTTTATTAAATTCCTCATCATTAATAAATTTGCTCTTATTTGTCTGAGAAGCCAACTGAATGAAATTTAATAATCCCCGCATCTCTGCTAAAGGTTGTTTTTCGTTGCGGGCGAGTTTTATACTATCTTGAAAATATTGATAAGCTTTGTCGTAGTCTTTTTGTGAATTTTGAATAAATTCTTTTTCTTTACTAAAAATACCAGCCTTCTTTGCCGAATCCGCTTGTAACTCTCGCAATTGACCGCGACTTTTATAAGCATTACCCAAACTATTAAACACCAAAATTTTAGATTCTGGACTAACTTGTTGCGCTGTATCTAAATACTTAATTGCTTGGTCGTAACTTCCGATTAAGCGATATGCTTCACCGAGAATACCCAAAGCCGCAACATGACCGCGTTTGTCGTTGTATTTGGTGGCGATTTGTTCAGCACTTTCTGGAGTGCATTTTTCTTCCTGACTTGGTTGATTTTCGGAGCTTTTCGACTTATCTACTAGTTTGCCACACAAAAGTGCGATCGCTTTACGAGGTTGTCCCAAATTGCTGTAAACTTGAGCAAGTTCTGACTTCATACGTCCGACTTGCTGGATATTATTCACCGTATTATAGTCATTAATTGCTGCCGATAATGATGCGATCGCTGCTTTATTTTCTCCTGTTTGTTGGTAAGCTCGCGCCAAATTTTCATTCACAACTGCCGTAACTGACGGATTATTTTTATATTGATTTAATGCCTCTTGCCAATTTTTTATCGCCTGAAAAAAATCTCCGCTATTATAATCTTTAATTCCTTGTTCAACTAGTGCAGTGACATTTGGAGTTTGTGCAGACACTACTTGTCCAAATAATAAACAAATTACCAGGCTTGCCAAAAATAATACTTTAATAAATCGATGGCGATTTAGTTTTTGGTATTGCTGGGTGAAGAGATGAATTAGCCTCGCACAAAGAGAAATTCGAGCAATGAAATCTGCTGCTTGAAACTTTGGTAGTCGCAAAGATGCCAAGAGTAAGAGTTTGAGATATTTCTTTGGGTATTTCATATTTTAATTCTGCAACGCCTGGTTTTTATGATGTCAGTTGAAATCAGTTATTTTTTATACAAATTATTTTGGCGATCGCTAGTTATTCCCAATCAATTGATAGAGGAAATGCTTATATAGCTTTTATTTTTAAATTATCAGAAATCGGCATAGAAAACTGAACTTTTGGAAGGTATGCAGTTTTATGCAATTTGTCTTGTATTTGGTGACTAGAAGTCGTAGCTACAATAGATAAAACCTGAAATAAATAAGTGGGTGTGAATAATTAAAGGTTTATAGTAAGGGCTGAAACTTTTACTAATAGCCAATTTAATTAATTTTATATTGCATAATCTAGTTTGATTTATTCTTACCCACTTACTTGCTTGATTTTGCATGAATCTACGCAGGTAGACTTAGTTACTACAAGCGTTTGGCACATTTGAGATACTGTGTAGCCACACATTTTAAAGTTACGGCTTCTTAAGCAAACTTAATCTCACTCATGTATGGTATGAAGTCTTCTACTGATACGATGAGATTCTTATATAGGAATAGTATTTGATTTTTGAAAAAATCTAAGTATGTGTAGGGTGTGTTATCGCGTAGCGTAACGCACCTAAAATTCAGAGTGGTGCGTTACGCCAAAGGCTAACGCACCCTACGTGTATTTCAAAAATCAAATATGAGTCCTATACAAGCATTAATACCCTCTGAATTTAGAAAATGAAATTACTCAAGGACTTTCAAGTGTCGTGGAAAGATACCTTAGTTTGCTGCTTAAATATAGTGGCATTGAGCGGATACGTAAGTGCGTTAGCGGAGCTCACCGTAGGTATCGGATTTTCTGATAAACCTGCCTTTGCTCAAAGTAAAATCATCCCCGACAATAGTCTTGGCGCTAAAAGTTCTAGTGTTGTGCCTCTTGATAGTATTGGTTTATCGATTGATATGATTAACGGTGGAGCAATTCGCAAAGCAAACTTATTTCATAGCTTTCAAGAGTTTAATGTTGGCGAACTTCGAGGTGTTTATTTCCAAAATCCTAGCAACGATATTCAAAATATTCTAGCTCGTGTTACAGGTCAAAATCGCTCAGAGATTTTTGGTACTCTTGGGATTTTAAATTCTACTGGTATCACCTCAAATCCTAATTTATTTTTAATGAATCCGAATGGGATTGTGTTTGGTAAAAATGCCCACTTGGATGTGCAGGCTTCGTTTTTGGGGACAACAGCGAATGTGATTCAGTTTGGCAATCAAGGAGTTTTTAGCGCGACAAATCCAGAAGCACCGCCATTGTTAACTGTGAATCCTTCGGCATTGCTGTTTAATCAAATTAATAAAAATGCAGCGATTCAAAATAACGGTGTTTTACTAGTTCCTCTTGGTAGAAGTTTGGCTTTGGTTGGCGGTAATATCAATCTAGATGGTGGAAGATTGTTTGCTCTTGGTGGGAAGATTGACTTAGGAGGGTTAGCAGAAGCCGGAACTGTAGCCCTGGGTGTAAATAGCAATAATCTTAACTTGAAGTTCCCTGAGAAGGTGACACGAGCGGATGTATCCCTTATCAATCAAGCGTCTGTGTATACCCAAGGTGCTGGTGGCGGTAATATTGCAATCAATGCCCGGAATTTAGAGATATTAGGCAAAAGTGCCCTTTATGCTGGCACTAAGGCCGGTTTAGGGACACCTGAAACTGTTGCAGGGGATATTACCCTTAATGCTACGGGACACATCAAAGTTGCAGGTTCTGGAAGCGGGATTGTAAATTTTGTACTCTCAGGAGCAAAAGGGAATGGGAGTAACATTACTATAGATTCTGGTTCATTTTCATTACAAGATGGCGCTGTACTTTCTGCCTCAACTTTTGGACAGGGGAATGCAGGGAATGTGACAGTGCGTGCAAAAAATGCTGTTTCCCTTGCAAATGCTTTCATCTTCAGCACAGTGGAAAAGGGAAGTGAGGGTAATGGTGGCAATATCGATATCAGTGCTGCTTCACTCTCACTTACTGATGGCGCTGTACTTCAAACCTCAACTTTTGGACAGGGGAATGCGGGGAATGTGACAGTGCGTACAAAAGATGCTGTTTCCCTTGCAAGTAGTACCATTTCTAATAATGTGGAAACAGGAGGTGTAGGCAATAGTGGAGATATCAATATCAAAAGTAGTTCCCTATCCCTAACTGATGGCGCTAAACTTGAAGCCTCAAATTCTGGACAGGGGAATGCAGGTAACATACTGGTACAGGCTCAAGATAATTTCTCTGCCAATAATAGTTTCATTCTCAGCAATATTGGCAGTCTTCAAGGACAGCAAGCCTTGGGCAATGTTGGTAATATTGAGATTTCAGCGAGAACAGTTTCCTTAACTGATGGAGCGCAACTGCAAGCAGGTTTCTATTCTGGAGGTCAGGGAAATGCAGGACTCGTATCTGTAAAGGCTCAAGAAAGCATTTCTTTTGCAGGTAAAGGCAGTGGGATATTCACCAATGTAGAATCAGGGGCTGTGGGCAATGGTGGCGATATCCAAATCTCTGCGCCATTGATTTCTTTCACCAATGGTGCTGGAGTAACTACCGGCAATACCGGACAGGGGAATGCAGGGAATATACTGGTACAGGCTCAAGATAATTTCTCTGTAAATAATAGTTTCATTCTCAGCAATATTGGCAGTCTTGAAGGACAGAAAGCTTTGGGCAATGTTGGTAATATTGAGATTTCAGCGAGAACAGTTTCCTTAACCGATGGAGCGCAACTGCAAGCAGGTTTCTATTCCGGGGGTCAGGGAAATGCGGGACTCATATCTATAAAGGCTCAAGAAAGCATTTCTTTTGCAGGTAAAGGCAGTGGGATATTCGCCAATGTAGAATCAGGGGCTGTGGGCAATGGTAGCGATATCCAAATCTCTGCGCCATTGGTTTCTTTCTCCAATGGTGCTGGAGTAACTACCAGCAATAGGGGACAGGGAAATGGTGGAAAAATCACTATTACGGCTGGGTCATTGTTTCTCAACAATGGCGCTGGAGTAATTGCCAGCAACCTTGGTAAAGGTATTGGCGGTACTGTAAATATTAATGCAAATGATGCACTGACAATAGCTGGGGATAGTTTTATAAATACCAAACTTGGTGCTGGTGCAATTGGACGTGGTGGGGATATTAACATTCAAACGGGAAATATTTTTGTAACAGATGGTGTAACAATCAGTTCTAGTAGTTTAGGTGAAGGGATTGCAGGTGATATTAACATCAAAGCTGATACTTTAGGTCTTAATAAAAGTCAAATAACGGCTCAAGCAGCCTCAACCGATGGCGGTAACATTAACTTAAACTTTGCCCGATACTTACTTTTACGCAATGATAGTCAAATCTCCACTAACGCAGGTACAGCCGAAAAAGGTGGCAATGGCGGTAACATCAATATCAACTCAAAATTTATCCTTGCAGTTCCCGAAGAAAATAGCGATATCAGCGCTAACGCCTTCACGGGAACTGGTGGAAACATCCAAATCAACTCGCAAGGTCTTTTCGGTATCGAGTCACGGACAAAATTAACTGAAAAAAGTGATATTACTGCCAGTTCAGAATTAGGCGTTTCAGGTGTAATTAAAATTAACGTACCAGATACCAGTTCTATCCAAAACAGCCTTACCGAATTACCACAAAACGCGATCGATACCAACGCACTCATCGCCAATAGCTGCATTTCACGCGGCACTAAGCGACAAGAAAACTCTTTTACAATTACAGGTTCTGGTGCTTTACGCAATAGTCCGGGAGATGTATTAATTTCCGCCTATACAACTGGTGATGTGCGTAGTGTGGAACCAACATCACGTCCTTGGAAAAAAGGCGACCCAATAATTGAACCACAAGGATTGTATCGATTACCCAATGGGCAATTAATCTTGAGTCGAAGTTGTTAAAAGGAAATATTGCACACATAAGGAAAATTGGATACACAGTTTTCTGCAAAATGCTACGCACCATCATGCGATCGCACCAGACAAAATCATGCAACGATATTTGCATAAAAGGTGAATGCATTGCTTACTCGTTTACTTAATCGTGGATTTTATTTAAATTTATCCAAGGTAAATTATTTATGAATCAAGCAGATCATCCTCAAAAAGCCAGTATTAAAAGTATTCTTTTTTTATGCCTAATATCCACTGCATTCAGCCAAGCTTTGCCAGCCCAGGCACAAATCACACCCGATAACACCTTGGGTGCAGAAGCTTCTCAACTGAATCAAAATCTGATAATTAATGGCGCACTAGGCGACAAAATTGACGGTGGTGCAACACGCGGCAGCAATCTTTTTCATAGTTTCAGCGAGTTTAATATTCAAAATGGGCAACGAGTGTATTTTGCTAACCCCACTGGAATAGAAAATATATTAACGCGGGTAACAGGTAGGAATGCATCAAATATTTTCGGGACATTGGGAGTTGCTGGTGCAGCAAATTTGTTTTTGATTAATCCCAATGGGATTTTGTTTGGAGAGAATGCGCGGTTAGATGTGCAGGGGAGTTTTGTTGGGACAACAGCTAATGGAGTGCAGTTTGGCAATCAGGGGGTGTTTAGTGCGACAAATCCACAAGCAGCACCATTATTAACTATTAATCCTTCAGCTTTGCTGTTTAATCAGATTAATCAAAGTGAAATAATTAACCGTAGTCCTCAAATGGCAACACCGGGAAGTCTTTACTTAATAGGTGGAGATATTAAATTTGATGGTGGTGTTGCAGGTTCGTTGGGAAATCGTTTGGAATTGGGTGCAGTTGCAGGAACAGGAATTGTTGAGTTGATTGGTAGCGGTAATCAAATGCAGTTAGCCTTCCCAGAAGGTATACCGAAAGCGGATATAGTCCTGCAAAATAACGCTTTTGTTTTGACAAATGGAGGGGGTGCAATTACAGTTAATGCTCGTGATATAAGCCTTTATGGGAATAGTTCTATTCGTTCAGTACTTCAAACAGGCGAAGGTCAACTGGGTGTTGTTGCGGGAGACATCGTAGTTAATGCAACTGGCAATGTCACGCTGGACAATAGTAATATTACTAATCAAGGTTTGGAAAACTCTTTGGGCGATACCGGAAATATAGTAATTAATGCCCAATCGATTCGCCTCACAAACCAAAGCCAAATCGCTAGCAATAGTCCAAAAAGTCGGGGCAATATTATTTTAAATGCCAAGGATAATCTCAGCCTCGATCGCAATAGTTTTATTAGTACCTTTGGAATCTTCAATCCGATAGGTAAATCTGGTGACATTACAATTACAACTCGAAATATTAATTTAAGCAACGAATCCACAATTAGTTCTGCCAATACTGGACAAGGGCAAGGTGGAAAAATAACTCTAAAAGCTCAAGAAGCTATTTCGCTGACTAGTGGAAGTCATATTTTAAGTGCTTCTGTTGCATCTGGTTTTGGTCAGGTTAATAATCAGCCTAGCGGTGATATTGAAATAAAAACGAGAAGCCTCAAACTTGATGGTGATAATACCTCTATCAATTCTTCAAATCTTAATGAGGGAAAAGGTGGCGATATTCGCATTGTCGCTGATGACTCAATTTTGTTAAATGGTTTTGCGTCAATTTCATCTTCCAGCGTTGGTCAAGGTGATGGTGGGAATATCGAACTTCAAACGCGATCGCTTACACTTACTAACGGTGGAAATATTACAACGTCCACATCAGGAGGCGGTAATAGCGGCGATTTATTAATTAACGCTTCAGACTCCGTTACCTTGAGGGGTATAACAACGGTTATTAATCCACAAACTGGAGAGGACATTACTACAGGAAGTAACCTATCAACCAGTGCTTTCGGTACTGGAAATAGTGGGCAATTAACCATTAATACACAACGATTGAGCATTAACGATGGTGGAAATATAACTACAAGTGCAACTGGTCAAACTAGTAAAGGAGGAAATTTGACCATAAATGCCAAAGGCTCAGTAGAACTAGGTAGTTCATTAAGTGGTCAAAACAGCACTATCTCTACTGGGACTTCACAGTCTGGAGATGCTGGAAACTTGAACATTAACACAGGTCGTTTAAGCATTCGTGATGGCTCAATAGTTACAACGGCTACTCTTGGTACAGGTAAGGGCGGTAATTTGACTGTAGATGCTAAAGACTCAGTAGAAGTTGTAGGTGGTTCACCTAATAGTCGTAGCACAATCTCTACTAGCGGCTTAGGGTCTGGAGATGCTGGGAACCTGAACATTAACACAGGTCTTTTAAGTATTCGTAATGGGGCATTCGTTAGCACTAATATAATTGGTGCAGGCAAAGGAGGAAATTTGGCTGTCAATGCTGACCTTCGCGTGGAAGTCATTGGTTCTTCTGCTGATGGTCTTTTTTTAAGCAGCTTGCTTTCTTCTACGAATCCAGGCTCTACTGGAAATGCGGGTGATTTGACTGTCACCACCAAAGATTTACTGCTGCAAGGTGGGGTAGTGAATGCTGGTACTTTTGGTGCAGGTAAGGGAGGTAACTTGATAATTAACACCCAAGATGCGCTGGTACAAGATGGAGCAATTATTTTTGCTGGCACATCTGGTACAGGTCAGGGAGGAAATTTGACTGTCAATGCCGATCGTAATGTACAAGTCATTGGTAGTAGTTCTGTTGATGGTCGTTTAAGTACATTGAGAACTTCTACTAGCTTAAACTCAACTGGAAATGCTGGAGACTTAACGATTAAAACCCAAAATTTACTTGTACGGGATGGAGCGCAGGCATTTACTGGTACATTTGGTGCAGGAAAAGCTGGAAATCTGACTGTTAATGCTCCACGTCAAGTCCAACTAATTGGTAGGTCTGCTGATGGTCGTTTTCCTAGTGGCTTATTAGCTTCTGCTGAACCCAACTCCACTGGAAATGCTGGAGACTTGAAGGTTGATACTCAAGATTTACTTGTGCGAGATGGGGCGCAGATATTTACTGGTACATTTGGTGCAGGAAAAGCTGGAAATCTGACTGTTAATGCTCCACGTCAAGTCCAACTAATTGGTAGGTCTGCTGATGGTCGTT
>NZ_JBALDJ010000074.1:0-34845 GCF_036917415.1 Nostoc sp. | reverse complement strand
TCAGTATATGGTTTCTGTTTTGGCGGCGGCTCTCCCTAACTCAACTCTCTCATAGAATCCATTTGTCAATAGGGTTTGAGACGCGCTAACCCTGGGATTAATCGCCAAGTAGGTCTAGAATTTCCTCAAGCTTTAATTTTGCTTTGTAAAGGTTTAGAAGTTTTTGCTGTTCCCATGCCTTCGGTGATTCATAATATCTCCCTTCCAAGCTAAGTTTAATCAGTGCTGACTGTTCATCAGTGGGGCGATCCATCTTATCCAAAATAGCGCTAAGTGCTTGATAATCCTCAAAACTTAAGCGCTTTAAACCTCTATGTTGCTGCAATTGATTTAACGCCAATGCCGGGAAAGCCATTAACGAGACAACGTAGCTATCCTTATACCCTGAATTACCAGTAGGCTTTAATCTGTAACGCTGACATAGCAGACGCAATTCAGGTACAGTTTTGATTTCTAATTCGGTACGTGTGAACATAAAATAGAATTGCCATTCCTTAAAAGTGGTATCGATGAGTAACAGTTTTCCAGACGGTTTACTCATCGATAAAAAATTTATATCGGCGTTATCATCGATATTAACTTATATTTACATCTCTCAACAATGCCCAACCCTAAAGGTACACCGGAAAATTTTAACAATCCACCAAGTAAAGAACTAACGGAACAGTTAAATTTTAGAGTTACCAAGGAAATGAAGGATGAGGTTAAAGCACAAGACAATCCGCCACAATTCTGTAGAGACGCGATACAAGAAAAATTAGACAGACAGAATAATAATGAGTAAGTCTCAACCTACCTCTCATAGATTAGTGAGAATTGTTTGCCCTAAAGATGGGATTTTTTTAGTTTAAAAATTAGATATTAGGGTTTTCAACGTCTTTAAAATACTTTCTCAGGATTTCCGCTTCATCGTTATAGACTACAAAACTACGAGTTTCTTCCCCTTGTTTAGCATCCCATTGTTGATGGTTGTTCTAGCTTATTTTCCTTTTTCTTGCATCAATTTCTTGATTAGTTCCTGCTGTTCTTCCAGCTTCTTTTTGAGTAGATCTAGTTCTGATTGCTGTTTATTGTCTGTCTCTTCATAACTTGGTATAGTTTGTGATGCTTTGTTGGCAATATCCTGGTAGTGTTTCTGACTTACTACTTCACCGTGTCCACACCAAGAAGAAACAATTTTCCCATCAATACCTATATCAAAAACTTGATGCGTAATGAAGGTGTGTCTAGTATTATAGCTAGGCAAATATTTAGAGAGTTTACCTTTCTCTATCAAGTCAAGGATAATGCCATTCCTTTCAGCTTGATGATCGTATTTCCACACTCGATTAAAAAAGGATGCCCATATCACTTTGCCTTTGGCGGATTTAAACACGTTGTCATTTAAATCTTTTTGAGGAATTGATTTCAGTAAATTCCATAACTCACCGTTTTTAGGCATTGGGAAAATTCTAATTAATTCTTTATCTCCTACAGCATTTTTTAAGTTGTAATATTTCCTCTTACGCTCATTGTGAGTACGTCTAAAGTAAATACATTCTTTACCCCAATTGATATCTCCCCACATAAAAGCTATAACTTCCCCTGTTCTACAACCAGTAAAAAATTTAAACTTCACAAAATCATGGTAGTGGTTGTATCTTGGGTGATTTTGAAAAGCTTTCATGATTAGCTGTGCTTCTTTCCATGTATAAGCTTTAGCTTTCTCTAGTACATCGTTATCCGTCTCTATCTCATCCTTGGTTTTACCTTTGTCTTTTTTAACTGTTATTTCTTCACTCATACCATCATAAGGATTAAAGCTTATTAACTTATGTCTTATTGCAAGCTGATAAGCTTTTGATAGGTGAGATAGCAAGTTCCTGGTTATTTCTATACTTCTGTTCTCAACTAGCCAGTTTTTAATTTTTATCGAATCTTCAGACTTTGTAGCATTCATAGCTGACTTAAGGAAATTAGGGTAAGTCTCAAGAAACGCTTTATCAAATGTTGTCTCCTTAAATTTTGGCTTTACGTAATCGCTGTACTTTTTCCATACTTCCAACAGAGACAGGTCTGGTTTAGGCGGTAGTTGGTCGTCATCCGCATTAGTGCCCTTAAGCTTTAAATCGGCTGCAATGCCATACTTAACTAGAGTCTCATCAAAACATCCATCTTGTAAATCAAGAGTCATTCTCTCAGCTATTCGCTGCGCTCTCGCTATATTTGGCTCGGTCGCTTCCATACCAAAAGCTATCCTTGGTTGCTTGCTTCCGAAGTACTGTCTAGGAAGTCTACCCTTAACCCTACCCTTTTCTACATATACGGATACGTTGCCTCTTGGTGTCTTGCTAGTAGCTTGCTTGTTGCTGTTTCCCATTGGATGCTCAGATAATGCTCATTTGTGGATATTCGGCTGACAAGTAACCGAACCACAGGCATTATACTTGACAATCAAGATTTGGTCCTAGAACCGCACTCTAAGTTATGTGGGACAAAACCGCTACAATACAAAGGCTGACTTGATTTTAGCGTTTCTTTAGATTTCCTGATTTTAAAATAGACAAAAGGAAAACCCTCATAAAATCTATGAGGGCATTCGTTTATATCTATGTCAACCCTTAATTACGAAAACTTCTCTTACTTTGTCTGTGCTTGGCAACTTCCTTGCGCTTGCGTTTTTCTAAGGGTGTTTCAAAATGACGATGCTTTCTCATGTCTGGAAAAATTCCCGCCTTGGAAACTTCTCGTTTAAATCGTCGTAAGGCTGACTCAATGTGTTCATTGTCACCTACAATTACTTGGGTCATTATTTCTCCTACTAAGTTGACTTCATCAATGGCTATGCAGGCGGTAACATTACAAAAAAAAGACAGACTCTTGTTTGTCTGACCTTAAGACTCTTGGTAAGTTTTTTGTTTCCAAGATTAGTAGCGTCCGCCACGTCCACCGCCGCCGCCGCCGTATCCTCCTCTGTTACCACCAAAGGAACCTCTATCACCTCTATCTTCCTTGGGTTTAGCCTTATTCACTTTCAGGTCACGACCCATCCACTCAGCACCGTCGAGAGCTTCAATGGCAGCGGTTTCTTCAGCTTCAGTTCCCATTTCCACAAAGGCAAAGCCTCGCGGACGACCTGTTTCCCGGTCAGTAGGTACTTGAACGCGCTTTACAGTACCATATTCTGCAAAAATACCACTTAAATCTTCTTGTGTAACGTCATAAGAGAGGTTACCTACATAAATTGACATCGATTCTCTCCAAAATCATCACTGTGTAGAGATTTTAATTTCTCTCAGAAGTCTGTAAATACTAAAAGGAAAAAGCCTTTCAATACTAAAACCAAAGACATCACTGAATTAACTCTCATAAATCTAGGATGACACACGAGCCAACTCTTTGCACCCAGTAGATAGTTAACCAGTGACGCGATCGCACCTAAGCGATCGTCCGCCCCCACACACCCTAAGTACAGTCCACCATAAAAAGGGGTTGTAAATGCAAGAAGATAAATTCTGTAGGGTGATATAGAAAATCAGACGTGCAGGGGCGCATCTTTAATATCCGAATTGAACGTTTGACTGCATTAACCATGAAGCATTACTTCAAAATTTTAATACGAAAGGCAAAGTCAGGCAACAAATATAAAACTATTGTGACTTGTACTTTTTTGGATAACCCGCTATAAAACCAACTGTGATGCTTACGGCGGCAAGCTACGCGAGTCTTTTTCTTTGGTGCTAACCTCTCTTTTTGGAAAAGGGGAGTAAGTGGCGTAATATCATGTTCGGCTAATTAACCCAAGTTGCAATGTTAAATTGCCGAACATCACCTTTCTAAGCTGTCTCCAATTCAGCTTTGACAACTTGAGCGGCCCGATCTTTGCCTAGTACCTGCAAACTTGCCTGCAAGCCAAATAGAGAAAGTCCTTTATATATCTTCATTTTTGCGGTTGGTTTAAAGCAATCGTCACACTCGGCTACTCTCCCTAGTGCCGAGTTATCTGCTGTGCTGGGAATGGGTGAATTTCAGCTATAGCCTACTAGCCTTAGTACCCGATGATGCGAGTGAATAGCGGCTTTGACCTGTGAGGGGCTGTGGTGCGGTCGTGTAGCAGTAAAGAATTTTGGTAGTGGCAGAGTGAGTTTATGGTGAGAAAGTGACTTTTTTCTTTATTACCCGGATAATAGAAATGTGTATGGTATTAACGACGTTAACAGAGAGTATGCTTTATTATGCAAATCTTGAAACTTCGTAAAATTGGAAACACTTTGAGATTAGTCACTGTAAAGAGAAGATTTCTTTTAATTGTGACAACTCCTCGTAATGCTCAAGCACGCCGTAATATTCAAGAAATATCTCGCAAATCTAAATTTGATAAGGCTATGGAAGCTTATAAGCAAGTAAGTAAACAGTATAGGAATGCGCTTGGTGAGTTAGCTAAGTGAATGATATTTTTTGGTTGAGTGAGGAAGTTATTTTAGCTATGCACGAAGAACAACTAGCTGAACACGGTGGTCTTCCTGGTATAAGAGATACTTATCTGCTTTCAGCTAGTTTAGCAAGACCTTTAAATTTATATGTTTATGGCGAACCGACACCAACTATTTTTGAATTAGCAGCAGCTTATGCTTTTACATTTGCTAAGAACCATGTATTTATAGATGGTAATAAAAGGCTAGCTTTCCTTTCGATGGCTACTTTTCTTATATTAAATGGATATTCTTTAATAGTACCAGAAGATGAAGTTGTATTAATGATAAGAAGACTTTCAATTGCCTGGTACAATTCCAAACTTCCTGTAGGTTGGGAAGATAAAGAGCGTCCTGATATTGTTCCAGAAACTTCTCGGTAAGAATTTTTTGTCTACCTACTTTTAGTTTTCGTCAGCTAAAGGTAGACGGATAGTAAATGTACTACCCTTGCCTGGTTCAGATGTCACATCGATTGTGCCTTGATGTGCTTCAATAATACAGCGAGATAAATATAGTCCCAAACCACTACCAGAACGTTGGTGTTTCCCTTGACGAAATCGCTCGAATAATATTGCCTGATCTGGTTTAGAAATTCCTGGCCCTGTATCTTGGATATCAATATTCACAGCTACCGGAGTCAGATAACAGTGAATATTTACAGAACCTTTGTCTGTAAACTTAATGGCATTGCCGATGATATTTGTCAAAACTCGCCGCAGTTCTAAGCGATCGCCCATAATGGTGCTTGCAGTTTCACCTCGATCGATGTTTACAGCTAATCCTTTTTCTTCAGCTAAAGGTGTTAATTCTTGGGAAACTTCACTAACTAATTCCTGAATATTGCAGGGAGAAATTTTTAAGGTTTTACAGCCCGCTTCATGACGATAAACTTCTAACAAGATATTTACCATTTCCAGCAGGTCTTGATTGCTGCCAATCATGGTATCAATTATCTCTTGCAATTGTGGTGAAACATCGCAAAATCTGCCTTCCAGCAATAATTTTAATACGCGGTTGGAGGCTACCAACGGTATGCGTAAATCGTGAGTAAAACGCGAGACGAAATCTGCCCGGAGGTTCGCCATCTGATCTCGTTCGTCGATACTATGCTTGAGGCGTAGGAGCGATCGCACCCTTGCATGTAGTTCATCAGGATCGAATGGTTTACGAATGAAGTCATCTGCACCAGCGTCAAGTCCTTCAACAACGCTAGACTCATAGTGAGCTGTGAGCAACAGAATCGGGATAAATGGCAACGCCTGATTCTGTCGGATGCGCCGAGTAAATTCATAGCCATCTAGCTCCGGCATCATCACATCTAAGAGAATTATGTCTGGCGGTGACTCTTCAACCATAGCCAGAGCAATCTTACTATCTTCTACCAAGCTAATTTCATAGTCCTCATCTTCTAGGACTGCTTCTAAGACCAGTAGATTGTCAAAAATATCATCGACAACGAGAATTTTATCTTTTTTGACAGTTTTAGGTAAAGACATGGCTAAATAAAAAAGAAGTGCTTGGCTATCCCTAGCAAATCTAGTAATAGCTTACTTCACCAGCGCTGAGATTATTAAGGATTAACATTTTCTTTTAGAGTTTCCTGAGTAAAATACCTATTTTCTACGTAACTACACTGCTTTTGTATGTATTCAATATATCAATTTATTAAAATAGCATATTTTTTTACAAGTATCTTAAGCGCCTGAATTATCCAATTAATATCAGTACTTGGGTGCTATAGTGAGTTATTTTAGTCCCTTTTGTGTGCATAATCCCACCCAAAGCAAGGGTAGCTATTTAGTACTCACCTACTTTTGCTTGCTACCAGATTTTTCATGAAAAATTGTTTAGCATAAAACATCGAGCGTTAGGTTAATGTATAAAAATATTTTTTGATTAACTTAAGTAGGTCGGCAGAATAAAACCAAACTGTGTGTTAAAAAATGAACGAGGCTAAAACCCTCTTACCTCCTGCTTCCTGTCTCCTGCCGACGTTCGCGGACTCGCTACCGCTGCGCTATCCTGCCTCCTGCCTCCTGCCTTATCCCAACGACAAATACTTACTTACGCCCACCTACTTATATTGTCATATCGAAACTCTTGCCTTAGAAAAGCTTACGAGATAAGGTTATCTATGTCTAATGGTAGATGAAGTTCAGAGAACAATACCAAACGCATTGCTTTTTGTATAAGATCCCGAATAGAAGAACGAGATTATTTTAATCTGTACTTTAGATAAATAACAGTAAAGTTAAGCAACTATGAGTGAAATCAAGATCCTTGTAATTGAAGATCACAACCTGACAAGAATCGGCTTGCGGTCTGCTTTACAAACCCAGCCAGAGTTCAACATTGTTGGTGAAGCAGCCAATGCAGCCGACGGCATCAAGCTTTTGAAAACTCTCAAGCCGGATGTTGCTACTATTGATATTGGTTTGCCTGACATGGATGGTATTGAGTTAACACGCACATTTAGGCAGTATCAGGCAGAGAATGAGGACTACACAACAAAGCTGCTAATTTTAACGATGCAAAATAGCGAACAAGCAGTTTTAGCAGCATTTGCAGCAGGTGCAGATTCTTATTGCATGAAGGATATAGAAACAGAGAAACTAGTAGAGGCTGTACAAACGACTTATGCAGGTAGCTCATGGATCGATCCAGCGATCGCAGACCTTGTACTACAACAAATACGTCAAGATTTCCCCGATGGCAGCAGAGGCGCATCTGGAAAAAGAGTCTTAATTGAAGGTATTGACCCAGATACTGAGAAAAGTATAGTCAGCTATCCTTTAACTCATAGAGAGATGGATGTTTTAGAGTTGATTGTCGCTGGCTGTGACAATGCAGAAATTGCGAAAAGGCTCTATTTAACAGTCGGTACTGTCAAAACTCATGTTCGAGGTATTCTCAATAAACTCTGTGTTGCTGACCGGACACAAGCTGCTGTCCGTGCTTTGCGGGCGGGATTAGTACCGTGAGTAAGTAAATAGCTATTATCAACTGCGTACACAAGATACAGTTAACAAATAAAAATATTTCTTCCCCAGTCTCCAGTCCCTAAAAGCGGTTAACTGGGACAAAGATTTATGAAGAAAATGTTACAAAGTTTAGTAGAATGACATAATTGACTAAATAAGTATTTTTCTATACATACATGATAGCGGATCAATTTCCCTGGCTTACCGCGATTGTCTTACTGCCACTCGTTGCTTCCCTGCTCATCCCTGTGTTGCCTGATAAAGATGGTAAGCGTGTGCGGTGGTATGCACTGGGTATAGGTATTGCAGATTTTGCCTTGATGTGCTACGCCTTTTGGAAGCATTACGATGCCAGCAGTGCTAGTTTTCAAATGGTGGAAAATTATGCTTGGGTGCCTCAGTTAGGTTTTAACTGGGCGGTATCAGTCGATGGGCTTTCAGCGCCACTTGTGCTTTTAGCCGGATTTGTCACCACACTCTCGATATTTTCAGCTTGGCAAGTCGATCGCCGACCTCGCCTCTTCTATTTTTTAATGCTGGTGCTGTATTCTGCACAAGTAGGGGTGTTTGTTGCTAAAGACTTGCTGCTATTTTTCATCATGTGGGAAGTAGAACTGATTCCCGTCTACCTACTAGTCTGCATTTGGGGTGGGCAAAGGCGTCGTTATGCAGCTACGAAATTTTTGTTGTATACCGCAGCTGCTTCTATATTTATTTTAGTGGCAGCCCTGGCAATGGGGCTATATGGCGGCGGTAATATGACATTTGACATCACCGCCCTCGCCAGTAAAGAATATCCCCTTGGTCTACAACTGCTACTTTATGCAGGATTGTTGATTGCATTTGGTGTCAAGCTTGCTGTCTTCCCGATGCATACTTGGTTGCCTGATGCCCACGGCGAAGCATCATCTCCTGTATCGATGATTTTGGCTGGTGTGTTGCTGAAGATGGGCGGATATGGACTGATTCGCCTGAATCTTGAGTTGCTTCCCGATGCACACATTTATTTTGCGCCGGTTCTAGCCATTCTTGGTGTTGTCAACATTATCTATGGTGCATTGAACTCCTTTGCTCAGACCAATATGAAGCGGCGTTTAGCTTATTCGTCGATTTCTCACATGGGGTTTGTACTGCTGGGGATTGCGTCCTTCACTGATTTGGGAATCAACGGCGCGATATTACAGATGATTTCGCATGGTTTGATTGCATCGGTGCTGTTTTTCTTAGCAGGTGTTACTTACGATCGCACCCACACAATGGTAATGAAAGATATGGGCGGTATTGGTCAAGCCATGCCCAAAGTCTTTGCCCTGTTTACAATCTCCGCGATGGCATCTCTGGCACTTCCCGGTATGAGCGGCTTTGCTGGCGAACTCTCGGTATTCGTTGGTATGACAAGCAGTGACGTTTACAGTTCGACTTTCTGCACCGTTACAGTTTTTCTCGCCGCAGTTGGAGTCATCCTCACACCTATCTATCTACTTTCCATGCTGCGAGAGGTATTTTATGGTCAGGGTGCAGCCCTCATCTGTGACATTAATAATGCAGGCTCAGAAAATCAAGAAGATGAGGGAACAGTTTGTTTTGGTACGGACTGCCTCGTACCAGAAGATGCTGTCTATGACGATGCAAGACCGCGTGAGGTGTTTATCGCTGCCTGTTTTCTGCTGATGATTATTGGTATTGGTTTCTATCCCAAGATGGCGATGCAGATGTACGACGTGAAGACTGTCGCAGTTAATGCTAATCTTCGCCAGTCTTATGCCATAGTCTCGCAAACAAATCCCCAAATTTATGCCGAGGGTTTCTTGGTTCCGCAAATTTCAGAGGTTGAGGTAGCGCCCGTTTTGGGAACTTTGAAGTAAGCTTTTTGCCCAATAGACTTGTGGAAAAGAGCCAAAGCTAAGTATATTTCTGAGGAATAATAGAGCATTGATAGCCGCTCACTATGGGTAGGCTATCAATTCCAAATTATTCTCAGGATGCCCAAGATGTTTTTTATGGAAAAGCTCCTTTTTTCCAATTTTGCCAAACCTTTACTGCTGCTCGTTGAAAAAATGCCTGCGAGTTTTGCTCTGGCGTTTCTTGAAGTTCCTTAATTTCTCCACTCAATTTATTTATCCATAAAGAGCCGAGACGATCTTCATGTGCGCCAAAGCGGTAAGTAACGCCGGTCTCATCCTCCTTTTCTTTTAGAATCAATACATAAAAAGCCATAACAGATTAATGTGGTCTTTAAAAGTTGGATACTTTAGTTTTAACTCATTTGAGTTCTGCTCATGTTACTAAGGGACTCCACAAACGACCAGAGCGTTCAGTAGCGTCATGAGCTGTACGGTAGTTAGTATGGAAAATGCCTTCAAACCTCGACTCAAAGTATTCATGTTCCAGTAGTCTCAAATCTTCAGGGTCAAAATTACCTCGCTGTAACCTAATCCAGGCATCTGCTATATCTGGATCTGGACTAAAGCGGTTAAATCCGAGATCTTAATCCAACTGGTGTTCATCATAAAATAAATGTTTTTTGATCCGACGAATGCGAAACTCTGCCCATCCAGTGTTACGTGCAATCGTTGCTATATCGTCAGCATCACGAATAGCATCATACGCTTCAGGAGCATACTCAAGAAAGCGCTTTAAATATTCCATTTTTTAAATTAGTTAATATAAATAGTCAATATATAATCCGATAATAACATTATTTTTAAATTAGTAGGTATAAAAATATATTAATAAAATGTAAACACTCAGATGGGTATGCAAACTACCACAACAGATAATTAGCATCACTAGTAAACAAATCAACCCTTTACATGGGATGCTAGTTGATGATTAGTGAGTTTTGCCAATGTCTGTTGTTTCTGCCATCACTGTTACCGTTCCTGCTACAACTGCGAATTTGGGGCCTGGTTTTGATTGCATCGGTGCAGCTTTAAAGCTGTACAACGAGTTCAAGTTCACTCGCCTAGAAGAAGGTGGGCTAAATATTCATGTAACTGGTACAGAAGCTGAACGAGTCCAAACTGATGAGAGCAATCTCGTTTACCAAGCGTTTGTCAAGTTCTATCAACATATAGAACAGACACCGCCGACTGTGAAAATAGAGATTAAGTTAGGTGTACCGTTGGCGCGGGGTTTGGGTAGTTCGGCGACAGCAATTGTTGGTGGCTTGGTTGCTGCTAATCAACTTGAGGGTGCAACTCTGTCTCAGTCACAGGTGATGGAGTTAGCGATCGCAATGGAAGGACATCCTGATAATGTAGTTCCAGCTTTGTTGGGAGGATGTCGTCTCGCAGCTACCAGTGGCGCGGGTTGGGAAATTTGTGATGTTCCCTGGCATAAAGATGTTGTACCAGTTGTGGCTATTCCTAATTTTGAACTTTCTACTTCAGAGGCGCGGGGCGTTCTTCCAAATGAAGTGAGTCGCGCTGATGCGATTTTCAATACAGCCCATTTGGGCTTATTGTTACGCGGCTTGGAAACTGGTAACGGACAATGGTTAAAGACAGCTTTACAAGATAGATTGCATCAGCCTTATCGTAAAGCTTTGATTCCTGGTTATGATGCTCTCAACATCGCAGCTGTTAGTGCTGGTGCTTATGGTATGGTGATTAGTGGTGCGGGGCCGACACTGTTAGCTTTGGTGGATAAGTTACACTCAAAGGCAGTGGAGGCGGCGATGTTAGCTGCTTGGCAAGAAGAAGGAATTACAGCCGAGGTGCGATCGCTTTCTCTCGATACCCAAGGCGCAAAAAGCTTTTAATATTTTACTCAGCACTTAAAACTCGATTTATGGAGCAAACTCAGGCTGAAATAGCGGCGCTTAACTCTCAAATTCAGTCTCTTTTAGAAGAACGCGCTGCACTCACTATTAATAATGTCATCTCTGGCGAGAATGATTCACCCCAGGCGATGGTAGAAGCTTACCGCCGTCAAGCTAGAGAAAATGCCCAATTATCAGTTGAACTCCAAGGCATAGATGCAGCGATCGCCGCCTTGGAAGCCCAGATCAAACAAAAACAAGGTAAGTTAGTACGCTGGCAAGGTGAATCAAAGCAACTTATCCAACAGCAACAGCTAGAGGAAGCCAAAGAAGTGGCTCAGGTTCATGCTCAACGCATTAATCAACTAGCAAGTGAATTGGCAGCAGAAGTCCGTTTTCTTAAGGCTTGTGCCAATCAACTGAGTCCAATGTATTGGCAGATTTATTACAAGCCCTTTATTACTGGCTTTAAGACAATCTCCGTTCCCTATGTTCGCTCTGATGGAGAAGTGTGGACAATTGTTAACCGGATTGTTTAATGCTTTACCCTTTTCGTTTGTATGCAATATATTGATCTCTCCTTTTAGGCTATCCATTACCCCAATCTTTCTCAACAAAAATATAACTTACTTAAAACAAGAGCAAAAGCATTGATAGTTATCCACTCAAATTCTCCAGTTTGTGGTTAGCGATCGCCTAGAAAATTTTCGTCATTTACATTCTTCTGCTTTTGTCAAATATCCACATATCGCTTTGTTCTACAATCCTGTTCCTGACTTCTTTACAGCAATTTTAAGAAAAATGTGACTAATGCATAGCAATTTTGAGAGAAGGATTTAGGCTCAGGGATCAAAAATATTTCTTCCAAAATGGGATGCTCCCTGATGCTCAAAGATAAATGCTGGCTTTCCTCACAAGTTTCTCAAATTGTTTTGCTATAAATGTTTTGCTATAAATATAAATATAGGGCGAAAACCTTTAAGAGATTTAAAATTCAAAAGTCGCTAAATATAGTTGAGGGATTAGTCATTTTTGACAATCCAGCATCTGGAAACCCGAAACCGTAAAGACCAATTACCAATAAAATCGGAGGTCTATTATGATCTTTAAAAAGATTCTAGTTGCATTAGATCGCTCGGAAATAGGGCAACAGGTTTTTAAGGAAGCATTGGATTTAGCAAAGTTAACACAAGCTAGCTTAATGTTACTTCATGTCCTATCTTCGGAAGAAGAGGGTAGTCCTTATGTACCTATGCTGTCTAATATGGACTCCTATCCAGGATTGACCAATCAAAGCTTTGAGTTATACCAACAACAGTGGGATACCTTTAAAAATCTAGGAATCCAGATGTTGCAATCTTTCTGTGCTCAAGCAAACACAGCAGGTGTCACTACGGAATTTACACAAAATGTTGGTAATCCTGGTCGGATTATTTGTGATTTAGCCCATAGTTGTGGCGCTGACCTAATTGTTATGGGGCGTCGGGGTCATTCTCGGTTGATGGAACTATTTCTCGGTAGTGTGAGTAACTACGTTCTTCACCATGCTCCTTGTTCAGTGCATATTGTGCATCTTTCAGTTACTCCTAAAATAGATGAAGTTGTCAAAGAAACTACAAGCGCTTTCAGCGTTAACTAACTACTAAGCTATTCCACATTTAACTTGCATAATTAGGGTGGGTAATACTTCGGCGTGACGCTATGCAAAATTAAAGTTAAGAGCGAAAAGTGGATCTATGAAAGAAGATACTAGCGAGATCGTTGGTTTTCATGCTCATGTTTACTTCGATCCTGCAATTCGGGATGTAGCTGCGCGTGTACGCGAAGGATTAGGCGCTAGGTTTGACGTGCGACTCGGACGCTGGTTTTACAGGCCCATCGGGCCACATCCAAAAGCGATGTATCAAGTTGCTTTCTTACCGAATCAGTTTGATAAAGTCGTTCCTTGGTTAATGCTCAATCGTGAGGGATTAGATATTCTCGTCCATCCTGAGACCGGGAATGCTGTGGCAGACCACGCAGTTCATTCCTTATGGTTAGGAGAAAAACTAGATTTGAATATTGAGTTTCTCCAACAGCTTAGTCCGACTTTATCCAACCCTCCCTAACCCTCCCCGTATGTATTGGGAAGGAAACTAAATTGGGAATTTCTCCCCAATACATTGGGGAGCCACTGCGTTGCGGAGGTTCCCGACGCTCGAGTACTCGCTAACGCTGCGCTATCCGTTATAGCAAATGGCGTGGGATTAAGGAGGGTAAGGATGTACTTCATTTAGATGCAAAATGCTGTATGTTAAATATTATTTTTGTAAACAGTATGGACTTAAAATTTATCAAGAAAAAGATTTATACCTTTGTAAAAATTATATCTACAGTGCTTATAACAAGCGCAATTGGATTGGAATCGTGGAATATTTATGCAGTAATAACTAATATTAATGTGCCAAACAGCCTTAATCCTATTTTTTGGATTGAGCGTTTTGCCATAATCAGCCATTTTATTGAAAGCATTATAGCAGCTTTTTATGCACCTTCAAGACAAAAGATGCCAATAAAATATGCTACTTATACTTTTTTTGTAGGCACAATTGGATTGTTAGAACTGTTTGCTCGGCAGGATGAGTATTGACGCTTCTACGTCTTGAAGGTATTGGTTTTTGGATTAGGTTGGTTAGTAGGGTGCATTATGCGATCGCACTCTACGTACAAAAATTATAAGTTATAAAATATACCCTAACAAGCAAAACTCATCTGTGGGTTTCCCAATGAATGTAGATAACCAATGAATCTGATACTCAGAAGAGAGTATAGTTTGTATAGTTAGCTTTTTGCTGAAATTTTAGTTTGACACTAAGGAATTAAAAAATGTCTACTGATACTGACATAGTTGCTTACGTTGAAGAAAGTGAATTTGATGTTGTTTTAAATGGAAGTGAAGAGAAAGTTGTTGTCGTTGATTTTACTGCTACTTGGTGTGGCCCCTGTCGCTTAGTCAGTCCGTTAATGGAGCAACTTGCCCAAGAATACAAAGGTCGCGCTAAAGTCGTTAAGGTAGATGTTGACAACAATAAGCCAATTTTCAAAAAATTCGGTCTTCGCAGTATTCCAGCAGTTTTAATTTTCAAAGATGGTATTTTAGCACAAACCATTGTGGGAGTTTCTGCTTACGAAGACTTTAGCAATGCTGTTCAGAAGCTTCTTTAGCTAATTCGTAATTCGTAATTCGTAGAAAACATCAATAAGAATTACGAATTACAGCAGTTTGCAACAAGCGTGAGGTACAAAACCGAGGACTCAAAAATTAAATTATTCTTCTTTCTCCAGCATAACTGCCTCCTGCCTCCTGCCTCAAAACTAGTGACTTTGTACTTCATCCAAATGAAAACTGCTGTATTTTAAATATTTCCTTGTCGCCTATAATGTGCTTGAAGTAAACCAGTTGAATATTGTTGTGAGTTAATCAGCTCCAATTTTTCTTCATGGTTAGATGGTGGAAAAAGATGTATACCGCCACCTAAGATAATTGGAATAGTTGAAATAATATATTCGTCAATCAAGCAGTGCTGAAGAAACGAATTGATTAATTTTCCGCCACCAACTAGCCAGATATTTTTAAAACCTTGAGCCTCTATATTGGCTAATGCCTGTTTTATTGGGTCAGAAACAAACACAACGTCCTCACGGTCAGATTGGAAATTACGCTGGGTGAATACGAAGGATTTTTTTTCTGGATAAGGCCATCGATCAAAACCCAGCCCTACTTCATAGGTCTTGCTACCTAAGACGATCGCATCAATCGATTCATAGAAAGCAGTGTAACCGTAGTCTTCACCTTCTGTATCAAGGATTGATAGCCACTCAATTCCGCCATCGGTACGAGCAATGTAGCCATCCAAACTAGCTGCAATGTAGAGTGTAACTTTCGTCATTGTGCTTGGTGAATTTAGTAGTTTTCACTCAATTAGTGCAAGCGATTGCAAACGTATTTTTTTTACAGTATTTTAGCCTTTGATGATTTTGGACGATATTTTAATTGAACATATCACAAAATAGCGATGTCTACGACGGGCTAGGCCTACGCTTACCCAATTACTTACGTTTTTTGATTGTGCGATTTAAACCGACCTACAACAAATTCTCGCCCAGATAAATGTTTTGTATTGCGTTTGGTGACTCGCTCTCGCCACATCTTGAAACTAGATTCTTTCATTTCGCGCCTCATTAGGGCGATTACCTGTTTCTCCAGTAGCCCAAACTGAGCCTCAATCGCATCAAAAGATGTTCTATCTTCCCATGCCATTTCAATGATGCGATCAATGGTTTGTGAATCGAGGTTAGGTAGCTTCATTTTTTTGCTAGCAATTGATAAATTCGAGCTATATATATTTTACTTTTTGTTTTGAAGAACCGTTGTGTCTGCTGCACCCAGTTGGAGGGCATAGAGGTTGGCATAAACACCCTGCTGATTGACGAGTTCGGCGTGAGTACCCTGTTCTACAATTTCTCCCTGCTGAATTACTAAGACCCGATCTGCTTGCGTAACTGTACTGAGACGGTGGGCAATTACGAAACTGGTACGACCTTGGAGCAAACGAGCGATCGCACTTTGCACTAGCGCTTCTGTACGCGTGTCAATGCTGCTGGTGGCTTCATCAAGAATCAGAATTTGGGGATTAATTAATACCGCACGAGCAATACTGATTAGTTGTCGCTGTCCTTGACTCAGGGGCGCTCCCCGTTCGCCCAATTGAGTTGTATAACCCTGTGGCAGTGAGGTAATAAACTCATGCACATTTGCCAGTTGTGCAGCTGCTTCGATATCAGCTTGAGTGGCGTAAGGAGCGCCAAAAGCTATATTTTCGGCGACGGTGCCGGTGAACAAAATATTATCTTGCAGGACGATGCCAATTTGACGGCGCAGACTTGCTTGAGTCACGCTACGCACATCAAAATCGTCAATTTTCACTGCACCGCTTGATACATCATAGAAGCGCAAAATCAAGTTAATAATTGTACTTTTTCCCGAACCGGTTGGCCCTACTAATGCAACCATCTGTCCTGGATAGGCGTGCAAATTCACTCCTTTGAGAACGAGTTGCTCTGAGTTGTAGCCAAATTTGACATTCGAGAATGTCACCTCACCTTGAATTGGCGGCATTTCTATGGCATCGGGTGCATCCTTGAGTTCTGACGGTTCATCTAGTAATAGAAAGATTCGTTCTAATCCGGCGAAAGCAGATTGAGCTTGGGTGTAAAACTGGCTAAGAATTTGGATAGGGCGGAAGAACTGCTGGACGTAAAGTAAAAAGGATGTCACTACACCTACTGTTGCAGATCCTGTTACCACCAGATAACCGCCATAGGCTAACACACCTGCGGTTGCTAATGTGTTGAGAAAATCGATGGACGGCAAAAAGGCTGAAGTAATTGCCACAGCCTGAACGTTGGCATCTCTATTGGCGGCGTTAAGAATGTTAAATTCTGCGATATTCATCTGTATGCGATTAAATGCTTGTGCTTCTCGCACGCTGCCAATATCTTCTTCTAACTTGGCGGAAAGCTCCCCAATAGTTTGTCGCGTAACGCGAAATCTGACTCTTGCCCAACGTGCGAATAAGCCTGTAGTAAAAATCATCAGTGGTACAACCAGATTGCTCAACAAACCGAGTTTTAGGTTGATTGAGAGCATCGCAATCACAATGCCAATTAAACTGAAAGTGTTGCCTAGCATTTGAGCGATCGTCAGTCCAAATGCCTGATTCACGGTATTGACATCATTTAGCAAGCGGCTCATTAAATCGCCTGCTTCGCTGCGATCGAAAAAGCTGAGTGGCAGACTTTGGATTTTAATGAAAATGTCTTGCCTCAGTTGAGCTAGCAGTCGCTGCATAATCCAGCCGACTCGAATAATTTGACCCCGAATTGCCAAGACACTAAGTCCGTAGTTCAGCCCTAGTAGCCCTAACAATAGCAGTAGTCCTTGCAAATTTCCTTGTGCAATCAGATGGTCGATTGACCAACCGATAAAGAATGGGCCAACCGCCTGGGTTGTGGCACCAATTAATACTAATGTCAGGGCGATGGGAATTTCTTTGCGATAGAGTAGCACGTATTCCAAAAAGCGCCGCAGGGTGGAAAGTTGCTGACTCGTTTGCTCAGATGCAACAACGGGAATAGTGCCTCTCATACAAATTTTGGATTTTAGATTTGGGATTAAAAGTCTTTATTACAAGGCTGTGAGCAAAATTAATTATGCTAATTGGAGATCATTTTTCTGTTTTGGTTTTACCTGAGATTCCAAAATCACACCATAGAGGGGGCTGGTTTGCATCAATTCCTCGTGAGTACCTTGTGCCACCAATTGTCCTTTATCCATAAGAAAAATGCGATCGGCATTCTGGACGGTGCTAATGCGTTGAGCTACTACAAAGGTTGTACAAGCTTTTTGGCGCATTAAGTTATCTAGTTTGGCTTGAATCTGGGCAGCAGTAGCGGCATCCACGGCTGAGGTGCTATCATCCAGTATCAGAATGCTGTAATCGGTTAGTAAGGTACGAGCGATCGCAATTCGTTGTTTTTGTCCACCAGATAAACCCACGCCCCGTTCACCCACAATCGTCTCGTAGCCATTGGGTAGACCGCTAATAAAATCGTGTATTTGGGCAGTTTTGGCAACCTGAATCACCTCTTCTAAGGTGGCATCAGGTTTGGCGTAGGCAATATTTTCGCGGATTCTGCCAGAGAAGAGGGTGGTTTCTTGAAATACAATCCCAATACGCGATCTGAGGCTTTTGAGTGTGAAACCTGTTACATCTCGTCCGTCAATGCGAACTGCTCCCTTTGTGACATCGTAAAAGCGGGGAATCAGGTTCATAATTGTGCTTTTTCCTGAACCAGTCATGCCGAGAACGGCGATTAGCTCGTTGGGCTTGGTTTCAAAGGAAACTTCTTTGAGAATTTCAGTTGTCGCTCCTGGATAGCGAAAAGAAACATTTTCAAAGGTAATTCTACCACCGCAGGTGTCAAATGGGACAGCATCAGGGCGATCGCGAATTTCTACTTCTGCATCCACAACTTCATAAACTCGTTCGGCAGAAGCAGCTGCTTGAGCGATCGCGGGTGCGGCAAATCCAATCAACAAAATCGGTTGGAGTATTAACGCTAGGTAGGAGTTAAACGCCACCAGTTCGCCAATGGAGAACCGATTTCCAATCACCTGCGCTCCTCCATAGGCAAAAACTGCCAGTGTTACCAAATTACTCAGCAAGAAGATTAATGGGAAGGTATCACGGATGGCGCTAATGGTCTTCATGTTAGCCTGGACTAGGCCATCATTCAGAGTTGTATAACGCGACCTTTCGGTTGACTCCCGTACAAAGGCTTTCACTACCCGGATTCCGAGCAAGTTCTCTTGCAATACAGCATTCAGGTTGCTCAGTTGCTCTTGTACTTGTCGAAAAAGTTTGTTATTTCGGTTGATGAATTGTGCCATCAACCATGCGGCCATAGGTACTACTGTGAGGGTAATTAGGGCTAATCGCCAGTTCATTACCAGCAAAAGCACCGAAATACTCACCAATGTCACAATTGAACCGACAACCTGAATTAAGCTAGTGCCAATAAAGGTACGAATCTGCTCAATGTCGCTGGTGACACGGGTTAGTAGTTGGGAAGTCTGCGCCTGGTCATGAAAGCTGAAACTGAGATTTTGAATCTTGCTGAAAATTGTGTTTCGCAGGTCATAAGCAACACCCTGAGACACTGCTTCTGCTAAATAGCTTTGTCCAAAGTTAAATACACCACGAGCGATCGCCGCGACTACCATCCAGGCGGCGCTATATAGGACAATTTGGAGATTTTTTGGCGCGATCCCCTGATCAATTCCCCACCGAAATAGTTGTGGAGTGACAGCGTTGGCGATCGTCAGCAGCAACAGGCTGACTAATGCTCCGAGTGAAGTCCACCGATAAGTGTTTAAACTTCTTAGGACGCGCTGGGTTGACTTTCTCAACGAAGTTTCCTGGAGTTCTGGTTGCTGAACCACTGCAATTCACCCCTGTATCTTTGGAAGATTATCGTACTTTGATTGTAAAAAAACAATTAGCCATTAGAGAGTGGCGAATATGGGATTATAGAGCAACTCTCCTATTCGCGGTGAAAATTCCGAGTTTTGGGACAGTAGCATGGGAGAATACATTTTTAGCAAACATTGCGGCTAATCAATTTCAAGACCGAAGAAAATCAAAAAACAAGAATAATGGCTCAAAACTTTCATAGCAATTCCCGACTTTCCTTAGATATTTCACCTGCTATCAGTCGCACAGCAAAGCCAAGTTCTGAGTTCTACTCTCTTTTTTCTGAAGAAGAAGTTTTAGGGATAATTCATGCATTAGAAGTCAGACGAGAAATCCCTCTCAAGTATTCGTATAAGGGAAGAGGTGCAAAAATTTGGGATGATTTTTACCGGAAATATGTTATTCCGAGATGGTATAGAAGAGCAAATGTAGAAATTGACCTTTTAAAAGATAATTTTAAATATCTGAATGGCAATATCAAACCTGGTGAAAAAGTAAATATTATCGACGTTGGTGCAGGTAATTCCTATCCCGTCAAAAACTTTATCTTTAACCTAAACAAATTAGGAAAAATTAATAAATATATAGCTTTAGATATTAGCGAACAATTGCTTCATGTATCCAAAAGTAATTTTATGAAATGGTTTCCACTAGTCGAGTTTATCAGCTCGAAAATTGACATAGAAAATAGTTCTGTTCCCAAAATTTTATTCCAAAATCAAGCTAGCCTTGAAATTGACAACACAGCAAAAATATTTTTGCACTTAGGAGTTACCATTGGAAATCATCAAAATAGAGAGGAGGTGTTCAAAAACTTTAGAGATAGCATGGCAAAAACTGATCTTTTAGTATTTACTAACGAAACTGGTTCTAACTCTACATGGGACGGAACAGTTAGAGGTGGCTGCAAGTACCATGTAGAAGAAGTCTATGGATGGGTTAAAAAGAAGATTGGAATTAAATCTGAAGATTGCGAACTGGTAAGAAAGTACGATTTAAAAACAGATAGTATTGTTGCTAATCTGAAACTACGTCATGATTACACTATAAATTTTAGTCAGATGGGGATAGATAAAAATATTGAAATCTCTAAAGGTGAAGAGATTACTATTTGGCGACATCACAAGTATGAAATTCCTAAACTGTTACCAGAACTAGAACGTTCTGGACTACAACTTCTTCACTATACTACTAACAAATACAAATCACATATTATGGTGATTTGTAAGGTTGCTAGTAACTAAGTTCTTCACAAAGAACATACTCTGTCATCTTCAAAATAGTGAACTTACAGAACCTTGGCGTATACCGTGGTTCTCGCATGGGTAAGGTACAGACAAAAACACTTAAGCCGAAAACTATATCAGACAGGCGTTTTGCAAATCCCTCACACCCTCATCCCCTAACCCCTTCTCCCAAGGGAGAAGGGGAATTGAATGTCTAGCTCCCCTCTCTCTTGGGAGAGGGGCTGGGGGTGAGGGCAAAATGTTTTCACCAAGCGGGTTTAGCGTTAAGTTGACACCAATGGGCATTGCCGTGTCCCTAGCCATGTACCCATTCAAATGAGAATCACTATAACTTAGATACGATAATGGCAGTCAGTAGAATTTTTTATGTCTTTTAGTAAAGATTTTTCTGATACGTATCTAAATATGGTATTAAATATTTCTGAATAATGCGAAAAAATCAGTTTAACTTGGTTTGTATATCAACTAAATGTACATCAAACGTGGTCTAGGTTCAGGAACTGGACGCCCCAAATCCTTAGCAGTTTCTATCCATTCCTGCACAACTAATTCTACATTATGCAGGGCTTCTTGATAAGTATCACCGTCAGCAGCACAGCCTGATAACTCTGGGACTTCAGCAATAAAGGCTCGATCTAGTTCACTCCAATAGAGAATAATTTCATACCGAAACATCATTTTTACTTCCTAGTTTATATTTGAGAATCACTGCCCGAACTTGTTTAATTTGATAGCTTTTGGCTTTTCCTTTTTTATGTTGCAGGTTCAATATTTCCTCAACATCGGCTTTGACAAAAATACGATGATCGCCACGAATCCGTTCTTCAAAGCCTAGTGTATATAAAAGTTGCCACAGTTGGGCGAAAGGGATATCTGTATCAGAAGTCCCAGAGAGAATTTTTTCTAAGAGTTTGTCTTGCTGACTCACGTTTTTCTGACTGCCTTAATATTTCTATAGTCTCATATTTATTTAAAATCAGGGTATACAAAAGCAAATCTATCATTTTGCTCCTGAGCCAGAGCATCCCTGATGACGATGACTAATCCAGTTATCAGGGCAAACTTTAGGCTTGGATACTGCTCTACAATTTACTTGATTTAAAAAAATACTAATTATCTGGATGTTACAGTTGCTTTTTTTGAAGCAATATTTTGCAGTAGCTTTGGTAACATTAGTTTCGCTTATAGTGGAGTGTATTATTTCTCTTGACGAATGATGCTTATTTATCATTCTTGCTGAGGTTATCAGTCTTAATATCGGCTCAATTGATAGCTTGACGACTTTTTTACCATCTTTTAGCATAGCCTTCCACAGGAAAGGTATCGCCAATTTGTCAGTGATGTAGGCAACTACAGAGGGCAAATTGTTGAGATTGCTCATATCATAATGCTGAGGTATAAATCCATCTCAGTCAATATTGCTCTTAAGTAAAAAATATTACATAGATATGAAAAATCAGCTTCTAAGTGCAGTTGTATTTTTAACCACGATTAGTTTGACAACAACCGTACAAGCAGCAAATTCTGAACATGTTAAACAGTTATTAGCAGTCAAACAATGTCAAAACTGTGATTTGACAAGTGCAGGTTTAGTGATGGCTGACTTATCTAGAGCCAATTTGAGCGGTGCTAATCTCACAGGTGCTAACCTCAGCCGTGCAAACTTGAGCGGCGCAGATTTGCGGGGTGCAAACTTAAGTGGCGCGAGTTTATTTGGCGCTAACCTGAGCGAAGCTAAATTTAATGGGGCAAATTTGACGGGTGCTGATTTGAGAAATACTTATTTAGCAAATGCAGAACTGACTGGCGCTTACTTGAATGGGACTAACTTTCAAGGTGCAGTTGCTATACCATCACAAATTGCTTCACCAGCAGACTTTTATGCTTTGGGTGTAGCAGAAGGGCAAAAAGGCAACCAACAGCAAGCAATCAGTTATTTTAATCAAGCGATCGCAATTAAACCAGAATATGCAGATGCTTATCTAGCTCGTGGTGTCGCCCGTTACCAAATACTAGATAGACAAGGTGCATTCCAAGATGCTCAAGTTGCAGAAAAATTGTTTACATCCCAAAACAACAGTCCTGGAACCCTAACAGCCCAAGCTTTTATAAAAGAACTGCAAACACCCGTCAATGAAAAGGTAAGTACTGGTAAGCCCAGCTTCGTTGACTTTTTGGGAAGTATTGGCTCAGTCTTGCTTCAGTTCTTCCCTTTTTAAAAGGGATAATAACAGTTAACAAATGACAAATGACAAATGACAAATGACTTATCTAAAGAATTATGGGCAGCAAATCAAGACTTAGCCCAAGCTTGCCTAGAGCATCCTTTCGTTCGAGGCATTGGTGATGGTACTCTTGAGCGAGCTAAATTTGCTTACTACGTAGGGCAAGATGCTTTTTTCTTAGAAGCTTTTGCGCGTGCCTACAGTATCGCCGCAGCTAAAGCACCAGACTGGTTAGGTTTCACCACATTTCATAATTTAGCTAGTGGAGTTTTAGAAGAACTACGGCTGCATAGTAGCTATGCTTTTGAGTGGGGAGTCAATTTGTATTCTGTAGAACCTGCATCTGCCACCCGCCGCTATACTGATTTTTTGTTAGCAACTGCTTGGAGTAAAGATGTGGGTTTAACTGCTGCGGCGATGTCTCCCTGTATGCGTTTGTATGCCTTTTTAGGAGAAAAATTGGCTTATAATGGTATTCCTAATCATCAATATGCAGACTGGATTCGTACTTATAGCAGCACAGATTTTCAACCACTAACACAACAATTAGAAAATTTGGTTGACAATTATGCCGTTACCAATTCTGTTGTGCATTCAACTTATCGTTATGCGATGTTCTGTGAGCGCGACTTTTTTCAGGCTGCGTGGATGTTCAGTTGAGCAAATTCATATCTACTAACCTTTACACAAAAAGAAGACGCAAATTTATCCTTTGCGTCTTCTTTTAAGATTTTAAAAAATTAGAAACTGAATGTGGTTCTCAATGCACCAATAACAACATCATCATTAGTGTCGTTGTGATCTGGAGATGTTAACCAGATTACCCCTGGCGTAATCGTAATATTGTCACTCACCTTATACTGGTAGAACGCCTCAAGATGATAGGATGTATCAGGATCGTTATCCAACCCTGCGATATTAGAACTTGTCACTTTCGGCTCCATACCAGCGATGATACCCGCTAAGTTACCTTTTTTACCGAGGTCAGGGAAGCCGAGGGTGACAGCATAGTTCCAAATATCAACATCTCCACGGGTTCCTCTCAAGCTTTGGCTGTTGGTGTATCCAGCCCAACCACCCAAGACAATGTTATCAGTGATGCCAATGGATGCTTCGATACCGTAAGAATTACTGGAAAATCCGACTTGATCTTCTGGTAAACCCTGGATAGCTGCTATATTCTGGAAAGTGGCGGCATTGCTACCTGTGAGTAGTGGTTGGTTGTAGGAATTGAGGTAAGTTAAACCAATAGAAATGCGATCGCTTGGTTTAATTGTCAGCTGTGCCAACGCACCGTAAGAACCATTGAACAAACCATTATTAGGCGTAGGGTCATTAGCTGTACCACTCAAATACCCTAGACTCAGTGCCAATTTATCACTGAACTCGTGCGTTACTGCCAACCCCGCGCCATTTATCTGGCCATAAATTGGGTTGCGTGTACCAAAGGTCGACAAAGCACCAAAGGAGCCATCACCGTCAAAGAGATTGACAGTACTGGTAATATCATCTGCTGCTGCTGCGTTGACAAGAGCAGTAACCTCTGTTTTTTCACCCAGAGGGAATTTGTAATACAAGGCATCTATAAAAGCATTAGTGGTACCATCACCAGCAAAGAATAAGTTACCCTCTGGTGTACCAATATTAGGGCTGAGAATATTATCAGCCTGGATTCTGGTGAACAGCGTATCTTTTCCTGTAAAGCTGGTTACTAATTCTATCCGCGCCCGTAACCCTAAAGTTGTATTCTTATCTGTAATTTCCGCACCGTTAACTGTATTTCCTGACAAAACATCGCTGGCGACTGCGATAACTTCTCCTTGCAATTTGGTTGTGGTTGAAAACCGATTCGCCTCCAATTCAGCACTGCGTACTTCTACTGCATCCACACGACCTCGGAGTGTCGCCAGTTCTGCGGAAAAATCTTCTTGCAGCTTTTGTAATGTGGCTAAATCTTGTTTGTTAACTAAATCGCCAGTGGCTGTAGCAATAAGTTCGTTAACGCGATCGAGACAAGCATTCAAACCAGCAGCAAACTCATATCGCGTTAATGCCCGATTACCGCGATAAGTGCTATTTGGGTATCCTGCAATACAGCCATAGCGCTCAACTAAGGACTGCAATGCTTGAAATGCCCAGTCAGTAGGTTGTACGTCGGAAAATTGAGATACGGAGGTAACTTGCGCCATCATCCGATCTGGCGCAATGTTCCGATCTTTTATGTCTGGATTAGCTAAAACTTGCGGTTGATTGATTTCAGACTTAACCGATGTTTCACCTGCAAATGTAGCAGTATTCACAAATAGCATCACACCGCAGACTGCTGGACTAATTAGCAGATATTTCCAAAATTTTTGCATTTTTCTCCTCACACTGATCTCCAATTCACACCCAAACCACGTTTTTTTTAACGTGTATTTGATAAGAATATTTGTCAGCAATTTTATCAGAAGTAAGCAACCTTTTTAACAAAAAAAGTCAACAAATCTTAATTATTTAGGGAAAACTAAATTGCAGAGGGCTGTACCTTCTGAAAAAGTTTTGTTGTTACTCATTACACAGCAAACCCAGAATGATATTATGTAATAAAAATGAGAATGAGAATTATTATAGTATAAAATTTAGAATACTTCCCATTGTCAATAGCGATGATGACAGAGGTAAAGCAAGCATCCGTTTGGAGGAGAAATATTGTGATTGTGAATTGTAGAGAAATTAGAACAGGTAGGCAAAGAAGCGGTATTTTGCCCATAATTGCTCTGCTAATGTTGTCGATGGCTACTGGGTGTAGCCAATCGAATCCAAATCAGGGAACAACTTCCGAACAGTCGCCGCGAGCACAGGAAGCTGCTTCTACCCCACAGGCACAGTTGGGAAAAACTAAAGTAGTAGCGACATTTTTGCCGATATATTTGTTTACTAAGGCAGTAGCTGGGGATGTGGCAGATGTAGAAATTCTAGTGCCACCTGGTACGGAGGTACATGAATACCAAGCAACACCAGCAAATGTCAAAGCGATCGCTACTGCCAAGGTGTTAGTAAAAAATGGTTTAGGTTTGGAGGAATTTCTAGAAGGTACTGTCAAAAATGCCCAAAATCCCAAATTAACTGAAATTGATGCTAGTAAAGGTATTAAACCTTTAAATGAAATTTCACCCGTCGTGAAAACGGCGCAAAATGAAAAAGACCACGAAGATAGTCAAGGTAATCCTCACGTTTGGTTAGATCCAGTTTTAGCAAAACAGCAGGTAACAAATATTCGAGATGGATTAATTGCTGCCGACCCTTCTAACAAAGCTACTTACGAAGCAAATGCTACAGCTTATATTAAAGAATTAGAAACTTTAAACAGCGAATTTCAGCAGACTTTGCAGAAAAATCCCAGTTGCACCTTTATTACCTTTCATGATGCGTTTCCATATTTAGCTAAACGCTATAATCTCAAGCAAGTTGCAGTGGTGCAAATTCCCGAAGATCAACTTTCACCAACAGATGTCCAAAATGCCGTCAACGCTGTGAAAAAATACAAAGTTAAAGCTTTATTTAGCGAACCAGGAGTAGATAATAAACTGCTGACCAGTCTCTCTAAAGACTTGAAATTAAATTTGCGTACTCTGGATTCTCTAGAAACTGGCGAAACAGATCCACAGCATTATTTCAAGGCAATGAAAGCTAATTTGCAAACTCTGGAAACATCGTGTAAATAGATTTGTCATTTGTCCTTTGTCCTTTGCAAATGACCAATGACCAATGACTAATGACTAATGACCAATGACCAATGACCAATGACCAATGACCAATGACCAATGACATTCCTATTTTGAAAGTAGAAGGATTAACTGTCTATCAAGGTAGCTATCTAGCTGTTCGAGATGTTTCCTTTGAATTATTGTCAGGAACAGATACAGCCATTGTTGGCCCCAATGGTGCTGGTAAAAGTACCCTGGTAAAAGCGGTTTTAGATTTGATACCTCGAAATGCTGGTACGATTGAAATCTTGGGTCGTCCAATTGCCAGATTGGGGCATTTACGCCACACGTTGGGCTATATGCCGCAAAACTTCATTTTTGACCGCAGCTTTCCTATTTCTGTCAGCGAATTAGTAGGACTGGGATGGACTAAGGAAGGGAAAAAAAAGAGTTCATTTTTTTCTAAACTGGGGAGACAAGAGCGAGAAAAATCGGCAGCAGTAACAGAAGCTTTACGGCGAACTGATGCTTATCATTTACAGCATCAAGCTATTGGTACTCTTAGTGGCGGTCAGCTCAAGCGGGTTTTATTGGCTTATTGTTTGGTAATGCCTCGGAAACTCTTGGTACTAGATGAAGCCTTTGCTGGTGTTGATGTGCAGGGTGCAGCAGATTTTTACGCTTTGCTAAATGAATTAAAGCGAGAGGAAGGTTGGACAGTATTACAAGTTTCTCACGATATTGATATGGTCAATCGCCATTGCGATCGCGTGCTTTGCCTGAACCAAAGCATTGTTTGTACTGGTAAGCCAGAAATTGCCCTTTCACCGCAAAACCTGTTAGCAACCTACGGCCCAGGTTTCAGTCGCTACCAGCACCAGCATTAATGCTCATAAGTATGAATTTCTTCAATGATTGTCAGATAAGTTGGTTAGCGATCGCTAGTAGTAATGACTTGCTAGAGTTGTTACAGCTTCTTTCGATACAGCGTGCGATCGTCGGTGCTGCCTTAATGGGAATACTTGGCGGGATGTTGGGTAGTTTTGTTACCTTGCGCCAGTTGTCATTTTTCAGCCACGCGGTTGGTCATGCAGCATTGGTAGGTGTGGCATTAGGTGTGCTGCTACAAATAAATCCTACTTGGATGCTGTTACCTTTTACCTTAATTTTTGGGGTTATTGTCCTTTACTTTATCGATAAAACCGACTTAGCTAGCGATAGCATACTTAGCATAGTGCTATCTGGGGCATTAGCGATCGGTTTAATTCTCACGAGCCTAATTAAAGGATATCGTGGCAATTTGATGGCTGTACTGTTCGGGGATATTCTAGCGATCGATACTACAGATTTGATTTTGACCCTGCTAGTCCTTGTGGGAGGTAGCATATTTTTACTATCAACTCTGCAACAGCAAATTTTATTGACCCTTAACCCCGATGTTGCCCAAGTTCAAGGCGTTCCCGTCCAATTGTACCGCTACGCCTTTGTGGTTTTGCTTTCACTTGCCGTTGCTGTCGCGATTAAAGCTGTTGGTGTTTTATTGGTGAACGCTTTTTTGGTCATTCCCGCCTCCACCGCCAAACTGATGAGTCACCACTTTAGCCGCTTTCTAGTCATGTCGGTGATAGTTGGTTCCATCAGCAGCATTGCTGGCCTCATGGTGTCAGGTATTTTCAACCTGGCTTCTGGGCCAAGTATTGTTCTTGTTCAGTTTCTACTATTTGTAGCCGTTTTCATCTGGTTTAAGTTGAGTTTAAAAGCTGCATAACTATTTTTCTCCAAAGACTTGCTATATTCTTTTATCTTTGCTACATTAATTAATCGTGGCTCACAAAAGCCCCAGCCGGGATAGCTCAGTTGGTAGAGCAGAGGACTGAAAATCCTCGTGTCACCGGTTCAAGTCCGGTTCCTGGCACTCTCTTAAATCCCTTGAAATTATTATGTTTCAAGGGGTTTGTGGTTTGTAGGTACTAGCTTATATAGAAAAACTATTGTAGCTTTGACTAAAATATAGGGCATTTTTTGATACCTTTAGATAGATAATGGGTGTAAAACTGGTGTAAATAAGCTAAAAAGCGGGAGATTTGCCAAGTGGTTGAAATCTTGTTAACGTTTATGCTTAAAATTGCACAAGAGGTTTATTTAGCATCTACTCACAGCTAAAGTTAACCCTTTGCAGGACTACCCCAAGCAATGCTGACTGAAATTTTGCCTTTCCGTTTTGAGTTAGACACGATCGCGATCGCTGGAGCGAGTTTGTGGTCATTGGCGCTATATCTAGGTTTTTCCCAAGTCAATGAATGGGTAATCGAGCAACTCAATCGCTGGTTTAACTTTGCCGAGCGATCGCTCTACACCAGCCAGTTAGAATTTGAAAAGACTCGTAAAGCCAGAGAATCCCAAAATGCTTTCTACGCCTCACTATTTAGCATTGTGCCTTTTTTGGTAGTCGGTGCTTTATCTAACTGGGTTCTGGAAATTAGTTTAGGTGAGAGTTGGGGAATTAGTACAGGTATATTGGCCTGTATGGGTGCCGGCATTTATGAACTTGGGCGCAGGGATGGAGAATCTTCAGATTAAGCCAGAGTAAAAATCAGGGAGATGTTGCTTTGATTACTCCCTCATCTCTCCCGACTTCCCAATTTCCTCACCAACAATCTGTGCTATCTTCTGAGCTGCACCGCTTTCACCGCGAATATTACGGAGTTTAGTTCGCATATCATCCAATTTTTCTGGATTCGTCAAAAAGCCTAAAACCATTTCTCCAACTTCTTGCGGTTGAAGTTTACCCATAAGTTCTGGCACAATCTCTTCCTGTGCCCAGATATTTGGCCATGCTAATAAACCTTTGCGTCTCACAAATCTCAGAAAAGACCAATTAATCACCTTAGCAAAGGGCGTACCTACGACTGGCAGATTTGCCAACAACCCAGGTAAACCATCCCAAGAACGCATAGCATCAAGTTGCTGCGTTGGTAGCAAAACAATCATTGGCACTCCTAAAGCACCGAGTTCGGCAGTGTTTGCCCCCACCGTAGTTAAGCAGATACAGCACTGGGATAATAAGTGATATGCAGGGTTTTCTTGCCACAGTTCCACAGTTAAGCCCGTTGCTGTTTTGAGCAATGCCTTGCCTTTAGCATCCTCTGGGACAATTAAGGAAGCACCGCCAAAGCCAAAAATTTCAGCAATAAAATTCTTTTGAGGATCGGCAAAACTAGCTAAAGTTTGTAAATCCAAAGTTGGGGCTACAGGAATCACAAATTTAGTTTGGGGCCTTTTAGCATGAACATATTCAGCGATCGCTAAACATAATGGCACTCCTTGAGCTAATTTTGCCGCTTTTGATCCAGGCAATAAACCAATCAATTCAGTCTCTTGTCCTACTTTGTGGGAAGCTGTTGACGCGTCTGTGTCATTAGTCATTTGTCCTTTGTCGTTTGCTAAGAACAAATGACTAATGACTAATGACGAATGACTACTAGCTTCTAGCATCAAATCACCTACAACGGTGAATTTGTGAGCATATTTTTGAGGGACATCAGCAGCAACCTTGGATTTCATCACGCCAAAGCGATCGATCCAGTTATGCCACCTGGCTTCCCATTCAGCGTAAACTACTGTGCGATATCCGAGCTTTTTGCCTATAATCACTGGAAAAATTTGATCGCCGCCCAGAAAAACGACTACACCGCGACTTCTCCAATCCCAATTTTCAAATGTTTTGCCCCAAAGCAAAAATTGCCAAAAATGTTCTGCTCCTTGTACTCTATGTACTTCTGGGTAAGAAAGAGCGATCGCTGCTTCTTTACCACTGGCATTTGAGCAAGGTGATAATACTACAGAAATCCTCACTAAAGAACGATCGTTCCCCAATTCTTGCCGCAACGCCTTTACTACTGGACGCACCCAGGTTGTTACTTCACCTGGGCCATTTGAAAGGATAAGAATATCTACTTGAGTCATTAGTCAAGAGGCAAATATTACCTAATTCGTTCTTGTGTTATGGGTATGCAGAATAGAACAATCCTTCGAGTTGATTTAGTCCAGATAATTTAACTCACTCTGCTGCTCTATTTTTGAGAGAGTTTATAACCACTTTAATTTACCCGATGGTAAACCTATACGTCCTTACCAATACAGTTCTGTAAAGTATGGTTAGCAAAGTTTAAAGTATTGATTATTTTGCTATGGGTAAGAATCATAGCTGCGATTATCAGTAATTTTTTGGGCAATCTAAATATAGCCCTTTTTTGCTTACCAAACCCATTATTTTGAGGGTGAATCCTGTGATCGAAGGCAACTCTAGCCCATCTGATGCCAAAATACATTCCTCGCGCAATTTACTGCTCCGATTTATTCTAGGCGGCACTACTCTTATTGTAAGTACTTCTGCTTATTTTAGCTATCAGGCCGCTCGGAAAATAACACTAGAAGACTTGAGAGGAAAAGCTTTTTTAGAGGTACAGAAAGGGGTTGATGAAATTGAAGAATGGTTGCATGTTCGGAAAGTGGAGGTGCAAACCCTTGCTCATACTTCCGCTGTACGCTCCTTAGACTGGTCTGTGGCAGAACCTTATTTAAAGTCAGAAATTGAGCGGATCGATGAATTTTTCTTTTTCCTAATGGCTACCCCGGATGGTTCGTATTTTAATACTAAGGTTGGTCGGTCAAATAAGAATATTAAGGATCGAGACTACTTTCAAAAAGCACTAGCCGGAAAAAGCAACATTTCCGATCCCTTTATCAGTCGTTCCACAGGCATTCCTTTAATTGCGATCGCCACCCCAATCTGGTCAAATTCTCCGACCAATCGTTCACCGATTGGGGTTTTCCACGGCCATGTTAAAGTCGATCGCATTGCTAAAGTGGTCAACTCGTTGCGCTACGGCAAGAACAGCTATGCATTCGCCCTCAATTCCCAAGGAGAAGCGATCGTCTATCCCAACTCAACGTTAATGTCAACGTTAGAAAAACCTGCACCCAGCCTCCTGAAAATTCCAAATCGGAATTTAAATGCGATCGCGCAGCGAATGGTAAACAAACAACAGGGAATTCAGTTGATGGAAATTGACGGCACTAAAAAGTATGTTGCTTATGTGCCATTGCGAGAAGCTAATTGGTCTGTAGCTTTGGTAATTCCGCGCCAAAATATTGAATCTCGGTTACAATTCCTCGATCTGATCGCCCTAGTTGTGGGCGGATTGACAGTGACAATGATCGCTGTCTTGTGGCAGGTGCAAGCGTTTGAACAAGCTCAACTGAAAAAGTCTAAAGCAGCGGCTGATACTGCAAACCGTGCTAAGAGCGAATTTTTAGCCAACATGAGCCATGAACTGCGAACGCCCTTGAATGGTATTTTGGGTTGCGCTCAAATTTTGCTGCGTTCTAAAGGTTTGCCGGAGCCAGAGCAATATCATGTAAATATCATTGAACAGTGTGGCTCTCATCTGCTGACTTTAATTAATGACATTTTGGATCTTTCCAAAATTGAAGCGCGAAAACTAGAACTGCATTCTCAAGATGTTCATTTTCCATCTTTTTTACAGGGTATTGCAGAAATTTGCCAGATTCGGGCAGAACAAAAAGGCATTTTGTTTGTCTATGAACCCGCAAGCAACTTACCCACAGGGGTTCATGTCGATGTCAAAAGGTTACGTCAGGTTCTCTTGAATCTGCTGGGAAATGCCATTAAATTTACCGATGAAGGTAAGGTTAGCTTCAAGGTTGAGGTAGTCGATCGACTGACTGCTGATGGGCAGACAGAAAAATATCACATTCACTTTAGTGTAAAAGACACAGGAATTGGCATAATTTCAACCCAATTGAACAACATTTTTTTGCCATTTGAACAAGTAGGTGAGAAAAAGCATCAGATAGAAGGGACAGGGCTGGGTTTAGCTATTACTCGGCAGTTGGTGCAGATGATGGGTAGCGATATCCAGGTTGAAAGTCAGCTCGATCGAGGTAGTACTTTCTGGTTTGAAATTGCGATCGCCCAAGCCAGCGAATGGGTACAGTCTGCTATGGCTGCATCCCAGGGACAAATAATTGGCTTTGCAGGTAGCCCCCGCACCATCTTGATGGTGGACGATCGCTGGGAGAATCGCACAGTAATTACAAACTTATTACAACCACTGGGTTTCAATGTGATTGAAGCTAATAACGGTAAAGATGGTTTAGAAAAAGCGATCGCCCTTAAACCAGACCTGGTGATTACAGATTTGCTGATGCCAGAAATGGATGGGTTTGAATTGATTAAATACCTGCGTCATACTCCAGATATCCAGGATGTCAAGATTATCGTTTCTTCCGCTAGTGTCTTTGAAGCCGATCAACATCGCAGTCTGCAAGCAGGAGGTGACACATTTTTGAGCAAACCGGTACAGGCAGATGAATTGCTGCATCAATTAGAATGCCATTTAGGTCTGACATGGATTTACCAGCAGTCTGAGGAACAAAAAATTAATTCTTCGGCTACAACACTTGATAGCTCATCAGATAAATTGACTTCTCCTTCCCCCCATGTATTGCAGGAACTGATGAACTTAGCGAGTAAAGGTAACTTCAATGACATTCTCAAATGGGCAGATAAACTAGAGGAAACAGATACAAAATTCGCTACCTTTGCTAACCAACTGCGGCAGCTAGCGAGGCAGTTTGACGAAGATTTAATCCTCAATTTTTTGACCGAAAAATCAAAGGATTAATTACCCTAAATTTATTTATGGGAATTGTAATGCGTGAATTTTTAATTTTGAGCGATCGCCTTTGGCATCTCGCAAAGAAACAACGTGAATCAATATAGGGTAGAAATATTATGACAGCAACTATAGGCGATCAGAAAAATCCCCTAAATAGCGATCCTAGCAGAGGAATTATTTTAGTCGTTGATGATAACCCTGCCAACTTACAAGTTTTATCGAGTTTTTTGGATCAGTCTAGATTTGAAGTTTGGGCAGCTCGCAGTGGTGAAAAAGCCATTCAGAGATTAGACAATGATAATTTACCTGATTTAATCTTGCTTGATATCATGATGCCGGGTATCGATGGGTTTGAAACTTGTAAATATTTAAAAAGTGAAAGCAATCTTCGTATCCGGGATATTCCGATCATTTTTATGACTGCTCTTTCAGATACTGCTGATAAGGTTAAAGGATTGCGATTAGGAGCCGTAGATTATATTACTAAACCTTTTCAGTATGAAGAGGTATTGGTGCGAATAGAGCATCAACTGAAGCTGAGAAATTTGACGAAAACCTTGACTGCCAAAAACGCCGAATTACAACAGACTCAAACCCAACTGATTCAAGCAGAAAAGGTAGCAACCTTGGGTCAAATGACAGCAGGAATTGCCCATGAAGTAAATAATCCCATAAATTTTATCGCTGGCAATTTGAATTTTATTGAACAGTATTTTCAAGAGATTATTAATTTACTCGAACTATATCAAAAGTATTTGCCCGATCCACCAGATGAAATTCAAAATGCTATTAAAACAAAAGATATAAATTATTTGTTAAATGATTTATCCAAAATTATTCGCTCTATGCAACTAGGTACAGATCGCGTTACAGAAATTGTATCATCGTTGAATAAGTTTTCTCGACACGGAGAAGCAGGGAAAAAACTGGCTAACCTGCATGAAGGGTTAGAAAATACGCTACTTATTCTTGGGCATCGACTCAAAGTAAATGGTCATCGTCCGGCAATTAAAGTAATTAAAGAATATGGGGTATTGCCACCTATTGAGTGCTATCCAGGCGAACTAAATCAGGTTTTTATGAATTTGATTGGTAATGGTATCGATGCAATTGAAGAAATCCAAAAAAATCAATATTTTGATGAAAACCTTAGACATATTGGGATGATTTGGATTAAAACTGAAGCAATTGGAGAGCGAGTTATTCTCAGAATTGCAGACAATGGCTCAGGAATCAGCGAAGCAAACCGGACAAAGATATTCGATGCTTTTTACACTACAAAAGTCATCGGTAAAGGAACAGGACTAGGTTTATCTATTGCTTACCAAATTGTAGTTAATAATCATCACGGTAAGCTAAGTTGTCATTCAACACAAGGTGAGGGTACAGAGTTTGTGATTGAATTACCTATCCGATGAGGTTGTTCTCCATCCAATACTTTTCGGTTAAGACCAAAAACAGGTAAATTGAGAGTTGTACTTAAAAACACGCGCGGCTAATGCAACTCAAAGAATTTTTGCTGGTATCACTTTTAATGGAATCAGGGGAAGTGCTAAAAGCGATAGAAACAGCGATACCAACGGAAGCAATTGAGCAAGTATTAGGGCAAACAGATAGTAGAGAGATACGCAAGCGGAAACTGAGATCGCACTTAGCGATCTGTATGGTGATTGCGATGAGTATATGGTCATCAGATTCAATGCGAAC
>NZ_JBALDJ010000073.1:0-192894 GCF_036917415.1 Nostoc sp. | reverse complement strand
GTCATTAGTTTTGGATAAATAACAAAGGACAACTGACAAAGGACAAATGACACCTGACTTACCGTTTGCTATTTAACATTTAGTCATTAGTCATTAGTCATTAGTTTTGGATAAATAACAAAGGACAACTGACAAAGGACAAATGACACCTGACTTACCGTTTGCTATTTAACATTTAGTCATTAGTCATTGGTCATTGGTCATTAGTCATTAGTCATTAGTCATTAGTCATTAGTTTTGGATAAAGAACAAAGGACAACTGACAAAGGACAAATGACACCTGACTTACCGTTTGCTATTTAACACACGAAAATTACGGGCTTGCTGCTCTAACCTTGTGGCGAGGCGATCGCAAACCCGATTACACAAATCAAAAATCATTTGATCTTCCACCCGGTAATAGGCGCAAGTTCCTTCACTGCGGCGGCTAAGAATACCTGCTTGCCACATTACCTTCAGGTGTTTTGATACATTTGCCTGAGAAGTCTGTGTTGCCTCTACCAACTCTTGCACGCATTTTTCTTCATCCCGTAATAAGTGTAGCAGCCGTAGGCGCATTGGTTCACTTAACAGGCTGAAGTATTCAGCTACTTGTTGCACCACTTCTGGTGGTAAAGGCAACGTTTGTTTCATCAGCGTTAACCCGCAAGGACAGAAAATTTTAACAACGACTCACATCATATATACATTAATACTTAATCAGGGTTAATTCGCATTAAAGGTTGACCATATTCTACAGCGTCGCCATTTTGAAGAAGAATTTCCATCACCTGTCCAGAGACTTCGGCTTCGATTTCATTCATCAGCTTCATGGCTTCAATTATACAGACTGCTTGACCCTTGCGGACGCGATCGCCCACTTCCACAAATGCCGCTTCCCCAGGCGCAGGAGCGCGATAAAACGTTCCTACCATTGGGGAAGGCACTTCTACTAATCTCTGGTCAATGGTTGAGGGAGGATTTACTGCCAACTGCATTTGTGTGCTAGTTCCAGTATTCTCAAATACACGAGATGTGGACATCTCCGTTAGCTGACTTCCGCTCATCTGGTTTCCCCCAGATGAACCTGATGTCAAGCCTGAACCAACCACACCGCCTAAAGTCCCTTGACCTACCGACAACATCTGATTGCTAAGGCTCACAGCCTTACGGACTGTTAGCTCAAAATCATCGCTTTTGAGCGTGACTTCTGCAATATCTGTTTGTGCGATAGTTGCCAGAAGTTGGCGGATTTCATTAAAGTCCAATGGCACAGTTTTTATTACCTCGACCTATCCGTAAATGAGCATCTTAAGTGTGGCAGGGAATTAATCCCTATGTAGGGATTTCAATCGGGAGCAAGCATCTCCGTAGAAATGAAAGTTATTCCCTGCTGATATATTTATCTTCCTGAGTATCAACTTTGATACGTTCTCCTTGGGAAATAAACAAAGGAACCATCACAACTGCACCAGTTTCCAGAGTTGCTGGTTTTGAGCCACCTGTGGCAGTATCACCTTTTAAACCTGGATCTGTTTGGACAATTTCCAGAACCACAGACTTAGGTAACTCTACTCCTAGCACCTGTTCGCCCCACCGAATCACTTCGGCTTCCATACCTTCCTTGAGGTACTTGACGCGATCGCCAATTTGTTCGCGAGTCAATCTGCCTTCTTCGTAGGTTTCCATATCCATAAAGACAAACTCATCGCCTTCTTTATAGGTATGCTGCATCGTACTTTTTTCTAAAGTGGCTTGCGGCACTGTTTCCCCTGCGCGGAACGTTTTTTCCATAACGCTCCCACTCTGGACATTTTTTAGCTTAGTTCGTACAAAGGCGGAACCTTTGCCTGGTTTGACGTGCAAGAATTCAAGCACTCGCCATACAGACCCATCCAATACAATTGAAACACCGGGTCGAAAGTCGTTACTGGAGATCATGAAACTTTCAAATTTTGGAAGACAATCGGCATTTATTGTACCCTTCTAGGGTCGTCATTGGGCATTTGTCATTAGTTTCGTGTCATTGTCATTAGTCATTTTTCCTCAGCCCTAGACCTCTGCTCCACTCATCACCTAACGTGGGAAGATTATTTATGGGTTACGTCCAGTCAACAATTCACTGCTGCATTTGAGTTATCCCATGCTTAACTTATTAAAATCCTGGCTGAAGAAGAGCCTAATGGCAATACTGCTGATAACAATATTTTTAGGCATAACTACAGCTGGGTGGACTCCCTCCAGTAGCGCCGCACTCCCAGCCGGCAATGCAATTACCGATGGAAAGGCTTTGTTACGGTATGCACTCCCGATAGATAACAAACCTGTGCGGCAACTACAAGGCAGCTTAGAGGACATCTCTGCCCAACTGCGGGCGAATCGGCGTTGGGGTGCTATTTCCAAAGACATCAGCCAAGCATCCCGCATTCTCGATAAACCTTCCCAAATCTTAACAAGCGTTCCCGCAGAACGCCAACCCCAAGCCGAAGCTTGGATTACCGAGTTGAAATCTGGGGTGGGTAAATTGCAAGAATTGGCGAACAGCAAAGATAAAGAACAAATTCTGCAAGAGAGAAGTAAACTACTAAATCTCGTTACTCAGCTAGAAGATTCAATGGTGAAACAATTTCCCTTTGAAGTGCCTGCTGAGTATAACAACCTGCCACAACTTAAAGGTCGTGCCACTGTAGAAATTAAAACCAACAAAGGCGATTTAGCTCTTGTCGTAGACGGTTATAGTGCCCCTGTAACTGCTGGTAATTTTGTAGATTTGGTACAGAGGGGTTTTTATAATGGCTTAGAATTTAGCCGTTCTGAAGAATCTTACTTTCTCCAAACTGGAGATCCTGCTGGGAAAGATGTGGGTTTCATTGACCCAACAACGGGCAAATATCGCGCTATTCCCTTAGAAGTCTTAGTTAAAGGTGATAAAGTACCTACTTATGGCATTACTTTAGAAGAAGCTGGCCGTTACGTTGATATGCCAGTTCTACCCTTCTCTGCCTTTGGTGCAGTGGTGATGGCTCGTCCTGAAAGTGAAGTAAATGGTGGTTCATCACAATTTTTCTTCTTTTTGTTTGAACCAGAACTTACCCCCGCCGGCCGCAACCTATTGGATGGTCGTTATGCCGTTTTTGGCTATCTTACCGAAGGTAAAGAAGTTTTGGATAAACTGAAGGCTGGTGATAAAATTGAATCGGCAACTGTGGTTCAAGGAATAGAAAATCTGGTTGAGCCGCAAGCTGCATAATTAAGAGAGCAGGGGAGCAGGGGGAGAATAATTCCTGTACAGACAAGGGTTAATCGCGTCTCCCCTGATTCAGATTTCCGGCAGTGAATATCCGATCAACTGCGATCGCTAATTCTGGAAAAATCCGCGATCCAATTTGCTGGGTATCTGTAAAAACTGTTTCTTCGTAAAATCCATCTTCCAGTAGTAACACTGAAACTTTTGTTGCCAGTGGGTCTACAATCCAATATTCAGGAACCTCTAAAGCCGCATATTCAGAGCGTTTATAACGATAGTCCCGCTTCACAGACTCTGGACTGACCACCTCGACAATTAATAACGGAGGTGACTCAAATACTGCTGAAGCATTCAACAATTCTCTAGCTTGCTCCAGTGTCACTACACACAGATCGGTCAACCTAGATTTATTTCTACCCGTTCTCACCCCACTTTCCCGAAAACACAGCCAAGTAGAGTTACAACGTTTGATTTCTGCTTTCAAGGCAGTATCCAAAAAATCGACAATCAGGAAATGTTCAATAGTAGGTGGATTCATTAGCTCTAGCTTGCCATCCACCAGTTCATAATGGAAATCGCTACCATCATCATAGGTTAAGTACTCCTCAAAGGTAATGCTGATTACTGGTGTTGTTACCATTCCAACTGACTCCTAGACAATACCCTTATCTTAAACAGTAAAGTAAATCATCAGTTTTCTTCGTAATTTTGCAACACGGAAAACCGATTGTGAACAGTGAGTTATCTTCTCAACAGGTAAAAGACATTGGCGAACAAGGTCTTTTAGAAAGATTACAGCGCTTCTGTCCTCCAGAACTTATTGGTGATGATGCCGCAGTACTTGAAACTGCACCAGGGCAATCTTTGGTGGTGACTACAGATGTACTGGTTGATGGCGTACATTTTAGCAACCTCACCACTTCCCCAGAAGATGCTGGTTGGCGAGCTGCGGCTGCCAATTTATCAGATGTAGCAGCAATGGGCGCTTCTCCATTGGGAATCACTGTCGGGTTGGGACTACCGGGTGAACTTAGGGTGAGTTGGGTAGAACGCTTGTACCAGGGAATGACGGAATGCCTGCAAAAATACAATACCCCAATTGTTGGCGGTGATGTCGTGCGATCGCCTGTTACTACTCTGGCAATTACCGCTTTTGGTCAAGTTAACCCTAGTCAAATTATCCGCCGTTCTGCTGCTGTTGTTGGGGATGCGATCGTCGTTACAGGCGTTCATGGAGCCTCCCACGCAGGCTTAGAACTCCTTTTGCATCCAGAATTAGGAGAAAATCTCAACAACGAAGAAAAGACGGCTCTAATCCTCGCACACCAACGCCCACAGCCACGATTAGATGTCTTAGCAATCCTCTGCAAAATCTTAACTCCTAACTTCCAACTTTCCATTGCTGGTATGGATAGCAGCGATGGTTTGGCAGATGCGATTATTCAAATTTGCCGCGCCAGTGGCGTTGGCGCTGTCTTAGAACACAGACAAATTCCCCTACCAAAAACTTTTAACCATTGGCTGACACCAGACCAAGCGCTAGCTTATGCTCTATATGGTGGCGAAGACTTTGAATTAGTGCTGTGCTTACCACAAGAATTAGCATCAGCCTTAGTGCAACATCTTGGAAAAGGCGCTGCGATCGCAGGTAGGATTACAGCCGGATCGACAGTAATATTGCACGACGAGCAAAAAAAATTCCCCGACCAAGTTCTGAATCTTAGCCAGGGATTTCAACATTTTGGTCAATAGTGCTTTGTCCTTTGTCCTTTGTCCTTTTTTTAATGACCAATAACTAATGACTAATGACTAATGACTAATTAATTATTGCCACTTTTGGGCTACCAATTCTGCCAAATCCAAGACTCGTTGGCTGTAACCCCACTCGTTGTCATACCACGCCATAACTTTTACTAAATCATTGCCCATAACCAAAGTCAAGCTAGCATCAACAATCGAAGAAGCATCACTACCTTGATAATCGGAAGATACTAGTTCGAGTTGGCTGTAGTCCAAAATCCCTTTAAGTGGGCCTTCGGCAGCATCTTTGAGAGCTTGGTTAACTTCTTCAGTAATAGTACGCTTCTCAACCTGAACTACGAAATCTACCATTGAGACGTTCGGGGTTGGTACGCGCAAGGCAACGCCATTTAGCTTGCCTTTGAGGTCTGGGATAACCAGCGCCACTGCTTTTGCTGCGCCAGTAGAGGTAGGTACAATGTTTATCGCTGCGGCCCTCGCCCGTCGCAAATCCCGGTGAGAAGCGTCTAGCAAGCGCTGATCGCCTGTATAGCTGTGGGTGGTGGTCATCGTACCTTTGATGATGCCAAACTTATCGTTCAACACCTTGGCGATTGGTGCCAAGCAGTTGGTAGTACAGCTAGCATTACTGATAATGTGGTGTTTATTGTGGTCATAGTCATGATGATTCACACCAACCACAAAAGTGCCATCCTCGTTTTTACCAGGAGCGGTAATCAGAACTTTCTTGGCTCCGGCATTTACGTGCTTGAGCGCTCCTTCTTTGCTAGTAAATACCCCAGTTGCTTCGATAATTAGGTCAATTCCCCAATCTTTCCAGGGCAACTTTTCTGGGTTGCGATCGGATACGCACTTAATGGTCTTACCGTTAACGATAATAGAGTTATCATCGGCACTAATCTCAGCACCCTTGATCTTCCCTAGCATCGAGTCATACTTCAGCAGGTGAGCATTGGTTCTAGGGTCTGACGTGTCATTAATAGCGACAAGATCGATTTGGCTATTCTCTCTACCCACCCAGCAACGTGCAAAGTTACGTCCAATCCGCCCAAAACCGTTGATTGCAACTCTAATCACAGTGTCTTGCCCTCTGTATTTATGCTTATATGTTGATATCGTTGACCCCAATCATATCGCAAAGGGGGGGGGCACTTTTAACCATAAAGTGTTAGATCAATAAAAAAACACATAATTTATTCAGATTTTTTCGAGTAGAAATTGTTGTTAATGATATATGATCTGACCGTTTCCGGGACTAAATAACGAATTGACTGGCGTTCGCGGCAAAATTTGCGAATTAGACTTGACGAAACTCCTACTAAAGGTATATTCAAGAGTTGCCAGTGAATGGTCAGAGACTGCTCCTTGAGTTGTTGCTCCACTTGCTTGCAGATTAATTTGCTTTGAGTTATAGTCTCACCACCTAGCTGTCGGGGTGCGATTAACCAATCACACATTTGTGCTAGTTCGTGTCCACGGTACCAACCGGGTAAGGTTTGGAAAGTATCCAAACCCACAATCCAGTACCAGTGAGTATTTGGGTAACAAGCAGATAAGTCGATCAGGGTGTTAATGGCATAAGAAGTCCCAGAGCGATTTGTCTCTACTAGTGAGACAGTAAACGCTGGGTTATCTTTGATGGCTAATTGCAGCATTTGCACACGATGCTCAAACAAAGCTGCTTCTTTGTGAGGCGGATTTAGGGATGGCACCCAAATTACCTTTTCAAGGGATACTTGATGCAAAGCTGTCTCAGCTACGAGCAGGTGCCCCCAATGAATTGGATCGAATGTGCCACCAAAAATTGCTAGTTGCTGCATCCAGTTATGCCTGGTTTATATGCAATTGAAAAATAGTTTCATTACCAATGTATTATTGTACTCAATTCACGCCTAAACTTGATGCAATTTCAAATTAGTTTCACTAAACAATGTATTATGTAGCCAATTCCAGTAAGGTAGCCAAAAATATGTATTTGACATTACAAGAATTTCTTTCCCGATGCGACCAAAATTTTCAGAATAATCTTAAGAACAGTTCAGAAATAGCAAAAACCTCCAACCAAGGTAAAATCATTCTGAACCAGGAAAGCCAGAGCAGAAACATCATTTGGGCATCAAACATGAACATGATACAGGAGTAGTTACGGTAAAAATCAAATTCCTGTTATGATACGCGTGTCATTTGTGATTATGGTGTGGTGTGGTGTAAGAGGAGCAATAAATGACTAATTCTGTAGATTTTAGTGGTAGACCATTTCATTTCATTGGCATCGGTGGCATAGGTATGTCTGCTCTGGCATACGTTCTTGCAAAGCGTCAATTTCCAGTATCAGGTTCGGATCTTCGTCCGAATCACATTACGCACAAGTTAGAATCTATCGGTGCTCATATTTTTGGTAAACAAGAGGCAAGCAATCTCGAATTCTTTCGCCCTCAGATATTAGCGAATGCAGTAGTATTAAATTCACAAGAACAATTACCTACTGATACTAAATCAAAACTGCCTCAAGTCATTTGTTCAACAGCAATTAACACTAACAATTTAGAATACAAAGCAGCGCTGGAATTAGGTTGTCCAGTTTTACATCGTTCAGATGTACTAGCAGCTTTAATTGCCGATTACTACAGCATTGCAGTGGCAGGAACACACGGCAAAACTACAACCAGTAGTATGATTGGCTATATGCTTCTGGAAGCAGGTTTAGACCCAACGATTTTAGTCGGTGGCGAAGTCAATGCTTGGGAAGGTAATGCTCGATTGGGACAAAGCCAATATTTGGTAGCCGAAGCAGATGAATCAGATGGTTCTTTAGTAAAGCACGCTCCCGAAATTGGTATCATCACCAATATTGAACTCGATCATCCTGACCACTACGATACATTAGAAGAAGTCATTGACACCTTCCAGACATTTGCTAAGGGTTGTAAAACGTTAATAGGTAGCATTGACTGTGCTACAGTGCGCGATCGCTTGCAACCCACAATTACCTACAGCTTACACTCAGATACCGACGCCGATTACACCGTCACCAATATTGATTATCGTGCTGATGGTACTACGGCTTTGGTTTGGGAAAGAGGCAAAGCTTTGGGCGTGTTGACGTTGCGGTTGCTCAGTCGGCATAATCTCAGCAATGCCCTAGCCGCAGTAGCTGTTGGTCGCGCTTTGGGCTTAGAATTTGGAGCAATTGCCAAAGGTATCGCCACCTTTGAAGGAGCAAGACGACGCTTTGAGTTTCGAGGTGAAGTCAATGGCATTACCTTCATTGATGACTATGCTCACCACCCTAGCGAACTTCGCGTTACTCTCGCCGCAGCACGTTTACAGGCAAGACCAGGGCAAAGAGTGGTTGCCATCTTCCAACCCCATCGCTATAGCCGGACACTGACCTTTTTAGAAGAATTTGCCGAGTCCTTTACCCATGCTGATTTGGTTGTGCTAACTGATATTTACAGTGCAGGCGAACCTAATTTAGGGCAAATTAGTGGTGAACGTCTAACGGCGGAAATTGCTAAACAGCATTCGCAGGTAGTTTATCAACCAACTTTACCCGCAGTGTATGAGTACTTGCTACAAACACTACGCCCAGGAGACTTGGCGTTGTTTTTAGGGGCTGGAAATTTGAACCAGGTGATTCCTGAAATAATTACGACACTTTGTGAGCCGGCTAAAGCCACATCCTAAGTGGAGACTTTGCGAAGTTTGATTTCTGAGCAAAGCGCCCCTCTAGCAACGGTTTCATCTGTGAACTCTATTACCGTATCTTTGCGGTAAATAAATGTAAAAATTTTACCAAAAAAAAGTAAAGATGACCATTTCCCAGGCAGCTGGAAACGTCTGCACAATTTCTGCTTTGAATACAAAGAAACAGCAAACAGCTAATTCAGTGGAGAGCGAAGTAATTTACTTACCCAGTACTGATTGTGCGATCAAGTCCCAGGCTTCTTTGTCAGCGTTTACTTCCTATAGAGTTGGGGGAGCAGCTGATTTATACGTTGCCCCCCGAAACTTAGAAGCACTGCAAGCAAGTCTTAAATACGCAAAAGAACATAATTTAAAGGTGACAACACTGGGAGCAGGTTCTAACTTGCTCGTGAGCGATGGTGGCATATCAGGCTTAGTCATTGCTACTCGTCATCTCCGCTTCAGTCACTTTGACCCCCAGACAGGTCAATTAACCGTTGCTGCTGGAGCATCAATTCCCAGCTTGGCATGGGCAGCAGCAGAATTAGGTTGGCAAGGATTGGAGTGGGCTGTTGGTATCCCCGGAACAGCAGGAGGTGCTGTGGTGATGAACGCAGGGGCACATAATAGCTGTATCGCAGATATGTTAGTTAGTGCCCAGGTACTTTCACCCGATGGTACCTTGGAAACTCTTACCCCTGAACAGTTAGGTTATAGCTACCGGACTTCATTATTGCAAGGTGGCGATCGCATAGTCACCCAAGCCACCTTACAACTCGCGCCAGGTGCAGACCCTGCAAAAGTTGTGGCAATTACCAAAGAACACAAAAAGCATCGGTTAAGCACCCAACCATACAACTTCCCCAGTTGTGGCAGTGTTTTCCGCAATCCCAAACCTTACAGTGCTGGCTGGTTAATTGAACAAACTGGTCTGAAAGGCTACCAAATTGGTGGAGCACAAGTAGCGCTACTCCATGCTAATTTTATCGTTAATCGTGGTGGAGCAAAAGCTAGTGACATCTTCTGTCTCATTCGCCACATCCAACATCAAGTACAAGAACGTTGGTCTATTAATTTAGAGCCAGAAGTTAAAATGCTTGGAGAGTTTCAAGGTGCTTGTTGAAACTTTTAATTCTGGGAATGGGCCAAGCAAAGGAGCAGAGGGGAAGTTGGAGTAAGTCTTTCCCCTTTGCACCTTTGCATCTTGTGCCCCATAACCTATTCTAGGATGCATTAATTATTGGTAAAAAAAGAGGCAAATTACTTACCGCATCTATAATTGAATTTGATTTGTTATTCAACGCACAAGCGTACAAATAATTATGACAGGAAAAGGACAAGGATTTGGCTTTGGCTTAGGAAAAATGAAGGAACTGGCCGAAGCTTTTAAGAAAGCACAGCAAGTTCAAGAAGGCGCAAAGCGACTCCAAGAAGAATTGGAGCAAATGGAGATTCAAGGAGAATCTGGCGGTGGTCTGGTGAAGGTGATTGTCAGTGGGAACCAAGAACCAAAACGAGTAGAAATTTCTCCAGATGCTTTAGGGGAAGGTGCAGAAGTACTTTCCGATCTTGTAACGGTGGCAATGAAAGAAGCCTACAACAAGTCCACAGCAACAATGCGGGAACGTATGGAAGAATTAACCAGTGGGTTGGAGTTACCTGGATTTTAGTCATTGGTCATTAGTCATTGGTCATTAGTCATTGGTCATTAGTCACTGGATAAACAGAGAAGTCTGAGCGCCGATTTTCGGCGCTCAGACTTCTGCTCAGGGAGACGCTGCGCGTAGCTTGCTTAGGAGAAGGGGTACGCGGACAAATGACTATTGACAAAGGACAAAGAAAATCTATGCCTTACAAGTTGCTGTTTGTCTGCTTAGGTAACATCTGCCGATCGCCATCGGCAGAAAATATCATGAATCATCTAATTGAGCAGGCTGGCTTGAGCGAACACATCCTCTGTGATTCTGCTGGTACATCTAGCTATCACGTTGGTAGCCCACCTGACAGACGCATGAGTGCTGCGGCTGCTACTAAGTTGGGAATTAAACTGCGTGGTCGAGCACGCCAGTTTCAAAAGTCAGACTTTCAAGACTTTGATTTGATTTTGGCTATGGATCGAGAAAATTATGAGAACATCCTCAGTCTCGCTCAAACTAAGCAATATCAGCATAAAGTGCGTTTGATATGCGAGTTTTGCTCTCGACACACTCTAAAGGAAGTTCCAGATCCCTATTACGGTGGTCAAGAGGGATTTAATCAGGTTATTGATTTACTGATCGATGCTTGTGAAGGTCTGCTCACAAAAGTTCAAAGTGAAGAGTTATGAGTTAAAAGTTTTAATTCTTTACTCCTCACTTTGAACTCCTAACTTTTATTCCACTAAACCATGCTTCATCGCAAAACGGACTAATTCCGCTCGGTTGCTGGTTGAGGTTTTTCTCAATAAACTGCTAACGTATTTTTCCACGGTTCGAGGACTCAGGTGTAGTTGATGACCCATTTCGGCATTAGAAAGACCATGAGTCAATAACTCTAAGACTTCCTGTTCTCTATGAGTTAGGGCTGAGTGCAGATGGGATTTCTGAGTTTGAGTGGACAGAGAATTATGCGCATCCTCCGCTTTTGTCAAGCCGGAAATGCCCAAACTATCTTTATGAGAAAAACGATACTCTGATTGGATAATTTGCGATCGCTCCAAAAGATTGCGGATTGCTGCTGCTAACTCTTCCAGTTCAAAAGGCTTGGGTAAATATAAATCGCACCCTGACTGGTAGCCCAGAATTCTTTCTTGGGTTTTAATGCGTGCCGTTAATAAAATTACAGGCAATAAACGAAACACTGGTTGTTGACGCACCCGGCGCACCAGTTCATAGCCATTCATCTGTGGCATAACAATATCCGTGACAATCAAATCAGGATGATACTCATCCACCATAAACAAAGCCTCTTGACCGTCATTAGCCGTGATCACTGAATAGCCAGACAGTTCAAGATAGTCGCTAACAGACAGACGAGTGCCCAAATCATCATCCACTACAAGGATCGTCAAGGGCATGGATAATACACCCCTAGCATTTTTTTACTCAGTAATTTGCTTCTATGTACTCCATTAGTGAACACAGACAATAATAGTGTTCTTATGTTTCATACTATGACAGGATTACCAGCTAATCACTGCCCTTAGGGTTTATTTTGCCCTCAGGGTTTATTTATAAAGAAAATCTTAAATCTTTAGGAAGGTTAACGAAGTGTAACTCACCTTTGACTCCCTGTGTTTGGGAGGCATGGAGAGCTTTGTAATTTGTAACAACTCATCTAGAAAAGAGAGTGAATGTTCATTGACGTTATACCAATTCTTTGTCAGGATTTACGCAAAAAGGCAGCAAAAGCCTTGATTTTCTATAGAGAACATTTATACGCATTAGCAAAGCGTCTGTCTGCGACACGCTGCGCTAATAATGTAGATCAGCGTTTTCCCGCAAAGTATTGCCCCTACTTGATGTATAAGTACTATTTGTGAAACTGCACAAAACCAGGCTTGGCTCAAGCAACTTGTTCTATGCAACCTCAGAGGTAATCGGTATCAGCTAACTTAAAGTTGCCAGAAAACCTTAATTGTGAACTTAGAAAAGCTAAATTAGTGATATACAGTTCACCATTTATAGCGGTTCTAAGATACACCCTATAATTTACAAGCCAATCAAAATAATTTTTTAGGTACATTTAAAGCACACAAAATTATCAATGAGCGACAAGAACGAAGGTTACAAAGTTATTTGCGACAACCGTCAAGCCCGTTATTTGTATGAAATTCTAGAAACTTACGAAGCTGGAATTGAGTTGACAGGAACAGAGGTGAAGTCGATTCGTGCGGGTAAAGTCAATCTCCAAGATGGCTATGCTTTGCTTCGCAATGGCGAAGCATGGTTGATCAATGTGCATATCTCCCCTTACAACGCTAGTGGACAATATTTTAATCATGAACCACGGCGCACACGCAAGCTACTATTGCATCGCCAAGAACTCCGTAAGCTAATTGGTAAAGTCGAACAGCAGGGTTTAACTTTAATCCCTTTGAAAATGTATCTTAAACGAGGCTGGCTAAAAGTGAGTATAGCCCTTGGCAAAGGTAAAAAGCTCCATGATAAACGAGAAGACCTGAAACGACGCCAAGACCAGCGTGACATTCAACGGGCTATGAAAAGCTATTGAGGATCGGTTTGCTAAACTACCACAGTAAGAGTGAGAAACTGATTGCTGTGAAAACCATGTTGTATATCTAGAGTGTGAGTTATGAAAATGTCTACTTTATAGCCGCAGATTGATTTTGTTAAGGTCGAGACTGGATACATTGGTGAGTAAATTCAGATAGCATCAGGAATTTTCACAACTTATGAAAAGTAATTTCATTACAGCTGTTGGCGCTGGTGTTCTCACCTTGAGTATGGGAATTTTACCCTTAACTCTATCTGCACAAGCTCAGACAACTAATGATTCCGGGGCCACTACTGCTCCAACAACGACCACTAATGAGCACAACGATTTTAATTGGGGTTGGCTAGGATTAATTGGTCTATTCGGTCTAGCTGGGTTGGCTGGCAAAAAGCGCGATCCTCAACCGACTGCTTATCGCGACCCTAATGCTCCAAGTACCACTACATACAGAGACTAGACAATTCAAAATTTATTTATGCAAAATTCAAAAGTTGTCAGTTATTCAGTAGGATAACAACTGACAACTTATTTATATTAGTTTGTTGCTGGTTCTAAGTTAGTTGAATTCGTCTGGTTTTGAGCTAAAGGTGTCCAATAGCTGGCAATTAAGGCAACGATCAGCCACCAGAGAGTATTGACTTCAGGACGATACCAGACAGTATCTACGGTACCGTGAGCTAGCATACCCAACAAAATAGCGATCGCTCCAATTAACCAAAATCCTTCTACACTTCTGATTTTTCGCAATCGTCGCACTTGCAAAAGTGCCGTATTAAATGTGACAATTATTAGCCAAAGAAAACAGGCTAAACCAACAAAGCCAGTTTCTACAGTCACTTCAAACAATATCGAATAAGCGCTCAAAGCAGTGTAACGAGGGCGTTGGTAGAGGGGATAAACTTTATTAAAAGAGTTGTGACCAGGCCCAATGCCGAAAATCGGGCGATCGCGAATCATTTCAAAAACAGCATCCCACACATTTCGGCGAAAATTATTACTGCTATCCTTACGGTCGGCAAAAATACTAAACACTCGCAGCCGCACTGGCTCTACAAATATCACTGCTAGCACCAATACGCCGATCAAACCTCCCAAGACAATCGGTAGTGACCAAGTACGCCAAAAACGAGGCATCTCCACACTTTTCCAATAAACTAGTAATGCCATCACAGCTAAAACTGCCACCACTAGTCCAATCCAACCGCCACGACTAAAAGTTAGAATTAGGCAAGAACTATTGACAATTAGCATCGTTAATGCAAGAGCTTTCTTAGGCCAGCTTTGCCATGCAAAAATTGCCACTAAGCTAAAAATTACTGCTGGTAAGAGGTATCCAGCTAATAAGTTAGGATTGCCTAAATAACTGTAGACTCTTGTAGTCTTAGACATAGGAGATTCTGGATCGACCCAAGTTGCCAGTGCTGTGGCTCCAAAAAACCATTGCCGTAACCCGTATACACTAACAATTAACGATACGTGCAGATAAAGGATGATAATCCAAGAACGGAGACGAGGCGACCTTAATACCCTGGCACAAAGGGTAAATAGTAGCAAATACAAGGTCAACGTTCCCAAGTCGTTAAGTGCCGCCTTTTTCACTGGTGATAATGCTGTTGCAACTGCGGCAACCCCCCAGTAGAGCAATACCAGCAGGTGAATCGGAGTGACTGATGAGACATTTGTTGATGTTACTTCATCAGATAAAGTCAACAACAGCCAAAATCCAACACAAGCCACCAGCAAAAAACCCACCAACGTACTCGAAGCAAAAGGTGCAAGAGCATATATTAAGCTGAGTAAAGCCGCTGCGATCGCATCTCCCCACTGGAGCAAGACGCTAGTTTGCCGCCAAGAACTTAGCAGTCCCACCAGAAAGCGGTGTACATAACTGGTAGCAAGATATTCTTTGAGCGGTAAAGATGATAGAGTAAATCGTTGCCAGACTAAATTCATAAAAAACATTGCGATCGATTAGCCTGCCGACGCAGAACTTGGAATCGATCATAATGCCTATAGCTATAAAAAGGTAATAACAGAGATTGCAGATCGCGTGATGGCGCTCTTATTCTTAGCCATCAGCCAATACGAAGTTAAGATAGTTATTCATATACTTAGTACAGCTTTACGTAAAATGGTGGCGAATTGAGGGTTGAAATTTAAAGGCATAGGTAAGCGTAGAAGCACACAGAGAATTCGCTACGAATTAATGAAATATAGATAGAAAATACGTCTTTCCCAATCTCCATTACCCCTTATCCCCAGAGGGGACCCCACCTTCCCCAATCCCCAATCCCCACAATCAGACATCGCTAATTGCTGGTGAGGAAGTCGCCAGTTGGAGCGGCAAAGAAAGCACATAACGATATCCTGACTCTGGTGAACCTTGAATCAAAATATGTCCGCCATGCAATTCTGCCAGTTGACAACTTAGTAATAAACCCAAGCTTTCACGAGAAAGATTTCCATGTGATTTAGCTAAATTTATACCTGAACTAGTAGCAAAGAAATTTGAGTGGGAATCACTCAGGTTTTTGGAATTCTCCACTGCTACTGATGAAGTATCTAGTTGCTCTTGTCTTTCTGTATAAGTATTGTAAGTTGCAACCTCACCTGTAAGCTCCAGCAACGACAAAGAATTGAGACGGAAGTAAGGATCAACCTCAGTTATGCCGTCCCCTAACCAGGGATGGGAAACCCAAATAGTAATGTTGAGCGTATCTTCTTTATAGGAAACATGAATGCGAACAATGCTACCTGTAGCCGAAAGTTGAATCACACTGAAAACCAGGTGATAGAGGATTTGCCGCACCTTGTCCTTATCTAAAGGCCAAATGCGACTGCGTCCCGGTTCTATAGACAGGCGAATATCTTGTTCGCGGCGATTAGCTACTTCTTCGAGGGTATTGATAGCTTGTTGGCATAGCATTTCAATATCTACAGGAGCTAGATTTAGCACAGTTGAGTTTTCATCCATAGCTCCAAGTTCGGTAATTTCGTTTACTAGGGAAAGTAAGTACCGACCACTATGTTGGATAATTTCCAAATATTCTCTCTGCTTAGTTGTCAAAGGCCCATAAATCTCACGTCCTAAAACACTAGCCATACCGAGTACTGATGTTAAGGGCGTGCGTAACTCCTGAGTTAACTGACTCAAAAGTTCTAGCTTCAGTTGCTTAGTAGAAACAGAGTCGCTATCTTTGGTGGATGCAGTGATTTTAATCTCAGTGTTACGTTCCTCATTTAGTGAAAATATCGGAACGTTCTTGGGAGCGCTTGATTCGAGTTTCCCTTGCAGGAGTCGGTTACGTTCAAATTCACTCATGCTCCAACGAGCGATGATTTGTAAAAACTCAATGTCTTGGGGTGTAAAATTGCGTGGCACTAAATCCATTACCGCCAATGCACCCAAACAATGTCCCTCGGCATCAATCAATGGTGCTCCTAAGTAAGCACGAATACCATAATCTTGCACCAACTTGCTGCTAACAAGTATTGGATCGGTAAGTTTATGCGTATCATTTATTTTAGTGTATTGCAAACTCTCTACTACCTGAGTGCAAAATGACTCCCGGCGTAGTAGTTGGCGGTTTTGTGCCAAATGATTCATTAATCCCAGCCTAGATAAGCCTACCGCCGATTTGAACCAATGGCGTTCTTGATCCACAAATCCCAATATGGAAATTGGTGCTTCCAAAAAGCGGGCGGCAGTCTGTGTGGCTTCTTCAAAAACCGGAATCGTTTCTGGTTGCCGCAAACCTAAATCTGACAAAGCTTTGAGGCGTTGCTGTTCTCTTGATTCATGAGAATCCCAACCATCCTTTAGGGCAAATAATTTGTTTTCAGGCTCTATCATTGCCACTGCTACCTTAATAATTTCTCGATTTTGTAATTGATCCAAGTCCTATTTCTAGGTTATCAATTGCTATTTTTAAGCATTCCCTAATTTTGCCTCTGACAAACAAATTTAGGGCAAAAATTTTTTCTTCCTTTCATTAAGCCAAGAAGTGGTGTCTGCTAGTTACTAGTTACTGATGCTGAATGTTGTTTATTTAGCACTGGTGTAGTCTTTATTGCTTGAGATTTTGCAATCAGACTGCGTTAGATTTGGATTCAGCCAGGGTAAGCTAATGCTAAGGATACAATACAAAGGGGCTGTCATTTTTTATGTATACTAAGCGAAAATTTGGACTGGAACATTCAAGGTAAATTTACTTAAAAAAATAGATGTTAGTGTAATTAAATATAGACATTTTACTGATAACAGCTAGCACCCAGAGATGATAATCCTAGTCCAGGATGACCTAAATAGGCCAACCATATCCCTACGGATTAGCAAGCTACCAAATTATTGAAAAGCCCAGTTTCTGAACTTTTTGAATTTTGAGAGAAGTTGGAGTGGCGGCTTTAGAGAAGTCTGATGGCAACTTCGGGCGCTCAAATTAAAAGGGCGTAATTTTGAATTACCCATAACCGACTAAATAGCCGACCTAAGCCTTTATCCAATAGATTAAATCTATTACAATTTTACGCCGAAAATTGTACAAGGGTTTCTATTTTTCCCATGCAAGGAAACATTTTTTGAGGACGACTGGTAATGAATAAAATGACTATTAGAGTTCCTTTTGTAGACCTAAAGTTACAACATGAACCAATTCAAACGCAATTGCAAGATGCAATCCAATCTGTATTGGAACGGGGAGATTTTATTTTAGGGCAAGCACTTTCAGATTTTGAAGCAGAATTTGCGGCAGTATCTGGTACAGCTTATGGAGTTGGTGTGGCATCAGGAACAGATGCGATCGCTCTGGGATTACAAGCGTGTAATATTGGTGCTGGCGATGAAGTAATTTTACCCGCAAATACTTTTGTCGCAACTTTAATTGGGGTGCTACGTGCTGGCGCCAAGCCAATTTTGGTAGATTGCGATCGCCAAACTGCTTTAATTGACTTAGAAGCCGCAGCAAAGGTAATTACGCCTCAAACCAAAGCAATTATCCCTGTGCATCTTTATGGTCAGATGGTATCACCACGCGATCTAGTGAACTTTGCCGATACCTACAAACTCCTAATTTTTGAAGATGCCGCCCAAGCACATCTCGCCCAAAGAGACGGATATTACGCTGGTTCAATAGGAATAGCAGCAGCTTTTAGTTTCTATCCCAGCAAAAATTTGGGAGCATTTGGGGATGGGGGAATGCTGTTGACACGAGATTCAGATGTAGCCCAGAAGATGATGCGCTTGCGAAATTATGGTGCATCGCAAAAGTATTTTCATACTGAACCGGGTACGAATAGCCGCTTGGATACTTTGCAAGCAGCAATTTTGCACAAAAAACTCCCATATTTGCCCCAGTGGAATCGCGATCGCCTGACTATTGCCCAGCAGTATGATAATGAACTAGCACCCTTGGCAACTGCTGGGATTATCCCTATAGAAAATCAAAGTGATACAGGACACGTTTATCATCTTTATGTAATTAAAGTAGATGATTCTTGCCCAATAGAACGCCAGCAACTCCAGGAAAAACTGACAGCGGCGGGAATTCAAACTGGTATTCACTACCCAATTCCTTGTCATCTCCAGCCAGCATTCACCAACTTAGGCTATCAACCGGGAGATTTTCCCCAAGCAGAAAAGTTGTCAAAGCAAATATTATCATTACCGATGTATCCTGGTTTGAGTAGTAGCCAAGTTAAAGAAGTAGTAGCAGCGATCGCCAATGCAGTCTCAACAAATTATCAGGCAGACAATTTATCTCCTGCTGACCTTGGCAGCGTGCTAGCCTGAAGTTAATTCATACTTAATTTGTCCTTTGTCCTTTGTCATTTATCCTTTGCAAATGACCAATGACCAATGACCAATAACCAATGACTAATGACTAATAAAAATCATGGCACTCCAGCAACAGGTTAAAAATATAAACGCATCAGGCTTGTTAAATATAGCTATTTTAGGCGTTTTGCTGCTGCTTTATGCTCCGATATTGCTTCACTGGTTGGATGGTTGGCTGCACAAAAATATCAGTACAGAACACGAATATTTCAGCCACGGGATTATTGGTTTACCATTTGCGGCTTATCTTGGTTGGATGAACCGGAAAAAGTGGAGACGTTTGCCAGATACCATCAATCCTTTGGGCGCTGTTTTATTGTTATTAGGGGCAGTTTTTTATCTTAGCGGTGTTACAGAGTGGGTTAACCTTTCCTTGCCCGTGATATTAGTCGGATTATGCTTGTGGTTTAAGGGAATAGCAGGTTTGCGATTACAAGGATTCCCCCTACTACTAGTATTTTTAGCCACCCCAACAGCATTACCCTATCTCATTGCTCCCTATACCATGCCTCTGCAAAGCTTCATCGCTGGCACGGCAGGCTTCATACTGAATCAATTTGGTATGGAAGTAACCGTAGATGAGATAAATCTTTATGTGGGAGGACGGATTGTAGAAGTTGCTCCCTATTGTGCAGGGTTAAAAATGTTGTTTACGACTTTCTACGTTGGTTTGATGCTGCTTTATTGGACAGATGCTTTGTCTTCACGGCGGACAACTATATCGTTTTTATCTCTTGCTGCGATCGTTAGTATTAGTGCCAATATCATTCGTAATACTTTACTGACTTTCTTTCACGGCACGGGTCAAGAAGCGGCTTTTAAATGGCTGCATGAGGGTTGGGGTGGCGATCTCTACTCTGCTTGTATGCTGGTGTCACTAGTGCCCTTACTGAATTGGATTAATAGTTATTTTTCAGCATCTCTAGAAACTGAGCAAGAGGCAGAAATTTAGAGGCATTGGGTATTAGGCAGAGGAGCAGAGGGGCACAGGGGCAGAGGGGAAAAACTTACTGCAACTTCTCCCCTGTTCTCCACTCTCCACTCCCAACTCCCTTAATCTTTCATCACTTATACGTAAGTCCTAAATATTACTGAACTCACAATGGGATTTTATAAAGTAAAATTCTGCCTAAGTATTGCAAATTTTACTGATGATTTCCTTATCCAAGTTTTTCAAGGAAAACCAATTGACTCAGGTAGCAGCACTTTTGTTATTGCTACTGCTGCTAGCAATGGCAGGGGTTCCCGGATACCTGACAGGACATTGGCAATGGAAACAGCCGCCCGCTGTTACTACCCTCCACGAATTAAAACAGATCCGCAAAACTGGGTTAATTCTTCCTGGTTGGCAAACCATTGAACAAGCAGAACAGCAAATTGGCGAACATAATTGGTCTTTGCAGGTAATCAAAAAAGAAGGTTCCGAATCTCAAGCAATCCTGCTTTTGTTACCGCAAAATGGGCCTATGGATCAACCAGAGGTAGAGTGGACAGACGTTAACGGCTGGGGAAGGTCACGCTGGGGAAAGTGGGATGTAGCTCAATCTCGTTCTGCGGAATTTACTGTGAAACCATCTGCAAAGTTGGCTTCTAATGTCGAAACTAAAGTAGAAGCTAGGTTCTTTCGCGCCTCCACACCACAGCAAACCTTCGCTGTTTTGCAATGGTATGCGATGCCAGACGGCGGAAATCCATCACCTTTTCACTGGTTCTTGGCGGATCAACTGGCACAGTGGCGCAAGCAACGTATTCCTTGGGTTGGCGTGAGCATTCTGATTCCAATGGAACCTTTGGGGCAGGTAGAAACATCTTGGTCTTTAGCTCAGTCTATTGGAGAAACAGTACAAGCTGCATTAATAGCAGGCCCTTTGTAGAGTCTGTTATCGATGCCCTTGTGCAGAGATTCATCAAAAGTATCTCTATAAATTGTGTTCAGGCTGAAACTCACCTAAAAGAAAGATGTTGACAATATGAAATTGGAAATTAAATTTAGCAAAGTTATTCTCTTTCTCTTGGTAAATACTTGTAGATAAAAGAGATATCTAAGACATTTTTAGAGTAAAATAACCACTCGGCGCTACTAATTTTCTATATAAATATTTTCTGCACCGATGTTCATAGATCCCAGTTATTATTATATGCGTGGATTCAGCGCCTTGTGTTTTGTCAGTCTTCAAGTAGGAGTTTTCTTAACAACACCTATCCAACTTGTTGTTGCCCAGCCTTTTCCATCTCAAGGACAATCACCAGGGCAATTCCCCTCCCCTGTGCCAGGTACTGAGGTTGTACCTCCAGGTGCAAATGAAGAAATTTCTCCGCAACTCAGCCGCTACCTCTTGGGGCCAGGAGATGCAATTGGTGTTGTGCTTCAGCGTCCTCCTGGCCCATACCGCTTAGGCATAGGAGATGGAATTAGCGTTTCGGTTCAGCGCTTTCCAGATTTGAGCTTTCAAGCTTTAATCAACCCAGAAGGTAATATTGCAGTGCCGTTATTGGGAACAGTTTCTTTACAAGGTTTAACTTTGGAAGAAGCTCAAGAAAAAATTCGCTTGGGTTTAAATCGTTATGTAGTCGATCCAATAATAGTTTTAGCCTTAGCAACGCAGCGTCAAGACCTCAGTTTTCAAGCTGTAATTAGTCCAGAAGGCAACATCATCGTGCCGCAAGTGGGAACGGTGTCATTAAAAGGTTTAACCTTGGAAGAAGCTCAAGAAAAAATTCGCCTGGGCTTGAGTCGCTTTTTCCCAGATTCAATTGTGGTAGTATCCTTGGCAGGAACGCGACCAGTTCAAGTTACTATTAGCGGGGAAATATTTCGACCAGGAATTTATCCAGTTAATTCACCAACACCCCGTGTTACCGATGCTTTGCTAATATCTGGTGGTTCAACGTTGAATGCAGACCTGCGACAGGTGCAAGTACGCCGGAAGTTAATCGATGGTTCTGTGATTTCACAAACTATTGACTTATATGCAGCACTGCAAAATGGCGGTTCAATCCCGAATTTCCGCTTACAAGACGGAGATGCGGTACTCGTGCCCCGTCGTGAAGTCGGTAATGAGGATGGTTATGACCGCAATTTAGTAGCACGTTCATCCTTGGCCACTCCACAGATTAGAGTCCGAGTTTTAAACTACGCTGCGGGTGGTCTTTCTATTCAAGCACTGCCTAACGGCAGTACATTTGTAGATGCTTTGGGAGGAGTAAATCTAGACACTGCTAATTTGAGAGATATCGCTCTGGTTCGTTTTGATTCGGAACGAGGCAGAGCTATTACCCAAAAACTTGATGCTAAAAAAGCTTTAGGCGGTGATGCGTCTCAAAATGTGGCACTTCAAGATAACGATGTTATTGTTGTTGGTCGAAACCTAATTGGTAGAATTACTAATTTCCTGACCACTATTACCCAACCTTTCTTCAATGTTCAATCCTTTCTCCGGTTTTTTGATAATGTCGGTGGTAGATGAAATTAGTAACATTAAAAGAAGGATACAAGCTGAAAATAGTTTGGAGTCTAGAAAGCCACACCTTTAACTTATCTTTGAATTCATTAATGGAAAAATCTTAAAGATATCAACCGATATATACAGTAGGAAGTTGATAGCGTCCTTGTATCAAAGCCACTATCTTTAGTTTGGTGCTTCCTAAATTTTGAATTTTGCATTTTAAATTTTGAATTGGAGCGAAGCGACCATGACCCCACCAATTGTTAAACGCTATCTTATTGCTTTTGATAAATATAAGTGGATTGGACTAGCTAGTTTTGGTTTAGTTGTTGCCGGGTCAACTGTAGTAGCTATGCAACCAGAGCCACCTACTAGCTATATAGCATCTGGGGCACTTAGTTATAGTGGCCCGCCAGTTTCTTTCTCTACAACTGGTAATGAAATCCAACAGCAAGGAAAGGAACTGAATGAGGATGTTTTACTATCAAACCAGATAATTGCAGGCGTCGCAGAGAAAGTTGGTGTCAAACCGAAACAACTCGGTGCAAGTGTTGCCCTTTCTCTACCTAAAAAAAATGCTAAAAGTGGAGAATTAGAATCTCCTTTCTTTGAACTGAAATATGTAGATACTGACGCTAAACGAGCCATACAGGTATTGACAGAATTGATGCAAGCAATGGTCAAGGTGAGTAGTGACATCAATACTGGGCGATTACAAGCAATTATTCAAAAGATTAACGATCGCACACCACAAGCTAAACGGGAATTGCAAATTGCTGAAAAGAAGCTGGAACAGTACGATCGCGTAGAGCGAACAGCAATATTAGCAGCTGAGAATGGTAGCTTGTTAAGTGGCATTACTTCTAGCCAAAATCTACAACGGCAAATTCAATTAACTATTTCTGGGGTTGATGGTCAAGTTCGCAGTTTACAAAATAAGTTAGGCTTAACAGTCGGACAAGCTTATGTTTCTTCTGCTTTGAGTGCCGATCCAATTATTGGTAACTTACGAGCGCAAATTTATCAAAGTGAATCGCAAATCGCTGTACTCAGAAAAGATTTGCGGCCGGAACACCCAACGATGGTGCAGTTAATGCGTCAGAAACAAGCTGCTGAGGAATTACTACAACAACGTGCTGCTGAGGTGTTAGGTGGTGATGGGACGGCGGCTCCGCTTCAGGGTAGCGTTGCAGGTATTCGCACTCAAAGCAGCTTAGATCCAACACGCCAGCAATTGGCAAACCAAATGGTGGCTTTACAAACCCAACGAGAGACACTGCAACAACAACTAGCTCAAGAAATCCAACAAGAAGCGCGACTACGACGAGAGTATTCTCTGATACCCAATAAGCAATTAGAGCGATCGCGTTTAGAACAGGAGGTTGGACTCAAAAAAGCCATCTATGACCAAATGCAGGCGAAGCTAACCGATGCGAAAACCGCAGAGGCAGAAACTACTAGCAGCCTCAGCATTGCCAGACGCCCCGCAGTCACTCTCGATCCCAAACCACCAAAGAGTGTGCCTATTACCCTTGCTGTGGGCGGTTTCTTAGGTGTGTTGGTTGGTGGCGGGGTGATATTTTTGTTAGGAGCGCTGGAAGGGACTTTCAAAACCAGGGAGGATATCCGCGAGAGCCTCAAGCAACGAGAAGTGGTACTGTTGGGAGAATTGCCTTTAATGCCAGTTGATGATTTGGAGCCAGATGCTGTGCCGGTGGTATTTTCCCAAGATTCTCCTTATTTAGAATTTTATGAGAAATTCCGTAGTAATATGCGCCGGATTGGTGGTAAAAACTTAAAGGTAGTATTGATTACTAGCACCAGTAGCCTAGAGGGTAAAACGGCAAGTGCTTATAATTTGGGTATCGCTTCCGCCCGTGCTGGTAAAAGAACCTTAATTATCGAAACAGATTTGCGATCGCCTTCCCGTTGTACATCGTTGAAAGTAATTCCTGACCCTGAAGCCACTATTGAACCCCTACGTTATTACGCTAATTTGAGTGAATGTATTCGTTTAGTTCCTGATGTAGCAAATTTATACATTCTTCCCAGTCCTGGGCCAGTACGGCAATCCGCTGCTATTCTTGAATCCAGCGAAATGCGGCGGCTCATAGAAGATGTCCGCGAACGTTTTGATTTAGTTATTTTAGATACTAGTCCTCTCAGCATATCAAACGATCCTTTGTTAATTCAACCTTACAGCGATGGGATCGTATTAGTGGCGCGACCACATTATACACAAGAGAATATGCTAGCTGAAGCTATCGATCAATTGGTTGAATCTGAACTGGGGTTATTGGGAGCAATTATCAATGGTGCTGATATCATCGTTTCTGTACCTGAAGAAGTTGCAAAATCATCAACATTTACATCCGAAGTAGAAGAATCTGAAGAAGTTTCAGCGAGTGCTAACAAAAACTAATAGTTTTCAAATGTGGAAATTCTAACCCAGAGGATACGCAGAAGATTAATATCATGTCCAGTCAAAGACTTATCATTTATACCGCAGTTATTGCTGGGGGCAGGGGGAAAGAGGCTTTTGCGATTTTTGCACAGATCCGGTAATTATAAGTGATTAACCGGACTTGATATAAGAGGTAACAATTTTTTCGCTACGAGTTTTAGGAAATGCTGTATTTAGTCGCGCCGAAACAAGCCAAATATAGGAGCGAGAATTACCCCAAACACAAAACCACCGATGTGGGCCCAGTAGGCAACTCCACCAGTTTGCACGGTCATATTAGCGGCTGTTTGTAGAGTAGCAAGACCGGATATCACATTTTGCACAACGAAAAGTCCAATTATGACTAGTGCTGGAACTCTGATTGTGGTGATGAAAATCCCCAAAAATATTAAAGTCATGACTTGAGCGTGGGGAAAGCGGATAATGTACGCACCCAAAACTCCAGAAATTGCACCACTTGCTCCCAAGGAAGGAATCTCAGAATTCATCCCAATAAACCATTGGCACAAGGCAGCTAAAGCACCACACGCTAAATAAAAAATCAGATATTTGGCATGACCTAATCGATCTTCAATATTGTTGCCAAAAACCCAGAGAAACACCATATTCGAGATTAAGTGCCACCAACCGCCGTGTAAGAATTGTGACGTAAATAATGTTATCGACTCTCCACTTAAATTGGTGGTTAACTGTTGAGGCACTACCGCATACTCACCTAAAAACTGACTCAATTGTGCATGTGACAGGCTCACCTCGTGAATAAAAACTAAAATATTCATGCCAATTAACCCGTAGGTGAAATACGGGGTGATTCGCGTCGGATTTTCATCGTAGAGGGGAAACACAGGTGTTTTTCCTAAATTATTGACTAACTGCAATATAGCTTGTAAGGCTAGCGAAGGTTAAACAATTTCACCTATGAAATTAATCAGTATAATTGAGGGTAACAAAGATACTATGAAAAATTACTTGTACCAAGATTCTTCCTGAGATTTATCGCTAAATAAACCCAACAGTGGGCCGAGAATTGCCCCAAAGATAAACCCGCCTGCATGGGCCCAGTAGGCAATACCGCCATTTTCCATACCGATGTTGGTACGTGTTTCGAGGCTGGCAAGCCCGTAGAAGGCTTGTTCGAGAAACCAGAATCCTAAAAAGAAATATGCCGGGACACGGAAAGTTGGGAAGAAAAATCCTAAAGGTACTACGCCAAGAACTTCGGCGTTGGGAAAGCGGAGAATGTATGCACCCAGAATGCCTGCGATCGCACCACTCGCACCCAAAGAAGGAATGCTAGAATCTTGAGCGAAGAACCACTGGGTCAAGGATGCCAAAACACCGCAAGATAAATAAAACAGTAAATATTTAGCGTGACCTAACTTATCTTCAACGTTGTTACCAAAAATCCAAAGAAACAACATATTCCCAGCTAAGTGCAAGAAACCACCGTGCAAAAATTGGGAAGTAATCAAAGTTGCCCACTCTGGAACTGGTTGATGTACAGAGATGCCGCCAAAGCTTAAAGTCAGTTCTCGTGGAACTACAGCAGCAAGGTGTAAAAATCCATTTAATGCTTGTGGAGGAAGACTTGCTTCATAAAGAAAAGCGAGAACGTTAGCAGCAATCAATCCATAAGTTACATAAGGCGTGATTTTGGTCGGATTGTTATCTCTAATGGGAACCACAAGCGTTTTTTCCTGATTTTAAGACATCAATTCTACAGTACGGAATTTTATAAGTAGTTTCTTCTACCTCGTGGATGGATTTCAATTTGATATTTGAGATTTATTGTAGGATTTACCCGAAAGCAATAATTGTCATGCCATAATTTTCCAGTTAGGAAGAAAGCAGCTTGACTACAGTGCTGATTTTGTTCATCTAAGATGTTCCATAGGATGGTATATTCTAGGCTTGGCTACTCATGTTTTTTTCAAATTCTCTAGAAAATCAACTCCAGCGTTGGAACGAAACTATCCGCAATCAGCCGAAAAATCCTAATGCTTACATTCGCCGAGGCATGGTTAACTTTCAACTAGCCAAGATTGATGAATCTATTCAAGATTTTGACATGGCAGAGCAATTGGATGCCCGTATCAAACCCTACCTCTGGCAACGGGGATTATCGTATTATTATGCAGAAAGATTTGCTGAGGGCGCTGAACAATTTGAAATAGATTTGACAGTGAATGCTCAAGATGTAGAAGAAACGGTATGGCGATATCTCTGCATAGCTCGTTCGTTAGGTGTTGAAGAGGCGCGTAATTCTTTATTAAGTGTGAAAAATGACCCTCGGCGTATTATGGAGCGCGTATATGATTTGTATGCGGGAAATTGTACACCAGATGATGTGTTAACTGTTGGTCAATCAGAAGGGATAAAGGGAAATTTTTACAGTCATCTTTACTTGGGATTATATTACGAAGTTGAGAATAATGTTGATGTGGCTCAGGAATATATAGTTAAAGCTGTTGATAATTACAAAATTGATGATTATATGTGGTATCTAGCGCAGGTACACAAAAAATTGCGAGGCTGGATATAGTCGAGTATTAATGTCCTAAAGGATGCCTTTTTGAGCTTGGGGTATTATTGATATAAATTATTCACAATTATAGAAAATAAAAACCATTTGGAGTTGTCTTGCTGTTACTTGCCAAAACTCAGCCCCCAATTCTCTATGTACGCACAATCTACGACCATCCTCGTTATGTTGATAGACTTTTTAGAGACTGGTATGATATTACGCAACTTCCTAAAGACGGCTTAAAAGTTACAGTCAATTTTAACTATTGCAAATTTCTGGCACACATTGGTGTTGCGTTTTCGGGGACGCTAGTTAATATTGCCTTTCGATGTGATGAGTCCTACTACTGTCTAGCTTCTGAAGTTCCTCAACTCAGGAAGCGAATATTCTAGAGAGCGGGAGATGGAGAAATGGTATACAAAATTTACGATATTGTTGGAGAATATGCCATCACTGCTGATGGCGGACAGAAACTATATGACCAGATTCATCCACTTTTGCTAGCTGGCGAACCTGTAGAGTTGGATTTCACAGGCGTGAAAGTTTTTGCGTCTCCATTTGTGAACTTCGCCCTTGGTCAATTGTTGAAGGACATTCCAGCAGAGAAACTGAACCAGCTAGTTGAATTCACTTCTCTCAACGCTGATGGGTATGATGTTCTCGAACATGTAATGGCTAATGCCAAACGATATTACTCTGATGAAAAATATCGGACTGCTGTGGATACAGCGATCGCAAATATAGCTGTAACTCCTTGAGATATGGCGATTAACCTCAAGATCCAAGCTGATGTCATCAACATCAAAACTGATACTTCACAGCAAGGTTCAAACTGCACTTGGCGGTACAAATAGGCATTTTCAATAATTATGCTGCATAGTTGTACACAGGAACTTCAGTGAAGCGATCCGGCTCTTGCCCACTGAGGATAATTTGCTGCAAATGCTCTACAGTTGATGGAGAAAAAAATTGTTCTCCTGTTTCTTCATTCACGCGAGCAGGTACGTTCTCAATCATGAAGACCTTTCCATTTAGCTCTAACGTGTAAGTTACCTTTTTTTCAACTAGCGTTTCTTGCTCATGAGTCATTGTCACGATTTCTCCTTTGTGTAAAGTCTTCATCCCATCTCTGCGGGTCAGGTTCATACAGAGTAATAATTCTAACCAATGAACGAGAGGGATAACTACATTGAACGTGAATGGGTCTTCGAGCTTGAGTCAAACCACTAATGAGACAGCTTGGACCGTACTTATCATTTGGATAGTCTTCAATAACCTGTCCATTGGCAATCACCTTTCTGATTTCTTGAACCTGAACTTGCCGCAAGATCGATTGATCAACGGTGTGCTTGGAAAACTCAAATTGTTCCTCAGCAACTTTTTGACGGATTTCTTCGATAAGTGAGGTCATATAACTATTTTTTCATATCCGTCTGGCTCAGTATTGATGTTCTCCTCAGTGTATTTTATATTGCTACACATCTGTTACTTCGGTTTCAAACTGCACTTGGCGGTACAAATGGGCGATCGCTATTTCTACATTCACCGATTCCAGTCGCAATATATCGCCCAAACCATACTCCGACAACACCCATTTTCCCTGTTCGTTGCGCCGAAACACTTCCACACCCGGTTGAGCTACTTGTACTAAGACATATTCTTGCAAGGTTGCAGATTGGCGATATTTAGCAAACTTTTTTCCCCTATCGGCTGCTTCTGTTGAAGGTGATAACACTTCGATAATTAAACAGGGAAATTGTACCAATTGTGGATCGGTATCTCGCTCATCGCAAGTTACCACCACATCTGGATAAAAATACTTTTGCCCCGGTTCTACCTGCACCTTCACATCTACAATGTATACTTCACAGGAGCGCTCGGCTAGGGCATCATCTAAGAGCTTAAAGAAATTTGCAGAAATCCGATTATGGTTGCGTGTAGCACCACTCATCATCACAACTTCGCCATCCCAATACTCGTAGCGTTCCTCTTGGGTGGGTTCCCAAATCAGATATTCTTCTGCACTCATCAAAATGCGATCCGGTAAAGCAACCATCGGCGCGATCTGTTAATGATTCACTTTATTTAGGATAGCGAAAAAAGGGCATTCTCTTTATTGCTACCTTGACCAAGCACTAACGTGCTAGCATTTTATCTTGCAGATGATTAATGCGATCGCAATGAACGAATAGTTAACCACATTACGGGATGAAGATTCGCCTTGCACCTCGATAACTATCAATATTAAGCACAATTTCAATCAGACTTTCAACACACTGACCTCGATATTCAGAGTCGTTTAGCAGTCGATCGGCATTGCAAATCATGATTACGGGTAACGATGCTAAGGTATTTTCTTCACGTATGACTTGTTCGAGCGAATCTTTCCCTTTCATGCTGCGATTAGCTCTAAGCAAAATCATCTGATTTTCCTGAGCTAATCGCCAAACAACCCTGTCATCACTGTTGATCGATAAATCCATTTCTGCAAATGTGATAAGCTGACTTTTTCCCTGAACATCAATTAAGAAAGTTAGGAAAAAACAAAAATGGCAACTATCTACGGCACCACAGGTTCTGACACAAGAAATGGAACTTCGGGAAATGACACATTATATGGATGGGCTAGGGGTGGCAATGCTAATAGCCCGTCTTGGTAATGACACCCTGAATGGCAGCTTTGGTGACGATATCTTAAATGGTGGTACTGGTGATGACAGCCTTTTAGGTGGTGCTGGCAATGATAGACTGATTGGCAATAATGGCAACGACGTGCTGACTGGCGGCACCCGTAATGACACCTTAGAAGGTGGGGCAGGTGCTGACAGCCTTTTGGGTGGCGCTGGCAATGATAGCCTGATTGGCAATGATGGCGATGACGTGTTACAAGGTAATGTCAGTGATGACATTCTAGTTGGAGGCTTGGGCAGGGACATACTTGCAGGCGAAGACGGTAATGACGCCCTAGTTGGAGGCTTGGGCAAGGACATACTTACAGGCGGAGACGGTGCCGATAGATTTTACTTTAATTCCCCAGATGAAGGAATTGATACCATCACTGACTTCAATAACGTAACTGATAATGATCAGATTTGGATTTCCGCCGAAGGTTTCGGAATAGATATAGACTCTCTCGATGCGGTTACGACCAACTACAGAACAGGCGCACTGTTCGTTGAAGACACTCAGATTGCGACAGTTTCCTCTATTTTCAGCACATTCTCGATTTTTAGTCGTACCATCAACATTTTCTAGAAACCGTGTGTTAAGTCAACCACAACCGAGAGATTGAACATGTTGAGGCAAACTTCGTCGGATTGCCCCAACATACTGTGATGTACGCCTTCTATGAGCATAAGATTCACGTTAACTCCCAGCATTTTATCCCGCAGATGTTTAATGCGATCAAGCTAACGGTTGGCTGCTGGCGCTACAACCTCTGAAGCAACTCGTCATACTCTGCATGTGCGCCAATCCAGAACCAGTAAATGTGATCATCCTGCAACAAACCAAGAACGCGGTAGTCTAAACTAACACGAGCCGAATAGATTGGTTGGCGCTGGCTAACTCGTTTGAACTGAAGACTATTGTGGTAAGGATCTGAACGCCAAAGGGCATAGGCTTTGGCAGCTTGTTCTTGAACTGATGCAGGAAGTTCATCAAGTTTCTTACGAAATACCTTCGTAACACTTGACTTCATTGCTCAGAGGGAAAAACGTCAGCTAGAGGAGTGATGTCGTCAGCAGCAATTTCTTGCCGTACCATATCAGCTAGCCGATCCCACTGAGCATCTGTTGTAGATTCAAACTGAGCTTTCCATCTTTGCTCATCCTCTATCTCAGCAAGGAGACGAGCAGCGATCGCATCCTGTTCAGCAACAGGTAGACTTTTTAGTTGGGCGATCGCACGCTCAAGTAACTCAGTCATGGCTACCACACTCTAAAAATGTAAATGGCATCTTATCCATTATCACTTCTTCGTAGCAAGTTGAGCGCTTTGTCATCCAAGGGATAACTTTTCTGCGTGGGTTATTGCTAATTCGTGAGTATAAGATTCACGTTAACGTCCTAGCATTTTATCTCGCAGATGTTTAATGCAATGTGCAAGCGGTTTGTTATGCCGCCGCGATCGCCGCAATATGCCACAATAGCAGGTAAAACAGTAAGAGTAGTTCTCACTAGCCATCATCCCCTATGCAAGTCAAAGATATGACCATCGAAGAACTCAAGCTTCTGATTCAAGAAACTGTTGCCGAAACGATTCAATCTCTAATGGTTGATCCTGATGAAGGCAAACAAATAAAGCTACAAGTGAAACAGCAACTACTCGACTCTCTACAACGTACTCAATCTGGAGAACGTGGAATCCCTGCTGAGGAAGTAGCACAAAACCTGGGATTGTCCTGGTAATGAGCTACAAGATCGAATTTAAATCAGAGGCGATTATCGGGTTTGAAGCTCTCACCTCAACTATTCAAGAGCGCATCCTGCGTAAAATTCGCTGGTTGTCTGAGAACTTTGAGGACTTAACCCCTCAACCTTTGAGTGCTGATTTAAGCGGTTTGTTCAAACTCAGAATTGGGGACTACCGGATTATTTATTCCTTTGATACTGAAGCACAACTTATCACAATTCATAAAGTTGGGCATCGTCGTGATATTTACAATTAACAATCGGTCATCAGTGTCTTTTCAATCACACTCCAATTGAGGACTCAGTAGATTCACGTTAATGTCCTAGCATTTTATCTCGCAGATGTTTAATGCGATCGCGCAATTTTGCTGCCTCTTCAAATTCTAGTTTCTTTGCCGCCTCTTTCATCTGTGTTTCTAACAGAGTAATCAACCCTGGAATCTGTTCTAATGGCAGTTCATCTATATGTTCATCTACAACTTTCAAGTCAGTTGCATTTAACCGCCGAGATACATCTAAAAAAGCCAAAATCGCATTACTTGATTTTTTTACAATTGGTTGTGGTGTAATCCCATGCAGTCGATTATGTGCTGTTTGAATACCACGCCGTCTATCTGTTTCATCAATAGCTTTAATCATGCTACCTGTCAGATTATCGGCATACAAAATCGCCTGTCCCTGGATGTGACGCGCGGCTCTACCAATAGTTTGAATTAAGGAACGCTCGGTTCGCAAAAAACCTTCTTTATCTGCATCCATAATCGCCACTAGGGAAACTTCAGGTAAATCCAAACCTTCCCGCAGCAAGTTCACACCTACTAATACATCAAATTTCCCCTCGCGCAAGTTCTGCAAAATTTCAATGCGCTCAATAGAAGTAATCTCGGAATGTAAATACCGTACCCTTATACTGTGGTCTTGCAAATATTCGGTTAAATCTTCCGCCATCCGCTTAGTTAATGTGGTAATTAACACTCGTTCATGGCGATCGGCTCTATCTTTAATTTCTCCCAACAAATCATCAATTTGTCCTTCTGTGGGACGCACAGAAATTTCTGGATCAACCACCCCAGTTGGTCGAATCACTTGCTCAACTATATGGTCTTCAGAAACTTCTAATTCCCAATTTCCCGGAGTTGCTGAAACAAAAATACACTGATTCACCTTTTGCCAGAATTCTTCTGCTTTCAAAGGCCGATTATCAGCAGCGCTAGGAAGACGAAATCCATGTTCAATTAAAACTTTTTTTCTAGCTTGGTCGCCGTTATACATGCCGCGAATTTGTGGCACTGTAACGTGAGATTCGTCTATAACTAGTAGCCAATCTTTGGGAAAATAATCAATTAAACATTCTGGTGCTTCTCCAGCTTGTCTTCCTGCTAAGTGACGGGAATAATTCTCAACGCCGTTGCAATAACCTACTTCGCGCAGCATTTCTAGGTCATAACGTGTACGTTGATCTATGCGTTGCGCTTCTAATAGTTTCCCAGCTTGTTCTAAGTCTAGTTTTTGTTGTTTTAATTCGGCTGCGATGTCATCACAAGCTACTTCTAACCGTTCTTCTGGGGTGACAAAGTGACGTGCGGGGTAAACATTCACCGCTTCCAAACTCTTGAGAATTTCACCTGTCACCGGGTCAATGTAGCGAATCGCGTCAATTTCATCACCAAAGAATTCGACACGAATAATTCGGTCTTCATAAGCTGGGCCAATTTCTAAGACATCACCACGGACGCGAAATTTTCCCCGACCCATTTCTATGTCGTTGCGGCTATATTGAACATTTGCCAAATCCCGTAAAATTTGGCGTTGATTTACTTCCATACCTATCTGAAGGGGGATGGCAGCTTTCAAATATTCTGCTGGCATTCCCAAACCGTAGATGCAACTGATGGAAGCAACGACAATCACATCACGGCGTTCAAAAAGCGATCGCGTCGCTGAATGCCGCAACATATCAATTTCATCATTAATCGCCGCCGTTTTTTCAATATAAGTATCGGTGACGGGAATATACGCTTCTGGCTGATAATAATCGTAGTAGCTGACGAAATACTCGACTGCGTTATTGGGGAAGAAATCCCGCAACTCGTTACAAAGCTGTGCAGCCAGGGTTTTGTTATGCGCCAATACTAAAGTAGGCTTGCCAATTTTTTCAATAACTGCTGCTACCGAAAATGTCTTACCAGTTCCAGTGGCTCCTAGTAAAGTTTGGTAACGATTGCCTGATTGGATGCTAGCAGTTAGTTGTGCGATCGCTTGTGGTTGATCGCCTGTGGGACTAAAGGGAGCTTGAAGACAAAATTCTGTCATACAGTTTTGCTGTAAATACCCTATTTCATGGTGACGATTCCGCCTTGTATCTATTGTAGCTAACTTCTTAAATCAAATAAATAGTAATAATTATTTACAAAAATTATTGCTTTATATTTACTTATGTATTAGTTTTAAAGATTCTTATATCTATATGAGGTTTTTTAAGGTTAAACTCTAAGGTATATGGGAAAAAATTTCATCTTTCCTTAATTATTGTAAAATTCAGTTAACAAACTAGAGGTGTTCGTTTATGACTATTAGCAACGCTGGCAAAGCAACCAGTTCTCGGCAGAAGTATGCCAAGTCTACAGAGGAAGTTGAAAATCAACAAGACCAGAGCTTGAATGCAGATAAAGTCGAAGAAGTTACTGAACTGCCAGTGGGAGCTACCGGAACACTTGCCATTTCTGGAATTCGTCCCATAGGCGCTAGCGACTTAGAAGTTGCTGAACACCTCTCAATTGCTGGGGTGCGTCCCGTTAGCACCAGTACGTTAGAAGTAGTTGAAACCTATAATGCAATGGGTATTCGTCCAATTGGCGCTAATACATTCCAAGTCGTTGAAAGTATCAATCTCTCTGGAATTCGTCCAGTTGCCTCAAGTTCATTGGCAATTACAGAAAGTTATTCCACCTTCGGGAATCGTCCGATAGCACCAAATGAGATTGACAATTCTGAAAGCCTGATGGGTTTTTTAGATTAAACAAAAAACATCCCCATAACTTTATTAACCCATTTTCTATACGAAACTGGGTTTTTTTATTTAAAAAGTAAAAATTACCATCTGTGACATTTGTTCTATGTCTTTTAGCATAGGTAACTAAACTATTCTCACTTTATTTTATATTCAACCAACAGCCAGAACGCTTACTACAACTAACTTTCTTAATTACGAATTACCAATTACGAATTACGAATTATTGAATCTGCCTTGTGGTGGAAGGCTTTAGCAAAAACTTTAAGTTACTATGTAAAGGTAATAACAAAGAGTTTCAAAGTTAGTTTATAGCTTTGAAATTAATTTTTAATTGAATCAGGAGTATCAAAATGAGCATAGAAGATCGCGCAAAGGCTGCTGCTAAAAATGTTGAAGGTAAAGCCCAAGAAGCATTAGGAAACGTCACTGGAGATCCAGAAGATAAAGCCGAAGGTAAAGCAAAGCAAGCCGAAAGCGAAGTACGTCACGGCATTGAAGACGTGAAAGATAATGTAAAGAAAAGCATTGACTAATAATTTATAGTTTTTTTTGCAGAAACTTTAGGGATATAAATGGGGTGGATTCCATTTTTGCAAGAAAAAATTACGAAACGTTAAATATTCAATGCTATGTACCTTTATTCTTTTCTTAGCAAGTTTTGAAAGTAAAGCACTAGCTTGATTGACAGAAATTTTATAGAGACGTAATTAATTACGTCTCTATGTTTGTTTATGCTTAATTTATTCTTAATTTATTTTTATAATTATTATAACTATAAAGCAATAGAATTCAGAATGAGCAACAAAAACCTGATGTAGAGATGCGTATCGCTTCTTGAAAGACCAATCACTTTTAACTAAACTGGATCAATATTCTAAAGTTAGAACTTACACACTCAGATACCCCAACCTCCTTTAAAGTAATTTTCCGTTGCAAATCTGTCTACGACGAGCGTAGCTATAACAACTTTGCTTTATCTGAAAATCATTTCAAATATCAAAAATTGTAGTAATATACCACAGGCATTAACTATCTTCAGCTACATCTGATTGTTAGCGCTCTTAAATTCACAATCGATGAGAACGTACCGTGAACCTAACTCTTTATTTCCTCCGTCACGGACAGACAGAATGCAGCCGCAATAATTCCTTTTGCGGTTCTATAAACTCAGAACTCACTCCAGAAGGCTTGGAGATGGCAAAGACTTTTGCAGACACATATAGTTCTATGGATTGGACAGCAATATTTTGTAGCCCAATGCAGCGAACTGTATTGACAGCAAAACCTTTGTATCAAGCAATAGGGATAGAACCACAACTTAGGGATGGTTTGAAGGAAATCAACTATGGCTTGTGGGAAGGAAAAACCCCAGAAGCAATTAGCCGTGAATATCACGATGATTATATTCGCTGGTCAGCAGATCCCGCGTGGAATGCGCCAAATGGTGGAGAAATGGCGGTTACAATTGCTTATCGTGCCTTGCAGGTAATTGAAGAAATCAAGCAAAATTACAGTAGTGGCAATGTTTTAGTGGTTTCACACAAGGCAACTATCAGAATTCTTCTGTGTAGTTTACTAGGGATTGATGTCGGACGCTTCCGTTTTCGTTTGGGATGTCCTGTTGCTTCGGTCAGTATTGTAGAATTTACCTCACATGGGCCGCTGTTAAAGGTTTTGGCAGACCGTACTCATTTGGATGAGCGGTTGCGAAATTTACCAGGGACATGAGGAAGTTGGGAGTTAGGAGTTATTATTTTTCCCTTGCTTTCTTTCACTCTCTGGCTCAGTATATTTGCATAAAACGTTTATCCCAATTTTAAAAATATATAACACGACAATTGTTGCGATCGCACCATCAATCGGTATTCCATGTGCAGCAGCAACAATCACCAGTGAACCAATAACACTATTAAACAAAGAAGCACTACCAGGGTTTTTGGTATATTCCGTGATTTTGCCCCGTAAACCATCATTTCCACAAATTTAAGTGCGGATTTCATCGAGAGTTAGCTGTAATAGCGATTTACCCTTGCCATAATCTGTTTTGCCGAACTTGTCTTGCCAAAGTGCATCAAAACTCGCTTCCAAATCACCGTTGTGTTGTTGCAGAGTAGTCAGTGCTGGTTGCATTGAAGTATCGCCTTGAAGAAGTTGCTGAACTTCTTGAATTTCGGCTGGGGTTAATTGGGGATTCATGCTATTTACGATAATCGATATCTCCTAGAAAATTACCTAGAGAGAGTTTATTAGTTCTTGAATCAACGATCGCAGTTATAAGTGAATGTCTTGTCGTCACCAACATTACAACCTTAAGCCTTAAGGTTACGACATTAAGCCTTAAGGTTACGACATTAAGCCTTAACATTACAACATTAATCACCAGCATTATAAGATTAAGGCTTAACGTTACGACATTAAGCCTTAATATTACAACTTTTTGACAAAAACTTATGCGATCGCTCTTTAGGGTAGTGCGCTGTATGCGATCGCTAGCAATGCTTAAACAAAACTTATAAATGATTCGATGTTGGCAAAAAATCTTGCACCTAGCGACCTGGAAATTGCATTTTCGCAAAACAGGCCAACACAAAGAAAACCCTTTCTTCAATTAAGTAGAACGGCGTAAATATTTGTAGTTGGCATGAGGCAGGAGGCAGAAGGCAGGAGGGAAAAGATTTTAGCCTCATTTATCTTTCTTAACATATTTGTGTTTTTTCCCACCGACTTACTTACAAATTATAAATTATTCTTTCGTGGTGTCCAAATTGCCTCGCCCACCTCTCCAGCGCACTCCTCACCCGTCACCTCGTGCTAAAGTGCCAATTGTACAGCATTACAACTTGGAAAAATAAGACTAGTCACACGGTGGAGTTACTGATTTCTTGGGGGTGCTATGTCAGGGATAACTCAAAATTGGCGGTGTTGCTGTAGTAGGTTTGTAATATCAGTTAGTTGCTTGGTGGGAAGTGTGTTAATTGCTTCCTTGCAAGAGCGTGTTTTTGCCCAAATTACCCCGGATGGAACCTTGCCTAATAACTCTAGCGTTACAAGGGATGGGAACATCTTCAATATTACTGGAGGAACTAAAGCAGGAAGTAATTTGTTTCACAGCTTTGACGATTTTTCTGTTCTTCCTGGTGACACTGCTTCTTTTAATAATGCTGTAGATATTCAAAATATAATTAGCCGAGTTACGGGTGGGTCAGTTTCTAAGATTGATGGGTTAATTCGCACGTTGGGTACAGCTAATCTGTTTCTGATTAATCCAAATGGGATTATTTTTGGCCAGGGTGCGAGGCTGGATGTTAAAGGTTCTTTTGTAGCGAGTACAGCGAATGCACTGCAATTTGGAAATATCGGATTTTTTAGCGCTACTGCGAAAAATATCCCTTCACCGTTGTTGACTATTAATCCTTCAGCATTGCTGTTTAATCAGATTAATCAAAACGCAGCGATTCAAAATAACTCAGTTGCATTCGCAGGAAAAGATCCAGCAGGCTTTGATGCATTTGGTTTACGAGTGCCAGAGGGTAAGAGCTTACTGCTGGTGGGTGGTAATGTCAGCATGGATGGGGGGCAATTAAATGCTTATGGTGGGCAAGTTGAGTTAGGAGGATTGGGCGAACCTGGTACTGTCTTGCTGGGTGTAGATGGCGATAATCTCAGCTTTAAATTTCCTGATAATGTTGCGCGAACTTTGGTATCCCTTACTAACCAAGCTGCAATATACGTAGAAGGCGCTGGTGGCGGTAATATTGCAGTCAATGCCTCTAATCTAGAGATATTGGGAGGAACTGTCCTAAGTGCTGGTATTGGGCAAGGTTTGGGGACATCTGAAACTCTTGCAGGAGATATTACGCTTAATGCTACCGGGGAAATCAAAGTTGCTGGCACTGGGAGCAGAGTTGGCAATCTTGTGCGTTTGGGGTCACTTGGCAATGGGGGCAACATTACTATCGATTCTGGTTCCTTCTCGTTACAAGATCAGGCTCAACTTGCAGCCTTAACCTTTGGACAAGGGAATGCAGGGAATGTGACAGTGCGGGCAGGAAATGCTGTTTCTCTTACAGATAATGCTTACATCTTCAGCACAGTGTCAGCAGGGGGTGTAGGTAAGGGAGGTAATATCGACATCAATGCTGTAACACTATCACTAATTGATGGCGCTCAACTGCAAACCTCTACTCGTGGTGCATCTGCAACAGCGCCAGCAGGACGGGGCGATGCGGGGAATGTGAGAGTGCGGGTAACAGATGCTGTTTCTCTTGCAGATAATGCTTCCATCCTCAGCACGGTGGAAGCAGGGGGTGTAGGTAAAGGTGGCAATATCGACATCAATGCTGCAACACTATCACTAATTGATGGCGCTAGCCTGCAAACCTCTACTCGTCGTGCATCTGCAACAGCGCCAGCAGGACGGGGCGATGCGGGGAATGTCAATGTTAATGTTACAGGTATTGTTAATATTGCTGGGGATTTTAGTGGGATTTCCAGCCGTGTGGAAACGGGGACAGTTGGCAATGGGGGTAACATTACTATCGATTCTGGTTCTTTCTCTCTAAGTGATGGCGCTCAACTTGCTGCCTCAACTGAGGGACTTGGGAATGCGGGGAATGTGAGAGTGCGGGCAACAGATGCTATTTCTCTTGCAGATAATGCTTACATCTTCAGCACAGTTGAATCAGGGGGTGTAGGTAAAGGTGGCAATATCGACATCAATGCTGCAACACTATCACTAATTGATGGCGCTCAACTTGCTGCCTCAACTGAGGGACTTGGGAATGCGGGGAATGTGACAGTGCGGGCAACAGATGCTGCTCTTGCAGATAATGCTTACATCTTCAGCACAGTTGAATCAGGGGGTGTAGGTAAGGGAGGTAATATCGACATCAATGCTGCAACACTATCACTAATTGATGGCGCTCAACTGCAAACCTCTACTTCGGGACTTGGGAATGCGGGGAATGTGACAGTGCGGGCACGAGATGCTGTTTCCTTTGCAAACAGTGACATCCTCAGCACGGTGGAATCAGGGGGTGTAGGTAAGGGAGGTAATATCGACATCAATGCTGCAACACTATCATTAATTGATGGCGCTCAACTGCAAACCTCTATTAATAAAGCATCTCCAACAGCGCCAGCAGGACGGGGCGATGCGGGGAATGTCAATGTTAATGTTACAGGTATTGTTAATATTGCTGGGGAGAAAAACAATTTTTTTAGTGCGATTTTCAGCAGTGTGTCAACGGGGACAGTTGGCAATGGGGGTAACATTACTATCGATTCTGGTTCTTTCTCTCTAAGTGATGGCGCTCAACTTATTGCCTCAACTGAGGGACTTGGGAATGCGGGGAATGTGAGAGTGCGGGCAACAGATGCTGTTTCTCTTGCAGATAATGCTTACATCTTCAGCACGGTGGAAGCAGGGGGTGTAGGTAAAGGTGGCAATATCGACATCAATGCTGCAACACTATCACTAATTGATGGCGCTCAATTGGTAACCATTACTCGTGGTGCATTTGATACCCAGCCAGCAGGACGGGGCGATGCGGGGAATGTCAATGTTAATGTTACAGGTATTGTTAATATTGCTGGGGAGAAAAACAGTCTTTTTAGTGCGATTGGCAGTTTGGTGGAAACGGGGACAGTTGGCAATGGGGGTAACATTACTATCGATTCTGGTTCTTTCTCTCTAAGTGATGGCGCTCTACTTACTGCCTCAACTTTTGGACAAGGAAATGCAGGCACAATTAAAGTTAATGCTGCTGCTAATGTCACCATTTCTGGTAGCAGTTCAAACTTTAACACTGGCTTGCTCGTTAACTCCCAAAGTCCGACGGGTACTGCTGGTGATATAATCGTCGCCTCACCTAGAGTTACCTTAGACAACAGTGGCAGACTCAACGCTGAATCTGCATCGGGTAACGGTGGCAACATCAACTTAAAAACTGATTTACTGCTTCTGCGTCGTGGCGCTTCCATTTCCACCACCGCAGGCACAGCAGAAGCTGGGGGTAATGGTGGCAATATTAATATTGATGCCCGGTCAGGCTTCATCCTCGCTGTGCCTAGTGAAAATAGTGACATCACTGCCAATGCTTTTACAGGCAGTGGTGGAAGAGTGGATATCAAAACCTTTGGCATTTATGGTATTGAGTTCCGTGAAAGTCCAACTCCCTTAAGTGACATCACTGCTAGTTCAGAATTTGGTATACAGGGCACTGTAGAACTAAACACACCTGAGATAAACCCCAACAGTGGCTTAGTTGAATTGCCAACAATACCAGTTGACACCAAGTTAGCTCAAGGTTGCTACAGTCCAGGTTACGCCCAAAACCGATTTGTGATCACTGGACGCGGCGGTTTACCACCCAATCCCAAAGACATTCTCACTCCTGATACGCCACAAATAGATTGGGTGTCTCTTAAACCCCGCAACAACAACCGTTCCTTACCACCTGTTACCAGTAAAACAACTACCTCTATCCCCAAACGCATTGTTGAAGCAACAGGTGCGACGCTAAACGCTTTTGGACAAATCGTCCTCAGTGCTAATTCATCCACCGCTACTCTTAATACTTCCAGACAGAACCCAATTCAATGTCATGGTAGCTAAAGTTACTCAGACTTTTGCTGCATCCTGCCTGCTTATGTTGTTCAACAGCTTGACAACTACATCCAGCAGGGCGCAGACAGTAGTCAGCGTACAACTACCCCAAAACAATTCTCCTTCGCTTCTGCAACTCCCGCCAGCGCTATCCAACCACCTTCACCCAAAATACCACCAACACCTTCTCTACCACCGCAATTTCCGCCTCTATCCAAACTATTCCAACCTGATCAACGACTACCGACACCAGATGAACCACTCCCCGATACATCAAAAATCTTTACTGTTAAACAGTTTGAAGTCATTGCTAGTAAAGTATTCAGCCGATAAAAGTTGACTGAGGTAGTAATCAATAGCCACATCTACAGTCATAATTTACTTAAATCATTACCGAATTATTTCATGCTGCCAGTTATTGAAACTATTGTCTTACGTCAAATGGCTTCGGGCGATCGCCTATCCTTACAAGTATACAAATTCATCGGCGCTCAACCTGGTAAAAAGGTTTACATTCAATCTAATCTGCACGGTGCAGAAATCGCTGGCAATGCCGTTATTCACCAGCTAATTGAGTTTTTATTAACAATAAATAATACAGATTTAACCGGAGAGATTTGGCTGCTTCCCGTTTGTAATCCAATGGGTACGAATGAACGCGCTCATCATTTTTCCCCTGGACGTTACTGCATTTACGAAGCCAAAGACTGGAATCGCATATTTTGGGACTACGAGAAAGAAGCTGATGATTTAGTAGCTTTTACGAAATCTCAACTACATATTGATCTAGAGGTCGTTCGACAAAATTATCTAACTATAATTAAGCAGCAATTTGCGAAAATTTTAGAAAAAATTAATTCTCCTAGTGCAGTGCCATACACTGAGCTTTTTGGCTATAAGCTACAAAATTTGAGTTTAGATGCAGACTACTTAATTGATTTACATAGTTCTACCAATCAAGCGTTAGACTACGTTTATTACTTCCAAAATCGAGAAGACAGTGCAAAATACTTCCTACTTGATTTTGGAATCTTACTTGATAAATATGATGGTGATGCTTTTGATGAAGCTTTTATCAAACCTTGGTTAGCACTGGAAGCTTGTTTTAAAGAGTTTGGTAGAGAAATCAAGTTTGATGTGGAAGCTTGGACACTGGAATTAGGAACAGGAATGCAAATGAACCCTGATTCAGTCGCTAAAGGTGTACGGGGTGTGAAAAACTATTTAGCGCAAAAAGGTGTACTGCAAATTCCTAATTTATCGAATGACACGAAAACCCATGAAATGACCTTTGCATCTAGCAGCAACCGGAAAAAATATTATGCGATCGGAGGTGGGATGATTCAATCCAGAATAGCATTAGGTAGTTTTGTAAAAGCTGGGGAAAAATTGTATCAAATTCTCAGTTTTAATAAAGAAGGTCAATTACCTAATGTAATTGATGTCTGCGCTCAACAAGATGGATTGGTTTATGATGTCGCAACCAATCAGGCTGTAAATGAAGGCGAATTTGTACTAGGAATTGTAAGTTAGGGCATAGCAAATATACTTAGCGATTAGAAGGTTATTGTAGGGGCTAAGATTGAGTTGTATCGGTATATAAGAGAGAATAATTATGCTAAATGCGGTAGAGTTTCAAGCAAAAATCCAAAATGGTTTAATTCAGATTCCCGATGAGTACAAACAAGAACTCGGTGAAGGAGATGATATTAAAGTAATTGTTTTATTAAAGAAAAAATCATCGTTAAAAAAAGACATAATTGATGAATTGACTGAGAATCCTGTTCAAGTTAGAGCACGTTTTGCCCTCATCCCCTAACCCCTTCTCCCAACTTGGGATTCGGGGAACTAGAGAATTTGCTCCCCTCTCCCAAAATTGGCAGAGGGGTTGGGGGTGAGGGTCAAACCTGGAAAGTTCGCCAAATCTAGCTTATTACGTTAAGTTGACACCAATGAGCATTGCTGTGTTCCTACTTTGTATGTTTAGTCTCCTAAATAAATACCCATACCACGGGCGGTTTTAACCAAAGTACCATTCGGATCGACAGCGCTATATTGAGCGATCGCTTCTGTAATTGGTACACTTAATACTTGGCGATTTTGCCATGTTACCATGCGATCGTATTTACCCTCTGCAATCAGATTAACCGCGGCTACGCCAAAGGCTGTTGCAACTAATCTATCCAGTGGTGAAGCAGTCCCACCCCGTTGAATGTGTCCTAAAACTGTGACTCGCGTTTCTACATCAATATGCTGAATAATTTCATCGGCTAAGTATTCGCCAATTCCCCCGTATCGAGATTGACCTAAGCGATTTGTAATCGTCACATTTTCGCCGCCTTGGGTACGAACTGCTTCGGAAACAATAATCAAACAATAGTTTTTGCCTTTTTCTTGGCGTTCTTTGATTTTGTGGCAAATGTGTTCAACTGTATAAGGGATTTCGGGAATTAAAATTACATTTGCTCCCCCCGCAATTCCCGCAGCTATTGCTATGTGTCCGGCATCACGCCCCATTACTTCCAAAATCATAACTCGGCTATGACTTGCAGCGGTAAAATGTAACCGATCTAGTGCTTCTGTGGCAATATTTACTGCTGTATCAAAACCAATGGCGTGTTCGGTAACGCCAATATCGTTATCAATGGTTTTGGGAATACCTACTAGATTAATACCACCTTGTTGAGCGAGGCGACGCAAAATTGCCAAACTACCATCGCCACCGATACCAATCAAAGCGTCTAAACCTAGTTGATGATAACCTGCAATGATTTCTTCGGAGCGATCGCATAAACTTCCATCCGCCATCGGAAAGGCAAAAGGGTCGCCTTTATTGGTTGTCCCCAACATTGTGCCACCCGCAGTTAACAACGAGTCAACTCGATCGACTTCCAGCTTGGTGAATTGTGGCGGCCGCGCCATTAATCCTAGAGTCGCTTGACGAATTCCCAAAACCTCCCAGCCATAGGTATTTACAGCACAATTTACTACAGCCCTAATCACAGCATTTAAGCCAGAACAATCACCTCCACTCGTAAGAATTCCTATGCGTTTGGGTTCTCCCACATTTTTTATTGACATTTTGATCCAAATGTATATATTAAGCAGTCGATGAAAATTAAGCCAAAGTTAGCAGCAGATTAAACTTAAGCAAAAGTCCTCCCTATTAATGCCAAAGTAATTTTATGTTTCTTTTGTATCTAAAAACAAAACAAAGTCTAAAAATTCAGCAACTCTTAAGCCAGAAGTCAGAATTTATATGGGTTTGGTATGATTACTGATGAAATGAGGTAAACTTGGAGTTTAATTTTTTTAATATTCTGACTACTGAATTCTGACTCCTGAACACTACAACTAAGGTTATCTCAGGTGTAAAATATAAGTGTAGAGCCAGTAGTAGATTAAACCTCGGCAAAAGCAAGCAATCCCTAAAAATGCCAGGGTAATTTTATGCCTATTTTGTGTCTAAGAAAAAACCAAGTTATCCCAGCTATAAAATATGAGGGTGGAGCCAAAGGTGACTAGTATTGAAAATTACACTTTTTCTTTTTCAGGAGAAGTAACAATTCCCCAGGCTCCTCCTGAATTCAAATCAGGTTTTATCGGTATTGTTGGTCGTCCAAATGTCGGTAAATCTACTTTAATGAATCAGTTAGTAGGACAAAAAATTGCCATTACATCACCAGTAGCACAAACTACACGTAACCGTTTGCGCGGTGTATTAACTACATCAGAAGCGCAGTTAATATTTGTAGATACGCCAGGAATTCATAAGCCCCATCATCAATTGGGCGAAGTATTGGTGCAAAATGCCAAAATTGCCATTGAATCGGTAGATGTAGTGTTATTTGTGGTAGATGGATCTGTAGCTTGTGGAACAGGCGATCGCTATATTGCCGATTTGCTCAGTCGTAGCAAAACACCAGTAATTCTGGGCGCGAACAAAACTGACCAACAACCCACTGATTCGCAGTTTATAGATGATAGTTACGCCCAAATGGCCCAGTCCCATCAATGGGAAATCGTGAAATTTTCTGCCAAGACTAGTACCGGATTACCGCAACTTCAAGAATTATTAATTAAACATTTAGAAATTGGACCATTATATTATCCTCCAGACTTAGTAACTGACCAGCCAGAACGCTTTATTATGGGTGAATTAATCCGAGAACAAATTTTATTGTTGACTCGTGAAGAAGTACCCCATTCAGTAGCGATCGCCATTGATTTAGTAGAAGAAACTCCCAGCATTACCCGCGTACTTGCTACCATCAACGTCGAGCGTGATTCCCAAAAAGGCATACTCATTGGCAAAGGTGGAGCAATGCTCAAAGCAATAGGTAGTGAAGCCCGCGAACAAATTCAAAAGTTAATCGCTGGCAAAGTTTACCTAGAATTGTTTGTGAAAGTCCAGCCAAAATGGCGACAGTCGCGGATTAGTTTAGCAGAGTTAGGCTATCGCGTGGAAGAATAATAATTGGTCATTTGTCATTAGTCATTAGTCATTGGCAAGCAAAAAAGCAAAGGACAAAGGACAAATGACAAATGACTGATAACTTTTAATTAATAAAAATGTCTTTAGATACTCGCTATCCCTTAAATTTACCCGTCAATGCTCCGCCATTGCGCGTGTTAATTGTCGAAGACGATCCGATGATGCAATTGGGATTAGAGCAATCGTTGATGGCTCATCCTCAGTTGGAAATTGTTGGACAAGCTGAAGATGGTTATTTGGGAGTTCAAGCCGCACTGCAACTGAAACCTGATTTGGTGGTTATGGATATTGGATTGCCGCGATTGGATGGCATTGCCGCAACACAGCAAATTAAGGCGGCGCTGCCAGCAACTCATGTAGTGATGCTGACATCTCATCAAACGGAGACAGAAATTATTGCGGCACTATCTAGTGGTGCAGATGCATATTGTATCAAAGGTGCAAGTGTGGAACGATTGTTAAGTGCGATCGCAGCCGCAGTCGATGGTGCAGCCTATCTCGATCCTCAAATTGCACGGCGAGTAATTGATAATCTCAAACCGCCTTCACCCACCACCAACACCGCCAATTTATCTGGGCGCGAGTTAGAAGTTTTAAAGTTGATGGTAGACGGGTTGAGTAACCCAGAGATTGCCGAAAAACTCTATCTCAGTCCCAACACCATCAAAACTCACGTCCGAGGGATTATGAATAAATTAGCAGTGGACGATCGCGTGCAAGCAGCAGTTGTAGCACTGCGTTCTGGGTTGGTTTAGAACACAAATGCAACCCAATCCCTAATCCCCAGTCCCTTTTACTCCCATTTACAAGTAGAGGCGTACATATATTATATGTACGCCTCTATGGCTGACTAATTTGTTGCCAAGATTTTTGAAAGATAGTCTAATTCAATGTATTCTAGTTAAAAGAGTTTGAGAATTGATTAGGATCTGTATTAATAGGAAATAACAAAATTTCCTTGCCTTCTAAATTTGCTTTCTGGTGAAGCAAAATTGCCTTTACCAAAGAACAATATTTAATTGGAACCCATCTGTCGCTATAAAAGTAGACAGTTACTCGGCTCATTGCATACTCTTTCAACGGCAGTGGAAGAGACCAGGACAAGTCCACAGTTTGAACCTTACCTGTTGAGTCCATGCTTTGAACCTCAGTTGTTAAGTATATTTACTTTCACTCATTGGAATGAGAAAAAGGAACTATCATAAGTAATAACAATTTGCCTTAAAACTGCATCTTTAGATAAAAGTTAGAATAATTAAAATTGATCTCACAGCCTTGGCACTAAATGCGATCGGTACTTATTGTGTCTTTGCAGCTTAAGTTATATCCACAATACGACTCTCTCCAATAGTCATTACTGAAATCACCATTGCAAAAATATAAATAGTACAGCTTGGCGTAAATAAACATACCATTTCAAATGGTGCAAGAGCTTGGAATACAATTATTTTGACTTTTGACTTTTGACTTCCGCCTTGCGGTAGTAGGGATTTAATAGAAGAGTGCGATCGCATAACCTAGTTTCTTACAGCTATTTTCAGCTAAATAGCTGTAAGCTTTATGCATCTAAGTAAGTCGGTGCAATAAAACCAAACTGTGTGAAGAAAAGTAAATAAGGCTCAAACTCTTTCTCCCCCTGCTCCCTGCCCTCTGCCCCCTGCCCCCTGCCTTATCCCAACAATAATTATTTACGCCGACCTACCTAACTTTTAATGAATGTCCACTCTAGTACCTTGATGGGGGCTTCTTGTAGTGCTTGAGTTAATTCAGCGCTGCTCTCAAATTTCACCTGGGAGAGGTCGCAGGCTTCAATGTTGACCGTGAATTTATCGTCTTGGAAGGGCCAGGGTTTGACAACAACTAAGTTATCACTACGCTGCATGATGTCATAGCGCTCACCTTCAGGGCCCTTGCTAATTTCTAAAAATCTTTCATCGTCAGGTAGTTCTTGCTGACAGAGAATAAGCGAAAGGCGATCGCACCATTGCATAAATGCATAGGCCGCGTCAACTTCCTCCTTTTTGATGCCCAGTTCTTTACGCCAACGTTGCTGGTTTTGAAGTTGCTCGTCTAAAAGTTTATCTAATTTTGAAGACTTACCCCGGCTTGGCTCATTTAAACGGCTGATGTGCATGGAAATTAATAGAGCCACCCATCGTCCACGGTAAAGGGCATTCTTTGCCAAATTAGCCAATTTCTCGACACCTGCATCTAGATCGGCATTTGTGGATAGGGTGAAGTCCTTCGGCGCACCCGCTTCAGTCAGAATATCTTCTTCCCACTCTTTTTCTAGGTCATCGTGATGGGAAATTGCAGCTATTGTTTCATATAACCTTTCTGGAGCATCTTTGCGTCGCCATTGTCCCGCTAGTTCAGCTGCTAATAAAGCATGGGCACGATGATAAATGACTTCCCAACCATTTGGCGTAGCGTTGACAATCACAAGTGAATCTCCTGATTCTGGGTTTTGATTTTGAGTTGAATTAATTTCTGAAGTCAGAAATATTAGATTAGAAATTGAAACAGCGATCGCTCTAACTTTTTCAGTGTAGCTGAATATTTATAGCTATAGCTATTTTCAATTGAGTGTAATAGCCAAATACTCAGCGAGAATTCCCGACTTCTTAGAAAAGTCGGGAATATTTTTGCTTGCTAGATGTAGGTAAACATCCCAAAAATTGTTAAATAACGTAGGTAAAGAATCCACTTGAGGATTGGGATTTTTTCAGAATCTCCTAATCATCTGTTTACTCAAAATAAACCTATACTCTCACTGCAACCTATGCAATTAAGAATGGCTTTCTAGTGGATTAGCAATGTATTTGAACGTTGGTTCAGAATTCCAAGGACCACGCTCATCTTTACCGTTTCCGTCTGTAGATAGGTTGTAGTAGAGAGCAACAGTTTCATCTGGCTTAATATTACCAAAGAATGGATCTGTCAACTTACCTAGCGAATCTAGAGCTTTCATAAACATCTGAGTATGAGAAATTTCTCGTGTTAACAGATGGACTAAAGTCTCTTGGGTTCCTTTGTCTGTTGCCAGCTTGATCAATGATTCGTAAGTCTGACGAGCACCAGCTTCCGCTGCAAGGTTAGCTCTTAAATCACGTACTACATCTCCACCCTCATTCAAGTAACTTGCAGTCCAAGTATTACCTTGACTATCTAGAAAGTGAGGCCCAATCCCTCGTACTGCAAAGAGAGTACTCTTATAAGCCTCTGTTTGATCCACATTTTTGGTATGAGCTTCGATTAGTTTACCAACCATTTCTAAATGGCCAAATTCCTCGAGCGCAATGTCTTGCAGCATGTCTTTAATGCCAGCATTTTCGACATGGAATGATTGAACCCAATATTGAAGTGCTGCACTAAGTTCTCCAGTAGCTCCACCAAACTGCTCTAAAAGTAACTGAGCAAAACGAGGGTTTGGTTCACTAATGTTAACTGCATGAATCGGCTCTTTCTTGTGAAAAAACATAGATTTACACTTCCCAAAATTATAATGTTACAGAAAGGATCGGCTATTTTATTGTCTCTTAGTTTTTTCCAAAAAGAGCTAATCTCATCTTTAATAGCTTCTTTAAATTGGTGAACTAAAAGACTGATAAAATATAGTAGTCATGTCAGTGTTGATAACTGCCAATCAGCGATTATGCATTCCTGCTGCTTCTGATTAATCTCCATAGATAAATAGCAACAATTGTACCAAGCACAGCTACTAAAATACCAGGGATTAAACCAGCGCCAGCCGAAGTAATTTGCAGAGTTTTTGTTCGTAGCAAGGTAAACAGACTTCCACCGACGAAAGCACCAGTGATACCCAAAATCATAGTGGAGAGAATTTCACCACCTTGATAGCCAGGATAAATAGCTTTAGGGTAGGCGTAAGCCCGTCGTAGGCATCGCACCTGCCAAAAGTCCTAAAACTACCCAAGCAATAATACTCATAACCGCCTCAACAATCTCGCTTATATCTAAGCTATCAACTCTAATTCCAAATTCTTTCTACCAGATGGGGTAAATGCTAAATCCAAAAGTTATACAAAATGATTTACATCCAAATTAAATGAGAATTGCTCTTTTGACATTTTCATATTAAGCGCAATTATTTTGCATATTTAAGTTAGAAGTTATTAAAAATATATCATCAGAGATGTAATTACTTTCTGCAAAAAGAAATATTGATTAATCAATTTATTCTCTTTTATCTCTATCTTGAGACATAAAGTTTATATCTAACTTTGTGGGGATATATTAAAAATGTTATTCATAAAAATTTTGAATAATTTCGTTATAATTCATCATTAATTATCTATATCAATAATTAACCAAGCTTTTTGGACATTTTTTATTTAACAAGTTTATTGAAATCGCTTTTTGACTGCCTATCACATTTGCGCTGCAATTAATGCACCACGCAAATAAGTTCAAAAATAAAATCGGATTACTATAATCTTAATAATATCCCCTCAAATTTTATTTTTAAGGTAGATTGAAGGGATAATATGTGGTAAAGATTTGCAGAAGCGATATCAAATAGCGCGGGAAAACTTTGTCTGTCGCGTTTTTGTGTGAGTATCAAATATGACGGCAATGTTTCTTACTAGTAATCTACCGATGTCTGTAATCTGAATTTGATTTTTTGATAAACTGACTAGACCATCGGCTTCTAGTGGTTTTAACACCTCTAGTTCTTCAGAGAAATATTCATCAAAACTGATATGATATTTGTTTTCAATATCTTGTTTATGAAGTTGAAAGTGCGACATAATACCCATAATGACATCACGTCTGATGATGTCATTATGAGTGAGTTTGATACCTTTACTAACAGGTAAACTACCTGCTGCCAGTGTCTGATAATAATCCTTTAACTCCTTGTGATTTTGAGCATAAGCATCTTCTAACATACTGATGGATGTGGCACCAAAACCAAATAATTCTGTTTCGGCGTGTGTAGTATAGCCCTGAAAATTGCGTTTGAGGGTGCCATTACGTTGAGCGATCGCTAATTCGTCATTAGTTTTAGCAAAATGATCCATCCCGATAAAGAGATATTGGTTATTTGTCAATTCTTCAATAGTCATTTTCAGAATCTCTAACTTTTCCTCTGCTGGAGGTAGCGCCTCTTGAGGAATATTTTTTTGCGTCGGCTTTAGCCACGGGACATAAGCAAAGTTAAAGACAACAATTCGGTCAGGATCTAATTCAATCGTCTTTTTCAGCGTCTCTTGAAATGTCTCACGTGTTTGATAAGGTAAACCATAAATTAGGTCTACATTCACACTTTCAAACTTAGCTTCTTTGATCCAACTCATGACATCAAAGAGCATTTCTTCTGGCTGGATACGATTGACAGCTACTTGAACTTGGCGATTAAAATCTTGAATGCCAAAACTAATGCGGTTAAATCCAATCTGTCTCAGAAAGAAAATGTAGTTTTTATCGATATAGCGGGGATTAATCTCAATTGAGATTTCTGCTTGGGGATCGATGTTGAAATAGCGATTGATGTTTTTCCATAAAAATTCTACTTGGTGACGATCCAAGTAATTAGGAGTACCGCCTCCCCAGTGGATTTGCAGCACTTTTCTATCTCGATCGATTAAAGCTGCAGTGTTTTTAATGTCTTGAACCAAAAACTCCACGTAAGGTTTAGCAATATTCTTGTTGTTGGAAATTACTGTATTACAGCCGCAGAAGTAGCAAGCACTTTGGCAAAAAGGGATATGGAAATATAAAGAAAGAGGAGTTTTGCGTTGATTCGAGGCGGCGATCGCGGCCTTAAAATCAGTTTCAGTGAATGTTTCGCTTAACTCTGTAGCGGGCGGGTAACTGGTATATCTAGGTGCGCGAGTATCGTACTTTTGAATCAGATCCAGATCAAACTTGACACCAGGTAATAGAAAAACCATTGAGTTCCTTTCCAATGACTGGGGGGAGTGGGGAGTAGCGAGTAGGGAGCAAGAGGGAAATAAGGGACTTCCAATTTAAAAAATATCCCATCGCTTTGAGGGCAGGGGGCAGGGGGCAGGGGGCAGGGAGCAGGGAGCAGGGGGCAGGGGGAGGGAAAGTCGTTTTGATGGGCGTGAAATTGGATAATTTATTTTCTGGAGTTCCCTAAGCTATGACAAATGACTTAGGCTATTAAAAAGAATTTGACCGAGTGCTTTAATTAAACTTCCTTCTAACTCTTGAGCCATCTTTAAATTGAACCCAAAGGCATTATTGGCTTCTGCAACAATCCGTTCTGCTGTTATATCATCAACAGGCAATGCATTTAATGCCTGACGATACTTATCCTTAAATGCCTTTTTGTCAGGAATTTGCTCAAAGTTGTAAAAGGATGTGCCTTCATAGCCAGAAAGCTTCAGGGTTGACTGAGCAACTTTTTGTAGCATTTGACCCCCAGATAGATCGCCCATGTAGCGAGTGTAGGCAGCCAATTCCCATCTAGCGGGCTTTTTGGGCTTTTCTATCCGTCGAACTCACGTTAATCCAGAGTCCATTTACAACCATTTCAACGGTCAGCCGATTTCTTTTGATGTTTAATTGCTGATTGAGTAAAAAGCTAAGTCGCTAAGGATCATACCTGCAAACACAAGGGTGGGCTGCAATCATAAGTGTAGCGACCTACAATACTAATGTGGACTTCCCCGTGCAAAAGTACTATAAAACTATAAACGCCTTTTGATATATGGCTTTGAGCAATTGTTAAGAAAATCATGTTTCCATGTTTGGTTCTTCTGCCAATTTACGATCACCTGACATTAAGACCCAGAGCGCGTTTTGAATTGTGCCATGCGGATGTGCGCCTTATACATGACTATCTATATAAAGCTACAATTGTCGTCGATTTCATGTCTACTTATACCGAGTTGCATTCAAAAATATTAGTTTTGGCAGGCAAGGGGAGCAGGGGGGAAATACTACATCTGATTGCAACTTGGTATTACCTACACGTTTGAGCCATTACCTTTTTTTCAAGTAGAGATGGCGCGTTCTCTTACCCATTGCTCGAACAGAGGGATTTCGATGCCATCGCCTTGATCGGTATGCTCAATGACGTGGTAGCGCAGTAGGCGTTTGCGAGCTGCTTGGGTTTTCTCGTTCATAACTACTGAATGACCCTGTGCTAGAGCAACAAGTAACGCCTGACCTGCGGCAATTTCTTCTGAGGTGATGCCTGTAAATTCTGTCCAGATGTTAGTGAAATAAGGTTCTCCTGACGTAAAACCATCTTGAATTGCCGCTTGGAGTAAGTCAATAGTAGCGAGTTGAGTTTGCTGAAGGTTTGCTTGGGTGACAAGGGTGGAGCCAAGGAGTTGGAGAAGATAGGGTTGGCAGCGGGTGATCTGGAGAATTTTTTCGATCATGCTTGTATCGTAGCGGAGGGCAAATTCTGGATCAGGATTTCTGAGTAGGTCTTCGGCTTCGGCTGGTTGCAAATAGAGCATTTCAATCGGAACAACGCTGATGAAATAGCTGCTCCAGTTGGGGCCGAGTTCGTTGAGAGTTTGCACGCCGGAGAAGAGGAAGCCGAGTTTGTCGTTGTGCTGAATTAGACTCCGCAGTTCGTCAAATAGGCGTAGGCTGATGCGTCCTTGCTCAATAGCAGTGCCGATTTTTTCAAACTCATCTAGGTTGAGGAGCAGGCGGCGATCGCCTATGTCGGACAATGCTTCATCTAACCAGTCTTCTAGGGTGGGGTAAGGATTCTGATAGAAATCTAAGCGTTTGGGAATAGCAGGAAGCCTCAGTCCTTGGCTACGAGTATCTCGGTGAATTGCCTGAACTAGACCGTAGCAAAAATCGCCATCGCTGTTGCTAATGCCTGCTCGTTGCAAGTCGAGGTAGACGGGTAGTAAGTCACTGGGTAGCAGACGAGGCAAGTTGAGTAGGAAAGAGGTTTTGCCACAACGACGGGGGCCATGTAGTACTAGCGTGGGACGGTTGCGATCTAACACGAGGCGATATACATGGTCTACAAACGCTCTTCGTCCTTTGAAGAGATGCGATCGTTCTGTCCGTAACGGATTGCCGAACTGAAAGGGATTGAGTAATTCTCCTTGAGATAGTCTTTGTTGTTGTTCGATTTCGAGTTGCAGAATACACTGCCAGCGTTCAATTACAGGCTGCCAGCGCTTAATTGTTCCTAGTTTAAAACCTAATCCTGGTAACTGAACTTGCAGCCTAGTTAATTCATTGAGAATCCGTTCCAAACCTCGTTCTCGAAGTGCTGCACTTCCAGCAGTGGAGGCAGCCTGCACATCGTTAGCCGTTTGTTGCAGGCGAGGAAACAGGACAGAAAGTTCAGGAATCAGTGACGAGTTTTGTTGTGGCAGTTGATCTACATCAGGTTCAGGTTGATAAAACGAGGGGATGAGTAGGGGAAGTAAGGGATGCTCTAGGTTAGCTGTCGCAACTAGTTCTGGAATGTCATTAACTACTGCTAATTGATCTGCCACGATTTTGGGCAGAGCTTTTTGAACAGTGAGTTTAGCTCCTGGTATAGACAAGGCTTGCAACTGTTGAAAAATATCCAAACCTACAGCTGCATGAACACGAAAAGCATTAGCTAGAAGATAAGCATGGTTAGGAAGAGGTAGCCAGAGTAGTTCAGTAGTGTATGGAGGTAAAGATTTTAACCAGTTCAGCAGATTGAGTCTCAAGAGTTTGAAGAATCGATTTGAACAAATCAAACTAATTAGAGCTAAAACAAAATAATCAGGCAAGAGACGATAGTAGGTTCCTAACGTCACAGGAATGACGAGAAATGCCTGAATACCAAAACTCTGAAAACCGAAAATAACCAACACTCCTGCAACGATCACACCTAACCACTTGTATCTTATAGAAGCGAGGCAAAATGCAATCAAACCGCAGGCAATCAGAAAAATAGGTAAAGGTAAGCTAATGATACTTGCCATAACACCTCCCACAATGCCTGCTATGGTACTCGTCCCTAAGCCTGCTGCAATGCCACTCCCGATCATTCTCCCTGTTAAAAAACTGACTGGCCAGCCACTTCCTTGATTACTACTTTCTTTTGCACTATTGCTTTGATCGTCATTGTTACTACCGTTGTTTAAGACAAGTATGAGCGCACCACCCGCTACAACTCCGACAATGCCACCTAATACCGTACCACCTACAATACCACCTGTCATTTTGTCTATTGCACCGCCGATCACGCCACCTACTATCCCAGTTGGTAGGCTAACCACTATTGCATAGAATACAGAGAGTAATCCACCGAATATTGCCCCTAGCCCTACGCCTAGCCCTACACCAATTACAATTCTGAATACAACACCAAACAAGTTAAATAAAAATAGCAGGTAAATAAAGTAAATAATTAGAGGTAAATTTATCGCAAGTGTTCTGCCAAATACTTTTTGTATTGCAAATCCAAAATGGATTTTAAACAACAAGGAACCCCAAGTGATGAGTGGGGTGAGAATTGAAGAAGTGAAAGTAGATACAATGGCTACAGTGCGCTCGACTGTCTCAGCATAAATTGTAGGCTGATACCAGTAAATCAAGGCAATTAATATAGGTAAACACCAGCCAATTCCAGCGGGTAGCAACCAAAAGCTTAATCCAAAACTACCTGCTATGGATAAAGGTAATAACAGCCAATTGTTTAAAGTTTGATTGTTATTTATAAGTAGTGGCAGAAGAGACAAGCTCAGACAAGTAGCAAATAAAAAATATTGGGCAATAAACCGACTATTAGACATCAGAATACTCATTGCAGAGGTATCTAATAGTCCCTGTCCGTCTTTTTTCGTTTCTCTATAAGTTGTCCACTTATTCATTCGTTGCTGAAGCTTAGAAGGACAGTACAGCGACCAGTAGAACAGTTCCCAAGTTTCTCGTAAAAACCGTATCATTACTGCCTCCGTACAAAATCAGCAAAAGCGGTACTAAATAATTTACCATCAGACCGCAATAACCCATATCGTTGCAAGCGATCACTCATCGCCGCAGTGGGTTTCATAAATCCCGCCATTTCTGCTGCAAATCGCAAGGCTTGGCGTTCTGGTTCTTCTAAATTCTGCCAGAGTTCTTGAAAGCGGTCTGTTGCTTGAAAAATAAATTCAGTTTTTGCCTGCTCAGGATTTTCATACTGCCATAATAGCGAAGCCGCCATCTGGACATAGTGAGGAAACCCACCTGTTAAATCATCAAGCCAGTCAAGGTTTTCTGGAGGCACTTTCTTAGGTGCAAACCCATCACAAACTAATTGCTGCCAAGCGTCTTTTTCTAGAACACCGAGAACTGTTTTGCTGAAAATATTACTAAATGGTGAAGTGAGATTGAATTGGTTGTAAACTTCACTTAGCGATCGCTTACTAGCAATCACTAGTGCAAACAAATCGTCTGACGCTTTTGCTCGCCAGTCTTCCCCCCAATCCTGAAACTGCTCCAATCGTTGTCCAATTCTCTCCAGTTCATCCAGCATCACAATTAAACGATATCCCTTTTTACGGAGAGCCGTTAGTCCATTATCAACCTCGTAGGGATTGGTATTGTCTGTATTTGACCAAGGTACTGTTCCGGTAAGTTTAGCAATTTCGTGCCGGAGTCCTTCGATTATTCCTTCTGGACTGTGATATCGATGGTTTTGCAAATCCAGTGAAACAATGAGTGGATTTTGTCCGGTTAAGCAAAACTCCTCTGGACGTTCTTTGATATAGCGCAACAAAGAACTTTTGCCACTGCGACGGAACCCCACAATATTGATGCTCTGGCCACTTAAGGCTCCAATGCGGTTCTTCACATCTGCGATCACCCGTTTCCGTCCATAGAAGCGATTAGGAGGGACAGGCGTACCGTAAACAAAGGGATTGCTTTGTGGCTGTCCGGTTTTGTCCGTTAATGGATATGGTGAATTAAACTCTATAATTTCTCTAAACTCTACTCCTAACGCTTGGCAGATCGCTCTTGCTGTGTTTTCATCAACAGGTTGCTCTCGGTTGAGAAACCGCCTAACAGTCCGCTCATCCACACCAGACTCAATAGCTAGGTCAAGCTTTCTCCAGGATCTAGCCTCACAATTGCGCTTGGATGCCAACGCTTGCCTTAGCCTCTCAACACCTTCTTCCGTTGCTAGAACACCGCGATCGCGTCTTTCACTCATTTACTATGCACATAGCAAAAGCTACTAACATCTTACTAAAGTACTTCGCGGTTTCTACAAACTTCAGACAAAATCGGGAACTTTTTATCTACCCCAAACTGTCCCAAAACTTCCTGAGTGAATCATCTAAGGTAACTTCATCGGCAAATTGATATCACTCAAAGGAGAAACCCGATGCCAAATACCTCAATCACTACTCAAAGTGCGAATCCTATCCATCAATCTATTCAGGGCGTTGTTGCAACCCCGAATCCTGTTGAGTCACCTTCTGCTTGGATGCAATACGGTACTAGCCCCACTGAGATCATTTTGGCAACTGCGATCGTCATTGGAGCTGTTGCTACTGTGATTGGGGCGATCGCAGTTTTGCTGCAAGTGTTAGTGCCTGTGATGCAGTCTAGATCTCAGCATCAGCAGAAGTAACCATTACAACCCTCTCTTTCAAGGGGAGCCAGTGCTACGCAATGGTTTCCCTGAAACTCTCCTTTGATCAAATGAGATACTTCTGGCTGGGTAAATTTTAGCGGCTACCACTTTAGCTTTTGGGTGATTCTCCCCATTGTGGCTCGACTTATTTTGACTCCAGCCTTTTGTTGTAAGCGATCGCACTTCACCTCCCCAGTTAAGCCAATTCCCATCTAGCGGGCTTTTTGGGCTTTTCTATCCGTCGAACTCACGTTAATTTATTTTCTGGAAGTCCCTAGTTCAGGGTAACTGTAAGATAATTTAATGCTCAACGAACAGCTTTCAAGGTATCGTAAAGCAGCTTGTAGCGGTTAAACCCTGCTTCATACAAAGTATTTGTCTGCGCCTGTACTACATTACTATCCTGCGGTAAAATCTTGAGTGCAGTTTCTAAATTGGGGTAAACACCAATCCCCACCATTGCTAAAATAGCTGCTCCGTAAGCGGCTCCTTCTTCGGCTTTGGGAGCAATGAGTTTTGTTTGCAAAACATCTGCCAAAATTTGTAACCAGATGTGAGAACGTGCGCCTCCACCGGTTGCTAAGAGTTGATCGATGGGAGTGATCGCACTGATGACTTCCAACGCTGAACGCAAGCTAAATGCAACCCCCTCCAGAACAGCACGAATGATATCTGCCTGGGTATGAGCTAATGACAGATTCACGAAAGCACCGCGAGTATCTGGATCGAGGTGAGGACTGCGTTCTCCTGTGAGGTGGGGTAGAAATAGAACACCACGCGCACCAGGCTGCGATCGCTCTGCCATATCCATCAAATCGGTGTAGGATATATGCGGTGCAAATGTATCTCGATACCAACGCAGAGAACCACCAGCCGCCAGCGTCACTCCCAGTAGATGATAGCCGCCATCAACATGACAGAACAAATGCACCCGACCTTCGGGATCGGGAATTGGGCGATCGCACGGTGCAAAAATAACTCCCGATGTGCCAATACTCAAGCTACCCCGATTGAGGTTGCTCGATGAGATGCCCAAACCGATGGCTGCTGCTGCATTGTCACCTCCACCTGCAATTACAGGTAATCCCACAGGTAGTCCCACGCGGGTAGCTATTTCTGGTTTGAGTCGTCCGGCGATCGCGGTAGATTCGATGACTGGGGGGAATAACGCGGGGTTGATATCGAGAGCATGGAGAATATCTGTATCCCATTGCCGATTTGCTAAGTTCAAACAGCCTACACCAGAAGCATCTGATGGTTCTGTAAATGGTTCGCCAGTTAGCACATATCCGAGATAATCTTTTGGTAAAAGAATCCGCCACAACCGAGTGTATGCTTGTGGTTCTTCAGTCCGCAACCAGAGAAGCTTCGGCAGTTGAAAACCAGTAATTGCCGGATTTCCAGTGCGTTGGATTAATTCCTGCCGGGGAATAGCGGCTTCAATCTCAACAACAGCTTTACCTGTGCGCTGGTCATTCCACAAAATTGCCGGTCTAATCGCTTTGCCCTTTGCGTCGAGAGCAACCATACCATGCATTTGTCCAGACAAACCGAGGGCAATCGCTCGGTATCCGTCTAGCTGTTGAGTAACATCGAACAGAGCATCCAAACTGGCTTCCACCCAATCCGATGAGTTCTGTTCCGTCCAACCGGGTTGTGGAGTTAACAGGGGATAGCTTCTGGTTGCTTGAGCGATAATTTGCCCTTGCAGATCGACTGCGATCGCCCTCACTCCTCCTGTACCCAAGTCTAAGCCAACTACAATGTCAGTCAATTGCCCCTCCCAAGTTATACGCTCTATATATTTTCTCTCTGCGACCTCTGCGCCTCTGTGGTTTAATTTATCGAACCGCAGAGGCACAGAGAACACAGAGACAAGAAGTTAGAAAGGAATTTTATGACAGGTTGCGATTTTCATCTCTAATTAAGTTTTCTCTAAGAATCGGATTAATGTTTCTTTAGCTCCAAACTCATACAATTTGCGTAAATGGTTCGCAACTGCATCGGCAAAAGGCGACTGCGATAAATCGCCAAAAATCTCAGTCAGGTTGAGCAATGGTTTGGCATCGGAACCACTAGAATGAGCTAGTTGAGTCAAAGTACCTGCTATTGGGTCATCAATTGGGATGGAGTTACCTTGGTCATCGTATCCATTCAGGTAACGGAACCAAGCAGCAACCGTTAAGCTCATGTAATCAATCGCCACATTTTTGCGTAGTGCGTCACGAACTGAGCCTAAAACAAATTTTGGCATTTTGGCAGAGCTATTGAGGCACAGACGCGGCAGTTGGTCGCGAATCTTAGGATTGGCAAAGCGTTCAATTAAGGTCTTTTTATAATCGTCCAAATCAATCCCCGATACAGGTTGGAGTGTGGGCGTAACTTCTGCCATCAAATTATCGACGGCTTGCCGAATTAACGGATCTGCCATCACCTCATGAACGTAGGTGTAGCCTGCCAAAGTGCCGAGATAGCCAATCAACAAGTGACTGGCGTTCAATAGCCGAATTTTCATCATTTCGTAGGGATGAACATCATTAGTCATCTGCACGCCAACAGATTCCCAATCAGGTCTACCTGCGCTGAAATTGTCTTCGACTACCCACTGAAGAAACGGTTCGGCAACAACTGGAAAGGCATCATCGATGTTAAACTGTTCCGCCACCATTTTGATATCGGCTGGGGTTGTGGCGGGGGTAATGCGATCGACCATGCAGTTAGGAAAAGCAACCCTTTCGGCTACCCAACTTCCCAACTCTGGGTTCTGCATTTGGGCAAATGCAGTTAACATTTTGCGGGCAATGTTACCGTTACCTTGGAGATTGTCGCAGGACAACACAGTAAATGGTGCTATTCCCAGTTGACGGCGACGATCGAGGGCTGCTGTCAAAAAGCCATATACTCCAATTGGCTCGTTAGGATGCTGCAAATCGTACTGGATAGTCTGGTGATTCGCATCAAATTCACCACTACCTTCAATATAGTAGTAGCCTCCTTCGGTAATGGTGAGGGTAACGATGCGGCATTTAGGATCTGCTAAGGTGTTGATCGCTGCTTGGCGGTTATCTGGGGCAAACAAATATTCTGTAATTGCTCCAATTACACGAGCGCGATCGCCTTCTGGGGATCTTTCAACTAAGGTATATAAACAATCTTGTGAATTCAGTGCATCCCGCATTCGTTTGTCGAATTCCAGTAGCCCAACCCCGCAGATTCCCCATTCACTACCGGGATTTTGATGAAAGTAATTATCCAGGTATAATGCCTGATGTGCGCGATGGAACCCGCCCACACCGATATGGACAATGCCGTTAGTAATTTCATGGCGATCGTAATTGGGTACGCGAACGTTATTTCCTAAACGAGACAGAGATGCTTCATTCAGCTTGATTGCTGAGTCTGTGCTGATATTGCTGTTCATGGGATTCATTCTGGGTTAAGTGGTGACGATGAACTTTGGGAATGGCTTCACCGTCGCGATCGAACAAATGGCAAAGCTCACCATTAATGTAAATCGGAACATAATCGTGCATAATGGCTGGATTATCTCCATCTGTTTGCACAACTATAGTTTCGCCACCCGCAATTTTGATGTAGAGAAAGGTTTCTCCGCCTAATCGTTCTACGACTAATACTTCGCCATTCACGCTTGGGTTACTTTGATCGAGACGCAGATGTTCGGGACGAATCCCTAATGTTGCTCTATCCCCAACTGACAGGGTTTTAGGTTTCACCGGAATCATCACGGTTGCGTCACCAGGGAGTCTGACTGTTGCCCCAGAGTCATTGACAGCTGAAACTGTCACCGAGATAAAGTTCATTTTTGGTGAACCAATAAATCCGGCGACGAATAGATTGCAAGGATGATGGTACAGTTCCAGAGGAGAACCTACTTGTTCGATGATGCCGCCCTGCAATACCACAATTTTGTCGGCAAGGGTCATTGCCTCAACTTGATCGTGGGTAACATAAATCATCGTGGCTTGCAGGCTGTCATGTAAACTAGCAAGTTCGATCCGCATCTGCACCCGCAAAGAAGCATCCAGGTTAGACAGTGGCTCATCAAACAAAAATACTTTGGGATTACGCACCAAAGCACGACCGATCGCTACCCGTTGGCGTTGTCCTCCTGATAGTTCTTTGGGCTTGCGGTTCAAAAGCGGCTCTAGTTGCAGGATACGAGCGACTTCACGTGCCCTTTCGTAGCGCTGGGCTTTTTGCATACCCGCAAGCCGGAGGCTAAATGCCATATTCTCTGCCACAGTCATGTGAGGATATAAGGCGTAGGTTTGAAACACCATTGCCAAACCGCGTTTATCGGGTGGCACATCGTTGACTTTTTGTCCATCAATAAGTAGATCGCCGGAGGAAATTTCTTCTAATCCAGCAATCATGCGGAGTAAGGTTGATTTTCCACAACCGGAGGGGCCGACGAAGACGACAAACTCGCGATCGCTCACGTCAAGATCGATGCCTTTGATGATCTCTGTGTCGGCGTAGGTTTTATGGATATTTCTTAAAGCAACTGTTGACATAAAATTGTTTCGATTAAGGGGTTTAAGTTGTTTTATCAAGCAGAGAAGATGTAAGAGTGTGGCCTAATGCCTTCTGCGTTCATTTAGGATTTCCACAGAAATAAATTACGAACCACAGAGACGCAGAGAACACGGAGAGAGGAGTAATAGAGAGGATTTTTGCGTCAGTTTGGAAAGATTTTTTATATTTGGAAGTTCTTTATTTCACTGCGCCAAAGGTCAGACCTCGGACTAATTGCCGTTGACTCAGCCAACCAAAGATGAGGATGGGTGCGATCGCTAGTGTTGATGCTGCCGAAAGTTTTGCCCAGAATAATCCTTGAGGGCTGGAAAAGGAAGCAATAAAGGCTGTGAGTGGGGCGGCATCTGCCGTTGTCAAGTTCAAGCTCCAAAATGCTTCGTTCCATGACAAAATAATCGAAAGCAAAGCTGTGGATGCAATTCCGGGGACTGCCAATGGTAGCAAGACATGAACAAGTTCTTGCTGAGTAGTTGCTCCATCCATGCGATCGGCTTCGAGAATTTCTTTAGGAACTTCTTTAAAAAAGCTATAAATCATCCAAACGACGATTGGCAAATTAATCAGGGTATAAATGATAATCAAACCGATGTGAGTATCCAATAACCCCGCGTTGCGACACAAAATGTAGATTGGTACTAGCACACCCACAGGTGGCAGCATTTTAGTGGACAGCATCCAGAGTAAAGTGCCTTTGGTTCGTTTCGTTGGGAAGAATGCCATTGCGTATGCAGCAGGTACAGCAAGCAGTAGCGCGACTATAGTCGAGCCCAGGGAAATCACTACGCTGTTAAACGCATAATTGAAATAATTTGCCCGATCTTGGATGGCAATATAGTTCTCGAATGTCGGGCGGAAAAACAACTGAGGGGGAGTTGAAACTGCTGCTACTTCCGTCTTGAAACTGGTGAGAAACATCCAGAAAATCGGGAAAAACAAGATGCAAGCGGCAAGCCAGCCGAGGAATGTCCATAGCCAAATTTTCGAGGTTTTACGTGCCATTGTTAGGTATCCAAATTACGAGCAACACTACGCATCAAAAAGATTGCCACAATGTTGGCAAGGATTACAGCAATTAATCCACCAGCAGAAGCACCGCCGACATCGAATTCCAGCAAGGCTTTTAAGAAGATGTAATAGGCCAGGTTAGTGGTTGCAAGTCCCGGCCCGCCGCCTGTGGTGACAAAGATTTCGGCAAAGATGGTGAGGAAGAAAATTGTCTCGATCATCGCAACCACAGAAATGGCGCGGCTCAGATGGGGTAGCATAACGAAACGAAATAGAGCGATCGCATTTGCACCATCCATCCGCGCTGCTTCTAACTGATCGCGATCGAGTGACTGAATAGCTGTCAATAAAATCAGCAAAGCAAAGGGCAGCCATTCCCAAGAAACAATAATAATAATGGCAAGTAGGGGAACGCTGGCAAACCAATCAATTGCCCCTAAACCCAAGCCTCTGGTAATTTGAGCAAACAGCCCATTTACTGGATGCATCAGCATATTTTTCCAGATTAGGGCGCTAACTGTGGGCATAACGAAAAATGGGGAGATTGCCAGCACCCGCGCCACTCCACGACCATAAAAGTCTTGGTCAAATAGTACTGCCAGGAGTGTGCCCAGACCAATTGTGATTGCTAAAACAGAAACAACCAGAATGATTGTGATGGCGATCGATGTCCATAAAGCTGAGTCACCGAGGATGAACGTGAAATTTTCAATCCCGATGAATTTGCGTGCATCTGGATTCAACAAGTTATACCGTTGAAAGGAAAACCATACAGTCATCACCAGAGGTACAATCATCCACAGCAATAGGACAACGACCGAAGGCGCAACCAGAGGTAAGGTTGACACTTGCCGCGTAGTCCGTTGCTTAGTGGGTGGTGGCGTTTCGGATTGAGGTTTTACCGCTAATGAAGAAGACATAACCTAATAGAATTTTAGATTTTAGATTGTGAAAGTTTTAGTTTTGTGGGTGAGCATTTACTCTGTGTTCTCTGCGCCTCTGCGGTTAAATTAATTAATGACTTTTTAACCACAGAGACACAGAAGGAATTCTTTTCATTCGATATAACCCGTATGTTTCATAAAGCGTTCAGTTGATTTCTGCGATCGCTGCAACGCTTGGTCTACCGAAGTCCGATTGGTTAACGCCGCCGCCAAGGTTTGCCCGACTGAAGTACCGATCGCCTGAAATTCTGGAATGTCAACGTATTGAACTCCCTTATAAGGAGTTGGTTGTGCAGATGGACGGGTAACATCGGCAGATTGGATTGCTCCCAGCACGATTTCAGCAAAGGGTGCAGCTTTTTGATAATTGGGATTTTGATATGTGGAATTCCGAGTCCCTGGTGGTACAGCAACCCAGCCATTTTCCTTAGCAACTAGTTGAATGTATTCCTTTGATGTTGCCCAAGCAACAAACTTTTGCGCGGCTTCTGGTGATTTTGATGTTTTTGGAACCGATGGTCATGACATCAAACTGCCCACCAAGGCTTGCAACATCTGTAGTTGTGCGTTGGCGCAACACATTTTCTTCCAGCACAACCCATCGGAGTTGAATATCAGGATTAGCTGACTCAAATTTGCGAGAAAGCCCTTGCATCACCACCATGTCACCATTATTAACTGTGGCGATCGTTAGTCTAGTTTTCTGGGCGGCTTGCGTTCGCGGTGAACAAGCATATAGCAGTTGCACCAGCATCACTCCAGCGAGAAATGCAACCAGCACTTTAGCGAAGCGGCGAATACGCATCGCATAACTCCTTTAAAGTAAAAAACCGAACAAAATAAATTTTTGATTTTATGCTCTAATTTTGGGCAAAAGCTCAATAATAGAAATCATACCAATCTGATTTCTATCACGACCATTTGCAACAATTCTTCAATAAGAGGTTAAATCTATGACGGCAAAAGCAACTTATCAGTTTGCAGGTAAGACGATCTTAATTACTGGTGGTGCAGGAGATATTGGCAAGGCAACTGCACACCGTTTTGCTGCTAATGGCGCAGGAATAGCCCTGCTAGATTTGAATGAACCGAAGATGGCAGATGTGGCTGGGGAACTAAAAGAGTACAACGTTCCAATTGGCACGTTTCGCTGTGATGTTACAGCTAGTGATGATGTTGCCAAAGCTTTTACTAGCGCTGTAAAGCAGCTTGGGCGGATCGACTATGTATTTAATAATGCGGGTTATCAAGGAGTGTTTGCTAAGACTGACGAATATCCTGAAGACGACTTTCAAAAGGTGATCCACATTAACGTTGTCGGCGTTTTTCACGTTCTCAAGGCGGCTGCACAGCAACTACGCGATGCAGGTGGAGGCGCAATCGTTAACATGGCGAGTTATGCAGGGGTGGTTGGACCACCAAATATGTTGGCTTATGCCGCTTCTAAGTTTGCTGTCATTGGTATTACTCAAACGGCAGCGAAAGACTTGGCTCCTTACGGCATCCGAGTAAATGCACTCTCCCCTGCGTTGATTGGCCCTGGTTTTATGTGGACGCGGCAAACCGAATTACAAGCAGCAGTAGGGTCACAATACTTTGATGCCGATCCCAAGGTGGTTGAACAACAGATGATTGATTCAGTGCCAATGCGGCGTTTAGGAAGTCTGGAAGAGGTAGCAAATGGAGTAGCGTTTTTGATGAGCGATGAGGCAAGCTACATTACTGGGTTTAACTTGGAGGTGACTGGGGGAGAATAGAATTTTAAAAAGAATTGAGCAAAACTTATATCTTTGGGCATATACTCGAAATAATCTAGCTATGCCTTTGATAGATACATAATTTTTGCAGGTAGTATATGGGACAACCTTTTTTGGAGCGGCGCGATGCCAGCAAAGCTGGCTTGCCCTTTCGGTCTCGCAAATTAGACCTGGCTGCTCATGCTGCTTGGCTCTATTACATCGCCGGCAATACGCAAGAAGAAATTGCCGCCAAGCTCAATGTGTCCCGGCAAGCTGCACAACGCTTAGTAGCACTGGCAGTCAGTGAAAAATTGATTAAATTTCGACTCGATCATCCCCTGAGTGAATGCATTGCTCTGGCTGAGTCGTTACGCGATCGCTTTGCTCTGTCACTTTGTGAAGTAGTACCAACTGACGCAGGTAGTGGTGATACATTATACGGAATTGGTGTATGTGCTGTCACTCACCTAGAGGCTTACCTGATGGCTAAAACCCCAACCATACTGGCGTTGTCATCAGGTCGCACATTGCGAACAATGGTAGAGCAGATACCCTCAATGAACCAACCCCAGCATAAAATTGTGTCAATTATTGGCAATATGTCCCACTCTGGGCGTGCAGGTCGTCACGAAGTAGTCATGCATTTATCCGATCGCGTCGGTTCCCAAGCCTACCCAGTGCCGACTCCCGTTGTTGCAACTAGCATTGAAGAACGAGAACTCTTGCAGACTCAGCGATCGTTTATCGCCGTCAAAACTCTTGCAGAGCAAGCCAAAGCAACCTTTGTCGGAATTAGTCACATTGCCTGGAATGCTCCGTTACATCAAGACGGCTTCATCAATGACGATGAGGTGGCTGAATTGATTGAACTGGGAGCAGTAGGAGAAATTGCAGCTTGGGCTTACAGCGATCGTGGAGTATTACTACAACAAGGGACAAACAGCCGGGTTGCCAGTGTAGCACTTGAACAACCGGCTCATCGACTCATTATTGGTGTAGCGGGCGGTGTGAGAAAGGCAGAGGCGATTTTGGCTGCTCTGCATGGCAAGTTAATTACAGGACTAATTACCGATGAAGCTGCGGCCCAAGCGATTCTTTCTAAGATTTAGTAAATACTAAGTGAGATAATTATGCTAAATGTTAAATGGGGAATTATCTTTGATTTTTGAAAAGCAAAAGTAATTGAAAGCTTTCCATATATAGGTTTATTTTTTAGTATACTTAGCAAGATTCAAGTAAGAGCTAACTTTCTCAGTCGAATAATTGCTGTAAGCTGTAAAAATTCACATCTGAGTAAGCACTCAAAATTAGATCTGCGCTTGATAAATTCTGCTTATTATGTTTCAATTCAGCAAAGCTAACGCATTTCACACCTGCTTTTTTAGCAGCTTTTATCCCATTTTCTGAGTCTTCAATAACAACGCATTTATTAGGATTAACATTCATCATTTCCGATGCTAATAAAAAGATATCTGGTTTAGGTTTACCTCATTCAACATCTTGACCAGACATTTTTACACTGAATTTATTTTGCATATTAAAGCACTCTAAAACTGTGTTATATCAAGTCCGGTTAATCACTTATGATTACCGCATCTGTGCAAAAATCCCAAAAGCCTCTTTCCCCCTGCCCCCTGCGGTCTAAATGATAAGTCTTTACCCGAACATGATATTAACTCTGATTCTAGAAGCTGAAAATGCCAGAGCTAAAGGCACTCCAAAATAAAAAAGTTCATCAATCAGTTCTTTCACTCCCTCAACTCAATAGGTGCAAGATTGGAGTTATTTTTTAACTCTTCAACAAAATCCGATGTTGCTCTCAATACATACTCTTCTATTGACTGAGATAAATTAAATTCTCTGCTGAGATACGTCCAGAATGTCCGACCATCAGAACCCCTAAATTTGTCTATAGGAATCCGATTTGATTTATGAAAAAATCTAAGTATGTGTAGGGGAGCCAGCCGCGTGGGCGGGTTTCCCGACTTGAGCGGACTGGCGTTGTGTTATCGCGTAGCGTAACGCACCCTACGTATATTTCAAAAATTAAATATGAGTCCTATAGGATATTTTCTGTTAACTCGAAGCCAATTTCCCTACAAAACTTGATTAGAAAAATATTACTTAGCGGTTCGCTATCCAGCAAAGTACCATCCATATCAAATAATACAGTATCCATAGTTTTGAAGATTCATCACTTATGTTGGAATTGGGTTAAATGATTTTACACTACTTATCTAAAAAAGGGCACGCCCGTTAAGCCTGCCCTTTAGCTTTAGTGTTCTTGTCCCGTTGGTCGGATGAGGATTTCGTTGACATTAACGCGCGGCGGTTGCGTAAGGGCGTAAACGATCGCAGCTGCAATATCTTCGCTTTGCAGAGGTTGAATTGAATTGCGTCGTTCTTGAATGCGTTGTTTGGCAACGGGATCGGTAATTTGGTTGTCAATTTCCGTATCCACCAAACCAGGTTCGATTATCGTGACGCGGATGTTGTCTTTGTGGACTTCTTGGCGCAATGCTTCCGAGAGGGCATTAACACCCCATTTGGTAGCATTGTAAACACCGATGCCTGCCCGCGCTGTCCGGCCTGCCACTGAGGAAATATTGACTATATGCCCCGATTTTTGTGCTTTCAACAGAGGTAAAACAGCATGAGTAGCATATAAAAGTCCCAATACGTTGAGGTCAAACGATCGCCGCCAGTCTGAGCTATTTCCAGCTTCGATAGTTCCTAGCAAGGCAATCCCGGCATTATTCACAAGGATATCGACTCTTCCCAATTCTGCATTGGCCTTTGCCACCAAGTTATTTACCTGAGTTTCATCAGTTACATCGGTGACAATAGGCAATGCCTTGCCACCACTAGCTTCAATGCGTTCTGCTAATGCCTGAATGCGATCGCCACGCCTAGCAGCGAGTACTACTGTTGCTCCAACTGAAGCCAAAGCGATCGCAGTTGCTTCTCCAATTCCGGCTGATGCGCCAGTGATAATTGCTACTTTTCCTTCTAATTTACCTGTCATTTATTTAACTTCTTGGTAATTGATAATTGGGCATTTGTCATTTGTCATTTGTCAAAAGTTAGGAATTCTCTCTCTGCTCCTCTGCCCCCCTGTTCCCCCACCTCTTACCGATCCTCAAAACAGATGCAACAGCTGCCCCACTCAGTATTAGGGCTGCAAAGCGAAAAGTTCCTTGAAACCCGGCAACGATCGCATCAGGAGGGGCAACAGATACATCTGCACCCGCAGACATACTAGCGATTAAGGCTCCAAATACTGCCCCAATTAGAGAAACTCCTACGGTGTTTCCTGAGGTACGTGACAAAGACAACAGCCCAGAAGCAATCCCTAGCCGTTCTCTCGGTACCGATCCCATAACAGTGCTGTTGTTGGGCGATTGAAATAAACCCAGACCAATGCCGTAAATAAAATAACGCGATACATAGCCTAGTTCAGTAATTTGAACATCAAAGGTGCTAATCCCCAAACAGCCGCCAATCATCAACCCCAGCCCAATTGAACTAATCAGTCGAGCGCCAAAGCGGTCTGAAAGTATTCCAGCCAGTGGGGCAATTAACCCACTTAGTACAGGCGATACGGCTAGTAACAGTCCTACTTTTACTGTCGGATAATGCTTGACGCTCTCTAGAAAGAAAGGGACGATGAGTAGCGAACCGCCAATAACAATGAATGCTAACCAGCCACTTAGCAAACCCATACTCAACTGAAGATTGCGAAACAGCTTTAGCTCTAGTAGTGGCTGCTTTAGAATCGCTTCAACTACCAAAAAAGTCGTGAAACTTACGGCGGCGATCGCTAATAATACTAATGCATTGGTACTGCCAAAGCCCTGGCTTTGCCCTAGCGTCATACCTAAACCAAAACTACCCAGAGTCAATAAAGCTAATATGGCTCCCAAAAAGTCAAATTTCTGTTTGCCCTGAATGCGTGCAGAAGGTGGCACCACGCGAGCTATTAAAAAACTAGCGATAATCCCCAAGGGTACATTGATGAAGAATATACTATGCCAGCCTGACCAGCTTAAGAGCAATCCACCAGCAGAAGGGCCAAAAGCAATTCCCAGTGACACTACACTACCGATGATGCCAACAGCCCGACCTCGTTCGGAAGAGGGAAAAACTTCTGTGATGATTGCCAAACTAAGCCCAGAGATAAACACAGCACCTAGTCCTTGAAGTGCCCGAAAGGCGATCAACCACTCGATACCGGGTGCAAAGCCACACAACAGCGAACTGAAAGTAAACAGAACAAGTCCCCCCTGGTATAAGGACTTCTTGCCCCACATATCCCCCAAGCGGGTTGCTCCCAAAACTAAACCGGAACTGACCAACTGGTAACTCAATACAGCCCATTGAGTGGTAGGAAAACTGGTGTTAAAGGCTTTCACCAATGTGGGCAAAGCAACATTAATGATCCCCACATCCAGGGTAGACATGAATACCCCAAGTCCGACACCGAGTAAGACCCAATTTTTTTGAGAGCCTGATAAAGCCAGAGGTTCTGCTTGGAATTGTGCCAACGTTTAGCCTCCACCTTTAACTTTACGGTTGTGAATAGTTTGCATACGTATATTCATTGTAGGGTGCTATCCTCGTTACCAAGTTCAGGAAACTAAGTTGGAGATTTTATTGAGTGCGATCGCAGCAGGCGCTTGGTCGAGCAAAAATTCTCTGGATGAATGAAAAAGTCAGGTTTATATCAGGTATCTACTTTTCAATCGGCAAGAGTGGCTTTTTTACTTGTCATACATTTGGTAAAGTACTTAAGTACTCTTAACTCTGCACTCCTTCAGCTATATTAACGATAGCGTTCACCAAAGTACGGTAGTTTGATAAATTTACTGTACTTTAGACTAGTTAGCAAACTATCATAGACAACTCTCAGAAGCAAGCTCTAGAGACAATGGAGAATAGGGAATGGGAAATGTCAATTATTAAAATCACATCTGCAACTGCAAATAAGTACCTTTTTGTATAAGCAATGACTAAAAAAGCTGCCTTATCTTGATATTTTCAGCATAAAGTTGAAAATGTGTATATTATTATTTGAGAATAATCGGTCAAAAAATAGCGATCGGATTATTCGCGTTAGACCAATTCTGTATAAAGATGTGTAGAAATAACCCCACTACCTGCGGCACTTTCCGCGAGTTCGGGAAGGTTGGGAGCGGTGGAAATGATGTGCAGCTTCACAGAGAATTGGCTTTAGTCAGTAAATCAAAGATCAAAAGAATTTATGACAATGGATAATTTTGGGATTTACACACTTGCTAATGACGTGGTATTTGACCAACTAGTAGCTTTGCTAAATAGTATTGAGGTGAATGTTAGTCCAGATATTCCGATTTGTATTATTCCCTATGATGACCGCTTAAAACGAGTTAAGCAGGAAATACGTTCTCGACCTAATGTCACCCTGTTTGACGATAAAAGCTCGATCAAAAAATGGGAGGATTTTGCCATTCAAGTTTGGAACGCTTACCCAAGAAATAGCCGAAAAAATAAAAATTCTATCGAATGGAACAAAAAAAATAATTTAATCAGAAAAATGTCTGCTTTTGACGGTGAGTTTGAAAGATTTGTATTTTATGATGCTGATAGTTTGGCAATGAATAAGCTGGACAAGGTTTTAGAAAAACTAGACCAATACGACTTTGTGTTTGATGACTGGGAACACACAAAACAAACTTCAGTTGCAGCTTTCGACTTGCCGAAGTTAGAACAAAAAATGTCTTTGCCTGAATCTGAAATTAGACGAGAAATACACTGTTCTAGTTTTTTTGGTTCAAAAAAGGGTATTTTAGGCGTTAAAGAATTAAAAATACTCAAAAAGCGATTGATAGAAGATAAGGAAGTTGAATGGATTAACGAAATCGCTTGGTGGTGTGACGCAGATTTATTTAGTTACATGACTTTCAGAATTGCTCGACCACTATTTAATTTTACACTCAGTCCCGATGGGGAAGATAGAACTGGCAACTGTGCTAATGCAAATCCATTTGTGAATATTGATAATGTTCTTTATAACCAACAGGGATTAAAACCAATTCATCGCCTTCACTATATGGGCTATTCTGCTATTGGATTTACCCGCTTGTGTAAAGGTGAAGATGTTGATATTCGTTACAAAAATGAATTTTTACACTATCGCTTTCTGAAGCAACCAGAGCAAAAACCGAAGCAATTAAAGCCACCCACTATAGCGGCTAGAAGCAATCGATTTATCAAAAAACTTTGGAATAAAATTAATCAAACTATTTCTTACACTTAGCTTTTGCCCAGCCTTGCTCATTATGCTAGCTTGTGAGCAATCTCCACTCTCATTTTGCAAAAATGCCTAAAGTTAGTGTTTCCATTCCCACGTTTAATCGAGTTAATTTACTGCCTTTCGCAATTGACAGTGTACTCAATCAGTCTGAGCAAGACTTTGAGCTAATTATTTGTGATGACGGTTCTAGCGATGGTACGCCTGAGTTGATGTCACAGTACACAGACAACCGGATTAAATATATCCGTCATCAGCAAAATATTGGTAAAAGTAATAATATGCGCTCTGGCTTTGATGCTGCCAGTGGTGAATATTTTATTAAATTTGATGATGACGACCGCCTAACACCCGATTTTCTCGCAAGTACAGCAACTATTCTTACTCAAGACTATAGCATTGATTTTGTTGGCACAGACCATTGGATAATTGATATTAACAATATGCGGGATGAAACAAAAACTCAAGAAAATTCTCATCGCTGGGGTAGGAAGAATTTACCTGTAGGTGTTGTAAATAATTTGTTGGAAGTTGTATTTATTCAGCAAAGTTTTCAAGTGGGGGCGACATTATTTCGCCGAAAAACATTGCAAGAATTAGGATATATGCAGCCAAATCTCCAAAATTGTGAGGATAATGATTTATTTGTGCGTCTGGCTTTGGCTGGAAAAAAGGGCTATTACTTACCAGAATTATTGATGGAATATCGCTCTCATGCAGAGCAGCAAGGTATTAATCGAGCTATTCCTTATTTATTTGATAAAATTCAGTATTTAGAAAGTTATAAGTTTGAGTCTGATAAATTAGAGAAAGTTAGGAAAAATCGTTTAACTGAAACGCAACTATTATTAGGATTGCGTTTAATTGAAAAGGGTGAAACACAACAAGGCAGAGAACTAGTTTTAGCGGGACAGTCTTTTTCAACTGCTAAAGCTTGGACTGGTTTAGGATTATCGCTGTTACCAGTTGGGTTGCGAGGTAAGGCGTTTAATGCATTGCGACAGATGCGGGTTTAGACATTGACATATTGTGCAACTTACTTTTCGGCGTTGCAGAATAGAAATATGAATTAGTGCGATCGCCCTTGAGCAAAACTTTGCGATTTGTGATAGCTGTGGCGCTAATGCTAATAGACAGAATTACCACAATTGATAACAATAGGAAGTATCGCTATCGCTATTTCAATGAGTAGTAATTTTTGTTGGTTATGGCATACCGTAGAGGGTTGAGTTTTAACCAGCTTTTGCATAATTTAAGTATTATTGTCACTTTATTCCCAACTAAAATTTAAATAGCGAAAATGAAAAGTGCTGATTAATTGATACTTAACTCAGCACTCAGCACTCAGCACTCAGCACTTATTATTGTTGTTGAGTAGAGATTTGAATGACAAACTCTGTGCCTTTTCCAAATTCGGAAATACAAGAGAGCGAACCGCCATGTGCTTCTACCACAATTTGACGAGCGATCGCTAATCCTAATCCAGTGCCTTTTCCGACAGGCTTGGTGGTGAACAAATGGTCAAATACTTTTTGTTTAACCTCCGGTGACATTCCTACTCCGTTATCAGCAATCTTAATCAAAACATCCTGGCCAGAGTTTGCTACACGAGTTTGAATGGTGATGCAATTGGGGTTGGCAAGAATTGCTTCCAAACTGCGTTCTGTATTGTATTGTTCAAGCGCATCAATGGCATTTGCTAACAAGTTCATAAACACCTGATTAAGTTGTCCAGCAAAGCATTCCACTAGGGGTAGTTTGCCATAATTCTTCACTACCTCAATTGCTGGACGGTTTTCATTAGCTTTTAAACGGTGTCTGAGAATCAGAATAGTGCTATCAATGCCTTCGTGAATATCAAAGGGAACTTTATAATCCTTATCTGCTCTGGAGAAGGTTCGCAAACTGGTACTGATACTACGAATACGGTGAACACCCAATTTCATCGAGTCCAGCAATTTAGGTAAATCTTCGCGTAAATAATTCAGGTCGATGGCATCAATTTCATCTTGAATATCTGAGCCGGGATTGGGAAACTTTTCCTGATAAAGATTAATTAGTCCAAACAAGTCTTTAACATAATCTTTGGCTGGTTCAATGTTACCGGCAATGAAGCCGACAGGATTGTTTATTTCATGGGCAACACCTGCTACCAAGTTACCAAGGGCAGACATTTTTTCGCCTTGCACTAATTGCAATTGCATTGTTTGGAGTTCTTGTAATGCTTGTTCTAATTGTTGTTTTTGTTGTTGCAGCAATTGTTGTGCTTCCTGGCGTTCGGTGATATCTTCAGAGGTATTAAGGATACCAAAAACCTTTTCTTCTCTATCTTTTAAGGGAATTTTATTTGTATTCGACCACTTTTGTTTTCCATCTACTTGCTGCACAGTTTCGATAATGTTGAGTTCCGGTTCCCCAGACTCCATGATGCGGCGATCGCGCGCTACAAAAAAATCTGATTGCTCCCTAGTCCAGGGAAGGTCGTAGTCTGTTTTACCAATAACATTTTCTGGTACTCCTAGACCCCAAGTTTGAGTAAAGTTATGGTTACAACCTAAATAAACACTATTGCAGTCTTTCCAGAAAACAGACTGGGGAATATTCTCGATAATTAACCGCAAGAATTGTTCCGTCTTTCCCAAGTTTTCTAGAGTATTTTGTGCTTGCTGATAAAGTCTGGCGTTTTCTAAGGAAATTGCAGCTTGAGTGCATAATAGATTGAGAATTTCGACGCGATCGCTAGTAAACGCTCCAGTCATCAGATTGTTTTCTAAATACAAAATCCCTAACAGTTTCCCTTGATACAAAATTGGCGTACATAGCAAACTTTTGGGTTGCTGACGAATAATGTAGGGATCGGCTATCAGCACCGGATGCAATGTTGTATCAAGAATTACGGTAGGTTGCAGGCTGCGTTTGACGGCGTAAATTAGGTTATGGGGAACGTCTGCACTATCTTCCACAAAAATAGACTGTAACACCGTTGATTGCTGGCCAACTTGAGCAGTCGCCTCAACGACCAATCTCTCTTCTTTGAGCAGTAGTAACGCACACTTATCTGCTCCAGCATTTTCAATCACTACTTGCAGCAGCTTCGTAAGTAATTTTTCCAGTTCAATTTCACTCGAAAGAGTCTGAGAGGCTTTTAAAACTGTTGCCAAATCTAGCATTACTGATGTATTGCTGCTAGATGTTACTGATTTATTAATGCTTGGGTGGAAGGTAGTAATGCTATCAATATTTGCGATCGTCTCATTGGGTGTAAGTAGCGAACGCTTCTGTTGTAAGATAGGAGCTAACAGTTGTGGATAACGTTGTTCTAAATCATCGACTTTGGCTTTAGCACCCCAGCGTGTGTAGCAATAGTAAGCATTAATCAAATACTCTTGAGCAATACGTTCTTTGCCCCATTCTAAATAAAACTTGGCTGCAAGCTCATTGGCGAGAGCTTCTTCGTTGAGGTATTCATTTTCTTTAGCTTTCGCAATGGCGCGATCGTAATATTCAATTGCCTCTGCTTTCACCCCCAAGACTCGACATTTTTCTGCGACAACTAAAGCATGGCGGTGAGCCTGATTGCTTGGTGCATGAGCCGCCCAGATGCTGAGTTTTTCTTGATGGGCTGTCACCCTCTGTATAATGCTGATTTGGTCTGTCTCACTGGCATCTGGATAAACCGCTAATCGAACTAGTGCATCGTAGAAATAGAAGATAGGAACTAGCACTAGTCCGGTGACTGCACCCAAATATGGTTCTGCCAGTTTGGCGTTTTGTAGAGCTTGTTCATAGTGCTGGAACAGATAGGAGAGGAACAGTTTCTCGAAATAAACCTGATATAGTCCTGCTCCGTGATTCGTTTTGAGGTAAAGCTGAATTATTTCATCCTCATAGCAGTATTCGCCAAGCAACCGCTCAGGTTCAGCCGCAACCTCCAACAGATTGACTACAATCTGATGATAAATACTTTGTGTGTAGAGACAACTATCCTGGCACAATTGCTGAATGACCTGGCGATGAGCTTCTATCGTTTGTCTTAAGGCAGATAGTTCCTGACCACTCCAGTAAGCTGTGTAGCAATAACACATCAGGCTGAGAGCGACATACTCAATGTCACCTGTTTCTAGCCCACTGAAGTAGGCTTGTAAATATCCTTCCAGGGTATATTTTGCAGGTTCTTGCCAATGTCTGAGGAAGCAGTTAAAGGCAAAAATGGTTTTAGCGGTTAACTTGGGGGCATGGATGCGTTGCAGGAGATTCACCCCCAATTGCCCAAACCGATAGCCTGCGTCAATATCTCCCAATATGGCAACCAAAGTCAACCCATACATTACATAGCCATGAGTCGATTCGGGAGCATTGCCGTATTCTACTGATAAATCGAACTCGGCAAAGATCACCAGGGGCAAAAGCTCAGGGGCAGCTTGATAGGCAGCAGAAATAATGCTGGATAAAATAACCATTGCCGCTTTTTTCTCCGGTGCGGTCATTTGGGGTAATTCCAGTAAAGATTCGATTGACCTGCCATTGAGCAAGGTTTGGGTGTGCCGCAGTGCCTGTTCGATGTCTGCTGGGGTGGGTCGTTCCGGCAAATACACTCCCAGATGCTTGAGTATTTTTCGCGCTAATTGCAAGGCTTCTAGCTGCTGATGTTGTGCCATGCAAGCCTGGATTTTAATACTGTAGATATTTACCCGTTCCAGCCAGGATTGGGCATGATTCAGTACTATCTCAGCTAACTGTTCCATCTGTTCAAAATCGGTGCAGAGGTAAGCTGATTCTGTTGCTCCTTCATACAAGATAAGGGCGAGATTGTATTGGCTATGCCAGCAATTACTCGTTAGCATGGCAATACCTGTGTTGAAATAGTCTAAAGCTGCTGCGTAAGCTGTTGCACCCTTGGCTTTATGCCCAGCCGCCAAGTTTAACTGCGCGAGTTCCTGTTGCTCCTGCTCATCGCTAATCAAAGCGGCCCCCTGATTGAGGTGGTTGACGATCGCAAAAATTTTCTCATCACGTTCATTTGCAGTCGTGGCTTGTTGCAGCAAACGCCCAATGCGCAGGTGAGTAACTTGCTTGTGGTTATCAGGAATTAGTGAATAGGCAGCTTGCTGAATGCGATCGTGAAGAAATTTGTAGCTGATGGTTATTTGTCCATAGTCATTCTGGCTATTTACCAATGAATGCTGTTGATAAAACTTGTAAACATCACTGGTAGGAATGATAAATCCTTCTTGGAGTGCTTTCCATAATTCATCTGCCGTTGTTGCCTCAGACTGTTCATAGACAATCGCTAATGTGGCTAAATCAAAAGAGTTTCCTACACAAGCCGCTAATTTCAAAACTTCTTGAGTTTCTGCTGACAACTTTTCCAGCTGAATTGCCATGAACTCTACTACATCATTGGTAAGAGCTAGCGATCGCACCTGAGCAATATCGCATTCCCAATAACCACCGTCAAAATTAAATGTAATTAGTCGATCTTGATGTAGCGCTTTTAGAAACTGGGTGCTGAAAAAAGGATTTCCTTTAGTTTTGCTCAATACCAACTCTGCTAACGGTGCAGCTAATGCTAGTGTGCAACTCAATGTATCTGCAACCAAATGATTGACAGATGTTTGATTGAGGGGAGCTAAGGTAATTGTATTGACTGTAGCGCCTAACTTCCGAATCTCTTCTAAAGTTAGCATCAGGGGGTGTACTGGGTTGACTTCGTTATCTCGATAAGCACCAATTAACAGTAGATAGCCAATGTCAACTTCGCTCATCAACAAGTGCATTAACTTTAAAGAAGCAGAATCTGCCCATTGCAGATCGTCAATAAAAATTACCAATGGATGTTCTAGTGCAGCCAAGACTTGAGTGAATTTCAAAAACAGCAAATTGAAGCGATTTTGTGCCGCACTCCCAGAGAGTTCCGGTGCAGCAGGCTGTTTACCAATAATTCTTTCGAGTTCTGGAATCACCTCAATCATCACTTGTCCGTTCTCACCCAAAGCAGAGAGAATTTTGGACTTCCACTGCTCGAATTGGGTGTCAGTTTCACTCAGCAGTTGCCCGATTAAGTCTCGAAAAGCTTGCACAAAGGCAGAGAAAGGGATATTGCGCTGGAATTGGTCAAATTTACCTTTAATGAAATAACCTCGTTGTCGGACAATTGGCTTGTGGACTTCGTTCACCACAGCAGTTTTGCCAATGCCAGAGAAGCCTGCTACCAACATAATTTCTGTGCTTCCCTGGCTGACTCTTTCAAAGGCATCCAATAAGCTTTGAACTTCACTTTGGCGACCGTAGAGCTTTTCTGGGATGATGAAGCGATCGCAAATATCCCGCTCACCTAATTTAAAAGATTTAATCGAGCCAATTTCTTGCAATTGAGACAAACATTTTTTTAAATCAAATTTCAGCCCTAATGCACTCTGATAGCGGTCTTCAGCATTTTTCGCCATCAATTTCATTACAATGTCACAAAGAACTTCGGGAATTTCTTCTTCCCTCCTGCCCCTTGCCTCCTGCCCCTTGCCCCCTGCCCCCTGCTCCCTGCTCCCTGCCTCCTGCCCCCTGCCTCCTGCCTTCTGCCCCCTGCCCCCTGCCCCCTGCCCCCTGCCTCCTGCCCCCTGCCCCCTGCCTCCTGCCCCCTGCCCCCTGTCCCCTGCCCCCTGCCCCCTACCTCCTAATTTTTCTGGAAGCTTTGCAATATGACAGTGAACCAACTCCATCAAATCCCTAGACTCAAAGGGTAGGTGTCCAGCCAGCAATTCATAAAAGGTAACGCCAAGAGAATAGTAATCACTGCGATAGTCAATTCCGCGATTCATCCGCCCGGTTTGTTCTGGGGAAAGGTAGGCGAGAGTACCTTCTAAGACATTGGGACTGTAAATTTCCTGGGTTTCTCTGGGTAAAAGAGAGGCAATACTAAAGTCAATCAACTTGACTTGCTTAGTTTCCGGGTTGATGAGGATGTTGGCAGGCTTGATATCTTTGTGGATAACTCGATGGCGATAGAGTCCGTCAAGAACATTGCTCAGAGCGATCGCAATTTCCAAAAACTCTGTCAAAGTATATTGGTTGCTTCCCATTTTTTTGTTGAGCCAATCTCTGAGGGAAATACCACCAAAATCCTCCATCACCAAAGCATAGCTGTTGCGGTAAGGTTCCAGGCTGTAGGGACGAACAATACCGGGTAGGTCAAGATTTTTAGCAATAGTGTACTGATTACGGAATAGCAGCAGTTCATTGAAGGTGGGATACTCTTGCTGGAGCAGTTTGATGACAACCGGAAGTCGATCCGCCTCTCGAATAGCACGGTAAACTAAGGTTCTAGAGCCTGCATAAAGTTGTTCGCTAATTTGATAGTTCAAAAGCTTGTCCATCGGCTCAACTGCTGTATTCATACTTCATCAACTCTTCATAAATCAGCTACTTATTTAAAGTAGTTTGCCCAAAAATCAGCTTTTGCTAACTCAGTTTTTTTGTGTGTAGGCGTAGCCCGTCGTAGACATCGCATTTTATCAAAAGAGGCTCTTGAGCAGGGAGTAGGGGGAAAGAGTTCCTTCTGACCCTGCCAGATGGTTTGAAGCCCCCGACTTCAGTCGTGGAAAAGAATAGGACTTACGCACAGGTCACGGAAAACGAACCACAGAGGCCGCAGAGATCACGGAGAAAGGAGAGTTTGAGAGGGTTTTTGCGTAAGTCCTAAAGAAGAAAAATTTGTATCGAGAACGCAAGAGCGTGATACAAGGCATCGTTGCTTGAAGCCCCTTTTAAGTATGGGGTTCTCCCCCCTGCTCCCTTCAAGAAAGCCCCTCTGCTTCTTTGTCACGTGTGTAATCTGTCTGTAGCTTCTTAAGCAAAACTACCTCTATTTCCGGTAAAATCAAGTTCTAAGGAATGTGGAATTGGGAGAAATTTGGGGTGCCTACACTTGGCGTTAACATTGACCACATTGCCACCATCCGGCAAGCGCGGCGGACGGTGGAACCAGATCCGGTAGCGGCGGCGGTACTGGCAGAATTAGCGGGTGCAGATGGAATTACGGTGCATCTGCGCGAAGATCGCCGGCATATCCAAGATCGGGATGTATTACTGTTGCGGCAAACAGTGCGATCGCATCTGAATTTAGAAATGGCAGCTACAGATGAAATGCTAGCGATCGCTCTCGATATCAAACCAGATTACGTTACCTTAGTCCCTGAAAAGCGCGAAGAAGTCACAACAGAAGGCGGACTAAATATTGTCGGGCAAATTGCTAGAATAGGTGAAATAGTCGATAAATTGCAAAGCGCTAGCATTCCAGTTAGTTTATTTATCGATGCTGAATTAGCACAAATTGAAGCATCTGTCAAGGTACAGGCGCAGTTTATTGAATTACACACCGGACAATATGCTGAGGCTAAGGATGAAACAAATCGCCAGCGAGAATTAGCCATATTAGCTAAAGGTTGTGAGCAAGCGATTCAAGCCGGATTGCGAGTCAACGCTGGTCACGGACTCACCTACTGGAACGTCTATCCGGTGGCTGCGCTTCCAGGCATGGAAGAACTAAACATTGGTCATACCATCATCAGTCGGGCAGCATTAGTAGGTATGGAAAGAGCAGTCCGGGAAATGAAACAAGCAATAAGAGGGGATGGGGCATAGGGCATGGGGCATGGGGAATTGGGGGACAAGTAGAATAACTTATCACTCCTCACTCCTCACTCAGCACTCAGCACTCAGCACTCCCAAAAGAGGGGTTGTCACTGCGAAATCTAGAAATTGGGATCAAATCTTCAGCAAAAACTTCTATGAGCGCAACACAATCTAATGACCTGCCGCTTTGGGTACAAGATAGAGATAAGGTGATAGCAGAAAGCACTGATGTCGAGTGGCGCTATCAGACACCGCCTGATTATTCGCGTTCCAAAGAAAATCTTGCCAAAGAAAGTATTTACAATCACCTTGAAGGTACACTAGAAGCGATCGTACAAAACTTGGTGCGAACCTTTGAGATGGAGGTATCATTCAAAGCTAACCCGCAACAGTGGTTATCTATTATTAATGAACAGTTTCGCGTCAGTACCAATGGTGGAGTAAAGTACACAGCAGCAGATGTATCAGCCCAAGGTACTTACAATTTATTTATGGCTGATTCAGAGCATTACAAGGCTTCAGAAGAAAGCTTTGAATCATCCGCAAAAGTCTTCCACACAACATTTCCCCAAGGATTTCCTTGGGAAGTGCTGGAAGTTTTCTCAGGGCCACCGAATGTAACATTTAAATGGCGGCATTGGGGACATTTTAACGGAGAATACAAAGACCATGCACCTACTGGAGAGACGCTAGAAATTATCGGCATGAGCATTGCAAAAGTTACCGATGACTTGAAGATTATTTCCTTAGAACACTATTTTGACAATAATCTGTTCTTGGAAAAGCTAACATCTGGTGGCAAACAGATAAAATCTGAAAACCAGAAAAGTGCTTGTCCGTTCAGTTCTTGGTTCAAGAAATCCCACAAAAGTTAGCTTGTAAGGGTACAGAGTCACTGTGCCCTGAAATTATTCACATAGCAACCAAAGGATGAAAATGCAAACATACCATTACGTTTTGGCAAGTGAACGCTTTCTTCTCCAAGAAGAACCGATACACGAAGTTCTCAAAGAACGCACCCGAAACTACCACGAACAAGAAAAACAAATAGATTTTTGGTTGGTTGAGCAACCAGCTTTCTTGGAAACACCAGAGTTTAAAGAGCTAAAGGCAAAGTGTCCCCAACCAGCAGTAGCAATTATTTCTACAAATCCTCAATTTATTACTTGGTTAAAACTGCGTTTAGAGTACGTCATCACTGGAGAATTCCAGGCCCCTTCTGAGGCAATACCAGATGCTTTAGCATCGTTAGCTACTGTATCTTAGTCCATAGTGAATGGGCACAAGGTGTCAAGAGTTCCAAGCCCACGGCTTAAGTCGTGGGATTGAATTTTTAATTTTTAATTTTTAATTTCGAGAAGTGAGTGACATTGGCTGGTATCCGAAGGAAGACTTCTAGCTTGATGGCGATCGCAATCAAGTTAATTGAGAATACTATCAATAAGCTACAAGTTGATGATTAGGATTTAATGTTTCAGCCGCGATCGCATCCAAAGATAAATCTCGAACAGCTACACACTTTAAGGCTTTTGGCGCTAACTGAACCGTATTGCATTCCCTTCATTCACTCATCACAAATATCCAACTTACGATGGAGAAGTCCTTTACATGGTGGCTACTTGTGTAATTAGTTCATCTAATTCATTGTCAATTGCATCTAAATTTTTGCGAATAGATGCTAACTCATGCAGTTTCTGTTCGACATTCTCCTGCCCTTTTTGCTTTTCTGACAATATAGAATCTACTTGGTCTCGAATATTTTGAATTTCCTGACCGAGTTCTTGGTCAACAGCATCCTTAATCTTGCCTATTTGCTGGACGACGGCATTGCTGAGTTCGTCGGCTCTTTGGAAACTATCTGTACGAATTTGGTTGATAAATTTCTCAGTGACTGCTGCCTTAATTTTGTCATTAGTTGACTGAATTTTCCAAGCACCTTGAACAAGACCGCCAATAACCATAGCTGGAATCAGAATAAACGGATTGAGACCAGCAAAGGCATAAGTTACAGCAAATAAAGCGAATTGTGCAATTAAACCTTTCGCCATTTCTTGAAAACCAAAAGCTGCTCCCAGTGCACCAGCAGCAGCATTTCCCAACAAATAGCCTCCAGCAGCAGCAAGAACACGCTCAAGTAAAGACACTTTTGCTTCTTGATATGTGATTGTATCTTGGGAAGCAGAAGTACCAGCAATTAAATCAACGCGTAAATCTTCTACGTTTCTAACAAATGCTTCTGCTCTTTGCTCTAATTCAAGCATGAGGTTTTGTAATCGCTCAGTTAAAAATGGTTGTAGTTCTGAAGATTGCCATGTAGCAAATTCTGTCTCTATCCTGTTAGCAAGATAGTTTTTAACTTCTTCGACTACTTTTTCTATCTGTGAAGTCACCCATTCAAACTTCAAAAATTTAACTGGCTCTTTAATTTCATATTCTCTCATCCACTCTGTGATTTTTGTCTCAGCCAATTCCTGATATAACTGCTGTGTTTTTTGATGTATAGATGGCTTGGTATCAGCAATAAAGTTAGATACACGGGTAATTATTTGCTGACGTTCCAATTCTAGTAATCTCAATGGTTCTTGAGCAGCTTCATATCGTTCTTCCAAAATTTTTAAATCGGTGCGTAGGAGTGTTTCTCGCTCAGGAATTATCCGCCTTGCCTCACGAATTGCACTTTTGACTTCTTTGGCAGGTTGGAGAATTTTGAGTCGTCCTTTTTGTGTAGTGAGAAATGTTGCTAACTCTACTTCCAACTCAGGTACACCAGATTGATTCAATCGCTGCTCATCTGGTTCTAGACGACCTTCCAACGCACCAAGAGCATCAATAAAAAATATACTTTCTTTACCACGTTTTGTACGATCAGCTAGTTTGGAGAAAGCATATTGTTTGATACTTTCTCTTTCTTTGGGTCTAATTTGGTTAATTCGATTGCAGATGAAGAAAATATCTTCATGTCCCATATTAATCAAATTATTATCTATGAAATTAAGTTCACTTTGGGAACCGAGAACTTCACAAGAGAGAACAAACAGAACAGCATCAACAGTGGATAAGTAATCCATTGTGACTTTCTGGCGAATTTCATGCTCATTCAGTCCAGGAGAGTCAATAATCTCCACACCATCTTTACAAATTTCTAAAGGCCAGAATAGCTCTAACTTTTCGTAAGGATTTTCTTTGATTTCACCTACGTTCTCTTTAATTACCACATACTCTTCGATTTTATCAATGGGAATTTCCTTGGCTGGCTTTACTCCATTATCTGTAGAGTTAGTGTAATGCAGTAAAGCACGTTCGGGATCTCCCCATTTAACCTCATTAATAATAGCGGTACAAGGCTTTGCATAAGCAGGCAAAACTTCAGCGCCTAGCATGGCATTAATAAAAGTGCTTTTACCGCGTTTGAATTCTCCTAAAACTAGTACTTTAAAGCTGTCTGCCTGAACACGAGTTTCCAACTTATGCAGTGTTTCTTGCCAACCTTTCATATCCAAGGAATCTAATACATCTAGCTGACGCCCAATGAGAGCAACTAAAGCTTTCCGCCGTTGTTGAAACAAGTCAAACTGTTCATGGGGACTAGTCTGAATCATAATTAACCTCCAAAAAATTTCAGAATTTCAAACAGATGGAAACAGGAATTAATGGTTGGACGTTTCTACTGCTGCGAGGATTTCTTGTTTCAAAGCAGAGGCTTTGTCAAGCATTTGTTGCCAAGGTTGTTCATCGGAGTCTGGATGACTTACTTCAATCGCAGCCGTTTTGGCAGATTGCCAGGTAAGTTGTTGGCGTTGGATATCTTCTGCTATTTGCTGGTATATCTGGCGTAGTCGCTCAAAGATCCGCTCGCAATATTCGTTAAATGCCTTGTCTATAGAAAGTTCCAATTTTTTCTCTACTTGTTGTCGCTGTTCTTCTAATTTGTCACTGAGGAATTGTTCGCTTAAAATAGCTGCACCCAGACTGAGAGCGATCGCCATCACCGCTGCCCCTCCTGTAAGATAGCTACCAATTACTGCAACACCACCGCCAAGTCTTGTTAACCAGCGGTAACCCTGAATGGGAGACATTTCCAACTGTGGCAAGTTAGGCTTTATCTCTAGATTTTCCTGTTTTTGACTTGATTGCTGAGTCATTTGAGTAGAAAATGTGTGAGATACTTCTGCTGTTAGCCAGTCAAAATCATCAGCAATTTCCTGAAGCAGGAATTCTTCGGATTTCTGTCCCAAAGAAAATAACTCCCGCCGCAGCCGCAAAGGTAACTCACGCTCCCACCAAGTTTTGGGATTATCTGTCTGACTCAATTCTTGGTTCAGTACTTCTATGAGCCTGCTTTTGCTACTAAAAAGATTTTCCTTTAATGTTTGTCCGTGCTGAATACGTCGCCGATCCAGTTCTAAGCGAATTTGTTCCCATTGAAGTTCAGCAGTTCGCATTGCTGCTTTTGCCTTTTTTAGTGCCTGTTCGTATTCAGCAGCGCTCATTTTTGCAGATGCGATCGCCACAGAACCTATATCAATCAACTGAGCCAATATATCAATGAGTTGTTTTGCTACCTGCTGACTGCGCCATACTTTGTGATTGCCTCTTGCTACCATAGCAGTAATTTGCGATTGCACTGCCTCTATTGCTTCGGTGTCGTTCGTATTTTCATCTACTGGATAAGATGGTAAAACTAGTATATCTGCCGAAATTTGGGCTATCCGTTCTCTAGTGACAGCTATTACTTCTTCTCGTTGTTCATGTTGAATGGTATCCAATTTAGATACAATGACTAGAATCCGGGGAATGTGCTTACCAATCACTTCTTGTTCCAGAAAGGCAGCTTCCGTCACACTAAAGGGTAGCGTGGCACTAACTAACAGTACTGTGGCATCACACTGACTAAGTAAATCAAAGACAATCGCCGCGCGAGTAGTATTGAGTTCTCCAATTCCTGGCGTATCAATTAATTCAGCATCCAGTGCTTCTAGCCAAGGATGAACTAGGGTGATCTGGACTTTAGCCAATACTTCCTGCTCTTTGCCGTCTGAGTCAGTTACTACCAAGTCGTTCCAAGAAGCAGCATCTATTTCTCGATGTACTTCTGGGCTACTGTCAAAACTAACTACCATGCTGTCTTCTGTGCCAGGGGTAATAGTAGTTAGAGTTGCTGTAGTTGGCAATGCTCCCGTTGGTAGCAGATCCCGTTCCAACAATCGATTCAGCAAAGTACTTTTACCACGACTAAATTCACCAACAACAGCCAGTCGAAACCCAGGAAAATGCAAGCGTTCTGCGATCGTTTGCAATTGGGAAACTATCTCTGCAACAGAACAGGATTCTGCCAGTAGCGAACTTTGGTGCAGCCAAGAGTCAAGATACTGACTGAGATCCATAGGATGTTGATCAATCATCATATAAAATTCTCCTATTACTAAACTTTCTGAGTGGAGAAATCGACAACTACTAATCGGTTGTCAAAAACACTTTACGCTTTGAGAAAATCCTCGACATCTTTACTTACCTTCAATTGCTGCTAACCTTTGTTGCTTTGCTGATAAAGATTTCCGTCGTCTGTCTATTTCTTGGAGATCCGCTTGCATAGTTGTCTGCAAGTTAGTCAAACGCTGCAATTTTGTTTTTTGTACTTGCAATATCCCCTCAACAGTTGCCTTGTATTGAGCCATGTATTGGTTAATATGCTGTTTGAGGAAATTACTGACGCTGCGTGCGTAGGTTTGTATTTCATCTTGAGTTTTGCCCTTCACACTGTTAAAGTGAGAATCCAGTGAAGGGCGCAGTTTGTCCCACAATTGCTGCTTGCGTTTCTCTAAGGAAGCACCCATAATCCCACCGGATACAATTAGACCGACTAAACCACCTATGACTGTACCCACAACTGGTAAGATAGCAGTGCCGATTACAATTCCAGTAGCTATTCCTCCAACTGTAACAAAACCATCTTTAGTGTCCATCTGTTCCTGAAGTGATTGCATAGAAGTAAAAACATCAGATGTGTTGATTTGCACACCATCATGCATAGTGTTCTGAATTTCAAACCCTCCTCCGAGTGTCTGTAGCCGACTATACACCTCAAAAAATTTGCTATCAAACTCACGACTGGCTCCTATTGCTGCTTGTGAGATACTCTTAATTTTGTCTTGCAGTTCCTGTTGTAGTTCATCTCGATCTGTTTCAAGGATTGATTCCGCCTCATTTTTGACAACATTCTCTAGCGCCTGTAAATCTTCAGCATTGAAGATGGCGTTGTATATTTTTAATATAGTTTTGTCTCGATATTTTTCAACACACTGACTACTATTTGCTATCGTTGTTGAGATAGCGTCGTCAAGCATTCGCTGACACAACAGCTGCTGTTCAGCAGTAAATAAGACAAGATCCGGGATGATTTCTCGTTTAATTGCTTCTTGACGGTGCTGATAATTTTCCCACTGCGATCGCAAATTTCCCTCTAGCTGCTCAAATAATCGTGTCAAAAGACGCAAGACATTTTCTGATATGGCGAGTAAACGCTCTCGACACAAGCGATTAATGACTAATTTTTCTAGCTGTTCAAATCTCTCTTTCCACACAAGTAAATCTGGTGGTACTGGTTCTTCACCTGTGATATTATCCATCACGACTTGCGCGGAACAACTGTATAAAATTGGTGGTTTAATGCCAAGCTGTTCTACGAGGCGCGATCGTAAGCTATTCAACACATCACTCTGTTCCCTCTGCCTAATCTGATCCATACGTGTGACTACAAACACACAACGATGCAGAAACGGTCGCAAAGCATCCCCCAAAAAACTAGCTAGGCTCTGGGATAAAGGTATGGTTGCCGGAATAATAATAATTCCTGCATCAGCCTCGTTCTCTATAACTTTTCTGGTAACTTCTCCATGTAGCGCATTGGTGGCATTAGTTCCAGATGTGTCAATAATGACAATACTATTGGCAAGAAACAGAGCAGGGTGGGTAATAGTAAGTTGCTTCACATCTTTAGCAAGTTCATCTTTGGCAGTAAGGACGTGAATGAACTCTCGAGTATCAATACCATTAACTCCAAGTAACCACGGGATAGTGATTTGTTGGCTATCTACACGGGTTTTTACAATTCCTGGGCGAGTTCCGCCAAGCTGTACTTCGACTTGTAGGCAACTACCGTAGCGCAGTTTAGTAGCAGCAGCTGTGGTTGGCAAGACTGAGGTTTTGAGCAAATCATCTCGCAGTAGTGCATTGATAAAAGTACTCTTGCCACTAGAAAATTCCCCAATAACTGCTAAATAGAGATTGGGATCACCACATCGCTTTTGAATTTGGTTAATTTGAGAGTCAATTTCGCTCTTTAACGCAGCAGAAATCTCTTCTCCCTGGATTATATTTGCAGCAAACTGTAAGTGGTCTTCAACATCCGTCAAAGCATCCAGTTCATCTATAGTTTCTTGAGTTTTAGTATTTATCACAGTCCTTGAATTCCTTTCTCAGGCTGTTTCTTCGGGAGCATCTCAATTTTTGAAAAACGCAGAGGGGAGAAAATGATTTCGCAATATGTACTGGCGAAGTAAATGGGGTAACTAATCCTGGGATTAGTCTTCTTCTTATTCAGAGCCAGTAATGTCAGGAGCATCCTACATCAAAGATTGAATCTCTTCCTTCAAGGCAGATGCCTGAGTAATTAAATTTTCCCATTGATCTTTACCTCCCTCATTAACAGTTGTTTTTAAGCTGCTTTCCCAAGCTGTGTGCCAAACTGCGTGATTCTTTTTCGTTTCCTGTATTAATTGTCCATAAATTTCCATAAGACGTTTTGATAGATTTTGACAATACTCATCAACAACTTGTTCTATTCGTTCATCCAGTTTCTGTTCCAAAGTTCGTCTGTGTTGATCTCTTATATTAATGATAGACAGATTACCAAGTAATTCAATAATTTTTCCTATAACACCTCCGAACATCATTCCAATGACTGTAGGTAGCTCAGCTACAATGGAAGAATAGTCGGTATCAATTTGAAAATTTTTCAAGTCTGGTAAATCAATATCTTTTGCAACTATTTGTTGTGTGAAATTTTTGTTTATTTCATCTTTTAACCATTTAAAATTATCAGATATAGCCATTAAAGTATCCTCTTCCAGCTCTTTTTTAAAACGTGAAAGTCGATGTTTAAGAAACTTAGGCATAACTGATTCTGACCAGTTTTTAATATTCTTGGAATTATGTATCTGCCTGGATAATTCTACTTTCAACTCTTCTTTTAAATCGAGAATTTTTTGATTCCATTTATCTTCATGCTGTTTACGCCGTTTCTCTAAATTACAAAAAATATCTTCCCAAGCAAGCTGAGATTTTTTTATGTATTGATCTGCTTGGCTTAACACTTTTTCCTTGTCTGTTGCATTATTAAGCTCAATCGAGGTTACGGATTGACCAATTTCAATTAAAAGATTTAGATAATGTATCAGTTGATTTAATACTTTTCTTTCGCGCAATATCTGACGCTTTCCTTTACTCGCCATTAGTTCAATCTGAGTTCGCACTCGTTTAAGTGCATCATTTTCTAAAGTAGTAGGCTCAAGTGGATGTAAAGGAAGAATAGGAATTTCTGTAGAGATTTCCATGACTCGGTTACTGATAGACTCAAGTACACTTACTTTTTCTTCTACTTGAGAAATTCTGTCTAGGTTTGAAACAGCAACAAGGACATTAGGAATATGACGACCTAAAACTTCTTGTTCCAAAAAGATCGCTTCTGTCATGCTAAAGGGTGATGTTGCACTAATAAGAATAACAGCAGCATCGCACTTCCTTAATACATCGGATATTAAGGCAGTACTACGATGACTTAAATCTCCTACCCCTGGTGTATCAATTAGTTGAATATCAGTAGTTTGTAGCCAGGGATGAACAACAGTTAAACAAACTTCAGTTCTTCCATTTTGCTTGCCACTAACCCGATCATTAGCTAACAGATCGCTCCATGAGGATTGTTCTATTGTCCTAGTTTTCCATTCATTTTGAGAGGAAGGAACTTTTAAACATTCTTGTTTACCTGCAACAATTGAAATCAAGCACCCTGTAGTAGGTATAGCTCTGACGGGAAGTATATCTCGGTTTAATAAACGGTTGATTAAGGTACTTTTACCACGGCTGATCTCTCCAATAAACCCTAAGCGAAAGCCTGGTAATTGCCAAGATTTTTTAAGTTTCTGAAGTTCAGTAACAACATCAGTACAAGAAACGGATTCAGCTAATTTTATAGCTTTATTAATGAAAACATCAATATATTGTTTTTCATCTGTATTTTCTTTATGTAAAAGTTCAAGCTTTATAGGTTGTTTATCTAAATACAAGCATTTTTTTATATGTTCAATGTATCTGTCTATAGAGTGATTTTCTGATATAGCTTTTAAGCTTAAATAATGTCTTAAATTTCCCATCAGTATTTCGTTTTCAAGTCTCTTCTTCCATCCAGTCAAATTTTCAATTTTTTGTTGACCTTTTACTAGATAGTTGAGAATACCAGTATGTTGATATCCAATTGGTATGAAGTCATTGTTTAAAACTAAACGAATTACATGATGATTAATTGGCAAATGTGGTACTATATCATTGCCATATTCAACACGATAATGAATTGGCTGATATGAACTAACAAAAACTTGATCGCCAACACGAGGTGCTCCATAAGTATAGACAGCTTCTACAATAGAAGGTGAAAATCTAGTAGCCATTAAAATAGCTATTGCTCCACCAAGACTATGCCCAGTTAAGAATAACCTCAAGTTTTTATTGTTTTTTTTAATTTCAATTAGCTTCTCTATTTCGCTATAATACTTGTCAACTAAATTAGCAAAGCCAGAATGAACCATTCCTTGACCAATAAAATCTTCTGCCTGTGTAAACTGAAAATTTGTAACCCAATCTACAATATTTTCTGACCCTCGAAATGCTATGGTTATATATTTGTTATCTTTATATTGAAAATATCCTATAAAGCCTGATAGATCGCCGCGGCTGTAAGAAAATGGCTCAACTTCAAATATTTTGCTATCTTTAGATATTTCTTCCTTGACAGTTTCAGGTATAGGTATACTTAACCTGTAAGTATATTTAGAAGCATAAGCAAGACAGAGAGCTATTTCTTTATTAAATGGTTGAATAGACATACATTTACTCCTTCTGTTCTGCTAAAAGGTATTGTTGCATTAGTAAGTAAAACAACTGCATCACGCTGACTTAGTACATCGAATGTAAAAGCAGCACGGCGCTCACTTAAGTCTTCTACCCCAGGTGTATCAATAATTAATTCGGCATCAAGTGCTTGTAACCAGCACAAGCAACATGAAACTGCTTCTTGAGATTGTCTGGAATACTAATGTGCATAGCGATTAGTAGTTTTATAACAGTGTCTATATGAAGCTACAAATGTATAGAACCAGATTCCAGATTGATATTAGCATTATTAAGTAAATTTACGATAGTAGCTAAAATCAAGGTAAACGCATTTAAAGTATAATAATCCTTTAATAGCAAGGATTTCGACGTTTTTCAATTGAGCCGATTTTTTCATCAATATTCTTATGCCGTAAGGGTTTCAGAAATACCGTGCGTTTGCTCTGATTCTGCTTTGATAATTTTCAGTAGACCGAAAACTTCTACGAACGCTAAAAAATAGTAGTGTATAATACAATTTATTGGAGGAATGTAAAAAGCTGATTGCTTTGTGTTTTGTTGTTGAACAGCTTTGATAGCTAAAGTAACTCGTTTATGCTTTTTAATTACATAGAAGGTAGCATAAGCATAGAACGAACAAGTACCATTTTTTGCTTGACTTGTATAAATATATGGTGCTTCTAATGGTGATGGCTCATCATAATAAGGAATCAAATTTCAACTAATCCATCCAACATTAGTATTTAAAATTACTGATTTTAAATACTAATCCACTTAGATAGATATTTATCACAGAGCGGTATCTTCTTTACGAGACGCTACGCGAACGGTAAGCTTCTCTACGAGACGCTTCCGCTTCACGAACGCTAACGCAAAACATTTCGGTCTACTGATATTATTTTGGGGGAACAAAATATTTTTTTATAAAATCTTCTAAGACACCTTAATTTACATAATTTAACTTTTGTGCATAGATTTCAGACTTTACCAAGTGTTTTAGGATTAGCGATCGCAGGGTTGATTGGTGGCATGAGTTCTGTACTTGCTCAAAAAACCATTCCCTCTTGTCAACCACCAAATGCGGGTGAGTATCTTTTATTAGTAGTCAGTCCCACAGCAAATAATCAAAAGCAGTTACGTAGCGCCTTACCACCTGAACTTAAAACTATCACCTGTAAATATCTCAACGAAACCGTGACACGAGTTGGGGGCTTTAACAAAATTGACGATGCCAATCGTTGGGCAAGATATGTCAGCAATATTGTTGGCTTGTCTGCCATCATTACCACACGACCAACAACAACGGCAGATGTACAGCCACAGTCACAGCCAAAACCACCTCAGCAGACAGTCAGTTATAATCCTCAAGCATTAGGAGAAGGTTATGCAGTACTGGTAGATTATTACAACCGTCCAGAACTAGTAAATAGTGTGCAGCAAGTGGTCGGAGGTAACGTCGGTTTTGTTTCGTATGGACAACGCCCTTACTTGCTAGCAGTTTATACCACTAACCAAAGTGAAGCTTATAATACATTGCAAAAGCTAAACAATGGCGGTTTCGTTGCCAGCCTAGTAGATAGTCGTAAAGTGATTCTGCTGCGCTCGACTGTGCGGTTTTAGTGATATTAAGTTCACTGGCATCCTGATGCAACCTATCAGATTGGTAATTTGTCAATTGACGGAATTTTAGATGTTAAATTTTGGATTTTAAATTCAAAATTTAAAAAGGTTTCAAGCGAATATATTTATTTATATTCGCTCTGTGAGAAACAAGTTATTTGGAATAAATCCTTTTACCCTTAATCTCCTGAATTTATTCACGGGGTAAATCTAAAATCCAAAATTCAAATTTCATTGACAAATTACCAGTTACTAATTATCAATAGCCGCTTAAACAAAGATTTATTGCCCTAGTTCAATAAGCAGACCTAGCTAACCAATAAATGGTTATACCCAAAGCCGACCCAGCGATTACCTGAACTGGTGTATGTCCGAGTAATTCTTTGAGACGGTCTTGGCTAAAATCTGGTTTCTCATGAAATAATTCATCAATCATTTGATTGAGAATACGAGCTTGTTTACCAGCTGCCTGACGAACTCCGGCTGCATCATACATGACAATGATGGCAAAAACGATCGCAACGGCAAAATCAGGAGATGCCCAACCCAGTGTTTGCCCTACACCAGCGGCTAGAGCTGTAACTAGAGCCGAATGGGCACTGGGCATACCTCCGGTTGTCACCAAAACACGCACATTCAGTTTGCGATTTTTGACGATCTCAACCACGAGCTTTAATGCTTGAGCAATTAAACAAGCTACCAGAGCAACCAGCAGCACCCGGTTGTCTAAAATGTTGCCTATGTCCTGCATGGTATTTTGGTTAGGTTAGTAAATATTAGCAGCAGTTGTTGGTTGAGGAAACATTTAGATTCAACCCAAAATTCCCAAATTAATCTATCACGTTGGAAAAAGACCAACGATTCAAAATAATCTAAAAGCTTATTTGATAAGCTTTTATAATTTTGAATCAGTGAATTTTTAATTTTGCTGGGCAGTAGTAGTACAGTATGGTGTAAAGAAACTACCCATTCTCAATCAATGAAACGCTTGTGCTATAGGAATTACGTAGCTTGCTTCTCGCATGAAGGCGAGTATTACGAATTACCCAAAGCGTTATTAATTATTACGGCTGGTAATAAAATGAGCGATCGCTTGGAGTGGTTTGGCTCTGTCTCCAAATGGTTCTAATTCCACACAAGCTGCTTTAACTAGCTCTTGGGCTTTTGAGCGCGATTCCTCAAGTCCCCAAAGGCTAGGATAGGTGACTTTCTGGGCTTTTTGGTCTTTGCCAGCTGTTTTACCTAATTGCTCTTGGGTAGAAGTGATATCCAGAATATCATCGATGATTTGGAATGCTAGCCCAATATTTTGAGCATAACGGGTTAGCCGCTGCACATCTTCAGATGATGCATTAGTTATCAGCCCGCCACAAACTACGCAAGCTTCCAAAAGGGCGGCTGTTTTGTGTTTATGAATGAAATTTAGGGTTTCTAAGGAAATATCAGATTTACCTTCCGACTCCAAATCTACAATTTGACCGCCGACCAAACCACCTGCCCCCAATGCTCGACCAAGACGAGCAATGACCTGCAAAACTACCTCTCTCTTAACGCTTTGGGGGGTTTGAATGGCAACAGACTCAAAAGCAAGAGCCAACAAGCCATCTCCAGCCAAAATCGCTACATCTTCGCCATAGACTTTATGATTCGTCAGCTTGCCACGACGATAATCGTCATTATCCATCGCTGGGAGGTCGTCATGAATCAACGACATTGTGTGGATCATCTCCACAGCACAAGCTGTTGGCATGGCCATCTCAATGGTTCCACCCATCATTTCACAGGTGGCAAGACAAAGAATGGGACGTACACGCTTACCTCCAGCTAATAACGAGTAGCGCATCGCCTCATAAATCTTTTCTGGATAAATGACCGGGATAGACCGATCTAAAGCATGATCACAAAGCTTTTGTCGCTCTTTTAGATAGGCTGCTAAGTTAAATGTGGCTTCCTCTGGTGGGATCTTTTGCACGTTATCAGTTGCTACCATTCTTTAATTCCTGACATTTTGCGATTTTTGCCTTATACGTCACAATTTTAAGGTGCTGTGGCGCTGAAAAAAATGAAAAGTTAGGAGCAGTGAGGCGATTAATCGCGTCTTTACAGGATTTAGGAGTTAAGAGTTATTAAGAATAACTTTTAACTCTTCACTCTCTTTCTTCTTTTGCCGCTCTGGAATAGCTAGCAAATGTATTTTCCAACAATATGGCAACAGTCATCGGGCCAACACCACCAGGAACTGGGGTGATAAATCCTGCTACATTAGCGGTTGATTCAAAATGGACATCGCCAATCAGGCGACTTTTGCCATTAGCATCGGTGACGCGATTCATCCCCACATCTACCACAACAGCGCCCGGTTTCACCATCTCAGCACAGATCAATCCCGGACGACCTACTGCTGCAATTAGAATATCAGCATTTTGGGTGATGGTTTTCAGGTCATGCGATCGCGAGTGAGCGATGGTGACTGTAGCATCAGCTTCTAATAGCATCAGCGCCATCGGTTTACCCACCAAAATACTGCGCCCCACTACTACTGCTTGTTTTCCCTGCAAAGGAATCTCATATTTTTCTAAAAGCCGCATCACACCAGCCGGGGTGCAGCTACGTAAACCGCTTTCTCCCCGTACTAGTCGCCCCAAGTTAACTGGGTGCAGTCCATCAGCATCTTTATTGGGATCAATTTGATGTAGAAGAGTTACAGCATCCAGGTGGTTAGGTAAGGGCAACTGTACAAGAATGCCATCAACTCTTTCATCGTGGTTGAGTGCAGCAATTACCTCTTCTAACTCCCCAAGGGTAGTTTGGGCAGGAAAATGCTTACCAAAAGAAGCGATCCCAACTTTAGCGCAGGCTTTTTCTTTATTGCGTACATAAGCGGCTGACGCTGGGTTATCACCAACCATCAACACTGCTAAACCAGGTGGTCGTCCAATTTTTGGTTGTAATTGTGTAATCGCAACAGAAAGTTCTTGCTGAATTTTTGCTGCTATTGCTTTCCCATCAAGGAGTTTGGCAGTTTTTGTTTCCATGAAAATTCCCAGCTATGTTCGCTTGTTGTCCAAAGTCCAAAATGAAAATATTGATTCTTGACTCTTGACTTTCGACTATTATTATGTTGCTGTGCTGTTTGATGTCGTAGCGTTTCTCTCACAGTAGATCCATAATGTTTATTTTCTCAGATCAACGGCATCATCTGAAGAATAAAGAATTGGGAGAATGGGGAGTAGGGGAAACGACGAGACAAGAGGGACAAGGAGGACAAAGGGGAATTATTGAACAAGTCTCTCCCTTATTCCTCCTCTTCCTTGTCTACCTTGTCTCTTCTCAATGCTCAATGCCCAGTGCCCCATGCCCAAAATAGATAAATCGGTGGCTTTTATGCGGCAAATTAGAAATTTATCCCTTTCATTCTTGTATGGGCATAGTATTGTTCCTTATCGTTTGGGGTTGACTTTTTTTCTGATAGCAGGACTTTGTAGTTGTGGTAACTTGACATCACCTGGCTTGCGTGAGGCTGGCTTGAAAATTGGGACAAATGTCACTCCAATTGGAGAAATTAAACCAAAACAAGACAATCAGGCTATAGTTTACATCCAAGGCCAGGTAGAAAAGCAAGCTCCCCTGATAAAACAGTGGGCTTATAAAATTAAGGACTCAACGGGCAAAATTTGGGTTGTCACCAATCAAAAAAATCTGGGTGAAGGTTCAGAAGTTGTAATTAAGGGTAAAGTTCGCTACCGAAGTATTCCCTTAGCTGGCAAAGAATTGGGGGAAGTTTATTTAGAAGAAGATTAATCAGCAATTAAAAATGAAGATATGAACAATCAACAAGTGCACGTTGCGATCGCAATTCTTTACCAGAAAAACAAGTTTCTCATGCAACTGCGTGACAATATCCCCGGTATTCTCTACCCTGGTTACTGGGCGCTGTTCGGCGGTCACATCGAACCTGGTGAAACGCCAGATGTAGCGGTAAAACGAGAAATTTTAGAAGAAATCGGCTACAATCCACCACCCTTTGTTGAATTTGGCTGTTATCCCAACGAAAGAGTTGTCCGTCATGTCTTTCATGCACCACTCTTGGTGGAATTAAATCAACTGGTTTTGAATGAGGGCTGGGATATGGCGTTATTTACGCTAAAAGAGATTCGCCAAGGTAACTGTTATTCACAAAATGCTGGTGAAGTGCGACCTTTAGGAGCAATGCATCAGAAAATTATGTTGGATTTTATTGAGAAAAATCCAACATAATTTGGGCATTGAGCATAGTTACGATCTTGTCCCCCCTTATCCCCCATTCTTGACATCCCTAGAAGCCAAAATAAAGTTAGAACGAACTCTTATGGGGTCATCACTAATGCAATCAGCAAACAAACTGCCACGATGGTTAACTATAGGATTGGCCTTTCCCATTGCCATTCTCAACGGCTGGCTATTGCTCCAGGTTATACAGTATTTTCAACCTTTAGTTAGCATTATTGCTGCCGCCATCCTGCTAGCTTTTGTCTTGAACTATCCAATCCAGTTTCTCCAAGAACAAGGGGTGAAACCCAACTTAGCGATCGGGGGAGTGTTGCTTTTGACTCTGGTGATTTTAGTAGCTTTAGGCATCACCTTGGTTCCCCTGATTATTCAACAGCTTGTTGAACTGGCTAATATTTTGCCCAGTTGGATTGATTCTGGTACTCAGCAACTGCAAGCTTTTCAGGATTGGGCGTTAAGTCAACAGCAACTTCCGATTAATTTAAGTGGTTTATTTACCCAAGTTCTGGAACGATTATCTAACCAACTTCAGTCTTTCACTGGTAGAATTCTTGGTTTTGCTGTCGATACCATTGGTATTGTCCTGAATGTGCTGCTAGCGGTAGTGCTGACTATCTACTTAATATTGAATGGTGAACGTCTTTGGGACGGAATTTTTCAGTGGTTTCCCCCTAATATTGGGTCAAGAGTACGGGAATTACTGCAAGAGGATTTCCACAATTACTTCATCGGTCAAGCAACATTGGGAGCGGTGTTAGGGGTGACAATTACACTAGTGTTTTTAGCCCTGCAAGTTCCCCTAGCTTTACTTTTTGGCATCGGTATTGGCTTATTTTCACTCTTTCCCTTTGGTACGGGAGTCGGTATTGCCATAGTAAGTTTGTTGGTAGCGCTACAAAATTTTTGGTTAGGAGTGGAAGTCTTAGGGGTAGCTGTTGCGATCGACCAAGTTAATTCTAATATTATTGCACCTCGAATTCTCAGTAATTTGACTGGCTTAAATCCTGTGTGGGTGGTGATTTCTTTATTGCTGGGTGCAAAGTTGGGAGGAGTACTGGGTTTATTAATTGCGATCCCTATAGCTAGTTTTATCAAGGATATAACAGATAGCTGGCAGACTGGAGAGTTTAATAAGATAGAGGATATAGAATCAGAACCTGTGACAGTAAAAAGTGAGAGAGCAGGAACTTATAGCTAAAGTTTCATCATTGAGATTAACTGAAAAATTGTTGCGATAGTCCATAAATAAACTGTAAAATCCTAATTTAAGATGTCAACAAACATGAAGCTATTACTTTGTGGATCGAGAAGTTTCCAGAAAAAAATAATGGTGAAAAGCTAGAGCGTAGGGTTAGTCTGCCGTAGGCATCGCTATTTACATTTAAGTAAAAATATAGTGAAACATTAATCAATGATAAACCCATACAAAAGCCTCATAAAATTCTTTTTCGTCAAGGTAATATCGGAATACAACGCTTGCAAAACATGACTGCGAAACTCTACGCCAGAAAACCTAAGCAGTCAGTATTTTGAAAAAATGAAAAGTTGTTTAAAACTTACCTTTGATAATGGGCAAACAGCATTAGCTACTCAAGTTGAGCAGCCAGAAGAATTGCCTTATGCTCTTGAGGCAATAGGGCTGTGCGGTTCGCGTCCTGTTTTAGTAGTAGTGGGGGGTGCAAGTAACATCAGTGAAGCTGACTTTCTCCGTATTCAACGGTTATTTGTGGAAGTTTTAGCCCCCATCGCCGAAACTTTGGGGGCTTATGTCGTGGATGGGGGTACGGATGCAGGAATTATGCGAATGATGGGTACAGCTCGTACCCAAATAGGTGCTAAGTTTGCTTTAGTTGGTGTGGCACCTGAAGGCAAGGTGGCTTTACCTAATCATTCGGAAACTGCTGCTGATTTAACACCGTTAGAGCCAAATCATACTCATTTTGTACTAGTTCCTGGGAAGAATTGGGGCGACGAGTCTCCTTGGATATCTTGTGTTGCGACTATGCTGGCGCATGATGCACCTTCGATGACAGTACTCTTGAACGGTGGTGAAATTACCTTTAAGGATGCCTTTTCTAGCGTTAATAGCGGCAGGGTAGTTCTTGTGATTGCTGGTAGTGGTAGAACCGCAGATATACTTGTAGATGCTTTGCGTGGAAAGGCTACTGATGAACGAGCCAAAAAGCTAGCTAAATCTGGTACATTACAATACATCGACTTAATCGACATAGAGAAAGGAGTTGAGAATTTAGGCAAAGTAATTAAGGGGTTACTTTCTAATTAGGAGTAAAAAATGGCAAAAAAAGATAGTTATCACGAATTTTTAAAAGAAGATTTTAACAAATTATTTGCAGGTATTAACTTAGGTGATGTGCAAAAACATTTTTTGCGATCGCGCTGGTTAGACCAAGTACTCTGGATGGAAGGTAAGGCAAATTTCTCGCGCGATCGCCATTATTTTTTACGGATAACAACTATTCTTGGTGGTGTAATTCTCCCGGCATTGGTAAGTCTAAATATTAACACTAATTTCAAACCTAACAATAGGAATATCATTATGTGGTCAACTTTTGGTTTGAGCCAAATAGTTGCTATTAGTGCTGCCATTGAAGAGTTTTTTCACTATGGAGAACGCTGGCGACACTATCGCCGAACGGTTGAATCTTTGAAAACCCAAGGGTGGCAATTTTCGCAGTTGACAGGCCCTTATCGCATTTATCCAAGCCACGAACAAGCATTTAATCTATTTGCAAGTCATGTAGAAGATATTATTCAGCGAGATGTGGAAATATATGCCACTCAAGTTGTACAAGAAAAGAAAGAAGAAAAGCAAAATTATGAAGACCATATCTTTTTGCAAAATACAAAAGTAACCAATTTAGAAGAAAAGAAAGACGAAGAATAAAATTGATTCAATAAACTCTCCCCTGTTGTAGCAGTCCTAAATCATTTGTGAAAATAAATTAACCGCAGAGGCGCAGAGAACGCAGAGAGAGGAATCGGAGATTTTCACGACTCATTTAGGATTGCTATAGATAAAAACAACATAATAATTATAAGTAAAGTCCAGTAGGGTAATCGGGCTAATTAAGTTTTGATTATTTATGGACTTTATCTGATTGCAAATCTAGGTTTGACTTAGTAAGTCTGCGGCGTCTACTATTACCCGATCTCCAACTTCATGTCCAAACGTATCATTGATTTGCTTTAATCCATCTATATCTAGAAATAAGAGACAACAGGGCTTTTGTAGTTGATGAGCTAGTTTTAATTGCTGATCTGCAAATAGAAAAAAGCCTCGTCGATTGTACACTCCAGTTAATTCATCCGTTAGAGATAAGCGCCTAACTTCTGCCTCAACTTTTTGATGTCCTTCTATTTCTTTTTCTAATGCAGCAGTTCGATTATGGATTCTTTGTTCTAATTCATGATAAATCTGCACGTTTTCCATTGCGACAGCTGTTGTGTCTGCCAATGCCTGTAATAGCTTTACTTTTTCTACCGTTGGCTGATGTAACGTTGCCCAATATATTCCAATTGCACCGATGGGGTTACACGTTCGGATCGGCACCATTGCCAAGCTTTTTACAAAATTCTCAAAAACACAGCAAACGCATCTTATCTTTATAATGCTTACTGGGAAAAGGTTTCAAGCATTATTTATTTTTGGAAATGAAATTTGAAACCCTTGTTGAGCATGGATTACAGAATTTAAATGCGTTTACCCTTGATTCTAAAAAATATCCTATTTTATTCTATGAGAGATATTACGGATTTCTCTAAATATCTATCTAAAGAAAGATTGCAAGATTATATTAATATGTTGTAGTAACATGAATTTTGCGAATAAAATAGAAAGGTTCTTCTCAGGTATAGACAGACACTATGGTATCTTGACTTGATTTGACACAGATATTCTGTGATATAGATGATTTATGTGCCATCTGAAAACTAATGTGGCAGAAAACGGCATTTGGGGCGTTTTTTGAGTTCATCGAACTCACATTAAATTAATCCTCTAAAATCTGGATTTCATCAAGTTGATTAATCACCACATCCGCACCTCGGACATTATCTGACTTACCTACCCAAGTGATACCAATACAACCTGCGGCTTTAGCATTACGCGCCATTTGCATATCACCAATTGAATCACCCACCATTAATGTAGCGTTCGGTTCAACTCCTAAAGCTTGGCAAGCTTGCAAAAATAGCACTGGATCTGGTTTACTCGGCCCTTCATCTACTCCCATTTCTAACTGGATATAATCACTTAATTGGTGATTGGCTACAAAATTACGTACTTCTTCAGTTGTCGCCGCTGAGAGGATACCAAGTTTTAGACCACCCTCCCGCAGGTATTTCAAAATTTCTAGGCTACCTACAAACAGTGGTGAAGGAGTTTGTCCAATGTATTTTTCCGCTTCATCCAAAGCTTGACGGGCTATTTTTAAGCACTCAAACCATCCTCTTCCAGTTTCGGCAATATAAGCCGCAGCCGCAACTTCTGTTTCACGACGGCTTGCTACTGATATTAAACCTGCGGGATCTAGAAGATTGCCATTGATGCCAAATGCCATTAATAGGGGTTCCCCAGTTCCAGGGATTTGAGCATCTATTAATCTTGCTGCTTTTTGTGCCAGCGATCGCAAATACGTTTCTGAATCTTCTAGAGTACCGTTTTTGTCAAATAAAATTGCCTGGATATTATCAAAAGTGATATTTTTACATTTAATGGTTGCCATAATATTTAACTTCCAACTACTCCCAACTCCTGTACAGACACGATTAATCGCGTCTCTCCAAACTATTCTCGATTCTCCACATAAAAAAAGAGGGTTTTTCCCTCTTTATAAAATGATTTAATACTCTTACTTAAAGATAAGTAAAACTATAAAAAATCTATTACTCTTCAATAACTGCTGGAATTTCCTCTTCAATTTCCGTCGCTGCTGGAATCTCTGTTTCAATTGCTGCAACTACTGGAATATCTTCTTCAAGTTCTGTTGCTGGTGGAATATCTTCGTCAAGTTCTGTTGCTGGTGGAATATCTTCGTCAAGTTCTGTTGCTGGTGGAATATCTTCGTCTGCAATAACTTCCGCAGGTGAAGCCGCAGCAGTAGCACCTTGCTGCTTGGCTAATAGCTGTTCGCGATACTTAGCAGCCATTTCTTCCGCCTTATCGTAGACCAAATCCCGGTTTTTAATCATATCGCCGGGTTCGGGTTCTAGCTGCTTGGTAGATAGGGAAATGCGACCCCTTTCTGCATCCAAGTCAATGATCATAACTTTTACTTCATCATTGACATTGAACACGCTATGAGGTGTATCAATATGTTCGTGAGAAATCTCAGAAATATGCAGTAGACCACTGACGCCGCCAATGTCGATGAAAGCACCGTAGGGCTTGATCCCACGAACAGTACCAATTACTACTTCGCCGACTTCTAGGCGGTTCATCTTGCGCTCAACCAGCGCGCGACGGTGAGATAGAACGAGGCGATTACGTTCTTCGTCCACCTCTAGGAATTTCAACGGCAGATCCTCGCCGACCAATTCTTCTTTAGGTTTGCGGGTACTGATGTGGGAACCTGGGATAAAGCCACGTAATCCCTCAATCCGTACCAATGCTCCACCGCGATTGGTTGCAAACACGCCAGAACGTACAGTAGCATCTTCTGCTTGCAACTGTCGCACGCGTTCCCAAGCCCGCATATATTCAATACGACGAATGGAAAGGGTTAATTGACCATCTTCGTTTTCATCGGTAAGGATGAAAAATTCACGCGTTTCGTTTGACTGTAATACTTCTTCCGGGCTATCCACCCGGTTAATAGACATTTCTTGTATGGGTATATATGCTGCGGTTTTAGCACCAATGTCAATCAGAGCGCCGCGCGGCTCTATACTGAAAACTGTTCCTGGCACAACATCGCCAGGGCTAAAATGATAATCGTATTTGTCAAGTAGAGCAGCGAAATCTTCGTGAGTGAATCCAATTTCTGTAGCGGTTAAATTCTGATTGACCATGCTGATTTGTTCCTGGTTCTAGTCTCCGTAAAGGTGGTGTGACAAGCGCGATGCGTTATGTAAGCAGTTCTATGGCAGCTTACACAAAACATCCTTTTTCATCCTAGCGCAGAAAAGCTAGCATTAACACATATCTACTCCCAAGATTGGAAATTATATCACAACATTTGGTCATTGGTCATTAGTCATTTGTCATTAGTCATTGGTCATTGGTCATTGGTCAATAGTGAGAAACAACATAAAAGATAAAGGACAAAGGACAAATGACAAATGACAAAGGACAAACATAATAATATCCGTTGCCACCATGCTTGGTAGCAACGGATATTAAGATTAAATCCGCTTAAAAGTCTGGGAATAGGATCTACTTATCTTTTGGTTTCTCAAAGCGAGGGGGTTCGCGAAATGCGATCGCAAAGAAGAGAGTACCTATACACAGAGTAAAAATCAAGATGTACGCAACGCTTTCCATATTACAATTTCCTCTTTATCCAGCCAATAATTAAAGTTCTGAGTACTGAATCACTTGAGTGCTGAGTCAGAGGTTTAACTCAGAACTCAGCACTCAGAACTCAGCACTGAAATTAAAGGGCTTCCTTGCGGCGGGTTGACTTATCACCCACTTTCTGGAACAGACCCCACTCAACTTGCTCTTCAAGATCCGCATCAACACCAGCAAATACGTCTCGGTAGATTGTCCGAGCGCCATGCCAGAGATGACCAAAGAAGAACAGCAGAGCAAATACGGCGTGTCCAAAGGTAAACCAACCTCTAGGACTGGTGCGGAATACACCATCAGAGTTCAAGGTTTCTCGGTCAAATTCAAAGATTTCACCGCCTTGAGCCTTACGGGCGTACTTCTTCACATCAGCTGGCTCTGTAAAGGTTTGACCATTGAGATCGCCACCGTAGAAACTAACGGTAACACCAGATTGCTCGAAGCTATACTTAGATTCTGCCCGACGGAAGGGAATGTCAGCGCGGACAATTCCATCGGCATCAGTCAAAATCACTGGGAAGGTTTCAAAGAAGTTGGGGAGACGACGTACAGTCAATTCTCGTCCTTCAGAATCTTTGAATACGGCGTGACCTTGCCAAGACTGGGCAATGCCGTCACCTTTCACCATCGGCCCTGTACGGAATAGACCACCTTTAGCAGGGCTATTACCGACATAATCATAGAAAGCCAATTTTTCAGGAATCTGCGACCAAGCTTGCTCAAGGGTTGCACCTTGGGCAACGTTTGTTTGGACGCGGCGCTGAATTTCTTGACGGAAGTAGTTCTGATCCCATTGATAGCGGGTAGGACCAAACAATTCTATGGGAGTGGCGGCGTTACCGTACCACATAGTACCAGCAACCACGAAAGCAGCAAAGAAGACTGCTGCAATACTGCTAGAAAGTACTGTTTCAATGTTCCCCATCCGTAGGGCTTTGTAAAGCCGTTCGGGGGGTCTAACTGTGAGGTGGAATAAGCCTGCAATAATACCAACAACACCAGCGGCAATGTGGTGAGCCGCAATGCCACCAGGGTTATAGGGGTTAAAACCATCTGGGCCCCATTCTGGTGCTACTGCCTGGGCCGCACCAGTTACACCATAAGCGTCAGAAACCCATATCCCCGGCCCAAATAGTCCGGTGACATGAAAAGCACCAAATCCAAAACAAAGTAGACCAGATAAGAACAGGTGAATGCCAAACATTTTTGGCAAGTCGAGAGCTGGTTCACCAGTGCGGGGATCTCTAAAAAGTTCCAAATCCCAGTAAACCCAGTGCCATACGGCGGCTAGAAATAGCAGACCGGAAAGAACAATATGAGCGGCAGCAACGCCTTCAAATGACCAGAAGCCAGGATCGGTTGCTGGGCCACCAGTAACGTTCCAACCACCCCAAGATTGAGTGACGCCCAAACGTGACATGAACGGCAAGACAAACATTCCTTGACGCCACATCGGATTGAGAACTGGATCGCTAGGGTCAAAAACAGCCAGTTCGTAGAGTGCCATCGAACCAGCCCAGCCTGCTACTAAGGCTGTGTGCATTAGGTGTACAGAAATCAGTCGCCCTGGATCATTCAGAACGACTGTATGTACTCGGTACCAGGGTAGTCCCATCGACTACGCTCCTCCTCGATGAGTTAGTTTACAAAGCAATTTTCTTACTGAGGTTATGAGAGACGAAAATCGCCACTCATAAAACTCTCTCTTGTTTTTTGTTATTGCCAGAGCCAGAGTATCACCACAGCTTAGTCTTAATAAGTCAGACAGCGTGGGAGATGAGGCAATGCTGACTCGCTTCGGGAGGTTTACCTATGTAGGGTAGCCATCGCCAAGCAAAAATGAGAATGTTTTAAAAAGTGTAACTATTGATGGAATTGTTTGCAAGCGTGTAAATTGATGCGATCGCGTAGCATATCCAAGTTTTTTCGCTACCAATACCCGTCGAGGATTAAATTTGCTTATCTTTTCTTTACCAGAAGTGGGGAGCAGGGGAGCAGGGGGGGCAGGGGGCAGGGGGCAGGGGGCAGGGGGCAGGGAGAGCAGGGAGAGCAGGGGGAGCAGGGGGAGCAGGGGGAGCAGGGGAAAAATAATTCCTAATTCCTAACTCCTAACTCCTAACAAATGACAAATGACCAATGACAAATGACAAATGACAAATGACAAATGCCCAATGCCCAATGCTCCAATATCTACTGAACCACCAACTGGATATTTTGCAATTGACACTTCGCCTCAGCTGTACTCAGGCGTTCGATTACCTGTTCGGCGCTCATCAGACGCTTGAGTACTACTTGACCGATGGTCTGACTGGCAATTACTGCTGTTGTTGGCTTGACTTCCACGGTTAAAACGGCTTCTTCAACTCGATAAAGCCAGAGCAATTCATTTTCTTCGACTAAACAAATATTCATTCGCTGAATATCTGGTTGGCGTCGCCATGCGGTTATTTGCCAGAGTCCATCAGATGCCCAGACTCTTGCAACTGCCCATCCCTCAGATAGAAAGAAATACTTCACGGTCTTAGTCTCACTATTAGACTTTCAATCTGCTGTTAACGATATCGCGATCGCCTTAGTCGCTGATGTTCAAACACTCTTCTTTTTGAGAATACGGCCGATCTTAACGATAAAACGCTTTATCATCAGTGTCTGTGCCCAAGCAGCAACAGGTAAAATTTCAACGTACACTAATTGAGCTTAGGTCAAAGCTTAACAAGACCTAATTTTCCTATTAACTAGGAATTTACGACAATTTTAGCCAATGTTGAAAATTTTAATTAAATAAAAACTTTTCAGTACTTAACAAATATTAAATTGAAAAATTTCAAATTATGTATTTTCTCAATGATTTTTTGTAACAAAATAGTGCGTAGGCGTAGCCTGTCGTAGACATTGCACAGTCGCAAGAAACTTAATCATGAAGTTGAGTATCCGTCACAATTTTTTGATTTAGACTGCTACGGAGTCATAATGTCAAGTCGAATTCTCTCTTACTTAACTGTAAAAATTATATTTTTTACAGTTACATACTTAAGCTTGAGGCTTTGCCAACCAAAGCCCGCGTTCCATCGAAACAAGAACTACTATAAATTGTAAAAATTCAGCACAAGAGTCACAAATGTAGTAAAATTGCTGACCGCTGATATGAAATATATTATTGCTATGACCTGGTTTTCCTTGTTCGTGAAACGGTGGGGTCGGATTACACAATTCCTATCTTTGTTCTATTTATGTTTATTTTTGGTTGTTAGTTGTGCTCCTCGTCCACAGTCAAGTACGCCACCATCCGGTTCTGTAAATACCCCTACAGGTAATGGTCGGATTACGATAGGTACAACAGCAAAGCCAAGAACCCTCGATCCGGCTGACGCTTATGAGTTAGCATCTTTAGGTTTGGTGTTTAATATGAGCGATCGCCTCTACAACTACGAATCAGGAAGCACCGAAATTAAACCCCAACTAGCTACAGCATTACCCAAAGTTAGTCAAGACGGCTTAACTTATACCATCCCCTTACGTCAGGGAGTAGTTTTTCACGATGGGACTCCCTTCAACGCTCAAGCAATGGCTTTTACCATCCAGCGCTTTATTGAAAATAAAGGAAAACCCTCATTCTTACTAGCTGATATAGTAGATTCGATAAAACCTACAAGCGAGTATGAGTTGACAATCAAGCTGAAAAAGTCCTTTGCAGCTTTTCCCTCACTACTGGCATTTCCTGGAGTGTGTGCCGTTTCACCAAAAGCTTACGAAGTCGGCGCTGGTAGATTCAAGCCAAATATTTTTGTGGGAACTGGCCCTTATAAATTAGGACAGTATGGTACTGATTCCATCCGATTTGATGCGTTTGATAAATATTGGGGAGAAAAACCAGTTAACAAAGGTGTTAATCTCCAAATTCAAACTAGTCCGGTTAATTTGTTTAATGCTTTCCGTACAGGTGCAGTGGATGTAGCTTATTTGTCGCTACAGCCAGATCAAAATCGGAGCTTGGAAGAAGGTGGTAAAAAAGGGGATTGGCAAGCGATCGCGGCTGAGGGTAGTGTAGTAAGTTATCTGGTATTAAACCGGAATCAAAAGCCTTTAGATAAATTAGAGGTAAGACAAGCGATCGCGTCCATAATTGACCGTCCACTTTTAAACGAGCGAGTATTACTTGGTCAAGCAGATCCGCTTTATAGCATGATTCCCACAACATTTAAAGTTTCTGTGCCATTATTCAAAGATAAATATGGCGATGCTAACTTCGATCAAGCTAAAAAATTATTAACTACTGCTGGCTTCTCCAAAGAAAATCCTGCAAAAGTGCAAGTTTGGTATCCTTCTAGTTCACCTACTCGTAGTTTGGCAGCACAGACACTCAAATCCCTTGTGGATGTCAAAATGGATGGAATACTGCAATTTGAAGTTACCCAAGCTGAAGGGCCTGCCTTCTTTAAAGATATTGCCAAGGGTTTGTATCCGGCAGCTTTACTTGATTGGTATCCAGACTTTTTAGATCCAGATAATTACGTTCAACCATTTTTGTCTTGTGACAAAGGTTCAGCTGCTAAAGGATGCGAAGATGGAGGCAGTCAAACTCAGGGTTCGTTTTACTATAGCGAAGCCATAAATAAACTGATTGATGGGCAACGCAAAGAACAAAACCCCGAAGCGCGTCAGAAAATTTTTACAGAAATTCAAACGCAAGTTACTACTGATGTACCTTACGTTCCCTTATGGCAAAACAAAGACTATGTATTTGCCCGAAATGGTGTTAGTGGCGTGGAACTTAACCCTACCCAAATTCTGATTTACCAGACACTTAAAAAGTAGTCATTAGTCATTAGTCATTAGCAATAACTGTTGACCATTGGCTTTTGACTATTCAATAAAATATTTCATGTTTAATGTATATCTAATTGACCTCTTGCACAAATGCAAAATTTGCCCTCATCCCCCAACCCCTTCTCCCAATTTAGGGTGAGGGCTTTTGATTCATGCAAGAAGTCTAATTGATAGCCAAAATAGTTACCAAAAGTGCATTTTTAATTTTACACTTTAAATTGCTTATGTCCCGTTCTAAAGCTTTACAATATTACATTGTTTCTCGGTTGCTTCTTGCACCACTTCAGCTATTAACGATTATTACCATTGTATTTCTTTTACTAAGAGCAACACCAGGAGATCCAGCAGATGCAATTCTTGGTGGACGTGCGCCAGAAGCAGCTAAAGAAGAATTGCGAAAACAACTCGGTTTAAACCTTCCTTTGTGGCTACAATATCTTAATTATTTGGGAAGCATACTACGCTTTGACTTGGGAACTTCTTTAATGAGTCGCGGACAGAATGTTTGGGACATAATTGGACAATATTTCCCGGCGACGGTGGAGTTAGCAGTATGTAGTATGGCGGTTGCACTCATCGTCGGAATCGCAGTTGGGACTCTTTCAGCTTCTCGTCCTGGGACATATTTCGATATCGGAGGACGCTTATTTGGTATCATCACCTACGCACTTCCCATGTTTTGGGCGGGAATGCTTTTGCAGTTGATTTTCTCAGTCCAACTCGGTTGGTTTCCTAATTCCAATCGCTTTCCGCCCAATCTTCCAGCGCCCACTCCTGTGACTGGATTGTATACAATTGATAGCCTACTCGGTGGAAATTTCACCCAGTTTTTCGCATCTTTGCACCATCTTGCTCTACCAAGTCTCACACTAGGAATTTTGCTTAGTGGAATTTTTGAGCGAATTGTGCGAGTGAATTTAAAGCAAACCTTGCAAGCCGATTATGTAGAAGCCGCTAGAGCCAGAGGTATTGGTGAAAATAAAATTTTAGCCTCCCACGCTTTAAAAAATGCTTTAATTCCAGTGATTACAGTCTTGGGATTAACCTTTGCGTCTCTGTTGGGTGGAGCGATTTTGACAGAGGTAACATTTTCTTGGCCTGGGTTAGCTAATCGATTGTATCAAGCGATCGCCGATCGCGATTATCCCACAGTCCAGGGAGTGCTAGTCTTTTTTGGTGCGATCGTTGTCAGTGCCAGCATTTTGATTGATATTTTAAATGCTTATGTAGATCCGCGAATTCGATATTAGAGGATGTTTGAAAAGTCATGATTTTTACTTTTGTTTGAGTGATCGACCTCGCCAAGTCCAACCCCAGCCAGTTTCAGTCTTAATAACCGAAACAATAGCAATCAAAGCAACCAATAAACCTCCCAACCAATGTAGCCACCAGTATTTTGAAGAACTGTAAAATGCCTGGGAAGCTAGGGTTCGCAAACTGTACTGAAGGAGAATTGCGCTCAAAGCTAGACAAATTGCAAGCAAGTCAAGCGTTCCCCATCCAATCAAAAGACTTTTACCAAGCAAAATTACCAATCCTAGCCAGGGAATCGAGTAAATGCTTAACATCACCAGAGCTAAATACAACATTATCCAAAAATTCCGTTGAGCACCTGAGTACAAAACTTTAGTCCAACCTTCCCAGAGTGCTCCCCAAGAGCGATACATTCGTAATGTAGCTAAATCTGCCCCTAGTACATATTGCAATTTTAAACCACTGTGTTTAATAAGTTGTGCCAGAGCAACATCTTCAGCAACCTTACTGGCTACTGCACAATGTCCTCCTATTTGATTATAGGCTGAGTGCCGAAACAGCATGAAAGGCCCTGCTGCAAACGCTGTCTTTGTATTAGGGTTTTTTACAACCGTAGAGTTAAAAGCAATCAGCATATTGATGAATATCAATGGCTGTACTAACCACTCTGCGAGAGAATCACAAACGAGTGCTGGTATACAGTTCAGTAAGTCAGTCTTTTCTATTTCTGCTTTATGAATAACCGTTTCAATTGCCCCTAGTTTCAATCGGACATCAGCATCAATAAAGAGTAAGTATTCTCCACAAGAACGTTCAGCAGCTTGAGCACAAGCCCAGTTTTTGCCTATCCAAACTTGTTTTTCTGGTCGAGGTAGTCCACATATAATCTTCAATCGTAAATCACTAAGATTTTGCTGAAGTCGTTTCAAGATTGTCAGAGTTTCGTCAGTTGATTGATCGTCTACTACCCAGACTTCAAGGTTATCAACTGACAAGCTAGTGCTGTTTAAAATAGATATGACACATTCTTGGATATTATCTGCTTCGTTATAAGCAGGAATAATTACTGAAACTGTTGGTAATCTAAAATTAAAAGTATCTTTAAGTATTACCTCCTTTGATGGACTTAGTTGCATATCGGCGATCGCACGTCGTAAAAAAACTAAGTAGGTAGTCAGTCCAATCAGAGAAAGACAAAGAAATAAAACAAGCAAAATCACAGTTTCACTCACTTGCTGACTGATCAGCGGAAGGCATTCGGGCAAAATGCTCTAATAGCAGTCTGTGGATAAAAATGTAACTACCACTAACTTTTTGCAAAAGAATGCGTTCAGTTGCATAATCGAGAAAACGAGCGTAGTCCCAAGGAATATTGCCACTTCTGCAAAGAATAACACGTAAAACAAAGTGTTTAATGCAAACTAAACCTGAATTATCTCCACCAATTAGACCATTAATCAACCCAATTATGGAGCCAACTACTAGTGAAAAAATTAGTCCATCAGAAAAAGGATCATTTCCATAATGAACCCACCAAATTATGCCTGGATACATATGAAAAAAAATCCATACTACCACACTAATCAACGCACCAATCAATCCACCAACTGTTATTAAATTGATAGAATTTATTACTGAGTTCCAAATTCCTTGGTTAGTAATTTTATTACCTTTCTCTACAAAATCTTTTTTTTCTACTCCTAACACCAAACCGACCCATAGCCCAACAAAAAAACCTAACATTAGTAAACCAGATAATATTTTAATAATAATTTCTAGATTAAATCTTTTAATATAAAGCATTTTGGCAGTTTGATATAAAAACTCATTAAACCAAACATTCTTGATTGTAAAACTTGGATTATTAAACGTAACTATCATTCCAGTAATTAGTAATATTATACCAGAAAATATTCCTAATATCATTCCAATAAAAAACTTTTTTTTGGCTTCTGAGAATGACAAATTTATACTATCTGTTGGCCTTATATTTTCAATGTCTGTACGCTGAGTTATGAACAAAACAATGAATACAAAAAGGGGAGTTTCTAAAATAGGTGTTATTGTTGTTTCTGAGAATAGGAAACTTGTTAAATACAGGCTTGCTATACATATAAACAGTTCAAATATTAATATTAACTCAAAGCTTAGTTTGAAGTTTAAAGCTTCTACTTCTGAACTCAACCCTGTCAATAGCCGAGATACTACATCTAAATTGAGTCGTGTAAATATCTCAGATATTTGTCTAAATATTCTACCGAATATGCCACTAAAATCTATAACGTCGTGTCTACGATGTTTCCATTTATTTATCACCCCAAAATTGAATTGTGTGAATAGCTCACTGATCACTCCAGATATCAATCCAGCTATTGCTCCCATGCATATGTAAACAAGTGAAGAATTTATTGGTTGAGGACTATAATTGAATAAACTAGCAATTAGCCCACCAGACAACCCAGAGAGTAACCGCACAATTAGCATGACTGCAAAATGGTATACTCTTCTCTGTTGAGAATCTTTTTGGAACCAGCTTGGCTGCATATCCTCAATTGAAAAGACTGTTTGAGAGTTCTCTTTCATTCTTTTCGCTAACCAAATTAGCCACTGCTTATCATTTTCTTCTTTAATGCTATGTCTTAAGACCATCAGTCTAATATACTCATTAAACAGGCGTTGGCGTAGTTCTTCCTGGTTAGCCAATGCTTGTCCTGGTTCTGGAGTCAGGTCATCAGCATTGCTCTGACCGAAAATAGATTCTTTCAAGCTTTTAATCAAGTTAAAAACGACAGTAATCGGATTTAAGGATAGTGTTGTTTTCTTGGGCAAAGGTGTTGTTACATCAGGTGATGACTTGTAAACGAGGATGATGATATTCAGCATTAGTGGCGATTTAGCTAACTCTTGTAGCTGAGTATCATTTATCAATGCTGTGCGAACTTTTGCCAAACCCTGACTACCAAGTTTATCAAGTTCATCAAGATAATTATGAATTTCCTCTTGTGTCAGTGGTAGTAAGCGGATGGCAGCAGAGAAGTTTAAAGCGCGATTGAGGGCTTTATATTGCTTTATCCGGCTACACACTACTATCTTTGTGTGTCTGTGGTTATTTATAAATTGATTTAACGCCTGAACGCAGCCAATTCGGTTATATCTTACCTCATCTAACCCATCCAACAATAGCAGTAGTTGATCTTTGCTTACCCAGTCTTTACCAATTTTTCTGGGAATCTCATATTTATTATTCAGTTCTTCGACTAGCCAATCATCAAGAGTTTGCCCTTTCCAAGAAGATAAGTTTAATACTACTGGCATCGGTAGGCTGACATCTCCCCTGGCACGCTCAATCAAATCACTGGCAAGTTTCAGCAGAGTTATAGTTTTGCCTGATGCCGGATCTCCTAAAATCAAGAGGCTGCAATCAGAACCCAAACTCTCAAATTTGTCAATTACTTTTGTACCTGGTGGCAGGATTTGCTGCTCTTGTCTAGAGGTTTCCCAAGTCCACCTCGCAGGGGTATCCACAGCGTCAAGTTGTTCTTGTAGTCCCAGTTCAATTAGTACCTCATCTTGCAAGGAGTTCTTCAATACGCCTTTGATCCAGCTATTGTTTACCTTATCTAGAAAATTATTGCGATCGCGCTCCTCTTGCTTATCCCCACTTAAAGCAGTTTCCTGCCTCCAAGGCAACATATTCCCGGAAAAAAAGTTAACCACAAGGTTAACCATAATGATGTTGCCAGACAATTTTTTATTGTCCTGAGTCTGGGTATTACCGTCTCCCTGAATACCCTGCTGCCCACCATCTAATTTTGACGTATTCGATATCTGAATATCTGAATTAGGTGTTGATGGTTCATTGGAATCAGAGTCAGGAGGCACAGGTTGATTCATTAGCTTGCCTTACTAGAATCCAAACAAGTTCTTAGCCATATCTAACCCCAGGGCAAACGCATCTAAAGTATAAGAATCCTTTAATAGCAAAGGTTTCAGTGTTTTTAAATTTAGCCTATTTTTTCGTCAATATCCTTATCCAGCAAGGTTTTCACAAATCCCGTGCGTTCGCCCTGTATTTAACCCTAGTTTAATTCCTTAGTTTCATTTGTAGTTTTGAGTGTTTTTCTTATGCTTTTGAGATTCTTAGCTACTAAGAGGATCTTTGAAAAGTTCTTAGTAATGTATCAAACACTTTTAGATCCTCCTAAATCCCCCTTAAAAAGGGGGACTTTGATTCCAGTTCCCCCATTTTTAAGGGGGGTTAGGGGGGATCAATAACTGCCTAAAATCACAGCCAAGTACTTTTCAAACAACCTCTAACGGTATTAATTGCTTGAGCTTCTTTCGATGATGCAGCCATACGCACAATTATACGCATAATATTATTAGATGTTGTAGTGCATAGAGACATACAAACCTAGACAGCCGTTTACTTGAACAGGATGCCCAAAAGAGAACCTGCTATTGCTTGACCCAACCAGTCAGTCACTTTCAACAAGATAGGCTTTACTTTTTCCCAAAGAGTCTTGCCTTCACCTTCGTTTTGACTGACACCATTTAAGGTTTTAGCCACGCCTCCTAGGTTGGTTGCAACTAGTTCTTTATTTGGTTCCGCTTCTTCAGTTGCCATTTTTGCTGCACTAAGATACGCGATCGCTTTTTTTTGGGCATCTGGTGGTAGTTTTGCACTACGAATCATGTCCTCAATCTGTGCAAGCATCTGGATGACTTGTTGTTGAGTTAATTGTTGACCAGCAGGTACATTTGTTTGGCTTGTCATTGTCTGTGAGTTATTCTTACCCGTCGCAGCTTGTTGACCGCCACCCATTGAACCAGTATTGGATAGGGAAATTCCGTCTGGATTGTGAGTCATAAAACCTACCTCTTCAGCTTTTTTCTCTAAAAAAGTTAATTCCTATACAATTTTGGTTAACCGTCTACTTCTCTAAATTCTCAATAGTTGTCAGTAGAATTAACTTATATATGCATTTAGAAAAGTCATCAAGCACAAAACAGCTTTAGATGTTTTAGATATAATAACCCAAGTTGCTAGTTAAGTGAAGGAGCGATCATAACCTTTCAGGGGGAGAGCAGGACAAACGCATCTAAATTACTCTTGATCAAAACCAACGTCAAGGGACAACGACAAAATCAGCATTTCTGGTTTCGTTTATTCTCCAAGACGGGAAGTGATCGCTAACTTAATGTCAATAAGCAGATATTAATGCGACTACTTTAGACACTCTTGAAATTTGCTGTCGGCGTACGCAATTGTTATATCGGCGTACGCATTTGCTATTTTGGCGTACGCATTTGCTATTTCGGCGATCGCATTTGTTACTTTGGCGATCGCATTTGTTACTTTGGCGATCGCATTTGTTACTTTGGCGATCGCATTTGTTACTTTGGCGATCGCATTTGTTACTTTGGCGATCGCATTTGTTATTTTGGCGTTCGCATTTGTTATTTCGGCGTTCGCATTTGTTATTTCGGCGTTCGCATTTGTTATTTCGGAGTACGCATTTGTTATTTCGGCGTTCGCATTTGTTATTTCGGCGTTCGCATTTACTATTTCGGCGTACGCATTTGTTATTTCAGCGATCGCATTTGCTATTATTGAGGGCTTATCTTCTTAAACTACGAGGATCGAGTGCATCTCTTAGCCCATCACCGAGTAAGTTGAATGCCAGCACTGTGAGGATAATCAACACAGCCGGCGGCCAGATTAACCAAGGTTGCAGTACCAAAATTGAAGCATTGCTAGCCAGAGATAACATATTGCCCCAAGAGGGGTCTGGTTGTTGAATTCCTAAACCGATGAGACTCAATATCGCCTCTGCGCCAATAAAGCTGGGAATTGCTAGGGTAGCAGAGATAACTACATAACTAGCCGTTTGTGGCAAAACATGACGGATAATTATATAAATTGGGTTCCCACCCATCGCACGCGCTGCTTGAACAAATTCTCGCTCTTTAAGTGATAGTACCTGTCCCCGAATCACCCGTGCTAAACCAGCCCAGCTAATAACCGAAGTAATCACCACAATTAGCAAAAAGCGCTGGGTACTACTTAAACCCGCTGGTAAGACTGCGCCCAATGTTACCAAAAGATAAATACTAGGGAAAGTCATTAGCACTTCTGCCAAGCGCATAATGATGCTATCAGTTACACCGCCGAAATAGCCGGAAATTCCCCCGATAAGCAAACCGAGGGGGTAGGTAATAATAATGCCAAAAATGCCGATAAACATACTGATGCGACCGCCATGCAGCAGGCGACTAAATTGGTCGCGGCCTTGGTCATCAGTGCCGAAAATATTGACTTTTGCGCCACTTGTTGTGCCAAATAAATGCCAATTTAAGGGGATACCAGAAAAGATTGTGACTTCATCCCACTTTGGGGGTAATGGCAAACTCATCTGCAACAATCGGTATTCCGGCCCGGAAACAAATAGACGCAAAGGTGAGGGCTTTTTTGAGTCTACAATGAGTTGGCGATCGCCTGTATCTAAATTGGTATCTCCCTGAGTCGTCGGATAAACATAAGGCCCGGTAAACTGCCCTGACTGAGAAACCCAGTGTATCTTAGTTGGTGGCAGCAGTGAACCATTAGGCTGTGAAGCATAGGGGTCATAAGGAGCTACGAAATCAGCTGCAATTACTCCTATATAGAAAATTAACAGCAAAATTGCCCCAAAGCGTGCCAAAGGATTTTTCTTAAGTCGTCGCCACCAATCCATAGTAGTTAGTAGTTAGGAGTTATAAGTTATGAGTTATTAAGCTTTTATCTTAATTCATAACTCATGATTAATAATTTTCAACTCCCAACCCCTGTACAGACAAGGGTTAATCGCGTCTCTTTTAACTCTTAACTGCTAACTTCTCTAAATACCGCTGCTGTTCTTCCTGTTGTTTTTCATGTTCCACAACAAATACGTTTGAGTAAAGATTAGCGAGAATTTGTTTTCCCTGTTGTGTCAATGATAGGTAATGCAGTCCTTCTTGGATATAAGGATAGACGCCATTCCAGTAAAACTTAGCGTAGTTGTTACGCAAATCGGCAGGAGTTTTATAGCCCAAAACTTTATTTACACCAGTTTCTTCAAATTCGTAAAATAAAGAAGTAATTTTCTTTAGGTAACGCGGGTCGCTTAGTTGACCAATCAAATCAGCAGCACGTACTAATCCTGCAAAGCACTTCGTATCTTGATGATCCTCTGCCGCAGGCACGGGAAATCGAGTCAATTCAATATTGCTCTTAATTGCCTCAGCGTCTATTAACTTATGACCTCCAAAACGCTCATCAATAAACAGCTTGGCTCTATCAACATGATACGGTGTCAGACTGGCATCAGAAGCGCCAGCAGCCACAGAAATCATTTTGCCATTTTTACCTGTGGCATATAAGTTTGCTGTTTCTCGGTCTTGTCGGCAAACTCCCTTAACATAACCAATATCATGACTGACTAAAGAAATAATGCAATGCAACCAGTCTTCACTAGAAACACCGCCTTCCCTGATGTGTTTGCCACGTAAAATTTCTTGTCCCACCAGGGTGACTAAGACAGTGTGTTCAACATTGTGATAAAGGGCATCGCTATTGGCAATGTTTTCCAAAGCCATGTTACCTGCCCAGGCGATAATGTCCTGATAATCATTTTTAAAGCAGCCGTAAGTGCGGCGGTAACCGTCTCGAATTTCATTTACGAAGGCATCAATTAAAATTTCAGTGGCATTGAACATATCTGCTTACTCTGGTAAATATCAATTTTTTATTGATTTGATTGATTTCAAAATTCCATAATCAAGGCTACCCTTGCTGGAATTTAAGGCAATGGAGTTTGCTCCTTTGTAACTCACGTGTAGCTGTAGACGCTAGCTTTATCTATATCTGGATACATGGTCTCCTGGCAACACAAAGGTTTTAGAGGAAAAATTGATTACGTGTAAAAAATAATTGCCTGGTGTACCAAGGTACATAAATACTTTCGATTATAATTAGATAAATCTAGATGAGCTATATCAGTTTTTCATATCTAACCATTGGTTGACAGCGATCTAAATACAGATGGTGTGTGACATAGAGTAGCTCTATGAGATGAAATAATTTTTTGTATCATAATCTACATAAAAATTTTTATTATTTTTTAACAGTAATTTCTCTTAGTCTAAAAGTTGTATTATATACTATTGCAAATAAAAGACATTTACGATGAAATGCGTCATAGTTGATATCGAAGTAAATAAACTTCAAGTTTTCTTAAGAAAATACCAAGATTTGGTATGCATAGGCAGAAAGTAGAGGTGAAACTGTGAGCGATGAAAGTCTTTCAGAAGTTGAGGTGGAAGAAGCTATAACCTCTGAAGATAGGAGTTTTTTGAGCAAATCAGAGCAAAAACAAACCAGGGGGTGGTTGAAGCCATTATTCTTAGGTACTGGTTTAGGAATTGCGATCGCCTTGGTTGGGATGAGTGTATTAAATCGTTTTCCATCCCATCAACAAAGTCCGGTAGCGGATAAAAAAGTTAACCCAGCGATGACAGTCACCATCGCCACAGTCGAAACCGCTCGTGTTGTCCGTACACTCAAAACTACCGGGACTGTAGCCGCGAGTGATTTAATTCCGGTGCTACCGCAAACAAACGGTTTACAAATTAAAAGCATCCCAGCAAATGTCAAAGAAGGAGCTTTTGTCAAACAAGCTCAAGTGTTGGCAGTGTTAGATGGTTCCATACTGCAAAGCCAAATTAGCCAAGCAAAAGCAGATGTGGAATCGAAACAAGCAGATGTGGCATCCAAACAAGCCGATTTGGCATCCAAGCAGGCAGATTTGGCATCAAATAGAGCAATAGTCCAGCAAAAACAAGCTGATTTAGCTCAAGCCAAGGCGAGGTTAGAGGAAGCAGCCAAGAATTATCAGCGCTATCAACAACTTGCTGAGTCTGGGACGATTAGTAAACAAGAACTTGATACTCGTTCTTACGCTGTAAAAACTGCCATAGAAGTTGTGAACCTGTCCCAAGAAAATATACGTAGCGCCCAAGCTAATATCGGCAGTGCCCAAGCCAATATTAATAACGCCCAAGCGATCGTCAACAAAGCCAAAGCCGATGTCAAGAGCAGTGCTGCCAAAGTACAACAACTGCAAACTCAGTTGGGACAAACTGTGGTACGTGCGCCGGTTTCGGGAGTAATCGCCGAGAAGTTGGCTAGAGTCGGTGATGTCACTGGCGTACCGCCGCAAACTCAGGTGGGAACGGTGATTGGTGGCACACAAAAGCTATTTTCGATTATCCGAGATGAAAAGCTAGAACTTCAGGCGAAGGTGCCCGAAACTCAACTAACTCAGGTGAAAATTGGCGCATCGGTGCAAGTTACTTCTGATGCCGATCGACGGGTGCGATTGCAGGGACGAGTCAGAGATATACAACCACAGCTCAACGATCAAAGACGTGAGGCGACAGTGAAAATTGACTTGCCGCCAACAACTTTACTTAAACCAGGAATGTTTGCTAGTGCTGCAATTACAACTGACTCAGGGATGAGAATGGTAGTGCCACAAAAAGCAGTGCAGTCCCAAGCTGACGCAAGTGTAATTGTATTCATCTTATCGGGTGAAAATACAGCCAGCAGCCAGAAAGTCGAGTTAGGAGATCCTGGTAATAACGACACAGTGGAAATCAAGAATGGGTTACAGTTAGGCGATCGCGTTGTAGTTGATGGTGCAGGCTATCTCAAAGATGGCGATCTGGTTCGAGTTGTAGATTGAAGGGAATGGGAATAAGGAATCGGGAATGGGGAAAAATAACCAATAACAAATGACAAATGACTAATGACCAATGACCAATGACCAATGACAAATGACCAATGACCAATGACAAATCCAAAATCTAAAATTTCCCGATGTCTTTTAATATCTCAGCCTGGTCGATTAAAAAACCTGTTCCGACGATAGTTTTATTTTTAATTTTGACAGTAGTGGGTTGGTTTTCCTTCATATCCTTGGGGATTGATACTAACCCAAATATTGATGTGCCAACAGTTTCGATCAAAGTCACCCAACCAGGTGCAGGCCCAGCAGAACTAGAATCCCAAGTGACAAAAAAAATTGAAGATGCCGTCGCGGGGTTGGGCAATATCGATTACATGATTTCCACTGTCAGCGATGGGAATTCTCAGACGACAATCAATTTTGTTTTGGGTACAGATAGCGATCGCGCCACTAATGATGTCCGCAATGCGATCGCTCAAATTCGTCAAGATTTACCCCAAGATATTAACGATCCAATTGTGGAACGCCTGGAATTTTCCGGCGGCCCGGTGATTACTTACGCAGTTAAATCAGATCGGCGTTCTGTAGAAGAGTTAAGCAATCTCGTAGACCAAACTATTAGCCGTGCCTTGTTGGGAGTTCGTGGGGTAGCACAAATTCAGCGCGTGGGTGGTGTTGACCGAGAAATTCGCATTAATCTTAATCCAGACCGCTTACAATCTTTAGCGATCACTGCCACTCAGGTAAATGACCAAATCCGCGCTTTGAACATTAACTTACCTGGCGGACGTGCCGAAGTTGGTGGTAGCGAACAAAGTATCCGTACTTTAGGAAGTGCCACCAGTGTCGATATTTTGAAAACCTACGAAATCGTCTTACCACAAGGTGGTTCCGTACCTTTATCTAGCCTGGGAACTGTAGAAGATAAATTTGGTGATGTGCGCCAAGCCGCCCGCTTGAATAATCAACCTGTGGTAGCTTTTCAAGTCTTGCGTAGTACTGGCAGCGTTCTAGTGACTGTGGAAGAAGGAGTGAAAGCAGCAGTCAAACAACTGGAAAAAACCCTTCCCCCAGATGTCAAGCTGGATTTAATTTTTACTAGAGCCGATATTGTCCGCCAATCTTACCAAAGCACCATTGATGAGTTGATTCAAGCTTCGGTGCTGGCGGTCATCGTTATTTTAGTGTTTTTGCGGGACTGGCGAGCAACATTAATTACGGCTGTTGCCTTGCCACTATCAATAATTCCCACCTTCGCAGTGCAGCAAGCCCTTGGTTACACCCTCAACAACATGACTTTGTTAGCATTAGCCCTGGCGGTGGGCAATTTGGTCGATGATGCCGTTGTGGAAATTGAAAACATGGAACGGCACATGGCTATGGGCAAGTCAGCTTGGGAAGCAGCTTTTGACTCTTCCGACGAAGTAGGGTTAGCGGTAATCGCAAGTTCAGCGACGATTATTGCAGTGTTTCTGCCTGTTGCCTTTATGGGTGGGATTCCGGGGCAATTTTTTCAACCATTTGGCGTTACCGTTGCCGTTTCCACAATTTTCTCAACTCTGGTAGCGCGGATGGTTACGCCGATGATGGGGGCGTATCTGTTAAAGGAGGAGGAGAGAGACGCGATTAATCGCGTCTGTACAAGAGCAGGGGGGGCAGGGGAAGCAGGGGGAGCAGGGGGAGTAATAAAATTCTTTAATTTTAAATTTATACTTCCAGGTAGGAACTGGGGAAACAAAAAACTTGGAGATGAAAAGCGTCAGGGTTTTCAACCTTATAGATCGCTTTTACAGTGGGCGTTACGCCATAGATTGACAACAATGGCGATCGCTTTCGCTTTTTTTATTGCCAGTCTGATGCTGGTTCCCCTGATTCCCAAGGGTTTCGTTGATGATGGCGACTTTGGAATTTCCAACGTATCTATAGAATTACCTCCTGGTTCCACTTTGTCAGATGTTAACAAGGTAGTCACACAAGCGACTGACATTATCCGGCAAAACCCAGTAGTTGAACGCGTACTAGCAACAGAAGAGATCAATTCTGCCACTCTGGCGATTAATCTCAAACCCAGAGAGGAACGAAATATTTCCCAAAAACAGTTTGAGGAACAAGTGCGTCCTGACTTTGAACAAATACCAGGGGCTAGAATTAGTTTTCAAAGTCAGTCACCGGGGGACAGTCGTAAAGCTTTATCAATTGTCCTCAGAAGTGAAAATCCCGAAGCATTGAATCAAGCTGCTGATGCCTTAGAAAAGCAGATGCGATCGCTAGCTGGATTGGTAGAAGTAGCTTCTACTGCAAGTTTGGTAAAACCAGAGATTTTGGTAATTCCTAAACCACAGCGGGCAGCAGATTTGGGGGTGACAGTGCAAGCGATCGCTCGGACTGCTTCCCTTGCCACCATCGGTGATAATGAGGCCAACTTAGCGAAATTTAATTTAAGCGATCGCCAAATCCCCATTCGCGTCCAAATCGATCCGCAAGCGCGTGCTGATATCAACACAATCACAAATCTCCAAGTCCCCAGTCAAAATGGTAGATTAGTTCCCCTGGTAGCAGTGGCAGATATCCGCTTTGGTAGCGGGCCTGCTACCATCAACCGTTACGATCGCGCCCGTCAAGTTGCTGTAGAAGCCAATTTGCAAGGGATTTCTTTAGGAGAGGCAGTCCAGACAATCAACAAACTACCTATAATGCAAAACTTACCGCCAGGAGTAGTACAGCAACCATCAGGTAGTGCCAAAATTATGCAAGACATTTTCGGTCGCTTTGGCGGTGCATTGGGGCTGGCATTAATGTGTATCTATGCAATTCTGGTACTGCTGTATAACAACTTCCTCCATCCATTATCGATTATGGCAGCCTTACCCTTTTGTTTAGGCGGCGCATTGGTAGCGTTAATGGTTGCTCAAAAACCCTTGGGAATATATGCCCTGATTGGGATCGTGTTGCTGTTGGGGATTGTCACCAAAAACTCGATTCTGTTAGTTGACTATACAATCATCAACATCCAGTCAGGTAAAACTCAGCGTCAGGCACTCGTAGAATCGGGTGTGTCACGTCTGCGCCCAATTTTAATGACTTCTTTAGCAACGATCGCCGGGATTTTGCCCTTAGCATTAGGAATCGGCGCGGGTTCTGAAATTCGCCAACCAATGGGAATTGCCATTATGGGCGGTTTTACAACTTCTACTCTGTTGACACTGGTGGTAGTACCGGTGATATTTAGCTACATTGACAACTTCCAAACTTGGATTATGGATAGATTACGCTATGGCTTTGCCAAGAAACCATCGGCCCAATAATTGTAGAGAAGGCGATTTATCGCGTCTCCTTAACCGAACCGTATTCATTCCGTCCGTGTACTTATTATGCGATCGCATTTACCAGTGAAAATCATAATAAACAGATTCACCAGAGTAAATATCCAATGGCTTACCAAAACATTAATATTATAATTTTTTTAGCTGAATTATATTTTTTCTGTATCCTTACTAATAGATGACTGAATAAGTGTATACTCGATCGAACTCACAGGAAACATAATTCCCGGCTTCTTAGTAGGAGGATTTAGTGTGTTGAATATTCTATCCCAGAATCCCTGAATGCCATAGTTCCCATGAAAGCAAGTATGATGAAGATCGTGGAAATCTGATGGAATGAAAAATATTGACAAAGAACTATGACCTTCTAAGTTGTAAGCATTGCCTATAATGCTCCATGCACATAGTTGAGTGATGTCATATCCAAATATAAAAATAGGCAAAATGTCAGCGATCGCAACAATAATATATTCAACCAAACTCTTGTGTCCAGCAACAAAACTTGATGAGTCACGAAACTCATGATGTTTAAGATGGATTTTCTGCAAGAATCTTGTGTGCAAGAGCCGATGAGCAACATAAAAACAGAAATCAGCAGCAACTATTCTCATCAAAAACCATTCAAGATTTAGGAGTAAGTTATTTCCTCTATGAACCTCTGGAGCTAGATATAGAATTATGAATGCTGATAGAAAAGCTTTAATTTCTCCTGTTATAATGCCTTTGACAGTAAAGGAAGGAAATGGTTGATTTTTGACTGTATTGACTCTTGCAGTCAGCTTATCCCTCAAAACATCGTTACTTTTGATTACTTTTTCAATGAGAATGCCAATACTATAAAATGAGATAGAAGCAAGGAGCCAATACAATAGCACCTGCGTTATAAAGTTAATCTCGATATTGTTTAACAGCAAATAAAATACCTGCTGAACAATCGTACAACTAATAGCGATCTTGAGATAAAATTCGATCTCAAAACAGAAATTCAAAATCTTTTGCATCTCTGTAACCTTATATAGGACTCATATTTGATTTTTGAAATACACGTAGGGTGCGTTAGCCTTTGGCATAACGCACCACTCCGAATTTTAGGTGCGTTACGCTACGCGATAACACACCCTACACATACTTAGATTTTTTCAAAAATCAAATACTATTCCTATAGTATGTGACTGAGGCATATTCTGTTAATATTTCATATCTTGAACAATCCGAAAACCAGCGTGCTGATAAAAATTGGGACGGAACCAGTTGCGGTAATATTTTAAAGCTTCTGTACCATTAGTTATCCAACACCCTCCTAACATCATTTGATGTTTATCATCAAAAAAGATGGCAGAATTATCTTCATAAAGAAAATGAGGTTGATATCCTGGAAGAGGGTTTAAGTTATCACTTAACCATTCCCAAACGTTACCGCGCAAATCGTACAATCCCGAAGAACTTTTGGCTGTTTCTAACATTCCAACGGGACTAGGTGAACCAAATTTTAAATTGAGATTATAATTTTCGACATCATCTAATAAATTATTACCATAAGTTGCTAAATGGTATTCTGGTTCACTCATTAAGCGAGTATTTTTCCCTTGCCAACGACAATAAGCCATTGCTTCATAATGATTGACTTCCACAGGCCAATCTAGAGGTAAGTCAATTTCATCAAACATGGCTCGATATTTGTAGCTACCATTTTCATGTAACCAAAATTTGGGACATTGAATATTGTATCGAGTTTTCCAATTCCAAGATTCTTCATCCCAATATTTTTGATTTTCGTAGCCATCAGCTTTTACAAAATAAATAAAATCGCCATTGGTAATCAGATATTTGCTGGCGAAAAAGGGTGCAACTTCAACAGTGCGATCGCCATAATCAATATCCCATCCATAAGTTGAATCATTTAAAGCTTTACCGAGTTTTATTACCCCACCAGCAACTTCTATCATTTCGTTCTGATGAGTGTAACCATTAAAAGGGGCATATTCCCAATTTTGAGGACGTTTCACTCTCTCAATAGGCAGTTGGCGAATTAACATCGAAGAAGTTTCAATGTGAATACGTTGGTGTTCAATCCCCATCATTAAAGCCCAAAGAGGATGATTGGGATGAATTGGCATAATCTTGGTTGTCTTAATTAGTTCAGAAATTACAGAATATGCTTGTTCTCGATACTCCCAAGTTTGTGAAACTTGCGGCCATTCTAGATGAGCGATCGCGTCATTTAACTCTTCTGGTTTTTCTGGATCGACTCCAATTTCAAACAAAACTTCATACTCTGGATTGAGGCGTTTTTCTAATAATCCCACCTGAATTAATTTATTGATGTAAAAAATAGCCGAATGTCCCAGATAAAAAATTAAAGGATTTCTCAAAGGATCGGGATTGAGATAAAATGTCTCTTCCCCAACTAGACTTTTCAATAATATCTCTTCCAGTTGCCAAGCATTCTCAAAGTAATCGAGGATAATTTGGTTATTACAACTATCAACTTTTGGAGGTTTAGCAGATTGTAGACTATTCATGTGTAACTAAGTTGCTGTTAAAGAACAATGAAAAAGTTAATTATATAGAAAGCCGATTTAGTTCCTGAATTTACTTGCTTAGGTAGGGAATAATGAGACTCTTAAATATGACAGATTTATTATTTAATAGCAATACTTATTGTTCAATAATTAGTTTTTTAAATAGGACTAATACTTTATCGATTTAGTGGTATTTGTATGGCAGATTTGATTAATTTAATATTTGTTGAATAACTCAACTATCAAGCAACAAGTAATTCAGTATGAATAAACATAACTATATTATTCAAGATAAAGACTCTTTAAACTCTTACCAATGAAGAATTACAACCCTCTTTAGACAGTTTTATTTGTCTTGACTTACCCTGAGTTAAATTAAAAATAATTTTAGGTTGAGTAGCGATCGCAAGACTAAAAATACTTGTTTTCTGGTTTCGATAAAAAACTAAACTGTATTGAATCGTGAGTTTTTCCGAATCTCGATTAATGTATTGGATCTGGATTTATCCACCTTTGATACTTATTAACGCAATATCGTTAACCCAATACGGTTGACAAACTGGTTGGTCAAGTATATCTACTAGTTGATATAAATGGCTACAGCATTAAATCCTAATCGCGCACTGCTTCTCTACGACATACTACGGATAGCTTTCTTCTGTGTAGGTGGGTAAAGTAATGACTACAACTTTGCAAGACGCATCTCCAATTATCATTGCACACCGGGGTGCTAGCGGCTATCGTCCAGAACATACTTTAGCTGCTTATGAATTAGCGATCGCATTAGGGGCTGATTATATTGAACCTGATTTAGTTTTTACCAAAGACGCCGTTTTAATTGCTCGTCATGAAAATGAGATTTCTGAAACCACCGATGTTGCAAGCCATGCAGAATTTGCTCACTTGCAAACCACCAAAATAATTGATGGCGAAACAAAAACTGGCTGGTTTACTGAAGATTTTACCCTAAAAGAACTGAAAACACTACGAGCTAAAGAGCGAATTCCTCAACTGCGTAGGCGTAGCCCGCCGCAGGCATCGCAAAATACCGCCTATGATGGACTCTTAGAAATTCCCACGTTGCAAGAAATCATCGATTTAGTCAAGGTTAAAAGTGGCGAAATTAATCGGGCGATTGGCATTTACCCAGAAACTAAGCACCCAACTTACTTTCAATCTATTGGGTTAGCCCTAGAAGCACCCCTACTTGCAACTTTAACAGCTAACGGTTATCAGGGAGCTAACGCACCTGTTTTCATTCAGTCTTTTGAAGTGGGTAATTTACAAGATTTATCTACAAAGACTGATTTACCCCTGGTGCAATTGCTGAATAACAGTGGTAAACCTTATGATTTTGTCGTTAGTGGCTGCGAACGCACCTATACAGATTTAGTCACAGCATCAGGTTTAGCAGAAATTGCTGAATATGCACAGGCGATTGGGATTCATAAAAATTTACTGGTTCCTAGAGACAGCAATGGTAAATTGCGATCGCCTACATCTTTAGTCATCGATGCTCATGCGGCTGGTTTGCTAGTTCATGTCTGGACTTTCCGCAATGAAAACTGTTTTTTGCCACTGGATTTTCAAGGAAATCCTCAAGGTGAATATGAACTATTTTTCAACTTAGGTGTTGATGGCGTATTTAGCGATTACCCAGATACGGCAGTTCACGCCTCTACTGTTCAGTGGTAATTTGGTAAAGGAATAAAAAATCATAGAGAAGTAACATGGTTCTACTTAAGTGGAAATCCTATATAACAACAGCAATAACCTTGACTGCAATCAGTCTTACTGCATCTAAGTCGGCATTGGCGGCATCTCTGTACTCAGTTACTGACTTAGGCAGTCTTACAGGAAAAGCTTACAGTTACGCTACAGACATTAATGACTCAGGTGAAGTAGCGATTAATTCTTTGGACAGTTCTTTTTTTTACAGTAATGGTTCGCTCAAAAAAATTAGTCCGTTGCCTGGCGATAATGTACTTGCAGTGAGTGGTATCAATAACTTGGGGCAAGTAGTTGGTAATTCCATCGGTAAGACCGACAGTGATAATAACGTCTTTATTTACAGTGGTGGAACAACGCAAAATATCGGTCTTAAAGGCATTCCTTATGCTATCAACGACTCAGGTGAGGTAGTTGGAGGTACAACTGGTGGCGGTATATTCCCAAAACTTGCCTTTCCCTACGGAGCCGCTTTCCTATACAGCAATGGTACGACGACTATTATTAACAATAATTTAAAAGAAAATTATGTTGCCTATGGCATAAATAATCAAAGTCAGGTAGTTGGCATTTTCGGTTCTTCCAGCCGTGCCTTTTTATCCGACAACGGTATAATCACTAATCTCGGTACTCTTCCTGGTGACAGGTACAGTCAAGCAAACGATGTTAATGACTCAGGACAAGTAGTTGGTAGTTCGGGACTCACTGGCGTAAATGATACTCGTGCTTTTTTGTACAGTTCCAGCACAGGACTCGAAGACCTCGGTAGGTTACGTCCTACAGATTTGTTTAGTTCTAGTTTGGGGATCAATAATTTGGGTCAAGTAGTCGGGTTTTCTGGTACTAACAATAACTTTTTTGCAGCAGATGGCAATGGTTTACGGGCTTTTCTTTATAGTGATAACACTTTGTACGACTTAAATGACCTGATTGCTCCTGGTTCAGACGCTGGCTTTACCTTGACAGCAGCATCTGCCATTAATAATAATGGACAAATTGTCGGTCGTGGTGCAGTTAATGGTGAATTACACGCCTTCCTCTTGACGCCAACCTCATCTGTCTCTGTAGCTGAACCAACTTCAGGTGTTCCTATTTTGTCATTTGGTGCTGTTGTAATTTTATTTGCAACGTTCAAGCGCAGACCTTACTCTAGCAATGCAGCCATACAACAAACAACTTAATGCAATAACTTCAGGCAGAGAAAATGATTACTTGGAAATATGCATTTATAAAAATGCTTGTTCAAAATCTTTAAGATATGTCTCTAGGTCGTGCTTCGAGACACATCGTACTTTAGGCAAAGGATGACATCACTGCTAAGTTGTTCTCGATTTTCACAAACTAGTCATCACTTGAGCTAATTGATTAGATAAATCAATTACAGACTCCTGGCATTTTTTAAATAAAACTCCAGCTAAAAAATAATAATTACCAGAATAAAATGCCATCTGATTTTTTTGGAGTTTTTCGATATGCTTCTTTACCTTGGGATCGGAACTATAGTAGCCAAACTGCAAAGGTAACACCATGAAGTTTTGAACATAATAACCATTCTGTTTTGCTAAATTCAATGTATTTATTGGATTAGAAAAGCTAGATATTAAAACCAACACATTTTCATAACCTAACGATAAAAGCTCGTTGGTAATTGTAGCTCCATCTACGCCCCCAAATAATAGTGGCATATAAATATCATTATCTGGTGCGGGAAGATAGGGTGGATTGGCTACAAGATACTCAGCATCGGGTTGAGAAGAATTAAACAAAGATGAATTATGGATGATGTATTTATTAGTAAGATTGTATTCATCAATGGTTGAATTTGCGACTTTCCATGCAGAAATATTTAATTCAAATCCCTGGATGACTCCATCAAACTTGTTTCTCAATAAGGTATTAATTACAGGGCTGCCATCTCCTGAACCAAACTCCACAATAGATTCAGAATTTTGACAATTTCTGATTACAAAGCTTTCTAAGCAGTTGGAGTAGAAATTAGATTCTTCAGGGCAAAAAAAGATATCTTTCATTTGACTGCATTTCAAAGTGTATGGTATAATCGATCTAATAAATAGGAGGTTATTTATTACCTTGTATTGAGGCAATAAAAACTGTTCTTTTAGCAAAGGGTTGCTAAAAAAATGTATTTGCAGGTGAATTAGCAAGAAAATGACTTAAAATGTCTGTCGAATTAAAACGCTAAGAACAACCTGCTATCTATAATTTTTTGGATTAAGCAAAGCGAGTAGAGCGGCTTATTCTGCTTCGCGTATAGATCGCATAACAGCACTAGCGGCGCGATCGCCCATTCGTTTCTCCTGGTCATAGCCAAGCAGGAGTTCCCACGCATCATTGGGATACCGTTCTGCCAAAGACAAAGCTACATCATCTAACATCCAACGACCGTGGCGTTCATCTTCCCTGATGTGTAGTTCCCAATAACCCATCGCCGCCTCTGAGAGTCCCAAGCGTTGCGCTGCCGCCAGATAGTTTTTGTAAGCCGCAGGGCCAGCCACCTCAAAATATGTTAACGCCCCACTGTAACGTAGAAAATAGCGTTTGCGATCGGTGGTCAAAAAGTTATGATTATCGCAAGCTAGGACTTCCCAAGGCACTAAATCGAAGTATCCTTCTGGTTCAGTGTTCATCCCAAACTCAGCCAGCATTTGAGCAAAAAATGTCGAGTGCTTGCGGGATAAACGACCGTTGCCGTATTCTTCTAATAGTACTCGCACCAGCGTACACTGCACTTCATTAGCAGCACCACCCAATACGTAGCAAAGACGACTACCTTCAACCAAACCATCAAAGGAGCCGATCGCTAGCAAGTGACGATAGCCAGCTTCAGTCATTTCCTCACGAATGTAGCGGCTATTCTCCGACAAAGGTGGATTTAAATCGGCAGATGCACGCTCAATTAAAGCTTGTTTTACATCCAATTGTTGCAATGCAGCCACATCGATTTGTGCCAATTCCCACTGTTGCCAAGCAGCTTCAATTTGGTCGCGACAGGAGTATAAATACAGCGATCGCTCATTGTTATAATGCTGCAAATCGTCGTACCAAAACAGCTTTAGCCGATTAATTCGATAAAGTATCCGTTGGAGAAAACGGTGAGCCTGTTCATCAGAGCGATCGTTTCCATAAGCAGCGCCAATTGCCATAGAGAGCGACAGTTCAAACTGACTAGCTCTTGCAGGTTTTACATCCAGTTGATTGTCCAAATCCTCCATTGCTAGCAGTTCTATAAATTGCTCCTCAGCACGGTCGTACTGGGTAATTGTTCTTTCTTCTGTTTGCGTGCTATTTTTTGCAGCCCCAGCTTTAGGAAATATAACTAAATTGCTTTGCATGGAATCTTTGGTAGCTTTGGAAGAAAAGTGAGAAATTACTTTCACCTCTAATACTTAAGTTTTCACACAAGTAGCTTTCTGTACATCTTTCCCTGGTTATAAAGGAAGATTAACTTTCAAAGGAAAGGGAAATGGGGAATGGGGATTGGAGATTGGGGAATAGTTTTGCCCCTCTGCTCCCCTGCCTCCCCTGCCTCCCCTGCCTCCCCTGCCTCCCCAATCCCTACGGCACTTGCGTCCGTTGCTCAACCGCCTTACTGGGCGGAATCTGCTCAAGAGGAATCAGTGCTTCGATCACCGACTTCACAATTGGCGCGGCGACAGTAGAACCATAAGCACTTTCTCCTTTTGGTTCATCCACCAGTGCGAACACTACATAGCGAGGAGATTCCACGGGTAAAATAGCCACGAAACTGGTCATTCTCGCACCCTTGATGTAGCCGCCATTGGGACTAGCTTTTTGGGCTGTACCAGTTTTACCAGCAATGCGATATCCTGGAATTTGTGCCGGCTTCCCGCTACCTTGAGTAACAACAGTTTCCATCATTTCCACAACCTTTTGAGTTGTTGCAGTTGAGAAAATTTGGCGGGGGATGGTGTGAGTGGGTGAATCATGCATCTGTCCTTTGCTATCAATCAACCCGCGAACTACATGGGGTGTAACTAACTTACCGCCATTAGCTAGAGCACCGTGCATTTGCACTAACTGTAACGGTGTCATGGAAAAGCCTTGCCCAAAGGAAGTAGTAGCTGCTTCAATCGGGGAAGCGATAAATTCTTCTTGACTTTTGAGCCGTCCCCCAACCTCAAAAGGTAAATCTGTATCAACTTTTTGTCCTAGTCCCAATCGTTCTAACCAGTTGTAGTAAATTGAAGGCTTTAAACGTTGGATAATTTGCACCATGCCAATGTTGCTGGAATATTGCAAAATCTGAGCGATGCTGATTCGCCCATTACGATTATTCATGGCATTTTTAATGGTGTAATTAGCGACTCGAATCGAACCGGAGTCATTAAACATATCATCTGGTTTGATGATGTTATTTTCTAGAGCGATCGCCACATTCAAAGGCTTAAAAGTCGATCCCGGTTCATAAAGATCCGCCACCGTCCAGTTTTTAAATAGTGAAATATTAGCTTTAGCGTATTCATTAGGATTATAAGTAGGCTGAGAAACGAGGGCGAGTAAGGAACCATCCAATGCATCCATGACAATTACTGCCCCACGTTTAGCGTCAAACTTCTCCATCTGTTGTTTGAGCGCAATCCGAGCAATTCGTTGCAGACGGCTATCGATAGTAAGTTGTAATCGCAAATCATCAAAATGCAAAAAACCTTCAGGTGCCCGATCCGGCATCAAGGTCCCATTTCCTGACCGACTAAGCCGCACCGTTTGCACAGGACGTTCTAGCAACTTCTCTTGAGAGTATTCCACACCAGCTTGACCGCGACGGTCAACATTCACATAGCCCACCACATCGGCAACCAAATCGTCTGGCGGGTAAAATCGGGAGTATTTTTGAATCCATTCCAGGCCATTTAAGCGCAAAGAGATGACGCGATCGATAATTTCTTCTGGTAAGGCTGGCGCAAGGATAATTCCGCTTCTTTTGCTTTCAAAAGTTTTCACCAATTCAGCAGTATCTTTTGCCAAAATTGGGGCAAGTTGCTCTGCCATATCTTCATTAGACTTATCAAACAGCTTGGGGTGAGCGTACAAAGTATATACAGGGCGGTCAATAGCCAACAGATCGCTATTGCGATCTACTACTGGGCGACGGGGCATAAAAGGTCGCAAATTCACCATTTGCTGGTTGCGTGCATACTCAGTTAACTTTGGCCCCTTGACGATTTGTAGATTATACAAGTTAATAGCCAACCCCAACCCTGATGCCATTAATACGCCCCAGACAATGAACAGTCGGGACTTAGTGTTGGATGTTTGGTCTTGCATATTAGAGGCTAATTTTCCCAAAAGCCCTCGTTTATCACCCTTGTGTCGCCTTGTGAATGCTGGATTCTGAAACTTTCTGAATTTTGTTCTGCTTGGTGACTTCTGCATTGGGTTCGTCCTTTGTCCTTTGTCTGTTGCCTTTTGTGATTAACCAGAAGTCTCAGCCCTAATGACTAATGACAAATGACAAATGACTCTTAGTGATTAGTATCCCAGTGGCGAGAGTGTTTGCGGTTGCTTTTCAGAATTTGGCGTTGTGTTAGGCAATGCTGGCTTAGGACTCTGAGATGCTGGAGGCAAGAAAATCACCCCTTCAGGAGTTGGCGATACCAGCCCTGCTGTTGGTTGTTCTGCTTCATTAGCCATTTTATTTTTCAGCGTCGCGTTGGTTGTCGTTAGCAGCCGTTCATGACGTTGGAGGTTTTGCAGTCTGCGATATGACTGACCCCAAAGCTCTTGAGAATAGACTGTCCAAGCATAAACTGCAAGTGTCGATGCTACTAACAAGAATGCCAAAACTGACGAATAACGATGAAAGGTGTATAAGCGCAGCAACCACAAAGGTGCGACTCCAGAATTAGGCATTGTGGGAAGACCAAGAAAACCTTCCCCGGAAATCTTTTGGTTCACATTTAACTGCTCATTAAGATTTACTAATTGTTGTCTGCCCAACTCTTTCACCGATTTGGCTGTAACTGCCTCATTTGTGGGAGAAACCACTAAATTTTTCGATATACGCTGTTGTCTTTGAGATGATAGTGGTGTAGAAGTGCTCGGTGCTGCTGATTCGATGCGCGCAGAGCGTCGCCTCCCTAAAGAAAGGATAGAATCTCGCCGAAACCAATTACCCCTTGTAGAAACAGTAGATTTACGAGCAACTACCATAAATTTTTAAATTTTTTTAGATAGAAAATACTGCACTTTCGATTGATTGTCTTGATTGTCTGTTTTGCTAAGGTTAAAGTCACCTTCTGTGCAACAAGCACACATAACAGACTATACCCTTTTAACTTTTCTGATAGGTAGCTGTATCAATGTTTGCATCCCCTAGATATGCAATGTTTGCAATCAGCGATTAGAAACTGGACAGCTTACCCTTTAGGTATCGCCCCTAAAGTATGGCAACGTCGGGTAGCCAGATGCAATACTCTGTGAAAAAAATAAAATTTTTTGCTATCATAGCTCCATTTGCTAAATAAGTTGGTAATTTTCGTTTTGCTCCTGAGTTAAGAGAAACTAATCAGGATACGTAATTCCAAAAACAATACCCCAAAGGATTGTTTTTTTTAAGTATGTAATCTCGCAGAATTTAAAAAAAGCAATAAATACGGTATCGTATTCAACAGGCGAAAAATTGTTCTAGCCACAATTGGTGAAAGAGGAGTTATGAAAACAAAAATCTTTGGTTTTGCTCTAATGTTAAGTCTGGCTGCAATTCTTGGGGCCTGTGAAGGTGGTGGTGGTGATGGTGCTGGTACTGCTACTCCAGCTGCCACAGGTGAACCAACTGATGCACCTGCTGTTAAGTCTACTCCTGCCACGACTCCCGCGGCGACTCCCGCAACTACTCCCGCAGCGACTCCCGCAGCGACTCCTAAGTAAGGCATCTTAAACTTTAGTTTAAATCACGCCCAGAACTACTTAGTCACAGCGTTCCTCACTACATAGCTCGAATTAATTAGGTTCATGAAAAAACCGCATTTTTATGTTGGTTTATCTGAGCCTAGAGTTTGCTCAAATATCAACTAAGTAGAGCAGGAAGTAGAGGACACTGGTAAAGAGGGTTACATCCTCTACCAAGTGTCCGCCTGAAATTCCCGCCCGATCAAACCTTGTTCCCAGTCCAAGGAAGTTGAGTGAGTCTAAACTATTTTGTAGACAAGATACTTCCCTCGTTTGGCATTCAAAATTGCTTATACTACTGAGTTTTGAGAGGGCAAAATAATTTATCGCGATCGCTGGCAATTGTTCTTGAGCATTCCTGTAGTCTATTCCGTATCAGGAAAGACCTGGTAATCTCCCTTGATATTGCCAGATTTTTATTGGGAAAATTTGGGCATGAGAAAAACAGATTTTCATCCTGCGTTATGAACGTATTTCAGGAGATGAGGAGAGTTAAAACGAGAAAGTTTATAAAATTACTGCCCTTAATTGTAATTATTGTAACTTTGGTTGTCTTAAGTAGCTATTGGAGATTGGCAGCAATAGCATTACCGCCACCAGAGGATATCCCAGAAGAAATATTAAGGACAAAGATTATTATAGAAGCGCGATCGCCTATTGATGGAAGATTCCTAACAGCTGCCGAGTATGTCCAATTGCAAGCCCAGCTGCAAGAAGTCCCGCCACCAAAGCTAGACCCCAAAATTCGAGAACAAATTTTCTTGCTTCGTATACGTAAAACCTTACTTCAATTTTTCCCATTTTTAAATTTTTGATACATTAGTCATTGGTCATTAGTCATTGGTCATTAGTCATTAGTCATTCATCCTCTGTGCAATGCCCCATTCCCCATTCCCCATTCCCCACCCCCCATTCTGATGTAGGATAACGGTGGCGACAAAATTGCAAATAAATGTAAAGAATATATATAGATATTAAAAAAGTAGATTTAGTCAATCACGTTATTTTACTTAGGTAGCTTCATGTCCATGACCACGATCGCCCCTGAACAGGTTAACAGCATCGTTTGGAATCAGCATAACGATCCCTTTGAAATACTAGGCTCTCATCCCATAGAGCAAGACGGCAAAACTGTCTGGGCTGTGCGGGCCTACCTACCAAATGCAAGTGCAGCATGGGTCGTTCTTCCTGAACAACGCAAAGAATACCCAATGCAAACAGTGCATCATCCTCACTTTTTTGAATGCACCATTGAAACTGCCGAACTGGCAAACTACCAGTTACGGATTAAAGAAGGAGAACATGAGCGTGTCATCTATGACCCTTACGCTTTCCGTTCTCCCCGCTTGACAGACTTTGACTTGCATTTGTTTGGTGAAGGCAACCATCACCGGATATATGAAAAACTGGGAGCGCACCCCACGGAAATAGACGGCGTTAAAGGTGTTTATTTTGCCGTTTGGGCACCTAACGCTCGTAATGTTTCATTGTTGGGAGATTTTAATCTCTGGGATGGACGTAAAAACCAAATGCGTAAAGGCCGCACTGGAGTTTGGGAATTATTTATTCCTGAAATCGGTGTGGGAGAGCATTACAAATATGAAATCAAAAATTTTGAAGGACACATTTACGAAAAATCCGATCCCTACGGTTTCCAGCAAGAAGTTCGCCCAAAAACGGCATCCATTGTCACTGATTTAGATGCTTACAGTTGGAGTGATGAAGACTGGATGGAAAAGCGGCGTCACACTGACCTCCTAACTCAACCAGTTTCAGTTTACGAAGTGCATTTAGGCTCATGGTTACACGCTTCGAGTGCAGAACCTGCTAAACTTCCCAATGGTGAAACGGAACCTGTAGTTGTCGTTTCTGGACTAAAGCCGGGCGCACGCTTCCTTACCTACCGAGAACTAGCTGACCGACTCATTCCTTATGTCAAAGAGTTAGGATACACCCACATAGAAATGCTGCCCATTGCGGAGCATCCCTTTGATGGTTCTTGGGGTTATCAAGTAACTGGTTACTATGCCCCTACCTCGCGTTTTGGCAGACCCGAAGATTTGATGTATTTTATTGACAAATGTCACGAAAATGATATAGGGGTAATTGTAGATTGGGTTCCTGGTCACTTCCCCAAAGATGGACATGGTTTAGCTTTCTTTGATGGTAGCCACCTGTACGAACACGCTGACCCCCGCAAAGGCGAACATAAAGGATGGGGTACTTTAGTGTTCAATTACGGTCGCCATGAAGTCAGTAATTTCCTAGCAGCAAATGCTCTTTTCTGGTTCGACAAGTACCACATTGACGGGGTTCGTGTCGATGCTGTTGCCTCGATGCTCTACAATGATTATTGCCGCGAACCAGGGGAATGGCTGCCCAATCAGTACGGTGGCAGAGAAAACCTAGAAGCAGCAGATTTTCTACGTCAGGTAAATCACATTATCTTTAGCTATTTCCCTGGCATTCTCTCAATTGCGGAAGAATCTACTTCCTGGCCAATGGTCTCTTGGCCCACTTATACAGGCGGACTGGGTTTTAACTTGAAGTGGAATATGGGCTGGATGCACGATATGCTGGATTACTTCAGCATGGACCCTTGGTTCCGCCAGTTCCACCAAAACAATATCACCTTTAGTATGTGGTACAACCACAGTGAGAATTTCATGCTGGCTTTGTCCCACGATGAAGTGGTACATGGCAAGAGGAATATCATCGGTAAAATGCCAGGGGATACATGGCAGAAGTTAGCTAATGTGCGTTGTTTATTTACCTATATGTTTGCTCACCCAGGCAAGAAAACCATGTTTATGAGCATGGAGTTTGGGCAGTGGAGGGAGTGGAATGATTGGACAGATTTGGAGTGGCATTTATTGCAGCATGAAGCCCACCAACAGTTAAAAACGTTTTTCCACGATTTGAATTATCTTTACCGTTCTGAACCAGTTTTGTACACCCAGGATTTTGCGGAACCGGGGTTTGAGTGGATTGACTGTAGCGATAACCGCCATAGTGTAGTTGCCTTCATGCGTCGTGACAAGGATTCTGATGATTTTGCGATCGTCGTTTGCAATTTTACACCACAACCCCATTCTCACTACCGCATCGGTGTACCGCAAAAAGGATTTTATACTGAGTTGTTTAATAGTGATGCCCGTCAGTATGGCGGTAGCAACATGGGCAACTTAGGTGGTAAATGGACGGATGATTGGTCTTTGCAAAGTCGTCCTTATTCCCTGGATTTATGTTTGCCACCTTTGGGAGTGTTGATTCTCAAGTTGGATAAGAAGAAGACTGCTGAGGTAATTGGATAACAATTTGGGGTGGGACATCGCCCTACCCTAGAGATAATCTCGCCTATTTACAGCTACTCAACCCAGTTCTCTAACAGACTCTGGTAGAAATTAAATATGCATTATTCATAACCCTTGTAGAGATGTAGCAGTGCTATGTCTCTACATTTTTTTACAGCAGATTGCAACAGGCGTGAGGTACAGATAATCGTAGGGAACATGGCTGTGCCCCTACCTGTGTACTTCATTTACCTGAAACACTGTATATAGCGATTCATTGATATCATGTCCGCTTGATTAGTTATTATTGCAGGCATCTATGCAAAAATCTTAAAACCCTCTTTCCCCCAGCTAAGAGCCCCCAGCAAGAACTGCGCTCTAAATGATAAGTCTTTTACCGAACATCATATGACTCGCGATCGCTCTACATTTTTTACCAGTGGAATTATACTTAGTACTCAGGGGAAGCGTACTACTGAAGTTGACGATGCGATCGCCATATCCAAGTATTGGGTAGCGAGGGATTTGGTAAAACTTATTTAGCTTTTGATATGACTCAAAAGCCAAAATTTTGTATAGTACAAATGTATGATTTGTTAGTCCTAATCCTAGATATTTTATAAGAATTCTAATGACACAGATTAAGCCGGAAGTAAAGCGCACAGAAGAATTGCGCCAGTTATTGCAACAAGCAAGCTTCGCTTATTACGTCCTAGATGCTCCAATCATGGAGGATGCCATCTATGACCAACTATATCGAGAATTGCAACAACTAGAAACTCAATATCCAGAATTGACAGCACCCGATAGTCCGACTCAGCGCGTGGGTGAGCTTAGGCATACACAGTTTACCTCGGTGCGGCACAATATCCCCTTGTACAGTCTGGAGAATGCATTCAATATTGATGAGTTGCAAGGGTGGGATCGGCGTTGGCGGCGACAAGTACCGAAAATAGATTCAGTGGAATATGTCACTGAACTTAAAATTGATGGTTCTGCTTTGGCTCTTACCTACCAAAATGGCATTCTAGTTAGAGGGACAACTAGGGGTGATGGGGTAACGGGTGAAGATATCACTCAAAATGTGCGGACAATTCGCTCAATTCCCTTACGTTTGAATTTTGAAGGGTTAGAAATTTTAGAAAGGGTGGAAGTGCGAGGCGAGGCGTTTTTGCCGTTGGAAGTATTTAAACAAATCAACGAGGAAAGGCAAAAAGCAAGCGAACAATTATTTGCCAATCCCCGCAATGCCGCAGCTGGTACACTTAGGCAACTAGACTCTCGCATTGTGGCTAAACGGCGGTTAGATTTCTTTGGCTACACCCTGCACATTCCTGGTAGAGATGACACCAGTATTGCGAATACCCAATGGGAAGCTTTGGAGTTGTTGGAAAAGATGGGTTTTCGAGTCAACCCCAACCACAAACTCTGTGCCTCGATCGCAGAAGTGGCAAAATATTATGAATATTGGGACACGGAACGGCTGAATTTACCCTACATGACTGATGGGGTAGTGGTGAAGCTAAATTCTTTTAAACTTCAGGAACAGCTAGGGTTTACGCAAAAATTCCCCCGTTGGGCGATCGCTTTGAAGTACCCAGCCGAAGAAGCACCTACTCGTGTGGAAAATATTGCTGTAAATGTGGGGCGAACGGGGGCGTTAACGCCATTAGCAGAGATGCGCCCGGTGCAACTGGCCGGAACAACGGTTTCCCGCGCCACTTTACATAATAGCGATCGCATTACTCAATTAGACATCCGCATTGGCGATACTGTCATTGTCCGCAAAGCTGGGGAAATCATTCCAGAAGTGCTGAGGATAATCAAAGAACTCCGTCCTGCTGACACCGAACCCTTCGTCATGCCTACCCATTGCCCAGTCTGCGGTCAATTAGTGGTGCGAGAATCAGGTGAGGCGGTGACTCGGTGCGTCAATGCTTCCTGCGCGGCGATTCTTAAAGGTTCCATCGAACATTGGGTAAGTCGTGATGCTTTGGATATTAAAGGCATGGGTGAAAAGCTGGTATATCAACTCGTTGATAAAGGTTTGGTGGATTGTGTTGCCGATTTATATGAGTTGACAGCAGAGAAATTATCTGAATTGGAAAGGATGGGGAAAAAGTCGGCAGAAAAGTTGATCGATGCGATCGCTCAATCAAAAAATCAACCTTGGTCAAGAGTATTGTATGGTTTAGGTATCCGTCACGTTGGCAGTGTAAATGCTCAATTGTTGACTCAGAAATATTTCGCTGTAGACCAGTTAACTACGGCAAAGCAATCAGATATTGAAGGCATTTACGGTATTGGTGCTGAAATTGCCCAATCAGTATACCAATGGTTTCGGATTGACGCTAACCAAAAGTTGATAGAACGCTTACAAGCAGAAGGATTGCAATTAACTGCCCCAGAGGAAACAAAAATAGTTGGAGATGGCAATCAAAAGTTCGTAGGTAAAACTTTTGTAATTACGGGAACATTGCCAACCTTAAAGCGAGATGAAGCAAAGGCTTTGATTCAAAAAGCTGGGGGAAAGGTAACTGATTCAGTGAGTAAAAAAACAGATTATTTAGTGTTAGGAGAAGATGCAGGTTCCAAATTAGAAAAAGCAGTTTCGCTGGGAATTACGCAGTTAAGCGAGGCGCAATTCTTGGAGATGGTTGAAGGTTGAAACAAGGTATATAGCGGTTCCCATTCAGATGCGGTACAAGATTAATCGCGAAGTGTAAGGGCACGGCAGTGCCGTGCCCCTACGGGTGTACCTCACTCAACCGAGAACCGCTATATATTCTTGCAAATAATTTAGGATTTTTATAGCACAATACCCTGATGTAGCGATTTATCGCGTCTTCAAAGACCAATCATCTACTCAAACGGGGGCAAGTTATTCGGGTCGATACCCTGAGATTGCAAATAAGCAATCAGTCGTTCTTTCTGTTGGCGTTCTTGTTCGGCGCGTTGACGTTCTTGTTCGGCGCGTTGACGTTCTTGTTCAATCTGTTCTACAGCCCACGGTAACAAATTACCATCTCGATCCCACCAGCGCAACCAATACCCAGTGCGACCTTCTTTTGTTCCTTGCCAAGTTCCCAAAAATAAGCCCATTACATCAATCCAATGACGACCATTTTCGTCCGGTTGCTTTAACTCATAGCGCTTATTTTCCAGTTGATAATATTCTAATAAACCGCCATAAGGTTCAAAAATAACGTAGATGGGAATCTGCAAAATTTGCTCGTAGAAAAACCATTTTCCTGGTGGATAAGTTCGCTTGACTGAATATTCCCCACCCTCAGTATCGGATAAAAACTCAATGGCGATCGCTGGAATATCTCCTTCTAAATTAGGTGTATAACTTTTGCGGTTAGCGACCACTTGATTAACCGACGGCACATAAACCCAGTCTGGCGCTTTGGCAATAAATTGCTCGTTGATAGTGGCACAAAGACCAAAGTTTGAAGCTATCAACATCTGGGGTTGGATGAATCCACTAATTTCTAGGCTTTCACGCAAAGCACCAGCCAAAAGTGGCTGACCGGTATTCTCCACTGGTTCATCCTCTAGTTGAAAATCTTTGGGCAAGGCTTCCCAAGAGATTACCAGTTCTATTGGTGATTTGGCTTGGCTGAGTTGGGTTGCCATAAACACAGCATGAATTTATTCTCGATCTTATCGCAGGCGATACTAGGAGCAAAAAAAGGGGCAGAAAACCCACCCCTCTATTTAACCAGGAAACTGAAAATGCTCTAAAGCAGTACTTTAGCTAAAATCGGTTCCACACTCTTAGAAATCTCTGGGACATATACTTGTGAAACGTAGTCGCCAATCATTATATTAAGATAATTTAGATAAAAATTTTGTTTTATTAACAAAAAAATTCAGATGAATCGAAGTAATTTCCTCAGATTTCCGATCCAATCACAGCCTCATGCGATCGCTGCTATATCTAATTGCAGGTGGATGGGCGATGCTACTTTCCTTAGTAATGTGGCCTTTTAGACCTTACGATCCACTACGGATAGCTTTGGCTGACTGCTTAAATGGGATCGCCAACTACATTCAGGCATTTATAGGTAAAGTAGCAACATCTGAAAATATTCTCGAAATTTACTTTGAAAGGTTAGGTGAAACTACATTAGGGAAGCTTTCAAAATTACGTCTTACCCAATCCATACCTATTTCATTGTTGAGTTTAATTTTCTGAGGTGTATCTGGATAAATTTTTCCAAGAATATCAGTATCTTGATCCACTATGACCTTGCCAAACTTGAGATAAGTGTTGCCAAAAACCTTAAAAGCAGGATGCTTGGCTTGACCGAATAGCAAAATATAAGTTCGTGTCCGATTCTCCGTTTCTGGCACAAAAATGTGACACTGCGCCGCTTTACCCAACGGCATTTCTCCATGAAAAATCACCAGGGATGGGAAATGATTTTCTAGATGGGCCTTAATAGTGTTGGGTAGCAGAAATAAATCCGGTTTTCTGAGCTTTTCCACTAAACTGTAAGGGGTCGTGGGCATATCATAAAACGCATGGGAGTGATGCCCATTATCAATGAATTGATGAAATTCCACCTCAGTAATCCGAAATAAGTCCCGGTGAGTGCCGTTTTGATGATTGTAGTCGTGCATATTCAGCAGCATAGTTAGTAAGTCTGTCTCAATACTTCGATCTGCGGTATGCCCAACAAAGTAGTAGGTGTTTGCAATTTTATTCAGCACAGTAGGAATGGATATTTTTGGCTCGTATTCCCCATAAGACCAGACGAAATCACCTTGAATTTTTAGCTCTAAAGGTTTCAGTTGAGGTAATGTTTTCTTGCTCGATCCGGGCAACACAGTGCAGCCCGATCCATCAAACTTCAGGGCATGAAACGGACAGACTATAGCACTTGTCCGATCGCTTTGGGCTTCGCACCATCCTTCTGATAGCATCGCTCCCAGATGGGGGCAAGCGTTGGGTAAAGCATGGATCTCTCCAACAGTATCCTTCCACATCACATAGTCAGCACCATACAAAGAAATTTTTCGAGGTTGATTCACTGTCAGCATAGACTTGTGCGCTAACAACCAAGGCGCTCCAGGAAGCATAGATTGCATAGGATTCTCCACTAAAGATAAAATTGTGAAAGATTTGTCGCATTTCCAAAATATGACAAAATATTCACATTCGTCAAGTAGCTTGCGCCACCAACCCAAACAGCAGCGAGGTAAGGAACGAGTTGAAAAAATTCTAGATGCTGCTGCTGCTGTATTTGATCAAATGGGCTATGAAGCAGCAACAACTCATCAGATTGCAACAAAAGCAGGGACAGCGATCGGCTCTCTGTATCAATTTTTCCCTGACAAAGCTGCTATTTTCAAGGCGATGGAGTTACGCCATGTTGAGCGGGTGAAGGCTATGTGGGCACAGGTAGACATCCCTATAATTGTCCAGTTGCCACTGCGTCAAATGATTCATGCGCTTGTAACGACTGTTGCAAAACTATTTGAACAGCCAGTATCGCGGGTGGTGTTTGTGCAGTTTTTTCTGGCACGCGAAATTTTTCAGTCGATCGATGAAAGCATGACCCAAGAGGCGATCAACTTCATGGCGAATATGCTGAAGCAGCGAAATCCCACACTGAGGGAGGAACATTACAATTTACTAGCAGAAGTGTGTGTGCATAGTAGCAATGCGGTTATGCTAGCGGCACTTCGCAGCCCCGATGAGGAGTACCGTAAACAGTTGACTCAACAGATTGAGGACTTGATGGTTTCATATTTAGAGCCATATATGGATGACAATCGGTTGAGTAATGTAATGAAAGTAATGATATGTCCCCGCTGTCAATCGAAGCAGTTATCCAAAAACGGGTATCGACGGGGGAAACAGTGTTATCGCTGTAAGGAATGTGGCAAACAGTTAGTAGAGAATTCCCAGCGATCGGTTATGTTGAAGACATCTCTGGCCGATCAAAAGCGATCGCTTTCTTGAGGGCGATTGTTTTATTTCCTAAATGAATTTGAATACGGTACAAAACTTAACTCTCAAGTATTCGCTAGAAAAAGACGATAGGATTCGCTGTCCATCAAAATTTTGAAACCCAGCCACATCAGCACGAAGGGGAAAATCTTGCCAGGATAACGGCTGAGTACCAAAGCGATACCAGGTAGACGAGTCAGATTATCAGTAGACCGAAAAGTTTTGAAAGTTGACCAAAGAATAAGGGTTTCAGGCGACGTTGTTGGAGCTTTCCATCACGGCCAGAAGCGTAGACGCAAAGCGGCTTGTCGTAGACATCGCTCTTAAGTCCATCCAGAACAGAAGTACTTGAAAGGTCGATTATGTTCAAGATATCGTCTGGCTATCTGAGCCGAATGCTTGCTCTGTAAGCCGAAATTTAAAGTTGTTGACGTGTCGGACGGATGATGATTTCATTCACATCAACATCACTAGGCTGTTCAATGGCATATGCGATCGCACGAGCAATGGCATCTGCATCAATGGCGATCTCATAAAGTTGATTAATTCCCGCTGCTGTGTCTTTATCGGTAATCGTGTTAGCCAACTCGGTGGCAACGGCTCCTGGTGAGATATTAGTCGAACGGATTTCACCGTTTGACTCTAGCCGCAGCCCTTCAGAGATCGCCCGCACTGCGTACTTGGTGGCACAGTAGACGGCCGATCCCGCAAACACCTTATGTCCAGCCACGGACGATAGGTTAATGATGTGACCAGACTTTTGCTGACGCATAATTGGCAACACGGCAGCAATCCCATAGAGGACGCCCTTAATGTTCACATCGATCATCCGATCCCACTCCTCTACCTTTACTTGGTCGAGGGGAGAAAGCGGCATCAATCCCGCATTATTGATTAGCACGTCGATCTGGTTGTATGTACTCAAAGTTTCCTTCGCTAAGGCTTCCACTTGGGCGCGATCTGCTACATCCGTTACTTGATAGGTTGCAGTACCTCCTGATTTAGCGATCGCTCCAACCAATTCTTTCAGCCGATCTTCGCGTCGAGCAGCCAGCATTAGTTTGGCTCCACTAGCAGCAAGTCGCTTCGCAGTTGCCTCACCTAAACCACTGCTGGCTCCGGTGATGATTACCACTTTGTTTTGAATCTCAGACATATTGATTAATACGGGTTATTAAGTGTGGGTCATGAAACATTGGGTACTGTTTGATTCTGAACTTAGCATTATTCAACCATATCAACTAGTACCGCAAAGCAGAATTAAAAATTAAAAATTAAAAATTAGAAATGTATACAGCATAAGGGTTTCGTTGATTTGGAATGGTTGATTTATTTCCGCCGACCTGTAGTAGTTTGTAACTGGATCAATGTTTTTGTTCCGGTAGCGTTACTAATCCGAACCGCTATCATCACATTGTTTGAATTCTGTCTTGTTAAAACTTCAGTTGGTGAGTTGAGTCCATCTCAGAAACTGAATCTTGGCATTCCCAAACACCAAATCTACGTGCCAAGAGGTATTGCTTCACCGTTCTTCGCCGCTTTTGCGAGTAAGTAGCGGACTTCTTCATCGGTAGTTTGAGGAAAGCTTTCGTACCAAAGACCAACGCTCTGGAAAGGGCTGGGTCTGGAGATGCAAACGATTTCGTCTACCTCAGTTTCTAACTCTTGGCAAGTTTCAGGTGCAGCCACAGGCACAGCGATCGCAATCTGAGCAGGTTGGTGTTTTCGCACAGTTACAACAGCAGCCCACATCGTTGCACCCGTGGCTAAACCATCATCTACCAAGATGACTGTGCGTCCTTGTAAATCTTTTAAGGGGCGATTTCCCCGATAAAGCCGTTCCCGCCGCTCTAACTCCCGTTCTTCTTGCACCGCCACTCTGGCAATTACTTCATCGGATATCTTCACCAGGCTGATAATATTTTTATTGACTATCCGCACACCCCCAGAAGCGATCGCTCCCATCGCTAGTTCTTCTCGATCGGGCACACCCAATTTACGCACCACTAAAACATCTAAGGGAGCATTTAACGTTTTGGCAACTTCAAAAGCAACAGGTATACCACCCCTTGGTAGCCCTAATACCAGAACATCTGGGTTATTAGCATAAGCGGTTAACTCCTGAGCCAAAACTTGACCCGCAAACCTCCGATTTTTAAATAGCATGGTGTGATATTCCTAATTGGTTTCCAAAAAATTAAATAAAAAATATTTACATACATTTGTTATTGGCTATCAACCTCAAACAATGGAGCAATTGAGCAAATTCCAAACTTGTTGTGATAGTTCAAATGTTCTAAATCGATCTTAGAAAGCTAAATATTCCCTGTCCTCCACTAACGGAGCGACATCTTTTATCTCCAGTTCTATCAAACGGATGAGTTAGCTTTAATGCAATAAGATTTCTGCGTCTTGGGCTAAGACTATTTTACTACTCCACACTCAATATCCGTCCCCAAATCGCTTGTTGGGAAGACACAGTGACGCAGTGAACTCTTGCTCTAGGGGGTTTACTGCTGTAGATAACTGGTGTTAGCGTGAAGAAAAGTTATAACCACAAAAGAAGGGTGACATGGAAAACCTAATGTTTAAGTAGGGGTACATTTGAAAACTACTATAAGTTTTGCCACTTGCTAACATTTACTGCTAGACTTTTACTGAGTATCTTTTTTACTATATTTTAAAAAACTACTTAATTGCTAGCAGATACAAAAATCTATGAAAATCCAGTGAGAATTCAATTGTTAATTCTTCGCGTGTCCCCTGTTACTGACATTGTGTTGATGTTATCTTTACATTATCCCTAAATTGTGAATATGAGATAATGCACCATCTGATTGTTCGTTATATAATGCTTAATATTACAGAGAAAAGTCATAAAAGTTACCCAATTAACACTTTTGAATAAAAATTAATAGGGTAGAATCACTGAATATGTTTGAAAATCAAAAGAAGGGTGTTTTTAATGATCGGCTTAACTAATTCAGAAAACGGCACAGTTAGCAGCACAGCAGCCACTAAGAGACTAGCAAGGGCGATGATGGTTTCTGGTGGAGAGTTTTCACTATTATTGGCGTGTTGTAACTGCGTTCAAAGGCAGCAGCAAGTGCTGAATTTGTTAACAGAATTTTCATCAGCAGATATCCACGAAATTTTGCTTTCACCTACGGTTGACAAGTTATACACAGCTATTAAAAGTGAAATTGGTACTATTCAACCCGAAGCTTTGATGGTAACGGGCTTAGAATCTGTAGTGGCAATTAATCAACTGATTATTAGTACCAATATTATGCGAGATGAATTTCGGAAACAGTTTCAGTTCCCCTTGGTATTGTGGGTCAATGATGAAATTTTGCGTAAGCTAGTCTGGCTAGCACCCGATTTCAAAGACTGGGCGGCTAGTACTATTAGATTTGATGTACCGAATAATCAGTTAATTGAATCTGAACAACAACCCATCAGCGCCTAATATTGCCTGAAATTACTTTCAAAATCTTATACAGGCTAGGTTGAGCCGACTGTCACATTGTTTTGTAAAATTACTTTTATTGAACCTCCCTTATCAAAGTGAGATAAAAACCCTTAAAAGCTATTTTCCAAATAAAAATATGGTATGGGTGTCATATCATGTCCGGTGAAAGACTTATCATTAAGACCGCAGTTCTTGCTGGGGGCAGGGGGCAGGGAGCAGGGGGAAAGAGGGTTTTCCGGTTTCTGATAGATTACGGGAATTATAACTAATTAACCGGACATGATATCAGGTGTGTTATCGCCGTTAGTATGCGTCACCCTAAAAAAAGTGTGGAAGTTAAGCTGCGATCGCCAGGTTTATTTGAATCGTATAATTAAAGTCTTAAATTTGTTAAGCTAAAATTTTAATCGTTGGTGACTATTGAATTTGCTGTCTAAGCGATGGTGTCACTATTTTTTAGCTATTAAAGCTTATCAAGAAACTGGCAATTGTTGCTGGAGACAATCGTGCTGTTCTTCCTTTGTCAATTATTCTACTTTAACAGCACTAACTGTAATTGTTATTGAACCTGGGTTTTCCTCAAGGGAGATATATCCTCTACATCTCTCCAAGGATTGTGGATAACGCATATTTAATTTCACTAGATGTCTAATCAATCCTGCGACTAGGTAACTTAGTCCCGCACCTCTGACAAAACCCAGCATTTACATCATGGAAAGCTAAACCACAACCCGAACAAATTATTTCTACCTGATTAGCAGTTTTCACCACTTGCTTAATTAAATCTCCCACTTGCCAAGGAATCAATGCAATTCCGGTAAAAATCATCAATACTGTTAGCAAGCGTCCTAATTCTGAAATTGGAATAACATCGCCAAATCCCACAGTTGTCATTGTGACAACAGAGAAGTAGAATGCATCCAAAAATGTACCGTAACTTTCAGGATTAACCGGATGCTCCACTTGATAAATTAAGCCAGAGTAAATAAAAACAATTGCAAATAACGTAAATAATATTCGCGCAAAAATCATCCCATCTTCACTGCTGATACTAGCGAATAAAAACTTTCTATCTATAAATCTAATTAATCGTAAAATCCGAAACCATCGTAATAGGCGGATAAAGCTAATATCCACCATACCTAGAAAAAATGGCAAAATCGCCATTAAGTCAATAATCGAATAAAAGCTAAAAATATACTTAATTTTGTTTTCCGCACTCCACAGGCGGAGTAAATATTCCACAGCGAAGATGATGACAATGGCAGTATCAGCTACATTTAACTGAAACCGCATATCATCAGGAATATTATATGTTTCTGCCACAAAAATTCCTGATGATATTAGCACCAAAGAGGCAAGTGTTAAATTAATCGCTTTACCTATTGGTGTTTCTAGGTCTTCTAAGTAAAATTCTGTTTCTTGTCGGCTCAGTAACATATTCGACCATTAATACATCTTAATTCCCAGTTATAACATTAGAAATACGATATTATTAACCATTATCCTTATGTTAACCTCAGCTTATATGAACCCAGAATCTTTTATGCGTTTAGCATTGGCAGAAGCAAAAGAAGGCGATGCACCCTACGGTGCAGTGATTGTTAAAGATAACGAAGTCGTTGCCGTAGCTCATAATACTGTGAGTAGAGACAACGATCCATCAGCCCATGCAGAAATCAATGCTATTCGTAGTTTAACAGCTAAACTAAAAAACCCCTCTTTAGAAGGTTATAGCATATATACAACTGGCGAACCTTGTCCGATGTGTGCAACTGCTTGTGTTTGGAGTGGGTTATCAGAAATTGTATATGGTGCTTCAATTCAAGATTTAATTACTGTAAATCAATCACAAATTAGTATATCTTGTGAAGAAGTAATCGATAAGTCATTTAGGAAAATCAAAGTTATAAAAGACGTTTTAAAAAATGAATGTTTAGAATTATTTAAATAAGCTACCAAAAAACTTATTTTTAAGAATAGTCTTTTAAAAATAACTCGAATAATCTCGTTCTTTATCTTGAGTTGACGGGCACTTTGCTCAAGTTTGAAAACCTTCTCAAGCAAATGTCATACTCTCTGTTTCTGCGGTTTAAAAGTAATTTATCTAAACAATATTCATTGACTTCTGTCAATGCCTAAATCCTAAAATATTTGTATATATTCCATAGTTTTCTGGGTCATAGCAGCAAAAAATTATTTTTTGTGGATGACTATTCTTTTGTAGCTGTTCATCGCATATTTTCACTGCCACCTCAGCTGCTAAAGTTTTAGGATATTTATAAATGCCAGTACTAATGCAAGGAAATGCCAAACTATTAAACTCTTTATCTGCGGCAATTTGCATACATTTATAGTAACACTGAGCTAGAAGTTCGGGTTCTCCGTGATTACCTCCTCGCCATACTGGGCCTACGGTATGAATGATGAAGCTTGCAGGCAAGCGATATCCTTTGGTTAGTTTAGCATCGCCAATCTTACATCCTTTAAGTGACCTACACTCATCAACTAGACCCGATCCAGATGCCTTGTGTATCGCTCCATCTACGCCACTACCCCCAAGCAAACTAGTATTTGCAGCATTGACGATGGCATCAACTTCTAACTTTGTGATATCACCCAAAATCACTTCCATAAAACAATTAAGCGTAATCAAGACTAATCCACATACTACTATTGTAGTATAAACTACTATACAGTTTGAGCTTCAAGCTTAACGATCGGTCTGCTTAAGGTGATGAGCGATCGCTTGTTTTTCCTGATTTATTCAATCATTTTTTATGATTTATTCCTTAATACAAGTACTTCGGTGAATAATTACGTTAGCAACGTAGGAGCGTCATTACGAATTATTTAACTTGGCTCATTTAAATAGGATAAATATGTATTTGCCCAAATCGCAGCTTGAGTGCGATCGCGCAAATTTAATCTGTTTAAAATATTCGTAACATGATTTTTCACCGTCCCCTCAGAAATGTAGAGTTCCTGAGCAATTTCTCGGTTACTAGCGCCTGTAGCAATTAACCGCAAAACTTCTTTTTCTCTAGGAGTAAGTTCAGTTAAACTAGATGGTACAGGCGGTGACTGGGTTGATGCAACATGAGAAAACTTAGTCAACAGCTTTTTAACTATACCTGGGCCTAAGTGAGTATATCCTTTATGAACGGCACGAATAGCAACAGCTAATTCTTCTGATGGTGTATCTTTCAATAAATAACCCATTGCTCCATTTTTTAAAGCTGCTGACACATATTCGTCATCATCAAAAGTTGTTAGTACTAAAATCTTAGTTTTAGCAAAACGTTTTTGAATTTCCTGCGTGGCTGCAACTCCATCCATAATCGGCATTCTGATATCTAGCAATATTACATCTGGCTGAAATTGTGCAACAAAATTAATCGCCTGTTCCCCGTTTTCTGCTTCTCCAACTATTTCTAAATCTGGTTCTAGTTCCAATAAGGCTCTTAATCCTTGACGAATTAAACTTTGGTCATCTACCAGCAATACTTTAATCATTATGTTAACCTTGTTAATGGAATATTAACTGTAATTTTGCAACCAGAGCCAAGAGCGCTATTAATATTAAACTTACCCCCAAGTGCTAAAGTGCGATCGCGCATACTATGAAGTCCAAAACCAGTAGTATTTTGTCCTACATCAAAACCTTTACCATTATCCTGAATTATCAATTGCAAATTACCTTTAATCGTAGTGAGTTCTAATTTAACCTCTGTCGCATCCGCATATTTAGATATATTAGTTAAAGATTCTTGAGTAATCCGGTAAATAGCAGTATTTATTTCAGGTGGTAGAGAATATTCTAGGTTGATTTGATAAATTGGTAATATCCCATTAAAGCGATGAAAGTTTTCTGAAAGACTAGCGATCGCACGTTCTAAAGATTGCTCTTGTAAGGGGTTAAAACGCATAGTAGAAACAGATTCACGCACATCTTTTAACGCTTTGGAACCTAATTCTTTTGCTGTTGCTAGAAATGTTTCAGCCTTACCTGGATTAGATTGCCACAATTTTAAAGCAGTTTCTAATTGCAGATTTAAAGCAGTCAGAGAATGTCCTAATGAATCATGAATTTCACGAGCAATGCGGTTACGTTCTTCCAAAGTAGCTTGATTTTCAATTTGCATGGCATATTGACGGAGTTTTTCATTAGCGATCGCTAGCTTTTCTCGACTGTGCCGTTCAGATAATACTGCATTCATCATCAACAACACAAAAACTAAACTTAAGCCAAATGTTAGTGGCAAATTCAAGCTAAAAAAACGAGATCGTTCTTGTGCTTGTGGTAATGCTTGATAATTAAATAATTGGTATTTTAGTTGTGTAGTAAATAGTAATAATGTAAATGATAAACTGGTTACGAATAAGCGTCCAGGTAACTGAAAAATTAGACAACTGCGAGTAACTAAAATTATATATATAACAGGGAAAAGGCGAGCAAATCTCTCCCCAAAAAGTCCAGTTGTTAAAATCAATAAAATTTCAACAGCTGTGTAGATTACCTTAGTTGTCTGGTTACTTTTAGGTAATGTTAAGCCCATTAAGGCAAAAATAATCAGACTAAAAATTGACAGTTCTGGCAAGAGATTGCAAATTGATAAGTCTGGAAATATATCACAAATTGATACTTCTGGATGTTTGTGAGGAAATCGCCGCAACGGAGGTGGCATAACTGCTGTCAATACAGTGATTACCAGAAGTATCCACTCTAGATAAAGCAGAGATGGAAAAGGATGTTTCTTAATTTGAATTAGACGATTCATCACTTGCTTCACTCCAATTATGAAGTATGAGTTATAAATTAGGAGTTAGGAGTTCTGAACTTTTGAGCGGCATCCGGTGATTAGAACTTCAGCAGATGCTCAATTTTCTCTTTGATTGAGCAATTAAGAGTAAGTGCAATGTCCAAAAAATTAGGTAATACACTAAATAAGAATTTATAAATTAATCATAATCAAAATCTGCATTATTTATAACTTATCACTTTTAACTCTTAACCCCTAATTATTTATTGTCAGTCAAATTTGTTAAAATTCCATCATGACTAAAGTCATGGGTAAAACCATGACTTTATCCTCATGTAACTACTGAAGATAAGTTCTTATGATGGTGGCATCCAACCAGGAAAAAACCACCACACAAGTAATGAAACTCAAAGCATTATCGCTAGTCGCTGGAGCGATCGCCTTAACTTTAACTGCAACCTCCTTTGCTGTTGATGCTCAAACAGCCTCTCCTTCACCCGTGTTACTTGCACAAACTCCACACAGGGGCTATTGGCAAGATTTGGGTCTAACAGATGCCCAAAAAACTCAAATTCAGGCAATTAAGCGCGATAGCCGCACCAAAAGGGAAGCAGTTCTCACCCCAGAACAAAAGGCAAAATTAGAGGCGGCAAAACAAGCACATCGGGCTGAGTGGGAAGCGCGTAAGGCTCAAGGGCAAACAGGTCAACGGCAACCAGGTCAGCATCACGGTCGCAAAAAAGATAATTTTGCTGACTTAAATCTGAGTGAAATACAGAAAACCGAAATACAACAAATTCGGGAGTCAGAGAAACAACAGATTCAAGCAGTCTACACCCCCGAACAGCGCCAAAAAATAGAGCAATTCCGTCAAAATGCTCCTTCTGGTCGTCAACAAGGTAATCCTCAATAATCATCTTTCAAAAAATAGTTAATATCTGGGATGGGCAGTACTCGCCCATCTCAATCCCAAAATAGACTATGTTACCCAGATATTTGGCAAGCAGAATTACTCTTGGCACTTACCCTTGACTGATATCCAGGTATTGTTTTCCATAGTCAAAAATTAATAGACTTCTTGCAGAAGATGCGGAAGGGGGAAAATTTCATCCCCTTTCCCTTTCCCTATTTATTCCCCTGCCCAATTTAGTAGACTTTCAAGCTAGTTTTGAGTTATGAGTTAATCAAAACTCCTAGCTTGATTAAGATGTCGAAAGAATTCGCAATTGGTAGTAAAGTCCGTGTTGTGGCGCTACCAGCCTACGTCAAAACTGCTGAACCTATGCCCATGCTGCGCCCTCCCAATGTAATTCACATTGGTGAAGAAGGTATAGTCATTGACCGCAGACCCGGTGGATATTGGGGTATTCGCTTTGCTAGGGGGGCCTTTCTCCTAGATAGTCAATATATCGAAAGCACAGATACCCCTCCCGAATCTCACTTAGAATAAGATTTTTTGCAACTAAGAATTGTAAACTTGTGTAAAGTTGTAATTCTGGTTTACACCATGATTTCCCGCCGCACTTTTTTAAGCATATTATTTGCCAGCTGTATTTCTGTCATCAGCTGGCTGAATTTTACCCCTATTGCTAATGCTCTTGGTGGTAAACTTCCGGCAATTAATCAACCAGCACCAGAGTTTACTTTGCCAACCAATACAGGTGATGGCAAAATTTCCCTCTCTGACTTGCGCGGTAAATGGCTAGTGCTGTACTTTTATCCTAAAGACTTTACCTCTGGTTGTACTATAGAGGCTCGTCGTTTTCAGCAAGACTTACCCCAATACCTCGAAAAAAACGCTCAGATTATTGGCGTTAGTGCTGATGACATTGATTCCCACGCCAAATTTTGTGATTCAGAGGGCCTAAAATTCCCCCTGTTGGCTGACACTGATGGTTCAGTGAGCAAAGCTTACGGTTCATGGCTCGGCTTTTTATCTATGCGCCATAGTTTCATCATCGATCCTCAAGGCGTCTTGCGCGAGAATTTTGTCAAAGTCAACCCAACTATTCACAGTTCAGAAGTGCTGGCACGACTAGAAAAATTACAGTCTACACCTTCTTAAATCTCAATTAACAAGATAAGGGGCTTAAGCCCCTGATTTTAACTCACAATAAACCCATATTTTCTGAGTACAGTTTTGACTTGACTGCCAGATAAAAACTGGACAAATTCTTTGGCAGCAGAAGGATTTTTACTGCTTTTAATTATTGCTACCGGATAGACAATTGGGGAATGAAATTTATCATCAGCAGCAACTACGACTTTTACCTTGTTGGAAATTTTGGCATCAGTGGCATAAACTAAACCTGCTTCGGCGTTACCACTTTCTACTGCTGCTAAAACTTGACGCACATTGTTAGCAAAGACAAATTTCGACTTGAGGCGATCGTAAAGTTTCAACTTCTTTAAGACTTGCTCGCCATATTGACCGGCAGGTACGCTTCTGGGTTCACCGATCGCAATTTTTTTAATCTTACTATCTGTTAAATTGTAGAAGCTACTGATGCCAACAACATCCTGAGCCACAATCAAGACTAGACGGTTATTTGCCAGGTTAGTACGGCTACCTGGTAGCAACAGTCCTTTTTCTTCCAAAGCATCCACTTGCTTTTTGCCAGCAGAAATAAAGATATCCGCTGGCGCACCTTGCTCAATCTGTTGCTGCAAGGCACCAGAAGCCCCAAAGTTATAACTAATATTGATATTTGATTTACTTTGTTGGTACAAAGGCTTAATTTCTTCCAGTGCATCTTTTAAGCTGGCAGCTGCGGACACGAGTATGCTGGTGTTCGACTGTGCTATTACAGGAGAAGGAGGAACCAACGGTAAACCAATTGCTAGCAGCAAGCCAGCGATCGCTATACCCAGGAAGCCAAAAATTTGTCTTCTTTTCATAGAAAAGGCGTTTGAAGGGTTTCTTCCATAAAATTGACGCTAGGTAAAATAGTAGCAAATATACCAACATCTAACCAACTATATCGGTAAAAATATGCCTAGAAAAGAACAAGGGTGGGTAACATTCCAAACTTCAGAAGAGGAACGAAAAATTTTGGAAGAGTTTTGTGGCCAGTCTCAGCGAACTAAGACCGAGATTCTCCGAGAACTGGTACGTGGTCTTAATCAACACTCTTCACCATCAAACTTGCTATCAACCATAAATGCAGATGAGGAAGATATATACACTCAAATACCTGAGATAGAAATTAGTCTTCAAAAGAAACCACTCAAAGTTAGCTCTCGCAATATTCTCAAGGGTGTTGTTAAGCGAGTTGTTACTGGAGCCGTTAATAGTGAAGTAACGCTAGAGATTGTTCACAAAGTTGAGTTAACTTCAATTATCACCAGAGTATCGGTAGAAGAGTTGGATTTGTCTGAAGGGAAAGAAGCTTATGCTGTTATTAAGTCCAACGATATAGTTATCGCCAGGGAATAGGCTGTGGTGATGTCTCTGAACTATTGCCTGGGGTAGGTGTAGACATCACTATTCACTCAAAAGAAACAATCGAAATGTTCTCATGAATCATTCAAAGTTGCTGTAAAAATTACTTAATGCTACACAAATAAATTTATATTTTGCTAAATACTTCAGTAGGTAAACTGGGCTACGAACAGCGTAGCCCTTGTTTACCACTCTGTAGCTTATGAAAGCGCTGGTACTGCTTCTAATTCCTCAGCTTTGTTCTTCAATACGGTTGGTAGTTCGCTGTTGAACGCATATAAATAAATCTTAATTTTAGTCTACTATCCTATTTCAAGATATTAATTTGATTTTTTCATTAGCATCAGGCTAATAACAAATCATGAGTTGCTTTTTTACTAACGTTGATTAAGGCTTTGAGGAAATTAAAAACTACATGAAAAAGCAACTATCACAGAAATAGACTATTTCTAAATATTGGTTACGGTTTTTAATTATCATCCTATTAGGAATAGGCGTATTTTTTCGCTTTGTCAATATTGACAAAAAAATTTATTGGGGTGATGAAGTTTTTTCATCATTACGCATATCTGGCTATACGCAGTCAGAAATGAAAACGCAATTAGGTAATGGTCGTTTGATTGGCATAGAAGATTTACATAAGTACCAGCATCCTAATCCTGAAAAAAATGTAATTGATACAATTAAAGGACTTTTATATTATTAATCAAGGGAAGAAACCGCTTTTAATTAGTGATGAAGATAACCTTTTTCCACCACTACAAGTACTTACTAAATTAATCGATCCAAAAGTGCAATTTCAAATTGTCGGAAAAAATCAGTTACCAGAGATTACTAATGGCTTTACTGACATATTTTTGTTCTTGTTCGAGCCGTCTGACTTTTTAAAAGCTGGAGTTGAAAAAGTTTATAATTCAAAGTTACAGCAGGTAGACGACTTTCTCTGGAAAATAACAAAACCTAATTAAACTAAGGATACGGGCACATTTAGCGGTTAGGAGACTGCAAGGTGGAAAATAAAAGCAGATAGTTGGCATTTGAATATTGCTTGTAGGTTAAAAATCAATATGCTTGGGTTAAGAGTTATTGGTGTAGATAATTGGTCTTTCAAGACGCGATAAATTATAAAGACGCGATAAATCGCGTCTCTACATTAGGGTTTTGGACTTATCTGAACTGTATTGGGTTAAAAATTAATATCAATTAGCCTTATAAGTGACACAGTTAGAGCAAAAATATACTTTAATTAAACAAATAATTTAAGTATATACTTGTACTGCTGCCGCTTATGTCATCGCCCCTTGAGCGCCTGCTAAAAATTGAAATCAGACTGCCATCTTCCCATCCTCAATTATTAGAAGGACTGGATATATGGTTGCGTTTAGGTCTAATATCTGATGCCCAAGTTAGGCAGTTATGTCGAGAGTTTCTAATATGTGCGGTGGTGTTGCAACCCCCGGCTGAAGCTCAAACAAAGGTAGTATTTGCAACTTCCGACCCCGTGGAGCAGTTGCCCATAGCAGCTTTACAATCTAGTAGCGGTAAACAACCACAACAAAAACCAGCTAAACCCAACTTCATCAGCACAATGTTGCAGTCCTTGGGGGCAGAACTGAGTGTACGTTGGCTACTTTTTCTAGGGGTTTTCTTGGTAGTCGTATCCTCTGGGGTACTGGCTGCTAGTCAATGGGCGAGGTTTCCCGCTTCTGGGCAATACGGGGTTTTATTTGCTTATACTTTGAGTTTTTGGGGATTAAGCTTTTGGGCAATTAGGCAAAATAACCTCAGATTAACGGCTCAGACATTGCTGATTGCCACTCTTTTGTTAGTGCCAGTGAATTTTTGGGCAATGGATAGCTTTCGGTTGTGGCAAAATCCTGTGGATTGGATTGTAGTTGCGATCGCCTGTCCTACCCTGACTGCTATAACTGTTTTACTCTCCAAAAATCGAACTATTTTTACCAATTTACATCCTGGCAAATTACCTCTGGTAAATATTCTGGGGCTGAGTTATCTGCATTGGGGTTGGCAGTTAAGAGGATTTCCCTTAATTGCTGTTTATCTGGCAACCATCACCACAACTATCATTACCGTTTATCACCATCTTTTCCAACAGCCTCATACTGTCAGCGACGATCGCCGTAGCTTAAGTATTAGTTTACCTGCTGCTGTAATTATTTATTCTTTAATAGTATTGTTGGTGCGGGCGATTTTTGTTACCAAGGTAGATGTCACACTGTTGGGGTTAGCTATTGGCATTTGCGGCTGGTTGATGACTTGGTTAGCACAGCAGAGAAGCAGGAGGGCAGGGGGCAGGGGGCAGGGGGCGGGGGGAGTAGAGGAAGTAACATTAATATCCTCCTCATCCCCTTCATCACTCTTACTCTGGGAAAGACTTGGTGGCGTTTTACTCTTTCTGGGTTGGCTGGTATCGGTAGTAAATTATCCTTGGCAAGCAATAGCTGTCAGTGGTTTGGGTTTGTGGTTTGTGGGGAGTCGCTTGTGGCGGTACAGTTTGAAGCGAGACTTTGCAGGGGTTTTCATTATCGGCTTAGAGACGATTTTGCTAGGTTGGCGATTAGTACCTGATAACTTACAGAAATTAGCGATCGCAACTAGTACCCAACTCACCAATTCTCAAAATGAACCTTGGGCGGTGCTGGGTATAGCTTTATTTCCCTACGTAATTTTGATGGTGGCGCTTACAGATAGTTTGTATCGCAGCCAAAAGCGAGAATTAGCTAAATTTGGCGAACTGCTCGCTCTGTTATTTGGAACTCTTTTAACAACGATCGCTCTAGTAAATCCCACATTGCGATCGCTAAATTTGCTATTTTCCACCGCCACTCTCGCATTCGTTACTCAGCGCCGCTCCCCCTCATCTCTTGCTCTGGTATACCTAACTCACGTCATGGCGGTGCTGACATTTTGCTTTACCATTAATTGGTTATTCCCCAGCCTGACTCAACAAGGCTGGGCAAGTATTTTATTGGCTCTCATGGTTGCAGAATGGGGATTCAGCTTAGAGGAAGGACTATGGCAACGTAGTGCATGGGATATCGGTTTAGGATTAGCCGCAGCTAGTTTTTTCATCTTGTGGATGAATGCAGAATCATCTTGGTATGGCATCGCTGATAACCGATCTGATTGGGGAGTTTTATGGCTAGTTACGCCTTTAGCTCTGACGGGTGTTGCCAATGCCACAATTATAGAGCGGCAAATTACTAGCCGTTACTTGAGTGTCTTGGCTGTGATAATTGCCCAGCTAGTGACTTTACAGCTACCAGGAATCAGATTAATTGGTTTAGCTGTAGGTGCTGGATTGATGTTTGCAAATACGCGCTATTTGCGAAACCAAGTATCTGCGGTAATTACAGAAGGATTTGTTTTAAGTTTCATTGGGGCGCTGCTGTGGACGGGTGTACCTGGTTTACCTCGCCTAGCGGTAGCAGGTTGGTTTGTTGCTGGAGCGATCGCAACTCTCAGTCTATGGTTAGCGCGGACTGTTTTAAGCCGACGCGGCAACGAATTAGCAGTTATCTATGCAGCCGCTAGCGATAAATGGGCGATCGCTTTGTGTGGTTTTGAATTGTTAGGTTTGACGCTGCATTCAGTGCTGATTTATCAAGGGTTTACTACTTCGGGATTTTTGTTCTTAATTGCCACTGCGATCGCTCTGGCAGCCATTGTTTATCGCAGTTGGCGAGAACCGACAAATTGGGCATTTTATGGGATTGGTTGGTGTTTGGAATTGTTGATTACCCAAGTGCTAGGGTTAGGGGAACGCTCAATTGTGAGAATTGCAATTGCAAACATCGCCTTGGGTTTAATTACTCAACTTGTCGGCGAGTGGTGGCGGCGACGACATCAATTAGAAAGGTTTCCTAGCAGCCTGCATATTTTGCCATTAATTTATGGTGCATTCAGTGTATTGCTGCGTTTGAACACTTTTACCGAGTGGACAGGTTTGTATTCGTTGGGTGTAGCTTTAATTATTATTGGCGTGGGGCGACAGCGCGAGAGCTTCAAACCCTTGCTTTACTTAGGAATTATTGGCGTATCAATTTCTGCTTATGAACTTTTGTTCTATCAAATGTCACAAGCTTCAGGAGGAAGATTAGGTGATGGATTGATTGCCATGTCTGCCCTTGGCGCTAGTATCATGTATGCTTACCGCATTCTGTCGCCTTGGCTTGTCAGCTACTTACGCCTAACTCCCCAAGAACTGAAAAGAATTGCTCATATTCACTGGGCTTGGAGTAGCTGTTTATTAATGGCTGCTATTCCTCTTCCCATTGGAGTTAACCGTTTGCTGGGATTGGGAACAGGGGTATTTTTGATTCGCTATGCCATCTTTCAGGGACGAAATTCGCGCACTTCCCCCAGCCTCTTTGGAGGAATCACAATCGCCGAGATGTGGGTTTACCTTGGCTTATTAGAGGTAGCTGGGATGAGGATTTATTGGCGGGAGACAGCAGTAGGGCGATTTTGGGCTGGGCCATTAGTTCCTTGGAATGGTGCGATCGCTTGTGTGGTAGCCTACTTTCTCTACATCCTACCTTGGGAAAATTGGGGTTGGTCTAAAAGACCTTGGCAACAAGCTGCATACATCATACCACTGATAATTTTATGGGAAACCAGACTGCAAACTTACCCCATAACCTTGATAATCGCAGCTGGATTCTACATCTTCCTCGCAAAAGTGAGTGAAAACATCCGTTTTACCTATGTTAGTGTGGCGTTGATTAATTGGGCACTTTACCGTTGGTTTTATGACTTACGCCTGACTGATGCTTTGTGGTACGTTACACCCATTGGATTATCACTGCTTTATATTGCTCAAGTGGATACCCAACTGAAGCTACCAAAATACAAAACATCTCGTCATCTTCTGAGAGTGCTAGGTAGTGGTTTAATTTGTGGGTGGGCAATTTTATTTCATCAAAATACAGCCTGGATACCGGGAATTTTCAGTCTCATCGCTATTTTTGCCGGATTAGCTTTGCGAGTGCGGGCTTTTCTCTACATTGGTACAGCCACTTTTTTAATCACTACAATCTATCAATCGGTAATTTTTAGTTTGCAGTACTCCTTTTTAAAATGGGTTGTTGGCTTGCTAGTTGGCATTTTACTGATTTATATCGCCGCCAACTTTGAAACCCGTCGCGCTCAAATAACTTCCTTAATTCGTAGCGCCATTGATGAATTTCAATCATGGGAATAGGTAATATCATGTTCGGTAAAAGACTTATCATTAAGAGCGCAGGGGGCAGGGGGCAGGGGGAAAGAGGATTTTAAGATTTTTGCATAGATGCCCGGAATAATAACTAATCAAGCGGACATGATATAACACCAATTTAAAAACAGAATGCGACAAATAGACCATTTGTAGAGACGCGATTCATCGCCTCTTTACCCAAGGATGTGTAGCAATCATTACAGCTATTTTCAGGTAAATAGACCACGCGGTAGGGGCACAGCATTGCTGTGCCCTTACGACAGATGTGGTTCAAATACATGAAAACTGCTGTAATTGAATTGGTATAAGCTAAGGATTAAACTAATTGACAGGCGATCGCCTAAATTCAAAATACCTATAAAATTAAGCAAAAGCGATAGTTTTGCCTAATTATAACCTCTAATTGCACTTTCACTTTAGGTATTAAGCCATCACCAATATCTGGAAGTTACTTAACTAGATTGCCGATTGTAGCTACACTGGCATTTACAATGGCGTTTGAAACAGCTTTACCTAATTGGGTTAAAAGACTTAAATTATCGAAAAACTTCATGCCATGTCAAATACTTAAACGAACAACATTCTCAATAATATCAATCGTCTGACCCAAAATCTCTAAGAAACCTACAGTATCATTTATTTTCTGAATTTCTTGATTTATCGCTTTAATGCCATCTTCAAAACCTTTCTCATTTTGCTCTAGTTTGTTGACTAGAACAGTAGCAATATTGTTTCTGACTGTGTTGACAAAACTCGTCCATTTTTGACGATACTTTTTAAATTCTTCTTTCTGTTTTGGATCTGGAAAATTACTTTCAATACCAATTTCATATAATTTATTCTCTAGGTCACTGATATTTTTAAGAAATGCTAATTGTTTATTTTTATCGATATTAGATGCTATCTCTGACATAAACTTAATTTTTCTTTAGTTTATTAGTTATTTTTGATTTCTTTGGCTACATTTAAAAGAGAGTTGATATCAGACAAAAGCTCATTAGCGCGTGCAATAGTAAATTTATCTTCTAGGAGTAACTTAAAAGCTTCTTTGAAGTCTTTGGCTGATTCACTAGCATTATCCAAAGCTTCTATCGAAAGTGTCATCGTCAAAATATTCTGCCGTTTTTCTATCCATGCGTCAGGATCGCTAATTGGATCGGCAGCCATATAAGGTTTTAATAGTAAACGATCTTCCTGATTTTCTTGAATGTTTTTTAAATTATTTTGTAGTTCATTAGTAATAAATTCAAGCACTAATTCCTGAATAGCAAGTTCTCGATAAATCGTTTCTTTCCTCTGCTCTAATTCTTTTCTCAACGCACCTTTAATTTTATTACTCAATATCATTTTAGGAATTTCAGATAAAGCAGAGCCAAGTTTCCCAGAGACAAGAGAATTACCTTGAATATCAGTGCTGACATTATTTAATTGAGTGAAAATATCCTCAGTAACTTCTTGTGCTTGTGTTGGAGCATCCGAGGTTGCTAGATTTTCTAAAGCAATAAAGTAGCGTTGGAGTAGATCGGTATGTTGGCGCATTCGTCCAATTAACATAAGCCATTGCTTATCTTTTTCAGTAATGTCGATATATATTTTTTTATTCTCCAGTTCACGATCTTTGACTGGATCTTCTACACGGTTACGCAGCAACTTTTCCGAATTTGCATCAACAACATAGTTTCCTGATGTAACTAATAAAGTATCTAGTGCAGTTGCATACTCTTGTCCAGCGTTGGCAAATTTTTCATATTCTTTTAGAGAAGCACCACAGGCAACTAATGAAGCTCCAATAAAAGAGATGATTGATGCTTTAATAACAAATTTAGATTTGATAGTAATCTCCTTTTTAAACATAAAACGTATAATAAGATGTTTGACTGGAAATAATTAAAAAAGCCGCAGATGCTTACCGTTGTACTCTTTTGACTGCAAATATCAAATGAATTCTGGAATTTTTGGTTAAACACATAAAAATCAGAATTTTGGGCTGTGATTATTTAAAATGGAATCAACAAACCCGGAAAATGATTCATATTTACTTACCTTGGCGCTATTGGTAAAGTCGCTGTTGTTTCCTTCTCCACTCCCCAATTAGTCAATTTCGGAATTTTTCGATTGCGTTAGAGGTTTTTTTCTAAATTCGATGCCTTCGATGAAACCAATCTCAAACACGAGAATCCTTTCACACCCTCTTCTACCTCCTTTTCAAGGGCAGGTAAGTAGGCGAGAATAAATTAAAGTAAGTTAAGTAATGTAAAAAATCTTGAGGTCTGTAGCAACTTCCGCCTTCCCTGTAAGAACTTCCGTCTTGACGTTTCGGTGTTTCGCGCAGTCTGTAGCAACTTCCGTCTTGACGTTTCGGTGTTTTGCGCAGTCTGTAGCAACTTCCGTCTTGACGTTTCGGTGTTTCGCGCAGTCTGTAGCAACTTTCGTCTTGACATTTCGGTGTTTCGCGCAGTCTGTAGCAACTTCCGTCTTGACGTTTCGGTGTTTCGCGCAGTCTGTAGCAACTTCCGTCTTCCCTGTAGGAACTTCTGCTTTTGCTGTAGCAATTTCTGCCTTAAATTTACTAATACCAATTCTCTAAAATAAGGCAACAGATGTAAGCAAGGATTGCCTTGCTGCATCTAAATTTCTCAATTGCGAATTGCGAATTGCAAATTGGTATAAGTCTTGAGTGAGAAAAAAGTAAGAGCCGGTTCACTAGACTTCTTGCATTGAAATTGGCTCCTTTTCTCTCAAAATTGAGAGAAGGGGTTGGGGAATGTAGCAAGTTTGTGCAAGATGTCTATTTTCTACAGATTTCTCATACATCCAAATTTTTCATAAACTCCCCCTTAATTGCTGTTTGTGAAATCACTGCGGTTATTAGAAGCAGCGAGGGAGATGACAATTGGTGAAATTACTCAAATTTTAGTCTTTAAAAAAATAAATAATTTTACTCAGGACAACCTTTTAAAAAATTGTCCATTATGGAATTACTAAAAATTTAGGTTATTTTTCAGGTAAAGGAGTATTAATGGCAAGGCACAAACGCGATTCCCGTATTCTGAGCAAAGCTGAAATGCGCTTGGCAAGTATTAAATCTATTAGTCCTACTCTAGATGTAGGAGATAGTTTAACAGTTAAAGATTATACTGATAAAATTGAAAATCTCCGTCAATTTCTAGAAGCCTACAATACTACTCTCTCTACCATTGATGTTTTATTAACTCAAATCACCGAAAATGAACGGGATTTGGCAGACTATTCTGAAAAAATTTTGCTTGGTGTTGCTCATAAGTTTGGTAAAAACAGCTACGAGTATCAGATGGCTGGGGGTACTCGTAAAAGCGCTCGCAAGCGTGCTGTGCGCCAAGGTGTTGTTTTGACTACCAGCTAAGAGCAAAACTTTTATCAATACGGTTTACATAACAGTTAAACAGTTAAAAAGATAAACAGGAGGAAGAAAATTAGGAAGATAGGGAATACAAAGATTTCACCCACTCCCATTCCTGTGTCAAACCCTCTTTTAGAAAGACTTGCGGCTGATATCCGAGAATTTTCTGTGCTTTAGATACATCAGCAGCCGTGTGGCGGGCGTCTCCCATCGCTTTTTCTATGTGGTTTCTTTTGATTGGCTTCCCAACAATTTCTTCAATCGCATCTAAGACTTCTGCTAAAACCACCCTGCTACCACCACCGATATTAAAGATTTCTCCCACTGCTTGGGGTGCGGTAGAGGCGGCTAAATTAGCGGCGACAATATCACTAACAAACGTAAACTCTCGCGTTTGCTGGCCATCGCCGTAAATAGGAATCGCCTCATCGCGCAAAATGGATCGAAAAAACTTATGAAATGCCATATCTGGGCGCTGTTTGGGGCCATAGACTGTGAAATAGCGCAATGTAACACAGGGTACACCAAAGTTTTTGTAATACAGTTCACACAAAAACTCTGCTGCTAGCTTTGTAATACCGTAAGGAGAAACCGGTTGAGGACAAATTCTCTCGTGGGTAGGTAATGTTTCTGCATCACCATATACACTAGATGAAGAGGCAAACACCAATCTTTCCAGGTGTTTAGCATCCTTAGCTGCTTCTAGCAAAACTTGTGTAGCGTTAACATTTCGTTCTGTATAACCTCGAAAAGCTTTACCCCAACTTGCTCTAACACCTGCTTGTGCCGCTTGATGGTAAATTATATCAACATCTTTTAGGAGTTTTTGCCAATCTAAAAACTGTATATCTTCTTCAATTAATGTAAAACCAGGTAAACGATACAAATGTGCAACATTGGTTCGCTTTAACATAGGATCGTAATAATTATTGAATTCATCAATCCCGATCACTTCGTCTCCTTGTTGTAGCAATGTTTCTGCAAGATGAGAACCAATAAATCCTGCGACTCCAGTAACGATAGTTTTAGCCATGTTGCCGATTTTTTTTGATTAACCGCTATATTCACAAGTTAATAATTATAATCAAAAATTGGTGATTAATTGAGGATTTTTTTAGAGAGCGTTTTATTTATATCAGCATAAAAGATAATTAAACTAATACACTTGGGCTGAAAATATGTTATTAACTTGGTTTAGTAATTGCTAACAATAAAAATAAAAACTTTACTAATTAGTGAAATTTAATTTTTAGAATAAATGCAGTTGAAATTTAATAGCTAAAATATTTCAGCAGATGGAATAATTAAAGTGATGGATAAATAAAACAACCCCACCCAGCCTTTGACTTACGTCAAAGTCTCCCCTCCCCGCAAGTCTACAACACACAAGTCTGAAATAGCTGATTAACCAGGGTTTTACCCCACCCTAACCCTCCCCGTATGTATTGGGGAGGGAACAAGATTTCTTATTTCCCCCAATGCATCGGGGGGATTAAGGGGGGTAATTCGACTTGTGTATACACTGGGGGTGGAGTGTTAGGGGAATTTTACAAGAAGTATACTAAATCACCAAAGACTTGCACAAGTGTGAGAATTGATAAAAAAATTGATCCGCGAGAGTCAAATCAGTTATTCTCATTTTGCAAGGGACACACGAGGAAATCAGTGAAAGTTTTAGTTGTTGGTAATGGAGGGCGCGAACACGCTCTGGCATGGAAACTGTTGCAATCTAAGCAAATTGAGCAAGTTATTTGTGTACCAGGGAATGGGGGTACAGCAAGTATGGAACGTTGCCAAAACTTGCCCTTAGCAGTAGATGATTTTGAGGGAATGAGCCGATATGCTCTAGAACATGGCATAACTCTGGTAATAGTTGGGCCAGAAGTCCCCCTATCTAAGGGAATCACAGATTACCTCCAAGACAAAGGATTGATGGTATTTGGCCCAGTCAGAGCCGGAGCGCAAATTGAGGCGAGTAAAGCTTGGGCAAAAGCCCTAATGCAAGAAGCAGGGATTCCGACGGCCCGATGTGCGGTATTTACGGAGGCTGCGGCAGCAAAATCTTACGTTAAATCTCAGGGAGCGCCAATTGTTGTTAAAGCTGATGGTTTGGCAGCTGGTAAGGGTGTAACGGTAGCTGAAACAGTTGCACAGGCAGAAAGTGCCATTGATGCAATTTTTCAAGGACAATTTGGCAGTGCTGGTAAATTTGTCGTCATTGAAGAATGTTTGATTGGACAAGAGGTGTCAGTTTTAGCGTTGACCGATGGGTTAACAATTAGACCCTTGTTGCCAGCTCAAGACCATAAGCGAATTGGTGACGGCGATACGGGAGAAAATACTGGCGGGATGGGAGCATACAGCCCCGCACCCATCGCTACACCAGAGTTGATGGCACGCATTCAAACAGAAGTATTAGAAAGAGCGATCGCCACCTTAAAAGCTAAAGGCATTGATTACCGAGGCGTGCTATATGCTGGGTTAATGATTGCACCCGATGGCGACTTGAAAGTTTTGGAATTTAACTGTCGCTTTGGCGATCCTGAAACCCAGGTGATTTTGCCACTGTTAGAAACACCCCTAGAAGAGTTGATTCTAGCCTGTGTACAGCAACGCTTAAGTGAATTGCCACCCATTGCTTGGAAGGGGGGAGCATCTGCTACTGTCGTTGCCGCTTCCGGTGGTTATCCAGGAGAATATGAGAAGAACCAGGTGATTAGTGGCATTGAAGAAGCAGAGGCAACAGGAGCAATTGTATTTCATGCAGGTACAAAGTTGAACCAGCAACAAGAAATACTCACAGATGGAGGTCGAGTATTAAATGTGACGGGAATCGGAGAAAATTTTGAGCAAGCGATCGCTCAAGCCTACGCTAGTATCAAATATATTCAGTTTGAAGGGATGTATTACCGGAGAGATATCGGTTATAAAGTGGTCAGCATGAAGCAAAGGAAGAAAATCCCATAATCTATTCGCGGATATTGCTTGTTGAAGATGGTGTGCGGGTGATTCTCGCGTTATGAAACTCTGTTATATACCAATGGACTAATAATCGGGTACACCGCATAGACAATCCCGCACACTTAACAGGTATAGGATTGTTTAAGACATCCAATCCAAATACAGTCTGATGTGGACTTTAAGGCTGGTGCTGATGCAGCAAGGCTGACTTATACTTAAGCTATGCCCAAGTTAGATATTATCCATAACGCGGTAAAAAACGCACTGATGAAGGACGGTTGGGCGATTACAGACGATCCTTACATTATTCAGTATCGAAGAACAACGTTATACGCCGATCTCGGTGCTGAACGCCCCATTGGGGCTGAACGAGATGGGCAAAAACTTGTTGTTGAAGTAAAAAGCTTTGTCGGCGCATCAAAGATACAAGATTTGAAAGAGGCTCTCGGTCAGTATGACATCTACCGTTATCTTCTAGAGGAAACAGCGCCAGACCGTAAACTTTATCTTGCTGTGGGTGCGATCGCTTATAAAAGCTTTTTCAACCAGGATGTGATTCAACTCATCCTGCACAAACATCAACTTCCACTCATTGTCGTCGATACAGAGACAGAGGAGATCAGACAATGGATAAATTAACTGAGTATCCCAGGATAATTAAGCGTATCCTGACGGAGTATATAGAACTATGTAACCGTCGTCCTAACCGAGACATCGAAACATTATTGATTATGGATGAGCCAAAGGGTCACTATATTTGGATGAACCTTGGTTGGCAAAATGGCGAACGCATTACTGGTATGACCGTCTACGTTCGGATTCGAGATCGCAAGTTCTGGATCGAGGAAGATTGGACTGAACATGGGATCGCAACTGACCTAGTTCGTGCAGGTGTTGCCAAGGAAGATATAGTATTGGCATTCCATGAGCCTAAGATGCAGCAGTACACAGATTTTGCAGCATCGTAGCGGTGACGCGTCGGTTTGAATATCTTGGTGCTGAGTTCAAGTTTACTAGCCGATGCTAACTTGAGCCGGATAACTAGCTTAAAATCACAACGGTTGGATTTTTGTTAGACTGCTCATCTGTGCGTAACCAATAGTAAAAAAAATGGGGTTTAAGGCGTTAATTTTTAACTGGATATCAACTGCGATCGCCCAAATGAGTTAAATTCGTTAAGACCACCTTAACAGGGATATCCCCTAACACTCCCCCATTCTCAATTTTCCTAACATATTTGTCAAATTAACTGTTAATTTTTTAGTTGTTGGGCTTTATAAAAAGACTACTAACAACTTTATTTAAGATGCTAACTCTGTTAAAAACAATTCGAGATGCGATCGCTAGTTGGTGGTCAGAGTTCACCCTCCAGACCAAATTGCTGGCTGTGGCCACAATGGTAGTTTCGTTGGTGATGAGTGGTTTGACCTTCTGGGCTGTGAATACAATTCAGCAAGATGCGCGGATGAATGACACCCGCTTTGGTCGTGACTTGGGGCTGTTGCTTGCTGCCAACGTTGCCCCCTTAGTCGCTGACAATAACCTCACAGAGGTTGCCCAATTTTCCCAACGCTTCTATAGCAGCACCTCTAGTGTGCGTTATATGCTTTACGCCGATGAAAACGGGGAAATCTTTTTTGGCATTCCTTTTTGGGAAGCGGAGGTAAAAAACTCCCTCACCATTAAACGGCGGATACAACTGCCAGAAGATTACCCTGGTGATGGGGAAAAGCCGATGGTACGGCAACACACGACCCCAGATGGGATAGTTACCGATGTATTTATTCCCCTGATTGTCAATAAAAAATACTTAGGTGTATTAGCGATCGGGATCAACCCCAATCAAACCGCTGTTATCTCTACCAATTTTACCCGCGATGTCACCATTGCCGTTTTTATCACAATTTGGGTAATGGTGATTTTGGCAGGAGTGATTAACGCCTTGACCATCACCAAGCCGATTAAAGAACTATTGGTGGGGGTAAAGCAAATTGCTACCGGGAATTTTAAGCAGCGCATTAATTTACCTTTAGGTGGCGAACTAGGGGAATTAATTTTAAGCTTTAATGAGATGGCAGAGCGATTAGAGCGCTATGAAGAACAGAACATTGAAGAACTGACCGCAGAAAAAGCCAAACTAGAAACCCTAGTTTCCACGATCGCAGATGGCGCTGTGTTGATTGATAACAATATGCAGGTGATTTTAGTCAACCCCACAGCAGAGCGAATTTTTGGCTGGGAAGCCGCTAATGTAGTAGGTTGCAATGTCTTACATCACTTACCCCCAGCAGTACAAATCGAAATCACCCGTCCCTTGAACGAAATGGCAGCAGGCGAATGCGAAAGCGCCGAATTCCGAATTTTTATCAACCAACCCACCCCGCGGACGATCCGCATTCTCTTGACTACAGTACTCAACCTGCAAAGAGAAAGTATTAAAGGTATTGCGATTACTATTCAAGATATAACCCGTGAAGTTGAACTAAACGACGCAAAAAGTCAATTTATCAGCAACGTTTCTCACGAACTGCGAACGCCTCTATTCAACATTAAAACTTATATTGAAACCCTGCACGACTACGGCGAAGACTTAGCTTTACAAGAACGGCAAGAGTTTCTGCAAACAGTCAACCATGAAACCGATCGCCTAACCCGCCTAGTTAACGATGTTTTGGATTTGTCAAAACTCGAATCTGGTCGCAACTACAGCTTCGATGGCGTAGATTTAGCCCAAGCGATCGAGCAAACCCTGCGTACTTACCAACTCAACGCAAAAGATAAAGGTGTTGAACTTGTTCAAGAAGTTGCTTCTAATTTACCGTTAGTATTAGGTAATTACGATCTGTTAGTACAAGTGTTTGGCAACCTGATTGGTAATGCCCTTAAATTCACCAAAGCCGATGGTAAAGTAGCAATCCGCGCCTACCAACTAGATTTCAAGCCCAGTCACACCGAATCTGCACCAGTGCGAATTGAAATTTCCGATACTGGAATTGGCATCGCCACAGAAGATCAACACTCAATTTTTGAACGCTTCTTCCGCGTAGAAAACCGAGTTCACACCCTAGAAGGCACGGGTTTAGGTTTATCGATTGTCAGAAATATCATCGACAGACATCGTAGTAAAGTCTATCTAATAAGTGAAGTCGGCATTGGCACTACTTTTTGGTTCGACTTAGCCACCTTTGAGGAAAAAGCGCTACCGATACAAGTTGAACTTATTGCAGAAGCATCCAACATCATCACAGCTTGAAGATTAGGGAATGGGCAGTGGGGATTGGGTACAAGAGGCAGAAGTGCAGAGGTACAAAGGGGCAGAGGGGAAAAACTTACTGCAACTTCTCCCTTGCTCCCCTGCTCCCCTGCTCCTCTGCTTTCCTTGCTCCCTACTCCCCACTAAACCCAAATCAAGACCTTAATATAACGAACAACAAACATACCAATAATAAACCTAATAGCAACAGCAAAGCCTGATTGCGTTTTACCCAACTTTTCACAGTTACTGCAAAACTGTTAGTGTAACGCTGCTGTTCCAACTCTAATTTTGTCTCTTCAATATTTTGGTAGAGTGTACAGTCTTTGGCGTAGGGACGTTTAGGAAAATTGCAAGTATCATCAGCGTGATAGGTGCAAGTGTCGCACAGATACCCATCCCCAGCAGCGCGGTGCAATGGAATACCGGGATGACCGTAAGCTTTGAGTGTAGTCCGACAATAGGGACAACTAATAGCTTGACTATCAACAAGTTGATGGCAATGGGGACAAGATACAGTAGCCAAAACCTTTAGCGCAAATAGGTAAACACTTTGATTTTAGCCATTTACAGGGATAATGGGGAAATACATACGTAGCCTGTTAATTTTAAATATGGCTAGCTTTCAAAATTGGTTATTTTATCAGCAGAAGTACTAATTTTATGATGATTTTTTAAATTTTATAAGTGATTTATATCACTCAATATAATTAAGGCTATGCCATAATCTAGCAAATATCAGGTTTTATCCTAAGTCCAATAATTATTTAGAGGTAGAAAAATATTGCCTTTTAATCCCGAGCTGTACCGTAACGAAAGCGAAGTTGAAAGCAAACTCATAGTGCAATATTTGCTACCACAGCTAGGTTATACTCCTGACACCTGGCATCAAGAAGTTGCCATTGGTAGCATCCGCTTAGATTTTTTGGCATTTGCCGCATAAGTAATTCCTTTTGTCTTAGATGCCAACTCACCGCTGAGTGTCGTCATGGAGGCCAAGCATCCCAAACAAAACTTAAATCATCATATCCTCCGACTTAGGCATTATTTAACCACCTCGAATGTCAGGTATGGATTGTTGATTAATGGCAAAGAGATTAGAATTTATCAAAAACTATAGACTGATATTCAATTAGTATTTCAATGTTCTGGGAAAGAAGTTTAAATTAAGTTAGAGAATATTAAAGTTTTAATAGGTAGAGATAGTTTGAAAGCAGGACAGTTGGGAGATAAACCAGAAATTCACATAATTGAAAAAAACTAATTTTTGAAACTAAGAGGCAACATCTAATGAAAACAATTGCGGTTTACCACAACAAAGGCGGCGTAGGCAAGACAACTACTGTAGTTAATTTAGCCGCCGCTATTAGGAAAATGGGTAAAAAAGTTTTAGTGATTGATCTTGATAGCCAAGCAAATACGACTTTTGCTACAGGTTTAGTCAAATTTGATGATGAAGAGTTTGATGATATCAAAGATTCTAATATTCGTCATATTCTGCAATCAGAAGATTTTTTCCCTATAGAGGAAGTCGCTAGAAAATCTCAATTCACAAATCCAGAAATTAGTGTTGTTCCTTCTCATATTAGTTTGATGAATTATGAAAATGAGTTAATTCAGCAAGAAGATAGTAAAATGATGCTTGCTCAAAAACTAGATGCAGTAGCAGAACAATATGACGTAGTATTGATTGATACTCCACCTTCATTAAATCTATATGCTAGGATTGCTCTAATTACTGCTGACTATCTTATTATTCCTTCTGATCTTAAACCCTTCGCTAATCAAGGACTAATAAACGTTAGGGAATTTATTAAAAAAATCAATGGATTTAGAAAACAGATAAGAAAGCCTCAAATTGAAATTTTAGGTGTGCTAGCTTGTAAAATATCTACAAATAATCAGTTTGTCAAACATACTTTACCTAAAAGATTAGAAACTATTCCAAAACGATATGATTTCAAGGTGATGAATACCGTGATTTATGACAGAGATGATCTAGCAAAATGTGCTGAAAAGTTTCTGATTATAGGAGATATCGAAGTAGCCGATCCCATTTCAGTTCTTGATTTTAAGCCAGATTCAACTGCCGCACAAGAATTTGAATTATTAGCAATAGAAGTTTTACAAAAAATAGGGTTGACTTAATGAAATTATCTACATCACTTGTTGCTATCAAGAAAATTATTTCTTCTGTACCTCGATCAAGTTTTGCAGATGACGATCTAGAACAAGCAGCAAATCTTATTTTAGAAGCGGCAGGAGTTATTAACCCTATAGTTATTCGTCGCTCGAGTATCAATTCATTTGAGGTAGTTGATGGACACTTTGAATATCATGCTGCTGCTAGAGCTAGAGAGATAGAGCCTCATAAAGGCGAAATGATTGGAGCATTTATTATTGAGTCTGAAAATGAGGAGACTTTAACAAAGCAAGTTGAATTATTTAGACAGCATAAAGCTGATTCTTCAGAGCAAACATCTTTCAAATTCAAAGACATGGAACAATTTTTAATAAATTTGGAATCACGTTTTGAAAAGATAACGAACAAAATATTAGAGCAAGCAACTAGTAATGCAAAGTTAGAAAATGAAGTCAAAGAGCTTAACAAGCAGATGGTTGATAAGACTGAACCAATAGAAATTTTTAAAACGCTTAGTCAAGTTAAAATTGTCTCCAAATTACAAAATAGTGGTTTTAACCAAAAAAAAGCTTCTCAGATAGCAGAAATAATAGAAATTGAACGTAATAAAGAGCAATTTAAATCATTAAATGATGTGGTAGAAAGGGTTAAAATACCGCATGGTCAAAAAATGATTAAAGCTATAAGTCGTGAAAAAATGCTTGAAATAGTTGATCGTTGGTCAGAAAAGTAAGGGATTTCCAAGAAATAAATTATCCAAAAAAACGAACTACAGAGGGGATCGAGAGAATAAGAAGAAAGAGAATTGTTGGATGAGATTTTTGGATGTTTTTTAATTTGTAAGTCCCTAATCATCTCATCAAAAATCATAAACTGCGTAGGTTGGGTTGAACGAAGTAAAACCCAACAATTAACGCTCAATGTTGGGTTTCGTTCCTCAACCAAACCTACACGGCTTTTCTAGATTGCGTGAAAAGTAGGCGTTGCAGAATCAAAATATGAATCACGCGATCGCCTCAAGGTTACGGGCGCTATGTACCCACACTGGCACTGAACCATACTTGAGCTAATATATTACTAAGCGAATCGATAACTAACGTACATTTTTAGGCATTCACGTTTAACATCTTCAGAATATCCTTTTGGTTCATAAGATTCCATAAATTGACGCTTACATATACTTTAAGAAAGTTGATTTATAAATTCTATCGGCTACATAAATTACTACATCAACTCTCTAAGGTGATATGCTTTTAAAACTGCAACAAATTATTGTAAAACCTGGTCAACAAATATTGTTTAAAGATATTAGTTGGGAGCAATTAGAAAATATTTTAGAAGAAATGGGAGAAAGGCGTGCTGCACGTATTTCTTATAATCATGGTTGGTTAGAAATTATGGTTCCCCTACCAGAACACGAAAAAAATAAAGAATATATTGGTGAATTAATAAAAGTTTTATTAGACAAACTTCAAATTGATTTTGAGCCTTTTGGTTCCACAACTCTTAAAAATGAGCGAATGCTGCAAGCAGTAGAACCAGATACCAATTTTTATATTCAAAATCAAGCTGCTATCATTGGTAAAAATCGCATTGATTTAAATCTAGATCCACCACCAGATTTAGCAATCGAAATTGATATTACTTCTCGCACTCGGTTTGAGAATTATGAAATTTTGGGAGTTCCTGAACTTTGGCGACATACACAACAAGGCTTAGAAATTTTCTTGCTAAAAAAAGGTAAATATATAAAATCTGAATCTAGTCCTAATTTTCCTGATATCCCAATTGTTAAATTAGTGAATGAATATGTTCAGCAGTGTTTAAAAATTGGCAGAAGTCAAGCTATCCGTAATTTTAAAGATTGGGTTAATAATAATTTATAACCATTTCTAATTTGTACACTTTAATTCAGCAAGCTCTCGGCAGATTATGATATAAATCTAAGGCTTTCTGAGAAAGGCGATCGCTCATGAATACTGAGGTAAATCCAGCAGCCATTGTGGACTGTGAACCCCCCACCCCACCTACAGATTTAATTTTTGATGATGGTGAACCCTTGGAATCAAATCGTCACCGTATTGCCATGAATGTCTTGATTCGGTCATTGCAACAAGCTTGGGCTGACCGCAATGATTTTTTTGCTGGGGGTAATATGTTTATTTACTACAGCAGTACCCAAGTTCGTAACCGTGATTTTCGAGGCCCAGATTTCTTTGTAGTACTAAATGTTGACGGTAATAATTCTAGACAAGGTTGGGTAGTCTGGGAAGAAAATGGTCTTTATCCTGATGTAATCGTAGAATTAATGTCACCATCTACAGCAGCAATAGACAAGGGTATTAAGAAAAATCTTTACGAACAAACTTTCCGTACCTCAGATTATTTTGTCTATGACCCCTTTGATCCTAATTCTTTGCAAGGGTGGCATTTAGATGATAATCAGCAGTATCAGCCTTTAACACCAAATGAGAACGGGTGGCTATGGTGTAGGCGTTTAGGTTTCTGGTTGGGGACGAGTGAGGGAACAATAGACAGAGAAACGGCGGTATGGTTGCGGTTTTACGATGTGGCTCTTAATTTGGTTTTGTTACCAGAGGAGGCTGCAATTGCACAAGCCGATGCAGCAGTTGCACAAGCACAAGCTGCTGCTGCAAGAGAGGAAGCCGCAGTTGCACAGGCGGCTTGTTTAGCGGCTAGATTAACAGAACTAGGGGAAAATCCAGATATGTTGTGAATTTTGGCTTTTTTGATTTGTTTGGACTACAGTTTTGAGTTGTACTTTTAAGAATGAGTAAGTGCGATCGCTACTATGAAACATTCCAACAAACAAGTACGATCGCTATTTGGAAATAGCACAATTAGTAAGTGCGATCGCCCACAAATCTCAATACTTTCTTAAAATTGGCAATACTCACTTCGGCCTGCAACACTCCCAGCAGAAAACCCCCAAATGCCTTTGATCCTGGAGGAGTTTGTGCAACTGCTACAAGTTCAGCGCTTTCAACATCTAAATCTCTGATCTCTCGTAGCAGATTCCGCGTTTCCCGTTCTTGCTCTTCTGCATCTAAGCTGGGATTAGAAAGAGCGATCGTTAACTTGGCAAAAAGCTTGGTCATCCGAGTGAACGAGCTTTTTTATTAGCATTTTAGTGTTTAGAAAAAGTACTAAAGACTTTCGAGATTTTTAAGCACCTCTGCGGCTGACTGATATCGTTGAGTGAAGTCGAAATGTACCATTTTATTTAAAATCATAACCAACTCGTCTGTAGCCTCAGTTAATTCGCGCCAATGTTGCCAAATCTGTTGATTAGCATCAGCTTGGCTTTGGATAATTATTTCACCAGTATTTGTGTCTCTACGAAACTCTCTGGGTTCTACCCCAGTTAAACCTTGTATTCCCATAATTCCCAACGCATAAATATCGCTGTTGAGTTTTGGCAACCCACTCATTTGTTCAGAAGGTGCATAACTAGGAGTGCCAATTGAAATTGTCTGAGCTTCTTGCTGCTGAGGTTGAATCTGCTTAACAGCACCAAAGTCAATTAAAACAATGTGCCGATCTGATTCTCGCCTAATCAAGTTACTAGGTTTGATATCTCGATGGATTACGCCATAGCTATGAACAAAAACCAGCACGTTTAAAACTTCTTTGAGTATCTCCACAACTTCAACTTGTTTTAGTCGCTTCCCAGCGGTTAGCTCTTTATCCATAGCGTGCCCTCGAACAAATTCTTGCACTAAAGAAAATTGCCGATTTTCTTCAAAGAAAGCTAGCAGTTGGGGAATTTGTGGGTGCTTACCCAAAGTTTCTAAAATTTCTGCCTCAGCGTCGAATAGGCGTCTGACAACATTTAAATATTCTGTATCTTGGTGAGGAGGTCGTAACTGTTTAACCACACACTGCGGATTACCAGGACGCTGGATATCATCAGCCAAATAAGTATTGCTAAATCCTCCAGAACCCAAGGGTTGAGTAATTTTATAGCGGTTGTTTAGTACCGTTCCTAGTGCAATTTCTTGCCCAATGGAATCAACAATTAGCGTTGGCGCTTCATTTGAAGCGTTGCCACGCTGCCGTAAAAGACCTTGCAATTCTAGAATTAATTGTTGGTGTTCTTGAACCCGTTGGGTAATTTCTTTTTGCTCTTGCTTGGTTTGATAAGCACTATAGGCAAGGACACTGCTTGCGGTAAATACTAACCCCAACGCCGGAGGTATGACTGGCAACCATCCAGCTTGGGTAAAAATGACAAAATTGGCTCCAAATAATACTGCCAGGGCTGTTGCTCCTGCCAATCCTAAGCCTAGTGGATGTTGAATCCGCCATACCAGCAACCCACCAACTACAGTCCATCCCCATATCCAAAGGACTTTACCCCACTCAGGCAAAAACCAAAATAGAGGCTGTTTGTTAAGAACAGCACTGAGAATTTGACTAACGCTGTGGGCATGAATTTCAATTCCTGCCATCTTGCCAGAATTATCTGACTTCCCACTAGCAAATGGCGTATTAAAAATATCATTTAAACTATTGGCTGTTGAACCAATTAAAACGATGCGGTCTTTGACCAAATCTGGTTTAACTTGATTTGCAAGTATTTCTGTAATAGTTACCTGCTGGGCAATCTGATGACCGGAACGGTAGTTAAGCAGAATTTGGTAGCCATTTGTATCCGCTTTCTGATAACCGCCAGCATTACTTTGCAGTGGTTTAAATACAGTATTTCGTAGTCTTAGTTCCTTTTTTGGGGTAAATTCTAGTTGGATGCCTCCGACTTCTAAATATTTCAGTGCTAGTTGTAAGCTAAAGGAATAGGTACTTTGACAAGAATCGGATTCCTCTGCACTTACCAATAAAAGGTTGCGGCGAATTGTAGCATCAGTATCTTCTACAACATCATTAAATCCGACTCGCTCTGCGTCAACGCCCTTTGGGGGTGCTATTCCCGGATTGTTAGAACCAGAATGTTTGCAGATAGGAATGATGATATCGCTCTGTTGGAGGCGTTGCAGTAGTTTGTCATGACCAGGCGGTACTGGTAAGTCACGAAAAATATCTAGACCAATGACTCGTGGTTGATATTCTTCAAGTTTGCCTAATAGTCGGTCTAGAAGTTCACTAGACAGGGGCCAATTCCATTTTTGGATATCTTTTTCACTTAAAGCAACAATCAATAAACGAGTGTCTGGGCCTGAGTCGGCACGTAATTGCATCATTTGATCGTAGATTTTCATTTCTAGAGGCTCGAAAACCCCAAGTTTTTGAATGCCTACTAGTAAAATTGTAGCGATCGCACTTGAAAGAATAACTGGCTGTCTAAATAAACTTTTAAAATTTACAACCATTCTTTTAAATAGGTTTTACTTTAAAATATACGTATATTTTTAGATTAATTTTTAATATTGAAATTATTCTACGCAATTTGCAATTTTTCAAAAAATATAGTAATCATATTTTACCTATAAACATTAACACGTCAGATACCGGACTTATTTAATAAGTCTGGTATCTTGTTGTTCGTGACTAATTTAGAGTTGCTATATGTGTTTCAGATAATGCACAATCGCCTCTGCTGTTGACAAATTAGTAGCCAATAAAACTTGATTAATAGTGCATAATCTTAACAGTGCTTCTTCATTTGCTTGACCAGGCTGAGGTTGCAGCAAATCTCGCAGGAAAATAACTGCTACAATTTCTCCGGCTCCAACCAATGAAGCAATTGTTTGATATCCTCCAGAAGTTGGTGCGGGAGTTTGTTGACTAATAGTTATCCCTGCTTGTTGATGTAAGACTTCACTAACAGATGGCCAGGTAATTGTAAAACTCTGCGAGAAAAATTCCTGATGTTGAGAAACCAATTCAGCAAGTTCTGATTTCTTGCTTTCATGAGCAATCAGTACTATATTTCTTTCAATGATTGCTTGAGGAGACTCATTAACATTTGTTTCTTCTGGAGTTTCATCAAAACGATCTTCTTCTATCTCAGAAACTTCTTCAATAGTTTGACTGATGCTCTCAGTAGCTCCACTTTCTGTTGTTTCCAAAGATGGAATATCAGCTGAGTTAGAAATTTCACTTATTTGTGCAGCAACATCATCAAGATGTAAACTAACTTCTTCAGTACTTGCATTACTCAAATCAATGTATTGATTGCTTAAAACTTCTGCAACGGCATCATCAGGTGCAGTTGATGGTTCAGAAACTTCGCTTATTGTTTCATCCACCGCAGAAGTAGGTTCTACTTCGTCAACATCTGCGCTGTCTACTACTGTAACTGACGTATCCCAATCTATCGCTTCATCAGTAGTATCCTGTGTAGCTTGGCTCAATGCTTCTTGTGGCTGAATCTCTTCGTTTTCAACAACTTCACTGGCTTTTTCTGCGACTGGCGTATCCAAATTTACTACTTCATCATGAGTAGCTTCGGGAATGTCACTCTCCTCCTCAGATACATGGTGGAAAATATCGCGCGGCTGTACGGAGGTAACTTCTGCTGCTAGTGCTGCCTCCAATTCTGCATTCTCATCGTCGGTAGCTTCAGGAATAGGACTCTGTGCAGGAACTTCGTTGAAAATATCCCGTGGCTGTACAAAGGTAACTTCTGCTTCTAGTGCTGCCTCTAACTCTGCATCCTCGTCGTAGGCAGTTTCTGGAATAGCTGTATCACGCTGTTGTACAAAAGTAGATTCTGTCGCCAGTGCTGCTTCAAAGCCTACAGCCTCATCGTGGGTAGCTTCTGGAACACTTTCCTCTTTAGGAGTTTCAATGATGTTCTCACGTGCAGCTATGGCGTCATCAGGTTCAGTCAAAGAAACTTCTGAGGCTTCGCTGACTTCTGGAACCGCTACTTCCTCACTATCTGGTTTACTGAATGTAGGCAAATCCACAATTTCATTACGGACATCGTGTGGAACTTCGTTGACTGCTTCTGGTGGTTGAATGATGTTTTCAGGGGCGATTATCTCAACAACCGGGATGACATCATCTGGTTGATTAGAAACAACTTCTGAGATTTCGCTGATTTCTGGGGAAGCAGCTTTAATTTCAGGTGTTTCTACTTCTTGACTAATTGGTGCTGGAACTTCGTTGACTACCTCTGGGGCTGGATTAACAACATTGGCAGCGCTGACATTTTCAGGCGATCGCGACCGAGAAAACAGTGAAGGATCTATAATTCTAAAGACTGTCTCTGGTTGCTCATAAGCGGGAGCAACTGCTTCCAAGATCAAAACATAATCTGCAATCCGAATAATATCTCCATCGCTCAAAGAATATGGTCGATCTTTTTCAGCTTGTTTCCCATTAAATATTGAGCCATTTCTACTGCCAAGGTCAGAGAAGTAGTAATTTCCACTTTTAACAAAAAACTTAGCATGTACCCGACTGATATCAGGGCTGTCTAGGACTAAATCAGAATCAGGAGAACGGCCTATTAGCCATTCTCCTCTCGTTGGAGTTTCTGTGGTAAGGTCAACTTCATTGACTTCACTTAGATTTGGTGAGTAGCTAACTTTTACTTTCATATTAATTTTTGGTTAATTTTATTGATTTCTCCTACCCAACGCTGACGGGTAGTGTGTTCTAAATTTAAAATATCATCTTGTGACCAATGGAAATGATAAGCAATAAAAGCTACCTCCTCATATAAAGTATCAGAGGGGTAGCTTACGACTCCCCCGCTAGTTCTAGCTCCACTGAAAATTGAGTATTGCAGTGGGGACATTGTGTCGGAATGTGTACATTGCTTTGCTGATTGATTCGATTGTAAAATTCTCTGAGATAGGCAATGTCATGTAAGAGCAGTCCTTCGAGTAAATCAGGACTAACAGAGTTGAAACTACCTAAGCGAGTAATAACCCGTGCAAGCATTACTAATACGCCGTAAGCTGGATTTTCCTGAACTTTGCGCTCTTGTTGCACCAAAATTTCATCTTTGGCGGTAGCTAAACGCATCATCCCATGACGATGTACTCGTTGTTCACCATCACTCAACCCTTTAGGAAGAGTGAAAGCAAATTCTGTGCAGAGAGTATCTTTCTTACGGCGCATAGGTTAATTTTATTTGGGCATTGGGTATTGGGGAGTGCTGAGTGTTGAGTGCTGAGTGCTGAGTGCTGAGTTAGGAGTTAGGAGTTAGGAGTTAGGAAGAAATATTATTGTTTCAAGCTTAAAACTCAGAAATTGAGCCTTTTTACTTGAACGTTGAGCCTTTGAACTCGGAAGTTGAGCCTTTTTGCTTAAACGTTGAGCCTTTGAACTCGGAAGTTGAGCCTTTTTGCTTGAACGTTGAGTTTTTGAACTCGAAAGTTGCACCTTTTTGCTTGAACGTTGAGTTTTTGAACTCGAAAGTTGCACCTTTTTGCTTGAACGTTGAGTTTTTGAACTCGAAAGTTGCACCTTTTTACTCGAACATTGAGCCTTTGAACTCAGAAGTTGCACCTTTTTACTCAAACATTGAGTTTTTGAACTCGGAACTTCAACCTTAGCACTCAGCACTCAACACTCAGCACTCAGCACTCAGCACTCAGCACTCAGCACTCAACACTCAACACTCAGCACTCAGCACTCAGCACTCAGCACTCAGCACTCCCCAACTCAATTATGAAGAAGTGCTTCGGGGGAATTTACTGTATCTTCTGGTATGGAAGTTTCGCCTTCCAATCCATTGATTCGACGGTAAAAATCTTGGAGGTAATTTAAATCTTGGGAAAAAAAGTTTTCCACGATTGCAGGAGTCACTTCTGATAAAGCACCCAAGTGGGTAATCACTCGCGCCAAGATAATAATAGTGGCATAAACGGGATTAGCTTTAACGCGTGGGTCACGCAAGGGTGCAATCTCGTCTATCGCCGTTGATAACCGCATTACACCTTTGCGATGGAGGTTGCCTTCAGAGTCTAGATACCCCTTTGGCAGTGTAAATTCAAACTCTGTGGGAAACATAATCCTCCTAATTATTTCACGCGTTTAAATTCCTCAAAAGCAACCTCTACTTCCTCAATTTCGATGTCATGGCTACGGGCGTTGACATCGGCAATTTTGTAACTTGCGGGCCAAGCACCGGCTAATTCAAATCTAGCTACTTCTTCATTTGCCTGATTATAAATAGACAAAGCAACAAGTCTACGTTGCTCAGACCAATTACCCTGTTGGACTTTTTCAAACCACTTCCAAAAATCCATAGATTTAGTGGTACCTCTACGCAGAATGAGATTACCACTCTTAGGATTGCTGGGAAGCTTAGTTCTCACCACCTGACCTTTTGACTGCCCTTTTGTACCCCAGGTTTGAGAAGTGACTTCGGTAATTTCAACAACCTCTTGTGTTCTTTTGAAGCCTTGACACTCCAAAAAGAAACAATTGGCATCGTTTTGACCTTCTAGTGTCAGTTCTAAATAGAACCGATGGGCCGTAAGAACTTCTGGAATTCGATTTGCGGATTGTACCACTGTTAATTACTGCAAATACTAAATTATTTAATTCGTTTAATTCCTTCGTGAACCAATTCAACAGTCTCATTTGCCATATCACCACCAGAGGCAGTTAAGGTAGGCCCAGTGTATTTACAGGGATAACAATTGACAATGTTCCACCGTGCCTTTTCAGAGCCTTGTTGGTCGTAAGCAACCACCGAACCTGTCTTACGATTCTGTGCCCACTTCCGAGGGTCTCCCATATCTTCGTTACAGTCTTGATACCATTTATAAAGGTCTATATCATCAGTGGCGATGACTTTTACTGTGATATTGGTAAATTTAACAACAGTTGGTGTAGCTTGACGCATTAGTTTTGCGCCCTTAGATGAACCGTGAACTTCCTGCGCTGGTGTATTCTCAACGCCTAGTCCGCTAATTTCTTTAATGAACTTATCAGTAATTCCGTCAGCCTCGAAGTAAAATTTACAAGAGGTTAAAAATTCGCCTGCCATACTTTTAGACTCCTTTGTGTGTAATTAATTTCGGACTGGGGAGTAGGGAGAGACGCGATTAATCGCGTCTGTACAAGAGTTAGGAGAATTCTTTGCCCAGTGCCCCATGCCCTATTCGCTATCTTCAATGCCATTCCATTGACGAGATGCATCCCTTGCCTGACGCAACATTTCATCCATGCCCTATTCGTTATCTTCAATGCCATTCCATTGGCTGATGCGGAAAACAACAAACTCCGCTGGTCTGACGGGACAAACACCGACTTCAATATATAAACGTCCTAAAATCCTGGTTTCTGGTGGGTTTAATTCTTCGTCGCACTTCACATAAAATGCTTGTGCTGGAGATGCCCCAAATAAAGCACCTTCACGCCAGATACGCTCTAAGAAATTACTGACGGTGCGGGTGACACGCGCCCATAAATCTTGGTCGTTCGGTTCAAAAACTACCCACTGAGTTCCTAATTCTAGAGATTTTTCGATATAGCTAATTAGCCGACGCACACTGATGTAACGCCACTCTGTTTTATCTGGCTCAACTAAAGTGCGTGCCCCCCAAATGCGGATACCTCGATTGGGGAAGCTGCGAATACAATTTATCCCCAGGGGGTTTAATAGTTCTTGTTCGCGGAAGTTTGTGTCATAACCCAAACCAATTACGCCTCTGGGAACTTCATTTGCAGGTGCTTTATAAACTCCTCTAGTTTCGTCGGTACGGGCCCAAACACCCATAACATGACCACAAGGAGGTACTAAAATTGGATTACCGCGATCGCGTGGATTCGGTACTTTGATCCAAGGATAATAAAGGGCCGCAAACATCGAACGACGGTTAAACCTATTCAACCACTCCACTACTTGTTGCGGTTTGACGGCTTCCGGTGGCGCATCAAGTACAACCATGCGGTTGGGCGGATTGGGAATATCGCCACTGGCAGAACCCTCGCACATACTAATCATCAGTTCGATGATGCCGTGGACTTGATCTAAATTAAGTACTTGCTCTTGATAAGCCCGCATCACATCAGGACAGGCCAACATCGTGATTTCATCAACTTCAAAGATACCGCGTACCCCGGTGCGATCGTCTCGAACCCCTTCTAAATTTTGTGAAAATCTATCGGGTGGGGTGGCGACAATCGGCGGCGCTAGTTCATATTGACCATTAACTGGACGACGAGCTAAAGGCTGTCCGCTTTGAGTAATATCTTCTACAGTGACATACATAGAATTTCTCAATGCCGCCACCGCATAAGTTGCAGCTTGAGCACCAGGCTCGCGGTTCATGGTCAAATTCTCATATTCCTCTAAAACTTCATCTCCCCGACGAATCTCAATTGTGAAGTATTCCCCTGTATTTGGAGGAGCTTCTCCTTCAGTACCTTCAGGTAGGGCACGTGGCGAACCTTCAATAATGACAATATTTACTAATCCACCTGCTGCTTGCTCAGGGCGCAAAGTAAAGCGCAGGGCTGGACGATTACCTCGAGCGTTGATTCTTAGAATAGCCGGTTCTGCAGTCGCGGGTTTGGGTGCGCCTGGTAATTGAGTACCGATGCTTGTCACCCAGCAGCGACCCCCACCATTCATAAAGTAGCCGTAAACTGAAAATGGTAAATAGGCGTTGAAGTCGGTGAAGCCATCAGAGTTGAGACGGGCAAAGTAGTTTAAGTATTGCGTCCAAGTGGTTACTAGCATGGGCTTGTATAACTCAGCCCCACCGCGAACGTCTTCAGTAAAACCTACAAATCCGGCAACTGCTGTGCTAACACCTTCAATTGGTCGGCTACCCCGATCAATTTCTTCAATATAGACACCAGGAGCAAAGTAATCAAGTCTAGCCATGAAAGTCTCTCCAAGTCAGTAAAAATCTAATTATTCAGGAGTTAGAAATATTTCTTTGAAAGTATTACTTTGGTTATCTACCAATGCATTGACGTTTTGGGGTAAATAGCCAGGATGATTCAGAGTCAAAACATAATTACCTAAATGAAGGTCTTCAAAGAAGAACAGCCCTTCTTTGGTGGTTAATATGGACTTTTCAGTTCCCCTTACAGCCACTTCTGTCGCTACCAACGGCAGATTTGTCACCGCACTTTTGACAATACCCGCGATCGCAACTCGCCTGGTTAATACTAGACTGTCACTATCGCGAGACGATTGATTTCGCAAATTGAAAATTCGCTCCCAAACCAAAGGTACTGGAGTAGGTTGTGGCTCGAAGGGTATTGTAACTGTCAAATATAAGGCTGAACGCAATGGCACATTGAGAGCGCTCCATAAAGAGCCAATCTCAATTGGCGGCTCTAAGGCAACTGTCAGGTTCAAATTCCCATAGCCCCGCAATTCAGGAACCAAAAACTCCTCTTCCAAGGTGCGATGGCGCAACAGCACAGTCAACGCCTCACTAATAAAGTGATGCTCACCTAAAGCTGTTCTATCCCAGGCTGTTAATAGCAGCGAAACATCAAACCAAGCGGGTGCCCAATTTACAGTAGCAGGTTGTAGAGCGCGTGTTAGCTTGCGTTCAACTTGCCTGCCAGAATGTTGTACCTGCTTACTCTCACGTATATCATAAATGTATAAATTGAGAGTCGGGCCTGCTCCCTCTTCCCTTCTATTACCAGGATGGCTAAAGTCAATTTGCTCTGTACTGGTAAGTGAGGTTCCTCCAGCTAGAATTTCGGCTAAAGTTTGAAGAACGAAGATAAGCATCAGGGTGTTCTGCTGGTAGCTAATCCAGATGCATCTACAGTATATGTATCAGTCTTCTAAAGTTAATTAGACTTTTGTCGATATTTTTGGATTAGGCATGGGGCAAAACAGTTTTGAGTTTTGAGTTCCGTTAGCGGAAGCGGGGCGTTTAGCCCGTGCTGAGTAAAGAAGTGAGATTCCCCACTCAGCACTCAGCACTCCTGAAGGGCATTGGGCAAAACAGTTCCGAGTTTCGAGTTCCGTTAGCGGAAGCGGGGCGTTTAGCCCGTGCTGAGTAAAGAAGTGAAATTCCCCACTCAGCACTCCTGAAGGGCATTGGCAGAGGGTAAATACTTACTGCAACTTCTCCCCTGCTCCCCCACTCCCCATCTCCCCCAGAATGATGATTGACGGGCTGGAAAATATTAGTTTCTCAAGAATCCGAAAAGCAGCAACTTCAGTTTGTAGATTAGTCTGGAGCGGTTCTTAATTGATGCATGACATTTTTTTATTGTCGGGTGGGCATCTTGCCTTCCCTAGTTAGAGCGAAACGCCCATCCCAGAAGATTTATCGAAGTGTTACAAATGAGAACTACTATGTACCAATCTATACTTATAAAAATAATATCTGCTATGAATATAAACTTAATAATTCTTTGTTTGGATGAATTATCTAACAAGATAACTTAACAAAAAAATAAACATTACTTAAATGGCATAATTTTATACTGATTAGCAGAATAGTAAAAATATTTGGTTGCAAAAAGCGAGTGAAGCTATGACACTAGGCTTTTCTGTACAAAAACTAGAAAATGGCTCTAATTATTTGAGTTCCTCAGACATCCAAAGCTTTTGTCAGCTAGAGTCTGAGCAGTTAACTAGTCAATATCCAATTTTTTTCGCTCGGATTGTCTATCATGATTCATTGTTAAAAGCTCATCAAGAAGTTATAAATTATGGTCAAGACCAAGTTACTTTTTCCCCAAAAAGTTTAGCTTATTTGCGGTCAGAACGATGGCTTACAGATTTTCCGCCTGCTTTGACTTTACATGAATTTAGACTTAAGGACTTTTCATCCATTTCTTACATTTGCCCCATAGGCTATAGAAATCAAAAACCTGAATACATTCAAATCATTACTCATGAACCTCTCTCAAAGAGTTTGCAATTGTATGTAAAACGCTCTGCTATGCTCCTGAGTAAGTATGTAGATATTTCCTTGAACTATGGAAGACAAAAAACTGAAATTAAACTACTGGAAGATATCCTGCATCGAGTCGGACATCAATTGCGTAACTCTCTAGGACTCATCGGATTGTACGCACACAATCTATGCTTAGGGTTAGAGGATAGCCCTTGGCAAGAGCAAGCAACAATCATCGGCGAAAGCATACAAGATTTAGATACTAATTTAACCGAACTGATTGATTGCGGTCAAAGTGCAAAATTAAGGGTGAAATTTCAAGATTTAAGAAGTTTAATAGTTGAAAGTATCACCAGTTTACAACCTCTAATTAATCGAAAAAAACTTAAAATATCGATTCCAGATACATCGGCAATACTGAAGATAGACAAATTACAAATGAAACAAGTTTTTGACAATATTCTTAGTAATGCTGTTCATTTCAGCCCGAATTTAGGAACTATTACCTGTAGCTGGCAAATTTTTCAAGATGAAGTTTTAATTAAAATCTCCGATCAAGGGCCAGGATTGTCTCAAGAAGATTCACAAAAAGTATTTACCCCATTTTATTCCCGGCGTAAAGGAGGCACAGGACTGGGTTTAACTATTGCTAAAAAAATCATTTTGGATCATCAAGGAAGTATCTGGGCACAAGTTTTATCAGAAAGTGGGGCACAATTTTCTGTTATTTTACCTCGACCAAGAAATGAATAAATAATTCGTAATTTAAAGATATGGCTAATGATAATAAAAAACTTTCAGTTCTGTTGGTAGATGATGAAGAACGCTTCCGTCAAGGGTTACGTACTCTCCTAAATTTTTATAGTATTAATTCTGCATTACCTGTAGAAGTTATTGGTGATGCAGATTCTGTCGATCAAGTTTTAAAGTTTACAACCTATAAGTGTCCAGATTTAATTTTGCTGGATATGCAATTGAAAGGATGTGATGGAATTACAGTTCTGGCACGTCTTAAAGAAGCTGCTTTTACTGGCAAGGTTTTAGTATTGTCGGCTCATCAAGAAGACGACTGGATTTTTAGAGCAATGCAGGGAGGAGCCGCAGGTTATGTGTTTAAAAATCGTGTGGCAACCCAATTGTGTGAGGCTATTGACACTATAACAAGATCGGAAATTTATCTACCTTCAGAAGTTGCTAGTCGATTTTTTCGGTTTTTTCAGGCTTATTCAGATTCTTGTGTAAAAGCATGTCATGAGGTGCATTTAACCGAAAGAGAACAAGAAGTTTTATACTGGTTAACTCAAGGTGCTTCTAATGAAGAAATCGCTAAACATTTATATGTAACAGTTGCTACTGTTAAGGCGCATCTCACCAGTATTTTTGAAAAATTGAAGGTTACTAGCCGGACTCAAGCGATTGTGGCTGCCCTCAAGTTAGGATTAGTTCACGCTTGAACGGAAGTAATCGGCGCAATTCACGAAACTCTTTGTATATGCCTTCATTTGAATCTTTATATCAAGAATACCCCTGCTCGTACAATTCTCCCTTAAGTTGCGATCGCCCCTTCCAAACGGCGCAGCAAATCAAGGGTGCTAAGTTTTGCTTGGAATGTGGTTTTCTGGCAACTTTACCGCAGGAGGCTGAGATTAAAGGAAGTCAGGGGACTTATCAAATAGCTAGTTTTGTCAGTGTGCGGGGTTTAGGCCGCTTATACTCAGGTGTTCAACTTAAAGACAAACAACCTGTAATCATCAAAGAATACCTGCTCCCCAATCGTTCTTTTAATGAAAGTGAGACTCAAAAGCGGAAAGAGACTTTTAAACGGGTGGGTGGGCTAAGTTTAGCCGATAGTCGAATTCAAAACTTCCGTCTTGTGGAAACTAAAGAAGCGATCGCAGATCAAAAAGGAGAACGCTGTTATTTAATTACTAAAGGAATAGAGTCATCCCAAACTTTAGGTAAGTATCTGATAGACAAGGGAGCCATGACATCTTCTGATGTGCGTGAGGTACTAAATCAAGGTTTACAAACTCTCCAGTTTCTCCACACCCAAAAGCTGCGTTTTCCATCCAATCAAACACAACTGGGTATCACTCACGGCAATATCAATTTAGATAGTACTTTAATTAAAATAGAAAATAATCAAAAGTTTTTTATATACTTTTGTGATTTAGCTATTTGGGAAAACTTATTTATTCCACCGATTATTCCTCAACCCGCGCCCGCCAGACCTGAGCAAGATTTAGAATCATTAGGATTGTTAGCCTTTTATTTATGGGTAGGGCGGACAACTAATTTTTCATCTAACCAGCCTCTCGATCCTAGAGATAATCAACAATGGCCGGATACCGATAGTCATTTAAAGCAATTTATTTATCGTTTAATCGGGCTGGAAACTCCTTTTGAGAGTGCAGAAGCGGCTCGTCAAGCACTGCTAGAACTTCCTCAAGAAGATCGGGCTAAAAGTTCAAGTTCAGTGCGATCGCCAGGTTCTGAAGAAATAAAAAAGCCTTTGCCAATGCCCTTACTTTTGCTAGTAATCCTGCTTTTGTTATTACTTGGTGGAGGAATTTGGTATTGGCTTTGGGGTAGGAAAACAGCTAGTCCTAATCAATATATCCAATGGTCTAGACTTGTGCGGAATTTCTCGGAAGTACCCAATGTTCCATCTGGACAATTTACTTACACAGGAGAAAAAGATAGTACATGGAGTTTTGTTTTAACGCAATTAGTGGACAACAGTCGTTTAGGAGATTTATTGACCAGACCAAAGTCAGATGCAACAGCAACATTTGATTATAAATCTGTCTTGTCATCAAATATAAATAATCCGATTAAAAGTCTTGAAGAAGTCCAAACAAACAAAAAAGATTTTGCAATTACTAGTTTGGTAGACAACATTACAGATAAACTTGCGAAAAAAGCAGTGGCCTATGATGGGTTACTTGTTTTTGTAGCATTTAATAAAAGAGACTCAAATCTTGCCAATGCTCTTGGGGGGCAAATCAATGTTGAGCAATTGCGTCAAATTTACACAGGCAAAATTACTAATTGGCAGCAGATTAGTCCCAAACTTCCAAATCTGCCTGTGAAACCTTTTGCCCCAACTGAACCAGAAGCAATCAGTAAATTTCAAGAAATAGTTCTGAAAAATGCCCCTCAAGACGAAGCTTTATTTGCAGCAAAAGTTACCAAACTTGATACAACAAAAACTCAAAACCTGATACGTAGTGAGATTTTAGAAGGGCGAAGCACTGGTATTATCAGTTTTGGCATTATCAGTAAAACTTCGACTCAGTGTACTGGCTATCCGCTAGCGATCGCAGATGGCAAAAAATCGGCTATTCAACCTCTGTTTCAAAAGCGCGATCGGCGCTCAATTAATCCCTCAGATGACTTGTGTCAGCATGATGATTATTATGTTGATGTCACAACTTTCCAAAGCTACGCTCTGGGATACCCTATTTTTGTAGTGTACCCTAAAGACAGCAACCGCCTGCCTGGTGGTTCTACATTTGCCCAGATGCTAACTACTCGTCAGGGTCAGTGTTTACTTAGTAAAGTAGGTCTTGTAGCTTTACAACCTATGCCTGATGATATAAAATCTTATGCCTGCAAATCGGTGCCCTAATCCCAGTTGCGAATATTTTAACCGCGCCCTGCCTAACAATGCTAAGGTTTGTCCCTGGTGTTCAACTCCTGTGGGCCCTGTAAATAATGTAGTTGCCCCTACACCACAACCGCCTAGTCAACCACCGTCCAATCAACAACCGCCTGTTGAGTATCAGCGCCCAGCCACAGACCAACCTAACTACCAACCTCCCCAACAAGCCCCCGTTGATTATTCAACAGTCTATCAGCCAAGAGTTTCCTATCAACCAACACCGCCTGTTTATACCCCTCCCTCTCAAAGAGCGCCAGCTTTAAAGCTGATTCATAGCACCGGCAGAGAATTTCATCTCGTTGGGGAAGGAGGTTATATTGGTCGCCGCAGTCAGAGTCCAGGAATAGCGCCACCAGAAATTGACTTGACTGGTATTCCCAGTGAGGGAATAGTCTCTCGTCGTCATGCGCGAGTCGATTGGGATTGGTCGCAAAATTCCTACATGATTGTTGATATGAGTACAAATGGTATTTATTTAAACAATAATCCCCTGACTCCCGGTATGCAGTATCGCCTACTTAACGGTGATTCACTGCGATTTGGTCAGGATAACCTAGTTAATTTCACTGTATATACTGTGTAGTAAAAAGCTGATTTAGTAATCAGCATTCTCTGTTTTGTAACTACATCAAGTATACCCCTCTCCAATCCTCACGCTACTTGCTTTCATAGCGGGAACGCTAAAAGCGAACAAGTAGGGCATTGCCCGCTCAACGCAGTGGTTCTAAAGGGCTACAGTTTAGACACAAGTTGAAAAAAGCTTGATTTTCCATTGGTTCTTTCGTTTATCTCGTTCCCATGTTCTGTATGGGAATGGCTTATTAGGAGCTGCTGTCTCCAATCAGGCATTGAGTCTCTGACTCAATGAATGCATGGACAGTCGGAGACTGGGCAATACTGTTCGGTTAAGGCAAGAGACGCGATGAATCGCCGTCTCTACAATAATTCAGTCTTTCGTCTTGACATTTACCCCAAAGACTTACCTGCTCTACATCCTGCTGTTTTTATTTTGTCGAACTCACATTTATTTATCAAATCCAAAATCCAAAATTCGGTCATTAGTCATTTTCGGTTATCGCGAAAGACAAAGGACAATGGACAAATGACAGTGGACAGAGGACAAAGGAAAAATGAGCAATGTATTTCGGGAATTTCTGCAAAAAGTAGGAAGTGGAAACCATACAGCCGAGAATTTAACTCGTATTGAAGCAGCCACCGCTACTAAAATGATGCTGTTGGGTGAAGCGACACCAGCCCAAATTGGGGCGTTTTTGATTGCTCACCGAATCAAGCGTCCAACAGGAGAAGAGTTAGCTGGAATGTTGGATGCTTATGAGGAACTGGGGCCAAAACTGCAACCCATAGCCTCTGGGCGACCAGCGATCGCTCTTGGCATCCCTTATGATGGTAGAACACGCACAGCACCAATTAGTCCGGTAACAGCTTTACTACTCGCCACAGTCGGACAACCAGTGGTAATGCATGGTGGCGATCGCCTACCAACTAAGTACGGCTTACCCCTGATAAATATTTGGCAGGGTTTAGGAGTCGATTGGACTACCTTACCCCTAGCACAAACTCAACAAGTGTTTGAGCAAACGGGAATCGGCTTTATTTATCTACCTCAGCATTTTCCCTTAACTACAAGTATTTGGGAGTACCGCGACCAACTTGGCAAACGTCCGCCCTTGGCGACAATGGAGCTAATTTGGTGTCCTTATACTGGGGATGCTCACGTAATTGCTGGGTTTGTCCATCCGCCGACAGAAGGAATGTTTCAGATAGCTCTAAGATTGCGGGGAGTAACAAAATTTACATTAGTCAAAGGATTGGAAGGTAGTTGCGACTTACCGCGCGATCGCACTGCAATCATCAGCTTATCTTCATCCGTAGCACCCCAAGAGGTAGAACGATTGCACCTCGTACCGCGTGATTACGGCTTTACTACCAAGAACGTACCCCTTGGAACTACTGAACAACTGGTGGCGGATATTCAAGAGGTTTTGGCAGGTAAACCAGGTGAATTGATGCAAACAGCCTTGTGGAATGGCGGATTTTATCTATGGCGGAGTGGTATTTGTTCAGATATGGCAAAGGGTTTAGCTAAAGCAGAAGAATTATTAACCAATGGTGTAGTAGCAGCTAAACTCCAAGAACTGAGCCAAGCAGTAAATTCAGTGTTAGCAGATATACCCTTTAGGGTGTCAACGACTTCTCCAAAATAGATTTTTGTTGCAACCAATCTTTACCTACTTGGATACTGATATCCGAGGCAAGGTTGCCAGTGCTTTCCACGCGCACTTCTCCAAATCCCAAAGTGTTGCGAATTGATTCGGCACTGTCACCATCTCCTTGTTGGGCGACAATGTGAGTTACATCTAGAGGTTCACCCCATGCCTTGGCTACATAGATGTTGCGATATCCAGATTTTTCCAAGGCTCTAATTAACGGTTGGAGGTTAGAGCGATCGCCACCTATACTATCTTGAATTGCTACACGCAAAGAGCGGGGGTCGGTCGCAGTCGCCAGCTGTTCCTGTTCTGACTCCAAACCAAAGTGTTGAGCCATCAGTTTCGCAATACCATCTTTGTTGGGCAACCAATAGCTAGCATCAAACTCGCCTTTTTCGCTAAAGCGACCTGGCAGCATTAACATTTGCATATTAGAGCGATTTGTCCGCACCCCAAAACCCATTAGCGCCACTAACTCTTCAACTGTCAAGTTGGTATCAATGTGTTCTTTGACGACATCAAGAACTTTAGGTAATTGAGCAACAGTAGCTGGGTTAAGTGTTTGCTCCATCAAAGCGCGGATGACCATTTGCTGGCGCTGAATCCGACCAATATCACCAAGTTCGTCATGGCGAAAACGCAGCAATTGTAATGCTTGATCGCCGTTGAGATGTTGCTTACCCGCCTTCAAATTGATGTACAAATGCTGAGAATCATCTTGGTATTTCATATCTTTAGGGACGTAGACAGTCACGCCACCCAAAGCATCAATCAGCTTGGCAACTCCCAAAACATTAATTCGCACATAGCGATCGATTCCCGCCCCTCCTAAGAGATTACTGACAGTTCTGGCAGTCAAAGCTGGTCCACCTTCAACGTTGGCGGAGTTAATTTTTTTCACTCCATAACCCTCTATTTGTGTGCGGGTATCTCTGGGAATGGAGAGCATATTTATTTTTTTCGTCTCTGGATCAAATTTGACCAAGAGCATCACATCAGAAAGACCATCAAAGGAGTTGACTTGGGGTAGGTATTTGAGATTTTTGGTATCTTCAGGAGGGTTTTGGATATCTGGGGGAAGTACGCTCATTCCCATCACCAAAAGATTTACCGGGCGAGTTAATTCTGAAAATCGCAACACACCTCCAGAAATGCGATCGCTATCAAAGGCCGCCTCATCCTTGGGAGTGAGCTGCGCTTGTTGCAAAGGCGTACTGGTCAAAGACACCGCCAAAAGCGCCCCCGCAGTTGCAGATACCATCGCAATACCACTCATACCTACCCAAAACCACAGCCACCGTCCTGATTTCGAGTTTTGGGAAATTTTTTTATTGGACTTTGAGGCTTTTCCCGACTGGTTTTCTTCCGCCGAACTTCTTTGAATGGTCACAGACTTCCTCACACTTACTCACTAATCAAATTCAGTTATTTTGCAGACTAAAAACACCCAAACAAATCAACCCATAATAGCTAACTCTTAATTATCGGTGCTAACTTTTTTAATGTAGTGTCAACCACAACACTTATAGCAGCATTTATTCTTTTTTTGGGACAACCTGGAGATGTTTTACTGAAGTATGGCAATAATAAACTGGATTTGACTAGATATATAAATAAATCAGCCAGAAATTTCCCAAAAATCAGTAAAAACACCGACAAATTATCACCCTAAAAAATTAAGATAAATACTTGCCAAGCACTCGTTCTGCTAAATTACTAAACCCTGGTAAACGACCAGATTTGCCCTGCATTAGGCGCAAAATCAACCAAACACTTACTAAAAAGTAACCTGATGTGAGAAAGCTATTGAGGATAAATAGACGTAGCGGAAAAAAATCTGAAGTTGCTGCTCCGGTGGCTAATAATAGATAACTCAACAACCAAGTAAGTGCCAAAGTAATAGACAGACGACTAATAGCAAGTTGTTCCCGACTACCCTGGCCCCGATAGAGCATCCACAAGGA
>NZ_JBALDJ010000072.1:0-40917 GCF_036917415.1 Nostoc sp. | reverse complement strand
GTAACACCCGTAACTCCAACACCTGTAACCTCAACAGAACCAACACCCATAACGCCAACAGATCCAACGCCCGTAACACCCGTAACACCCGTAACACCCGTAACACCCGTAACACCTGTAACTCCAACACCCGTAACACCTGTAACTCCAACACCCGTAACACCTGTAACTCCAACACCCGTAACACCTGTAACTCCAACACCTGTAACCCCAACTGACTCTCCAAGTACATAAAAATTGCTAATGGGGGTAAAAATGCTATGCGAAAGCCGAAGACAGTACGTTTTGTCATAATTTTGCGTAATTCCTGTGGAACTTAGCTGCTCCAATGCGGTAGCACAGACTTATGCTCGATTAGGGGCAGAACTATCACAACTGTTAACTACTGCCTTTACTGCCGCCAAAGCAAAAAGTGATATTCCCTACGACCAGATAGCATCTGCTAACGCTAGATTAAATCAAGGACAGGACTTACACAGCGTTCACCGGATATCCTTATATAGTTCAATCACGTTCTGTGTGTAAGTTCCCAGGAATTAACTTGTTGCGAAAGAGAACATAAACTTATGACTTTTGATTACGACCTGTTTGTAATTGGTGCGGGTTCTGGAGGTTTGGCGGCTTCCAAACGAGCGGCTAGCTACGGCGCAAAAGTGGCGATCGCTGAATATGATTTAGTTGGTGGCACTTGTGTGATTCGCGGTTGTGTTCCCAAAAAACTCATGGTCTATGGCTCTCACTTTCCTGCACTGTTCAGTGAAGCTTCAGGCTATGGCTGGAAAGTGGGTAATGCTGAGTTTGACTGGGAATATTTCATTACATCTATAGATAAGGAAGTTCGACGACTATCACAACTACACATCAGCTTGTTAGAAAAAGCTGGAGTAGAACTATTTTCCGGTCGCGCCACATTGGTAGACCCCCACACTGTAGAAGTTGATGGACGTAAAGTTACAGCAGACAAAATTTTAATTGCTGTTGGTGGACGTCCCATCAAGCCAGATTTACCAGGGATGGAACATGGCATTACCTCTAACGAAATCTTTCATCTAAAAGAACAACCGAAACACATCGTCATTCTTGGCGCTGGTTATATTGGCACAGAATTTGCCTGTATCATGCGCGGTTTGGGTTCTGAGGTGACACAAATTACCAGAGGTGAAAAGATTTTAAATGGGTTTGATGAAGATGTCCGCACAGAAATTGAAGAGGGTATGACAAACCACGGAATTCGGCTGATTAAGAATCATGTGGTGAAAGCAATTGAACGTGTACCAGAAGGGTTTAAACTGACTTTATCAGGGGAAGACCAAGAACCACTAATTGCCGACGTGTTTTTAGTGGCGACTGGTCGAACTCCCAATATAGATGGACTAGGTTTAGAAAACGCTGGGGTTGATGTTGCCGCTACTTCTATAGAAGGGCCTGGGTATGCTACCACAAATGCGATCGCAGTCAATGAATATAGTCAAACTAGTCAACCGAATATTTTTGCTGTTGGCGATGTCACAGACCGAATCAATTTAACTCCCGTAGCTATTGGCGAAGGTCGCGCCTTTGCTGATAGTGAATTTGGGGATAATCGCCGCGAATTCAGTCACGAAACTGTGCCCACAGCCATATTTTCTAACCCAGAAGCCGCGACAGTCGGCTGCACAGAAGTCGAAGCACGGGAAAAACTCGGTGATGCCGTCAAAATTTTTCACACTCGCTTCCGCCCCATGTACCACAGTTTGACTGGTAAGCAAGAGAAGACAATGATGAAGTTGGTAGTTGATAGCAACACCGACAAAGTTCTGGGCGCTCACATGGTAGGTGAAAATGCCGCTGAGATTATCCAAGGTGTGGCGATCGCACTCAAGATGGGCGCAACTAAAAAAGACTTTGATGCCACTGTGGGTATCCATCCCTCAACCGCAGAGGAATTTGTCACAATGCGGTAATAAAACTTAGGAGTAAAAAGTTGTGAGTTATGAATTATAAGTGAGCCACAACAAATGATAAATCTTTATTTATCAACACTCAATAATTTTTAACTCCTAACTATTTACAACCTTGGACTACATATATCTTCACGGATTTGCTTCCAGCCCTAAATCTGCCAAAGCGCGGGATATAGGCGATCGCTTTACCCAAATTCAGACAAAGCTAAAAATCCCTGATCTCAATGCTGGCGATTTTTCTCAATTGACAATCACTCGTCAGCTTACTCAAGTTGCCGCAGAATTCAACAATAATTCTACGCCAGTAACGCTCATTGGCTCAAGTTTGGGTGGTTTGACTGCTGCCCACTTGGGACAACAAAATTTGCAAGTACAACGCTTAGTTTTGCTAGCACCAGCTTTTGGGTTTTTATCCCATTGGTTGCCTAAGCTAGGAGATGAAGAAGTACAGCGTTGGCAGCAAGAAAAATATATTATGGTCTACCACTATGGAGAGCAGCGATCGCTTTCCTTAAGTTACGATTTTGTGACAGATGCTGCCCAATATCAAGAAAAGCTTTTGCAACGCCCTATCTCCACACTGATTTTGCATGGTAAAAAGGATGAAGTCATTCCGATCAAAGCTAGTCGTGACTTTGCACGTTCGCGTCCTTGGGTGGAGTTAGTCGAACTCGACAGTGACCACACTTTGGGTAATGTTATAGAAGAAATTTGGCAGGCAATTCGCCTCTTTTGCCAATTACCTTAAGGCTGTAAAATATTAAACTTACACATAATTAATATCCTTAGTCATTTGTCCTTTGTTAGTTACCAATGACCAATGACCAATGACCAATGACCAAAACTATGCTTCCCTTCATCCGGTCAGATTTAGCCCAATTTACCGCGTATAAACCTCATCCTAGCAGCGATACAGCCGATTCTGTCGCCACACAGTTTGATCGGTTAGATACAAATGAAAGCCCCTACGATTTACCACCTGAGTTAAAAGAGAAGCTGGCGTGGACGTATCAGCAAGTAATTGAAACAAATCGTTATCCTGATGGCGGGCATGAAACACTTAAGGATGCGATCGCCGAGTACGTCAATCAATCAGCCGCCCTCTCATCATCCTTATTTACTGCTGCCAATATTTCTGTTGGTAATGGTTCAGATGAAATTATCCGCTCTTTATTAATCGCCACCTGTCTAGGAGGAGAAGGGTCAATTCTCGTTGCCAATCCTACTTTCTCAATGTACGGGATTTTGGCGCAAACTTTAGGGATTCCTGTAGTGGCGGTGGGTAGAAATGAAACAAATTTTGAAATTGACATAAGCGCCGCACAGTCTGCGATCGAACAAACTCAAAATCCCCCGATTCGCGTAGTTTTCGTAGTACATCCCAATTCGCCGACTGCCAACAGTTTAACTGGCGCAGAGTTAGCCTGGTTAAGAAGTTTGCCACAGCATATTTTGGTAGTAATTGATGAAGCTTACTTTGAATTCAGTCAAACTACTTTAGTGGGTGAATTAGCACAACGTCCTAATTGGGTAATATTACGTACTTTTTCTAAAGCTTTCCGATTAGCATCTCTCCGTATTGGTTATTGCGTCGCTCATCCCGAAGCGATCGCCATTTTAGAAAAAGTTCGCTTACCCTACAATCTCCCCAGTTTTTCCATAGCAGCAGCATTAGTTGGTTTACAAAATCGTACACTCTTGCTGGAATCAATTTCTCAAACCCTGAGTGAACGAGCCAAACTCATCGAAATTTTATCCCAGCAATCAGAACTACAAATTACTCCAAGCGCTGCCAACTTTATTTACCTGCGTCTTAAACCAAATGGCTTTAATTCACAAGAAACTGCTTTAAAAACTTTCCACCAGAAACTTAGAACACTGGGCACTCTGGTGCGATACATTAGCGGAGGATTGCGAATTACTGTCGGAACGATAGAGGAAAACGCCCGCACCGTTAATCGAGTAAAAGCTGCTTTGGCCAATTTGTCATCTTAGCAATTTACTCAATAATTAAACCTGCTATTTACCTCACTACCCAAACGGCGTACTATTCCCACTGTTTGTGGCAGCACACCCACTAAAAGAGCAAAAGCAACATCTGGCAAAAGAGCCACTATTTCTGGTGGAAAGTATTGTTCAAATTGATCGAGAATCTTTTGGACTCGCTGCCCAGGCAGTGGGTTTTCTGTAATTTGTTTGATCAATCGAATCCACTGTCGCCTAATCAAGTAAGCCTTCTGGCGTTCTTCATTAGATTCAGGAGTTAATAAAGAAAGATTACCTATAGGCAATGCCCTTTGGCAATCACAATCGTAATCCCCACCCACAGCAGCCCCAGGCCCAGCAAACTCTGCATGGTAGCGTTTAAACAGTATTAATCCATTTCGCCTACGACTATTGACGATGAAAACTTCTCCACTGTGCAAACGTGTAAGGATATCCGAGCCTTGCGATTGCTCAGTTCCGTCGGACATGACAACAGAGTCAAGGAAAGTTGTTTCAGGGTAATAAGTTGATACCATAGAGGTTTGATAGCGTTGATGCTGTTCGCTATCCATGTTTTTTAAACTTTTAATGAATGTTGTTGTAGTATGCACTTCAAAACGGAATTAGCTGTTATACCAAATCAAGTTTTTGAATTCTTTTATTATCAAGATTTTCTGGTCAATCTAACTAAAAATAGCAATATAAAGGCATTGTTTCAGTAATTGAGTGATTATATTTTAAGAGATATAACTAGATTTGTCTGTAAACTATACTAATGTTTTCTTAAAGTTTTTATAAAGATAAATATATAAATTACAAAGTTATTATGAGGAAATAATGATTTCTTTCAACGCGATTTCGTGTATGTTCCCATTATAGTCCATTTTCATCTATATCGAATCCTTTAAAAAAATTGTTAACCATAAATCCCAAAAGATAAATTTAACATTTTTTAATATTAAAACTATTTACCAAAAAGATAATTTGTTTATACGGACGAGGGGATTTTTTGTGAAAATTTTAAATCAAATATTCTTTTGATAAAAAATTATCAAAAGCTATTTACTCGTTTCGGAGATTAACAAATATGTTTTAGTTTTGATCTATAGGACTCTTATTTGATTGTGTGAAAAAACTCAGTATAACTGAAAGAACCTTCTTTATCGTTAGCTCTTGCGTGCTAAACCAAGTAAGTCCTCCAAATTAAAGCGGATTTACATGGAGATTTAGCTAAGATTGGCTAGATTTATCATTAAACCTCGTCTATTTGAAAACCTAGAGTTCTTAAAAAAAGTATATTATTTAGTCTTGGTTTGAGTTTTGAGCTTTCTCTAAGTCAAAAGAACTATAATTCTCAAGGTAGACGTGGTTTAACTTAGTTTGTGTTTGATTACCGCTATAAGTTATAGATTTTATCGAATTAATTGGAATGGAACACAAAACTTGACAATTGCCAAAACAAAATTCAGATAATGGAATCAGCACTCAGGTGCTTGTGCAATAACATCTGGCTTGACCGTCTTAGAAGAAATGTATTCCAATCAGATTCGACTTTATGCACTCGATATCCCAGCTTGAAATAAAGCTGTCGTGCTTGATGGTTATTTTCTAAAACATGGAGATATAAGTCTTGAAATCCCCACTCGCGAGAGATTTTTTCACAGCTAGTAAGCAATCCTGAAGCCACACCATGTCTACGGTATTTTGGGTGAACCGCTAAATTAGATAAGTAAGGAAAACCTACATTAACTTGGCTCCATGAATCACTACTATAACGTATACCCAGTTCCACACTTCCCATTAAGTTATTAGCCTCACCAGTAGTAGATTCAAGGGCAACTAAGCAAATATGACGGGGCGTGGGTGATGCCAGCCGATGCCTTAAGTCTTCGTAAATACCCAGACGTAGCAACGGGAAAGCCCATCCCCATATACCGTTGTGGGAGTGAAAGCTTTCAGTAATAATTTGGGCAACATCAATCAAATCAGCCGATGTAGCTGTACGAATTTGGAATTGGTAGGAAGCTGGATCGATTGGCTGTTGGTGGTATGGGTGAAAAAACCGATATTTCAAGGCTAGTTTAGTATTGATTTTATTCAACAAAAATTTTCTCAAATATCCTAAAACAAGATTTAAACTAAATCAGAACTTTAGAGTTGCCCAGGAGATTTAACTGAACCAGTATTGCTAATTCACTTTTACTTGTCGATTAAACAAATTTTTACACTTTAGTTTGGAGTTTTATGACCTGCATTTATGAAAGAGTATTAGGAGTTACAACTTCATAAATCTATAACCTTAAATTCAGTAGATTCATTGCATCCCTTGTTTTAGGTAGCCAGAATATCAAACTGATTGCCCCAAAAGCATCTGTAAAGTGATAGAGCTTTGAATGAGTGGGCAGAGGAATAGCATAACTTGTCCGTAAGTAGCATCTTTGAAATTGTTAAGTAAGTACACTATTGGCAAACTCTGGTTTCAAACCACCCTTGCTTGCAGTACTGAACTTGTTTTTGCAGTTGCCGCTACACTGACACTACTTTGCTACCAAGTCATCCAAATAGGCTGTACAGTTACTGTGACAAGAATCTGCAAGGTTCTCTAATCGCTAATCTCTAACTCCTCAACGACTACCACTTGTCTTAATGATAGTTCTGATTGCTAAATTAGAAAGAGGTATTTGTCTAATAGTATACTTTGGCTTTAAATCTTATTGTTTTAATTTGGCTGACTCTACCATGACTACCATAAATAAAATTTACCTGCAAGTGTTATTACAACAGCTGCAAAGGGAAAACTTAATATGCAGCTTTATCTGGATTTTTCAGCTGGCTATGAGCGCTGTATGTATTATCAGACATTGCTCACAGGAGGTGAAAAAAGATTTGGCAAGCAAGCGTCGACTCTGTAAAACTAAAACTGATAATGAAAGCAATTACACTGCACCAACGCAAACGGTAATCGGTACAAGCAATTGAGACGAATTACTGTGAGTAAACGCTTCTACACTCAGCAGTCATGTAGCCAAACAGCCTTATTGGTCGAAATGCTCTGCTCTTACCTGACTCAGAAAAATCCTTACCTGATCAGATTATTCTTTATCCGACTGCCGTTGCAGCAGGAAAGCGGTGCATGAAATCCCAAGCAAACAGTAAGCCTAAAATTTTGGTTGTCGATGATGAACCAGACAACCTTGACTTGCTTTACCGCACTTTCTATCGCGATTATAAGGTGCTAAGGGCAACCTCTGGCCCTGCGGCCCTCGATCTGCTGGCTCAAGAAGGAGAGGTCGCGGTGATCATCTCCGATCAGCGGATGCCAATGATGAGCGGTACAGAATTTTTGAGCCTGACAGCAACTCAATATCCAGATATTATCCGGATTATTTTAACTGGCTACACCGATGTCGAAGACCTGGTGGAAGCAATCAACGCTGGTAAGGTCTTTAAATATGTCACTAAACCGTGGGAAGCGGAGGAACTCAAAGCAGTGGTACGCCAAGCTTTGGATACCCACAATGTTCTCAAAGCCAGAACCCGCGAACTTACCCGCACACTCCGTCAAGAATCGCTGCTGAATACCGTTACCAATACGATTCGCAGTGCTTTAGACTACAGACAAATTTTGCAAGCAATTGTAGATACAGTCGGTCATATGTTGGAAGTGGATGTCTGTCTGTTGCGTCCCTTCCAAGATGAGCAGTTGGCGGATAAAGGGTTTATTTATCAGAAGCCTCCTTCTGAAGAAGTAGAGGTGCAGCAGAACGCAGGGGAACTAGCAGTAGGTCTTTCATCTCTACCCGCCTCCTCTGCTCCGCCTCTGTCTCTTTTGGCTCAGACGGTGTGGGAAACCCGCGAAGTTCAGGTGATTCACGATGCGATCGACGATCGGCGCATTCACGGTAACACTCCCGAACTGCGCGAACGTGGGCAAGCTTTTGCTGCTGCTAACATTTGTTCTAGTTTAGTTGTGCCATTGATCTGCCAACAAGAACTGATGGCAGTGCTAGCACTGCACCAGTGTTCTCTGCCTCGCTTTTGGGGAGATGATGAGGTGCAGTTAGTGTTGATGGTAGCGGATCAGGCAGCCTTAGCTTTGTCTCAAGCTTATGCTTACGAACAAGTACGTGCCCTTGCCAAGCGAGAGAGCTTGATTAATACGATTACTAGCGCAATTCGCTCTAGCTTAGATCCTCAAGATATTTTTGCGGCAATTACCCAGCAATTAGGACAAGCTTTACAAGTCGATGGCTGCGTCTTGTCTTTATGGACAGAGGAAGATGAGTTTGTTGAGTGTGTGGGCTTGTATGACAGTTTTCAACATCTAGAAAGTTTCAGTAGGCACAGCCCGCCGCAGGCATCGCCAGCCCTAGAAAATAGATTAAGTAGCAATAATCACCTACCAACTCAGAGATTACCCTATTCTCAAGCATCTATTCAGGAAAATCCCATCCTCCAACAAATGCTACAGACACATGAACCTGTGGTAATTGGTAATGTGAGTCATTCTCCCTCTGATGTGCAGGGTTTTGATTTGCCTTTAAAAATGCCAGCGCGATCGCTAATGTTTGTGCCATTATTAGCTGATGGTAAATGTATTGGTAGTATTACCTTGCATGAAGGTAAAAAAGTACGCCAATGGTTGCCATCTGATATTGATTTGGCCAAAGCAGTCGCAGCGCAAGCAGCGATCGCTGTGCAGCAGTCACATTTGTATCAAAAAACTCGCCAACAAGCTGAACGTTTACTGGAATTAGACAAACAAAAAACCGAATTTTTCCAAAATATTTCCCATGAGTTTCGCACACCGATCACCTTGATTCAAGGGCCTTTAGAGTCGGCTGTGGCAGCTGGTGAAGGATTATCTTACTCCCAAAGTGCGATCGCCCTACGTAACTCCCGCCGTCTGCTGCGACTGGTAAATCAACTTCTGGATTTACAACGCCTGAATGCCGGGAGAATGCAGCCTAGCTTCCATCCCTGCGATTTAGTCGAATTTGTCAGCCAAATAGTGGAATCTTTTCGTCCCTACTGCGAGAAAAAGAGACTGCATCTCGTTACCCAGCTAGATGAATGTTCGACGGTGTACTTAGACATGGAAAAATTTGACAAGGTGGTTTATAACCTCTTGTCAAATGCCATGAAGTTTACTCCTGAAGGTGGCACGATTGGTGTTCGACTAAAATCTGAGCGCGATCATTGCATCTTGCAAGTACAAGATACTGGAATTGGCATTGTTAAAGAACAAATTCCTCACCTATTTGAGCGCTTTCGCCAAGCTGAAGGTTCAGCAAATCGCTCCTATGAAGGCAGTGGTTTGGGTTTAGCTTTAGTTAAAGAATTAGTAGAATTACATGGTGGTCAAGTCACTGTGGAATCAGTTTATGGTGAAGGTACTACCTTTAGTTTATGGCTGGTGACTGGAAATGCTCATTTACCTGCACAGCAAATACTAGAAACGCCTATCGAACTAAATACCAGCCGCGCTAGCGTAGAATTGGCTGATTTAGAACTAGTAGAGTCAACAACAGACAATATTGAAGATATTACAATAAATCTTTCTTCCAGTGTTGAGACTAAAGACTCAGCACTTAAGACTCAGCACTCAATTTTAGTTGTAGATGACAATCCCGATTTGCGAACCTATGTATCTGAGATTTTCCGCCGTAACGGCTATCATGTACAGACAGCTCGTAATGGTCATGAAGGGCACAGTAAAGCTAAGGAAATTATACCCAGCTTGATTGTGACTGACTTAATGATGCCCTTAGTCAGCGGACTTGAGATGATTCAGATAATCCGCAATGAGGAGACGTTGAAGGGAACACCAATCATTTTGCTGACAGCGAAAGTAGATGAAGAAACCCGCATCGAAGGTACAGAACATGGCGCGGACGCTTATTTAGCAAAACCATTCAACGATCGGGAACTTTTGGCGGAAGTTCGCAATCTTTTAGCGTTGAAAGAAAATGAACGGCGAATTGTGGAGTTAAATACTTATTTAACGGAATCGGTGCTAAAGCGCTTTTTGCCTGCTGTGTTGGTGCAAAAAGCCGCAACCGGAGATTTAACGTTAGATTTGCGCCCAGAACCACGCTTAATTACAGTTTTGTTTAGCGACATTGTGGGTTTTACACAGCTAGCCAATACTCTCAGATCCCGACGAGTCGCAGAGTTGCTAAATGAATATTTAGAAGCCATGACTAAAGTTGTCTTTAGCAATGGTGGCACTGTAGATAAATTTATGGGAGATGCTATCTTAGCTTTATATGGAGCGCCAGAAGAACTAACTCCTAATGAACAAGTACGTCGTGCCATTAATACAGCAAGAGCAATGCACCGCTCACTGGCTGACTTAAACCAGCGCTGGCGAGAGCAAGGTGTATTCGATAGCGACAAACTTACTAGCGTACAGTTCCGGTGCGGTATTCACCAAGGTACTGCTGTTGTGGGGATGTTTGGTAGCGCTGAACGTGCCGATTATACAGCTATTGGCCCAAGTGTGAATATTGCTGCAAGGTTGCAAGCTGCCGCTGTTCCCGGTACAATCCTGGTTTCTGCTGCCGTAGCAGATTATTTGCAGGAAGGAGAAATTACTAAAGGTAGGCCACTAGAACTTAAAGGAGTAGATGAAACAGTTTTGACTTTCGCTGTTACACCAGAGGTAATGGTTAATCGCTAAAATTTAGACTGGTATTTTAAAGCATTACCAATGAGTAAAAGTGCATAATCATATCCAGTTTATATAATATGACACCATCGGTTGCAGATAAAACTCCAATTCCAGCCAAGGTCTGGAGGCGACACGTTGACCCACCAGGTTTGTGGATTTCCGTCGTGGTAGGTTCAGTCTCTCTGCACTTGCTGGCGTTCTGGCTGATGCGCTCATCTAATGCATTTAGTCTGTGGTTTCCCCAGCACAATCAATCTGTTGTTCCCATTGAATTGATAGACATTGCTCCTAAAACAAAATCAATAGTCAAATCAAAATCAATAGCCAAAATAGTTTCGTCAAAGCCACTATCCTCAACTCAAAAGTCTGTACCAACACGTTCATCACAAACAGCACGAACTACGCCTAAAAATGAAGATTTTGGCGCAATAAATTCCCCTGATAATCTCCAGAAAAACAGCCGAATTTACGCCTCTCAACCTAATAGTCAACCCTCTAGACAACAGATAGTCCCCACGCCAACACCGAAACCTACACCTAAAGCCACACCGAAACCTATAGCTAAAGCCACACCGAAACCTACACCTAAAGCCACACCAAAACCTATAGCTAAAGTCATACCGACACCTACAGTTCCAGTCGTGAATTTACCTTGGAAGCGTCGTCAAGAAATTAAACTGGGAAAGGGAACGCAACTACCAACAGGTATTCCATCAAATCGACCAGTTTCAGAACCTGAAAATAGAGAAACTCCAGCAACTTCAACTAGAGAAACTCCAGCAACTTCGACTAGGGAAACTCCAGCAACTTCAACTGGGGGAGCATCGGTAGCAATAGTAGCTCCCTTATCTAGGGATGAAGTGATTAGCTTGATTCAATCAAAAGGATTTCGACAAGATGCTTTACCCGACGTTATTGCTTTATACAGAGGAAGCAACACAAAACAATTAGACCCAAGTTTTCTTGTCCACAATTCGGGACTTGAGCCAGCACAACTCTTGGCTAGTTTAATAATCGATAACAATGGTAATTTTAAACAAGCTGTAGTTCTAGAAATAGAACCAGCAGCACTGCAAAGTGAAAAAAGCATATACGAGCAAGTCCTCAATGAAGTTTTCAAAACAGAAAACTTTATTGCTGCCCACAATAACGATCGCACAAAACCAGAATTAAGCAATCTGTATGTCAGGATCAAAATCCAACCTGCCAATTCCAACTAAATACTTGAATTTTGGCAGAAACTGTGTTAAGTTTATAGGGTTGGAAATTTGCGGGCGTAGTTTAGTGGTAAAACTATAGCCTTCCAAGCTATTAATGCGGGTTCGATTCCCGCCGCCCGCTTAGAAAAAAACTATTAAATATAGAAGTGCGAAAACTAAGTCTGAATCTTGGTAAAATAACTAGTTAAACAGCGATTCTAAATTTTGCAGTATGCAGAAGTAGCTTGACACTGAGAGTAACCAAATTCAAGAAGGGATGAGGAATCAGGAACACTTTCTTCAACGACATCTGCACTCTAGCTACCTACTTATTGTTTGTTTTATAGTTGGCAGTACTCTGGAAACCGCCCAATACGTTTTGATTTTTTGGATTTTTGAATTGCTGCTAATTGAGATTTTCTAAGCGAATGCGTGGATCGGCTGCTTTGAGCATCAAGTCGGCGATTAAATTGCCAACAATCAACAGTACTGCGCCCATTACCAAGCTTGCCATTAATAAATATAAATCTTGAGCTTGTAAAGCCTGTAGAGTCAACCTCCCTAAACCGGGCCAGTTGAAGAAAAATTCGGCGATGAAGGCACCATTTAATAAACCAGCTAATTCAAAACCTAATAAGGTGATTAAGGGATTTATGGCGTTGCGGAGTGCATGAACGTAGATGACCCGGTTTTCTGGCAAACCTTTGGCACGAGCCGTTTGGATATAATCTTGACGCAGAACATCCAATAATTCGCCGCGAGTGATGCGTTGCAAACCAGCAAAACTAGTAATTGAGAGTGCGATTGTGGGTAAAATCATGTGCCAGCCGATATCTAAGATTCTGCCAAACCACGACAGTTCTGAGTGATTGATGCTAGTCATGCTACCCACTGGGAACAGCGGCGAGGTGATTTGGGCTAAAACCAGCAGCGCTAAGGCAGTGATGAAACTGGGAAAGCCTTGTCCAGCGTAACTAATTACCTGTAAAATCCGGTCTGCTGGCTTATTTTGTTTAACAGCGGCAAAGATCCCTAAAGGGATGGCGATCGCCCATGTGACAATTAAAGATGCGATCGCTAATAGCAAGGTCGCTGGTACTCGTTCCCATAACAGCGATGCCACTGAACGTTGATAAATAAAACTCGTGCCAAAATCCCCTTTTGTCAAGATTCGCCATAGCCACAGCCCAAATTGCTCTGGCCAAGACTTATCCAGACCAAACTGCCGCTTGATTTCCTCAATTCTTTCTGGAGATATCTTCGGGTTTTGCCGTAGCGTATCTACATAATCACCGGGAGCGAGTTGAATAATGAAAAACGACAACGCTGACGCCAACAACAAAGTTAGTAGTGCCTGCAATAGCCGCTTTGCCACATAAACAAAAGTTTCACTCGTGACTAACGTTATTAGCCAATCCCGACCTGTCTCAAAGGGAATTTTCGTAGATGTCATTTGTCTTTTGTCCTTTGTCCTTTGTCATCTGTCCTTAGTTATTTGTCATTTGTTGTTTGCTAATGACCAATGACCAATGACCAATGACAAATAACTAATATTCAATTAGGGAGACAATCGGCACGTCCGGCAAATGTGTACGCCCTTGTAAATCCCGTAGCTCGATAATAAACCCAAAACCTACTAGTTCGCAGCCAATTTTCTGCACCAATTTGGCTGTGGCACTTGCAGTTCCACCTGTGGCAATCAAATCGTCCACAATCAAAACTCGGCTACCTTGATGTAAAGCGTCTTGATGCACTTCTAGGCAGTCTGTACCATACTCTAGTTGATATTCAATTGAGTGAACAGCTGCTGGTAACTTCCCTTTTTTGCGGATGGGAATAAAACCAGCTCCTAATTTATAAGCTAGAAGTGAACCAAAAATGAATCCTCTCGACTCCATACCAATGACATAATCAGCTGTTATTCCAGCTTCATTGCATTTTTGTGTTAAAAAGTCAATAGTATAGCGCAGTCCCTCTGGATCGCGCAGTAACGTAGTAATATCCCGAAATAAAATTCCGGGTTTCGGGAAATCTGGAATGTCGCGAACGAGAGACTTTAAATCCATAAAATGGGGAATAGGGAGTAGGGAATGGGGAATGGGGCATGGGGAATGAGGGAGATAAATTAATAAGCAATGCCCAATGCCCAATGCTCAATGCCCAATTTCAGATACCTGAAAAATCGTACACTATAATGTCATACGCTGGGGGTCTAATGGGGGTAAAGGCTGAAGCTTCGCCCTTCATTGACGATAATTAGAATCTAAACCAAGCTAGACAAGGTATCGCACTAATAAATGAGGTTAAATGAGGTGAATTTAGTTATGTTTTAAAATTTTGATTTTAATATAGGGAAAACTTTGAGTAGAAAGAGTTAAGTAATGTATATCTCAGGTAGTCATGCTAGTGCCACAAGTCTAGCGCTCAAGTCTTGGCTACCGAGCTTAAATTTGTTTTATCTAGTCTGTTGGAACCGCACAAGGTATTTATAGAATGAATGTTTCAGCAAGTTTAACGCCGTTCAACAGTCCAACCCAAGACTCACTGCCGATGATTTTGGACACTTTACCAGATCCTGCGATCGCTTCCAAAACGTGTCCTCGCAGAACCAGGCTGCAAATTGACCTGATTTTACTGGCAATTGAAGCTTTAGAACTTGGTGGTTCGGAAGCAATTCTGGCTTTTGCTCAAGAGTTGGATCTTAAAGGAATTGTTAAAGACAGGGTGAATTTATGGCGGATGCGTAGCTCTAACCCGCTACGAAGAGCGCATATACGCCGTCCCTTAACTATTATGGAAGCAAAAGCTCTGGTGGTCATTGCTTGCTACATAGCACGGCGCTTAACTGTTGTCATCCGCCAGTTATTAATGATATGTCAACAAATGGAAGAAAAACAGATTCCATTAGAACAGAATTTGCGGTTATCTAATTACCTAGAGCGGTTTAGAGCGCATTTTAAAAGCCGGATGAATGCTCGACGTTCTGGCATACTAGCATTAACTTCTGATGAAAAATTAGATGCGCTAGCGATAAATTTGTTAGGACAATTACTCTTTTGTACTGGTACTGCTGGAATGCAGCGGTTCTGGATTAGTCTTTTTGACGGTGAAGTGGAATGAATATTCAACGTAAGTACAGTCTACCTAATTGTACTCTTCTTTTAGAAGGGTTAAGTGATGTTACTAGGGCTGCACAGTTCCAGGAAATGCGCCCAGAATTATCAATATTGGTAAATGCAGAATGCTATTTATCTGGTTACAATCAACCCCTAACCGGAGGGCGGGAATTTTTTGAAAGTTTGGTGAGGGCTGTTAGTGGTTACGCCCAAGAATTTTTGAGTAGTGTACCCAATCCGCAAGCACACAACCAGGAATCCGAGCTAGTAGAGTTTCAAAAAATTGACGGCAACCTCCACAGGTTAATCATACATTCAGAAAGTGCTCCAGAGGGGTTCGATCGCTCTAATAATTCTAAACGTCCGCCGATTGAAATAGATTTGAATACGGTGCAGCTGTTTGATTTAGTAGAAGCAGTGGATCAGTTTTTTGCTGATACCCAGACTTTACCAGAATTATCCCTAGAACTACAACCAGTTACTAGACGCTATGGCGGTGCTAGTCAGGCTGTAATCAGGCAGGCTGTTCCTGCTGCCGTGGGAGTATCGAGTTTAGCAGTAGCAGCGATCGCATTTAACTTGATTCCACCTCCTCAAATTCGTCCAGTGCAGCCTAAGCCAGATGAGCAAACTAGCTCTACAACAAAAAACCTTACTCCTCCAGCATCAGCGGCTGCAACACCTATTGCAGCTTCAACACCAACACCACCACCCACAGCTAATCCAAAGCCAGTAGTTAAAGATTTAGAAGCACTTTTAAATACAGTTCCAGAAATTACCGATCCATCCCAGTTGCGTGCATTGAATCGTCAAGTGTATAACCAAGTTCATCCAGCTTGGACTAAACGCTCAGGATTGCAACAAGATTTGATCTATCGTTTGGGTGTAGCTGCGGATGGCGCGATCGTTGGTTATAAAGCGGTGAATAAAGAGGCCAATCAAGGAGTCGGGCAAACTCCTCTGCCTAACCTACTTTACAATCCTGCTAACCGCGCTCCCATTTCCAATGAACCAATTGCTCAATTCCGAATAGTGTTTACTACAAATGGTGTGCTGCAAGTTAGCCCTTGGCGAGGATATGCTAAGACACCAGAGGTAATCGGTGCAAAAATTACTGACTCTAATATCACTAAAGGTTTAAATCAAAAGCTTTATAATACAGTTCGCCAAACCTGGAGTGGCACTCCTACCTTTACACGAGATTTGAAATATCGGGTAGCAGTCAACAAAGATGGTGTAATTGCTGACTATGAACCACTCAATCAAGTCGCCTTTGATTATTTCCGAGAAACACCTCTTCCTAAGATGTTCAACGCTATCTATGGTTCTAATGTAGCTCCTCCCAATGACAAAGAACCTCTAGCCCACTTCCAAGTGATATTCAAGCCTAACGGCAAGCTCGAAGTCACTCCTTGGAAGGGTTATCAGTAATTGGGCATTGGGCATTGGGAAGAGAATTAAGTTACTATTCCCCATTCCCTATTTCCTATAGCTTTGAGATAAGCATTAAGCTTGAATAGTTCATCAAGAATTGGTTTAAATCTGTTTACCTGTTCATTTGCGACCAAGCACTAAAAATTAACTCAGATGATTACTATGCTTGGAAGAGTCGGGGTATTACATTGGAAAAATTGGGTAGATATGAAGAAGCGATCGCATCCTATGACCAAGCACTAAAAATTAAACCTGATGACTACGAGGTTTGGAATGACCGGGGCAATGCGCTATCTAATTTAGGACGCAATGAAGAAGCGATCGCATCCTTCGATAAGGCACTGGCAATTCAACCTGATTTCACTCGTGAGAAAATTGATCAATAGTTCCCAATCCGCAATGCCCAATGCTCAATTACCGTGTAATTCTCCGCATATAATTCCCCCATAATTGAGCTGCTTGAGCACTGCTGCCAGATGTGGGGGAATTATTGTCGTTTCCCAGCCAAACGCCAGTTACAAGTCGCTGACTGGGGATAAAACCAATAAACCACAAGTCAACGTTTTTATCAGTCGTACCAGTTTTTCCAGCTTCCCCTAGTCCAATGGCAGCACTACGACCAGTACCTCTTGCGATTACACCGCGCATCAAACCAGTCATTTCATCAGCGACATCATCTGTCAGCACCCGTTTGTTAGCACCTGGATCTTGATCGAAAGAGTAGATCACACGGCAGGTTTTGATATCCTTGCGATCGCGACAATCACCACTGTCTAAAATTCGGTTAATCGCATGGGGAGGATTCGACACACCGCGATTGCCAATAGCGCCAAAAGCACCAGTCATTTCCAAAACATTGACTACGCTTTGACCCAGTACTAAGCCAGGAACCGGATCGAGGTTTGATTTTATCCCCAAACGCTGCGCCATTGCTACTACTTTATCCAGCCCGACTTCTTTAGCAACTCGCAAGGCGATAGGATTTTCTGAAAGCGCCAGCCCGGTGGCAATATCGAAGCTAGTGTCAGCACCAGCACGACAGGGTTTATAAGTAAAGCCTTGCCAAGTTAAAGGGGCGCAGGAATAACTCTTGGATGGCGAAATTCCCTGTTGAATGGCGGCAGTGTAAGCAAAGATTTTGAAGGTGGAACCTGGTTGTCTTTTGGCTTGAACAGCACGATTGAACTGACTTTTTTTGTAATCAGTCCCGCCTACCATTGCGAGGATACTGCCTGTACTAGAGTCAAGAGTGACTAATGCCCCTTGAGAAAAATTAAAAGTTCTACCAGAGTTGTTGACCGAATTACTTAATGCTGCTTCTGCTTGTTTCTGTATGCCTAGATCGAGCTTGGTTTCAATGATATAGTTTCCCTCTCTTGCAGCTCCCTCCCCCAAAATTGATTCGAGTTCAGAGAAGACGTAACTGTAAAAATAAGGTGCGATCGTTTTAGCTTGCTGTTCGCAGACTTTAGGACTAATTTGGACAGTCGAGCGTCTAGCTCGATTCGCATCCTCTGGTTTAATTTTGCCCATCTCCAGCAACCGCTTAATTACGCGATTACGGTATTCAGCCGCTTCTAGCTTATTTGGTCCATCACCACAAAAATCGAAAGCGTTGGGAGCAGGTAAAATTCCTACCAATGTGGCTGCTTCTGCCAAAGTTAATTCTTTAGCCGGTTTCTCAAAATAATACCGGGCTGCATCCTCAAAGCCAGAGGTATCTCCTCCCAAAAAAACCCGATTTAAGTACATCAGCAAAATATCATCTTTGCTGTAAAAGGTTTCGAGCTTTAGGGCGACAACTGCCTCCCGCAACTTGCGGCCAAGGGTATCTTGTCTACCTACATACTCACGGAACAAACTGCGGGCAACTTGCTGGGTTACAGTGCTGGCTCCTTGTTGCACATCTCCGGTGCGACTATTAATCAACACAGCTCGTAAAATCCCCAGAGGATCAACTCCAAAGTGCCAGTAATAACGACTATCTTCTGAAGCCACTACCGCAGCAGGCAAATAAGGGCCAAATTCCTCTAATCGCTTCATGTCAACATGAGAGATTGTCCGAGGTTCTCTCAGGGGAGTGGCTCCATCACGCGCGTAAACAACTACTGGGGCGCGTGTCGCTGTCGGTAGAGGTTTGACTGTAAATTTCAGCCATTCGACACCAATCACTAATGTTAACAGGGCACTGACACCACCAACTCCATAAGCTGTCCAACTTGCAGCTTTGACATACCATGCTGGTGGATCGACATATTGCAACCGCACAGAAGCGGCGAGTTCTGGAGGGCCCAGAGTCAGAATATCGCCGTGACGCAGTTCTAGGGAGCTAACACGACGCTTACCCCGATAAATGCCATTGGTGGAGTTTTCGTCTTTGATCGTGAAAACTGGTGTGCGCTGAGTAGAATTCCGCGATAGTGACAGGTGAATTTGACTGACAACAGGGTTACGGATGACGATATCGCTGGATTTGGAGCTACGACCGAGAATATAGCGATCGCCCAACAGTGGATATACCTCTGCTTTATCCGCCCCCGCATCCTGCACCCAAAGTTCCGGTACTTTGGCATTAGGCTTGAGCGCCAATTTAGAAAAATCGACCCTAGCTTGAATCGTATGTACTGCTTGAGTCAGTTGACCTAGTAACGTTTGTGGCTTGTGAGGGGGTTGGGGAGAACTCATCGGCTATTCACATCACAGTTTTTAATGAAGAATCGGGCGAATTACAATTAATGTCAGATGTTAGTCTTTCATCATTTTACTCATAAGCCAAAGCATAAATTGACTATACGGAACTTTTTGATCTAATTTATACTTTAATTTATATTAAAGCTAGAATTATTTTGTGATTTTAATCACCTATTCTATATTAAGTAAAGATTTTTAATCTATTCTCAAAGGCTCATCTAAGTTAGCGTTACTAGTTCAATAACTACAACTATAATTTTCCCTTTTGTCTTTTTAAACACTAGTTTTCAATAAATAACTGATTTAATTTTTACCAATTTTACATATCCACATATTCCGAAACAAACCTAAATATCTTCATTTAGGAGGATTTTCTAAATCTTAATTATCTGCTTTAATAGGGCGAGTATTCCGTTGAGGTTAATTACAGTAATGTTGGGAAAATCTCTGACCCTGATTGGTACAGCTTTATCTTTGGCACTTACCACTAATATTGCTGTAGCCGAATCCAGTAAATCCCCCATAGCCCAGTCTAGTAGCGACTCCACTAGCACACCAACGGAAATCAAGATGTCGCCAGAAGGTATGAAAATTCTGTGCGATCATTTTCCGCTAAACTCCCGCTGTTCCGGCGGCACAGCAACCACCCCTAGTGCTCCTGCGCCTAGCGCTCCTGATAGCACTACAGCACCAGCACAAACAACGCCAGATAGGACCAGCACTCCTGATAGTACAACTACACCAGGAATCACCCCTCCTGAATCTGGCACTCCCGAAACAACTCCAGCACCAGGAAGCGTTACTCCAACCACACCTGAAGGCGCACCTAGCAACTTAACTCCAGCACCAGGAAGCGTTACTCCAACCACACCTGAAGGCGCACCTAGCAACTTAACTCCAGCACCAGGAAGCTCTACCACTCCTGAGGGCGCACCTAGCAACTTAACTCCAGCACCAGGAAGCGTTACTCCAACCACACCCGAACAACCTGGCACTCCTGGCAGCACTACCGAACCAGGTAGCTCTACCACGCCTGCACAACCTGGCACTCCTGGCACTCCTGGCAGCAGTATCGAACCAGGTAGCTCTCCCAGTACTCCTGGCTCTAGTTTGCCAAAAACTCCTACCACAGGTAATTAAATAAAAAGCTGCGGCATAATCTAAATACTAGTTTGCCATCAGCGATCGTTGGTGCATCTTTCTTGAACTCTTGCACCAGTTATGCAAACTGGTGTCAGATGACAAATAAAAATTGATAAAACCTTATACGTAAAGTCTTCGTATATAAGACTGAGCAAGGGTTTCACTAAGTTAATAGCCTGGGGTTAATCATCCCAGGCTTAATAGTTTAATGGGATCTGCCAGTTGGAGTTGGTGTTTTTTGCAAAGAAGCAATTAACAGGCAAACAATACCGATACTAATAAATGAATCTGCCACATTAAATACAGCAAAATTAATTAAGCGAAAATCAAGAAAATCAACAACGTAGCCTAAAACAAAACGATCGATACCGTTGCCCATAGCTCCACCTAAAATTAAGCCATAGCCTAACTGATCCCACAAATTTAATGTTGGGCCAATTAACGCCAACGCTATCAAGACTAAACTCACTCCTAAAGATAGCCAGCGCAACCACTCTACTTTTCCACTTAAGAGACTAAAAGCCGCACCAGTGTTAGTGACATAGGTGAAGTGAAATATCCCAGGTAAGAGTGGTAGTGTCTGCCCCAAGCTAAAGCTTTGTACTACCCAATACTTTGTTATTTGGTCTAAGAAAAAAGCGATGAAGGCAGCGATCCAGAAAAGACGATTTTTTAAACGCATGGCAAATTAGTCATTGGTCATTGGTCATCGGTCATTAGTCATTGGTCATTGGTCATTGGTCATGAGCTTTTGACAAATGACAAAGGACAAATAACAATGAACTAATAAAACATTAAGTGACGCAATATATATGCTATTACAGTAACTGCACAGACTACAGTTAGTTGACCTGGTAGTGCAAACCAGGAATATCTAAGGATTGCTTGCATCAAGGATAGATTTTCTGTGTCTTTCCAATGAAAAAGATAGCTAATAATCAAATAAGTAATACCGCAGATGTGGAGAGTTAACAAGCCACAGACGCAACTAAAGGCAAGAGTTTCTAGTCGAGGTCTGGCTTTAAAGGCAACTAAGCCACAAATCCAAGCTCCAGGAACAAAACCTAGTAGATAGCCAAACCAAGATAGCTTGACATAACCAATACCGCCGCCATCGGCAAATACTGGTAATAAGGTTAACCCCATAACTAAATAGGCAATTTGCGAAAGTGCACCCGCATTTTTGCCCCCTAAACAACCCACCAACAATACTGCGCCAATTTGAAAAGTGACACCTAAAGGAAAAGTCTGAATTCCGTGCTGACTCCAAGTCCAAGGTAAGGTGATGCCATAAACTTCTAAGAAGGTACCACCCATTGTCAGGAGTAAGCCAATCATAGACCATAGTAATTGATTGGAAGCAGCAAACATTTATTAGGCAACCAAGGAAAAGCAAAAGGGAAAACCAACAGCAACTAATATATTCATTAATATTGAAATGAAATTTGTGCTTACATCTTAAGAACTAGCATATTTTCTTTTGCCTTTTTGGTATGTAATTTTTCAGTTCTACGAATTGCAGCTGAGTTGTCTATTATCTAATTTTATTAGCTGAGGCTTACTGTGAATTCTGGTGTTTAACCTAAAACATGGTAAAATTAACATTCATTATTTATATTAGTATTTATACTAGTTTTGCAAAGCAGTGTCTAAATTTGGCTACAAAGTGTTTAATGCTTAATCTTAATTAATATTAATCTATTTTTTTTATAACTTGACCAACGAAATTACACTAACAATAAAGTTTTGTAAATGAGTACAACAAACTTACTGTAGTCATATTTCTATCTTAAACCTAAAATAAGAGTATAAAATTTATCAATAAAATCTATAAACAAGGGTTTGCTCTTCATCAAAAAAACAAGTATCTTTTTGTTTTGTTAACCTTTCGTTAATCTCTATTGTTGTTCTTTGGGAGTATCTTAGAAACGCTCACCTGAAAAGTTACTAAAAAATTGATAGCGATGCTCTCACGTCTTAGTGCAACAAAAACTCATCGCCTCACAGGTTCAATTTCAGTGTTAGCACTGACAATCAGCCTAGCAGCTTGTGGCGGACAGCAAACACCAGATAGTACAGCCACCAAAGATACACCTTCTGGTACTGCTACAGATACTACTGCCTCTAGCCCAGCTAAATTAGACCTTGGCGGAACCGTAAAGTTAAGCGGGGCTGGTGCGTCTTTTCCGGCACCACTGTACGATACTTGGTTCACAGATTTAAACAAAAAATATCCCAATCTGCAAGTTGACTATGCATCAGTTGGTAGCGGTTCTGGAGTTGAACAATTTATCAAAGGTACTGTAGACTTTGGTGCCAGCGATGTCGCAATGAAGGATGAAGAAATCCAGAAAGTACCAGCAGATAGAGGTGTTGTTTTACTGCCTGTGACTGCTGGTAGCATCGTGTTGGCTTACAACTTGCCTGATGTTCCAGAACTCAAGCTCCCACGAGCCGTTTACGCCGATATTCTACTAGGCAAAATCACGTCTTGGGATGATGCCCAAATTGCCAAGGCTAACCCAGGTGCAAAGCTTCCGAAAGAGTCAATCACAGTTGTTTATCGTTCCGATGGTAGCGGAACTACAGGTGTGTTCACAAAACACCTCAGCGCTATCAGCCCTGAGTGGAAGAGTAAAGTTGGTGAAGGTAAAACTGTCAACTGGCCTAAGGGAGTAGGTGCTAAAGGTAACGAGGGTGTTACTGCCCAAATCCAACAAACTCAAGGTTCCATTGGTTATGTCGAGTACGGCTATGCCAAACAAAATAGTCTCAAGTTTGCTGCTTTGGAAAACAAAGGCGGTAAGTTTGTTGTAGCTAGTGAGGAGTCAGCTTCTAAAACTCTTGAATCAGTACCTCTACCCGCAAATCTCCGCTCCTTCATTTCCGATCCCGAAGGGGCTGATTCCTATCCCATCGTCACTTACACCTGGATTTTAGCTTACAAGAAATATCCCAATGCGGCAAAAGCCAAGGCGATTGAAGCTGCGATCGAATACGCTTTAACTGATGGACAGAAGCAGGCTAGTGCATTAGGATATGTTCCTCTACCGCCAAATGTGATTACAAAGGTGGCTGCTGCTGCTGACCAAATCAGCCCAGAATATAAAATTTCTGTCGCCAGTGGTAGTAGCGCTAGCAAGTAAGCAATCAAACACGCTTATTCAGTAGTAACTTTGAATATGGAGTTATTATTGTATCAGTTTAAATAGATGATGAGGCAACAATTTTACTAATCTAGATTGCCTCCCATATTTTTCTCTGATTTAATTCTGAAAGTCGGTATTCATGACTACAAATTCTCAAAATCTGTCATCAGCGATGAAAAATCGCTCTGACGCCGAAAAATCCTTGGATTTGGGTTTTATTTGGCTAACTAAAATTTTCGCTTTTGGGGTTGCTGGGACTTTATTATGGATCGGGTCGCAGGTTGCAATTGCCTCTTGGCCTGCTATCCAAAAGTTTGGTGCTGGCTTTTTAGTCAACACCACTTGGAACCCAGTTAATGATAGCTACGGAGTTCTACCTCAAATCTATGGAACTCTCTTAAGTTCTTTTATTGGTCTGCTGATAGCAGTACCAATTGGGGTTGGTACTGCTATTGTACTGAGCGAGGATTTTTTGCCCGCTAAAGTGAAGCTGGTATTAGTTTTTGCAGTAGAACTGCTCGCAGCTATTCCCAGCGTTGTCTACGGGGTGTGGGGTATTTTCGTTTTAGTGCCAATCTTAACCAACTTGGGAAAATGGCTCAATGGTTACTTTGGCTGGCTGCCATTTTTTAGCACTTCTCCTACAGGCCCTGGAATGTTGCCGGCGGGAGTCATCTTAGCGATTATGACTTTGCCCATCATCACAGCCTTATCCCGCGATGCCTTGATTTCTGTACCCCCAAGTTTGCGCCAAGCCTCTATCGGACTAGGAGCAACACGCTGGGAAACGATTTTACAAGTTCTTATCCCAGCAGCCTTTTCGGGCATAGTGAGTGCTGTGATGCTGGGACTTGGGCGGGCAATGGGAGAAACAATGGCTGTAACGATGTTAATCGGAAACTCCAACAACATCAGTCTTTCTCTTTTAGCACCAGCCAATACCATTTCTTCTCTACTGGCAAATCAATTCTCAGAAGCGAGTGGTTTGCAAGTTGCGGCTTTGATGTACGCGGCTTTAATTCTATTTTTTTTGACATTGGTAGTCAATATTCTGGCAGAGTTGATCGTTCTTAGAGTCAAGCGAATATAGCTTAGTTTTGGGTTAAATTATGACTTCTAATTTTCCAGAGCGCAGTTTAACTCGCTCCCCAACGTCTCAAAGGACACTGTTCAATACAGTGATGACTGTAGTCGCATTTATCTGCGGAGTATTGGCACTTTTACCTTTGCTAGCAGTGCTTTCTTACGTGATTATTAAAGGCTTTAGCAGTCTGAATCTGGCCGTGTTTGTTGAATTGCCACCCAAAGCTCTCCAAAAGGGAGGAGGCTTTGGTAATGCAATTTTAGGCACGCTGCTGATGGTAGGAATTGCTGCCTTGATTAGTATCCCCTTTGGAGTTTTAGGGGCGATTTACATCACAGAATTTAGTTCGGCGAAAGTAGCTAGATGGGTGCGTTTTGCGGCTAACGTCCTTAGTGGAGTCCCCTCAATTATTGCTGGGGTATTTGCCTATGGGATTGTAGTTTTGACAATGGTAAAGTTGAACTTAGGATCGTATTCAGCTCTAGCTGGAGGGTTTGCACTGGCAATTTTGATGTTGCCAATTATTCTGCGAACTACTGATGAAGCCTTGCAGTTAGTATCCCAAGATTTGCGACAAGCATCTGTAGGGTTGGGAGCAACTAACTTTCAAACGGTGAGTCAAGTAGTCTTACCAGCAGCTTTACCAGCTATTGTAACCGGGGCAACGCTAGCGATCGCCAGAGCATCTGGAGAAACCGCACCTTTGCTATTTACTGCTCTATTTTCTAACTTTTGGCCAGATGGTTTATTCCAACCAACAGCTTCCTTGGCTGTTTTAGTTTACAAATATGCCATTTCTCCGTTTAAAAATTGGCAATCTCTAGCTTGGGCAGCATCTTTAATTTTGGTATTGATGGTTCTAATCACAAGTATCATCGCTCGCTGGGCAACTCGCAAAAAAGCTTAGTAAACAACTATACACAGTGCAAATTCCCATCGCTTAAACTAACACTAGATTTAATTTATGGCTACCAACACTAGGACAGTGAATGACACTGAAACCGTTTTACGCACTGAAAATCTCAACGTTTACTATGGTAAGTTTTTAGCCTTACAGAATATTTGGCTAGATATACCGAAAAATCAGGTGACTGCTTTTATCGGCCCTTCTGGTTGTGGTAAAAGTACGTTGTTACGATGCTATAACCGTCTTAATGACCTGATTGAGTCATTTCGGGCAGAAGGTAAAATACTTTTTTACGATAAAAATTTGTATGCATCCGACATCGACCCTGTAGAAGTGCGTCGGAGAATTGGGATGGTGTTTCAAAGACCAAACCCATTTCCCAAATCAATTTATGACAATATTACTTTTGGAGCCAAAATCAACGGCTATAAAGGTAATTTGGATGAATTGGTAGAAAGCAGTCTCAGAAAAGCAGCTTTATGGGATGAAGTCAAAGATAAACTACAGCAAAGTGGTTCGTCTTTATCTGGTGGACAACAACAACGGTTATGTATTGCTCGTGCGATCGCAGTACAACCTGAAATTATACTGATGGATGAACCTTGCTCCGCTCTTGACCCTATTTCCACCTTGCGTGTTGAAGAACTGATTCACGAACTTAAAGAGCAATATACTATTGTCATTGTCACCCATAACATGCAGCAAGCAGCGCGTGTTTCTGATAAGACAGCCTTTTTTAATGTTCGGACTTCAGAAACAGGAACCCGTAATGGCTATATGGTAGAGTATGATGCAACAGAAGTAATTTTCAACAATCCTCAGCAGGAAGATACCAGAGATTACGTCAGTGGCAAATTTGGATAAATAAATATTTTACATTTTTGATGTTAAAGCAATGAGGGATACTCGAAAATTAAAGTTGTGCGATATTCCTCTATGTTTTTTATTTGAAGGACTTTTTTCTCCCCAACAAACTTCATTTCCATGCTGTCTGATGTCTATTACTTAGTGCGCTCAAAAACTGACGGGAATTATCTTATAGCTCGTCCTGATGCTGAAACATCGGGTTATTTATTGCTGTTTCAGGAAAACTTTGACGCCCTTAGCTATCTCAACACCCATGCAGCAGAAGTGGCAAATCGTTTTGCTGTGGAATCTATTGCGCGTACACAGTTAGGAAATTTGCTCAAACGCTGGGGTTTTAACGGTGTGGGTATTGTGACTGACCCGTTGTTGCCCAAAGTTGAATTTTTACAGCACAATTAACTAATTCGTAATTTTTTTAATTAAATAGTTGTGCGTACAGGGAGGGGTTGGGGGTGGGGTGTTAGGGGACTTTTGCAAGAGGTCTAATCTAAAATCCAAAATCTAAATTCCAAAAATATTGGGTGGAGCGCACGCCCCACCCAACCTAAAATAATCTAATTATTAACTACTAATTCGCTACCTCAGCCACCTCAATGACTCGCCCTTCATAGTCCTTGACCAAAAAGTTCAGGGGTTTGTGGTTACGAATCTTCAATTTCAAACCGCGCATTTCGACTCGCATTAAAATCATTTCCAGGCAGTCATGGTCAAAACAAACGTGGCGTTGCTGATTTTTGCTACCTAAACTTGCACCAGTAATGACGTGTAGCTGAGTGTTTTTCTTCAATTGATACCACAGCCCATCGTTAGCATTATTCATCATTTTGCTAGACAAGCTCGGCCCAGTAGACATATATAACGGATCGATCCCAGTTGCGCCTATAGTTTGTTCGTAGTTGTAGTAGTAGTGCAATGGCACCTCAGCTGCTGGCAAATCTAGCAGTCCTTCATACAACTGTCGGGCAATCTCCAAATCTGACACCATTACGGTGTGTACTTTTGGAGCACTGGTGAGAAACATCCACATAGCACCAGCGTAAGCTGCTAGCAGCATCACCATAATGCCTTGAGTGGAGAACAGGCTATCTAAGGGCAGGGAAGGCAGAAAGGAGCCTAAAGTAAGGGGACTGAGCAGGAACGATACCACACTAACTGCTATAACCATGAACAAATAAGGATTCTTTAAGAGAGTTGATTTTATGATTATCGATTAAGACTAAAATTAAGTCCTTGTTTCTAGTTTATCAATACTCAAGTAGTCTGAGTTTCATCTACAAACTGAGCAACACCAAGATATTATGCGATTAACTAGGGGAGTGCAATTCCCAAAACTATTTTAACAACTATCAACTCCAAGATTTGTGCAAATTCCTCATTTTCCCGAAGCTAATCACCCGCTGGTGAAGTCGCTGTTCCATCACAGTGACCATGAACTAGTGACTCTGTTTCAGCGCTATCCAGATGCCGGAAAGTACTTTACAGTGATTTTTTGTCGCTATAGCCCCATAGTCTACACCTTAATTCGGCATTCGGCGCGATCGCCTGTGCAAGCAGATTATCTGTTTGCCCTCACCTGGCGACATATTTATTATGAACTCGGTGGACTAAAGTTAACTGACTCTGAATCAGGTGAGGAAGCTTTGACCATGCAGAATTGGTTAATTAATATGACAGCTTTCTGTATAAATGAGATTAAACTACCACCCACAGAAGCAATTCATTATTCTCTGCAAGCGACTTCGCCACCGCTATGGTGCTATGTAGAACAGGCGTTAGACCAACTACCACCAGTTTTACGATTAATTGTGTTGATGGCTCAAACTTTCCATTGGAGTGAAACTAGAATCGCTGCCTATCTACAAGCTGAAGGAGAAGCGATCGCTCCTAATGAAGTAGCCAATTTTCTCCAAGAAGGCTATCGTATGCTAGAGGACAAATTGCCCACAGATATCCGCACCATATACTTTGGGGAAGATTTAGCTCAATCAAAAACTTAAGTATAAACGCGTATACTGATTGTCTTCAACTTAAAAACTAAAACTTCTTCTTAGACCTTCTACTTAAACCCGCAACTTTACAAGTAATTTTTATGAAACAACGGCTTGTATCTCCCTGGCAAAAGGTAGGCTTAATTTGTGTAGGTGCGATTTCTTGTCCCCAGGTACTTTTACACAGCTTTTTACTGTTAGCTTTTTTGCTGAGTCCTGTAGCGGGTGCGGTTGATATTACCGAACAACTCCATCGCCCTTTAAATAATTCTGTTGGGCGACAATCAAGAGATGAAGCAGACGGTTTGCTGCGTATTGCTGAACAAGAATACGCTTCAGGACATGGCGACAAAACAATTGCGTCTTGTTTGCGGGCATTAGAACTATATCATTCCATTGGCGACCTGAAAGCACAAGGTCTGACATACAATTTGCTTGCTAAAGCTTATGTGCAGCTTGGTAGTTCAAAAGAGGCAGAAGATGCTTTTAGAAGAGGATTAGCGATCGCTCGTGATACTAAAGACTTGCAATCTCAAATTTTTGTGCTGAATAATATCGGTACATATCTGCTGCAACAAGGCGAATCTGCCGCCGCTGGTAAAATAGTTGAAGATGCACTCGCAATTGCTCACGGGGTCAAAAATATTGAAGGTGAAGGACTGTCTTTGAGTAATTTGGGTTTGGTAAGTGCCAGGTTGGGAGATTATAACAAGGCGATTAAACTGTACGAAAATGCTTTAATTTTCCGCCGTCAGACTGGCGATGCCATCGGTGAAGCAAATACCTTGAATAATTTAGGAGATGCTTATTTAGCATCTGGAAATTATCAAGATACCATTGCTACTTATGGTGAAGCAATGCAGACAGCTAAAACCAACCGCGATCGCACTAATCAATTACGGGCAATTGACGGTTTAGTTACGGCTCACACTGCTGTAGGACGTTACGAACGCGCCTTTGACTTACTAGAGCAGCGTTTAGCACTCGCTAAAGAATTACAAAATTTACGCGAAGAATTAAAATCTTTTGAATCTTATGCTCAGTTATATAAGCAACAAGGTAATTATTTAACTGCCCGCAATTTTTACGAAAGGGCAATTATACTGGCGCGGACATTGCAAGACAGCAAGCAAGAAGTGCAATTGCTAGATCAGTTAACTAAAATGCTTCAGCGAAAGTAGTTAAAAGGGCGGTTGAAAACCACGTCTACACAGGCAAAATCGACCTATGTGGGTTATAAAAGCTTGATTTTCTCTTACCCAGGTCAGTGTAAGTAGGTCGGCGTAAATAATTATTGTTGGGATAAGGCAGGGGGCAGGGGGCAGGGAGCAGGGGGAGAAAGAGTTTGAGCATTATTTACTTTTCTTCACACAGTTTGGTTTTATTGCACCGACTTACTTAGCTCTTATTTATGTAGCCGTGAATGACCTTCGCCCTAATTCTAAATTAATTAATTCAAGAACACTGAACCATTCCGTTCGATTCTCATTGTACTTCTACCCTGTGTTGCATTGGTGGCTTCCTTAAATGTAACTTCCAAATTTCCTGGCTCTGAAGCAGCTTGTGGAGTCACTATCAACTGTCCGCCATCTTCTCGTTCAAATGTTACTGTTACTGGTGCTTTTAAAGCTTGGAGTGTTACATCTGACTTACCTTGTAGCGATCGCGGTGCCGTATCGCCAATCACTTGGAAAGTTATTTTAGCCGCAGTATTATTAACTAACTTGATATTAACCGTACCATTAGTAATTGCGATCGTCGCAGTGGGGGTTTGCCGTGGTTCTACCATTGGTTGTTGGTCAGTAGAAACCGCAGGTGGTGAAGGCTGTTGAGTTCGATCGCCAGGAATTGGGCGTGCTGGTCTAGCACCTGGTTGTGATGGTACGGGAGACACTTGCCCTTCAGTCGGAGGAACTGGTTGTGATGGTGTGACACCTGATTCTGGTGATACGGGAGCTTGAGAGCGGTTGTAGGGTGGTTCGCTAAAAATGCTGGGACTTGGGTTTAGTGTTGAAGAAGTAGCTCCTGGCTGTTTAACATTGGGAGTAGATTCTTGTGCGAAAGCTTGAGGAATTGCTGGCAGGCTAATCAACAATCCCCCACAAAGAGCGCCAAATAACTTGCTAGACTTGCGGAAATTTTTAAACTTCATATTTGTTCTTAACTCCTAAAAAAACTTCAACTTTTTTTGATTACAAAAATTTCTCCAACCGGAAATTAAATTAGGTTTTATCGGTCGTTGAGTATATCTAAATATTTAACAAATGACTCAATTTATCGCATCTAGCTAAGGACACGGAAATCATCTAAAAAAAATGAAAATATTTCATTCTCAAGATTTAAAGTCTTAATCATTGTCATTAAGCACATTTCTATAGTAGTCAACTTCAATATACTGCTAAAAAATTAATTTTCTCGCTAATAACTAAAGTCAATTTGAATAGACTCAAATCTTACATCTATCACAGGAAATAAAAATTTATTAGCGAATTAAGACTCAAGAGTTATTGGTAAAGTGATAGTAAAGGTAGTGCCAATGCCTTGGCTACTTTCAACTTGAATATGACCGTGATGATGTTCGACAATAGCTTGAGCGATCGCTAATCCCAATCCTGAACTAGTAGCGCTAGCTGTCGCTGTATTCCCCGTCCTATGAGTACGCGCCGGATCTACTCGATAAAAGCGGTCAAACAAGCGTGGTAGCGCTTCGGCTGGAATTCCAATTCCGGTATCACTCACCTTAACTTGCAACTGGGCACTGGTGTTACGTAGTCCAGAAACACGATTTATTCCTTCTATCCGCGCCAATTCCACTTTCACTCGTCCACCAGCTGGAGTGTAATGCAAAGCGTTAGCAATTAAATTTGTGAATAGCCGCACCAATTGATCCCAATTACCTACAAGAGTAAACCAATTTTCCAGTAATTCGGGGCTAGTTTCAGAAATAGGAGGATCAACTAAGTCTAGAGAAAGGGCGATTTCTTTCTCAGGGACTAACAATTGTTGTTCTTCAACCACCTCTATTAGCAAAGCATCCAACGGACAGGGTGAAAAAGTATCTTTGCTAATACCACTATCCTGTCGTGCTAGGAAAAGTAAGTCATCGACTAACTTACCCAAGCGCTGCGTTAACCGTTCCACCACCTTTAACTGTTGTCGATATTGCAAAGAAGTAGTCGTTTCTGTCTCTGCTAAATCCAAGTCAGCAAGCGTAACTTGCACATTAGTTTGAATCAAAGTGATAGGACTTCTAAGTTCGTGGGAAGCATCAGCAGTAAATTGTTTAAGACGTTGATAAGATTCACCCACCGGTTCCATCGCTTTACCCGAAAGAAACCAACCACTTGCGCCTACGGAAAGCACCATTAATCCAATACCTAATGCCAAATCAAAAATTAACTGGCGACTAGGTTTAGTAACTTCAAACCAGGGATGACTAACACGCAGATATCCTAATACTTTTCGTCTCATTTCTACGCGTTGGGTGACTTGTCGCAATAAGAGTGGGGAGTTAGGAATTTTAAATTTTGAATTTTCACTCTCTCCCTTGACTATGCGCACAGTTTCACCAGTGCGATTGATACGAATGGGAATATTTAGGGGTTCAGATAGCGTTGACCAAAGTAATCTACCAGTTGGACTAAACCATTCTAGGTCGATGTGGTCATCTTCTACAGTGTCGGTACGATCGCCAAAACTGGCTTCTACATTAATGCGAATTTTATCTGCATCAGTATTAATTGGCTCAAATATGAGCGTAGATGCACAACCACTATTTATGAGGCAACGCTCCACTATTTCCACTACATGGTTAAGGGTGTCATCAATCCGCTCAATCAGTGTAGTACGAACGTATAAATAAACGCCACTGGCAAACAATAGCAGTAATACAGCAGTGACGGCAGTGTACCAAATTGCAAGACGGCGGCGAGTAGCCTGAAACATACAGCAGTTTTCTTTTACATGAAGTAGAAAGCTACGGGTTTAAAGGCAGGAGGTAGGAAGTAGAAACTCTTTATGTCTGATGCGTGAGTCTTGCATTTTGTACCTTATCTACTTGAAAACTGTTGTATTTACCCCACAAGCAACAGTTGAGTATTTTTTATCTGCAAGTCACTTGAATACAAGATGCTGTAAGAACGAATAGTACAGCGTTAGCTAGAAACGAGCATCTAAAGAAGCGTTATCAGGACTTACGCACAGGTAACGAAAAATCAAACCACAGAGGACGCAGAGGACACGGAGGAATAAGAGTTTGAGGTTTTTTTGCGTAAGTCCTAGTTATTACAAATTACATGATATTAAACCCCTACCAAAACGGCCTCCCGCAGCTTGCCAATCACATCACTCAGATTACCCGTATTCAGGCGGTAACTCAGAGGATGGGCAATCAACCGCGCCGTGCTTTGATATAGACTAGCAATTTCAATCAAACCATTTTCGCGCAAAGTTCGCCCTGTAGAAACCAAATCTACGATCGCTTCTGACATTCCAGTAATTGGACCTAATTCCACTGAACCATACAACGGCACTATTTCCACAGGTAAATCCAGACTATGGAAATATTCACGAGCGCAATTCACATATTTTGAAGCAACTCTACCATGCGGTGGTAAATCTAAAGGCGATCGGTAAGAACTTGATGCTTTTACTGCTACTGACATTCGACAATGACCAAACTGCAAATCTACCAAGTGGGCAACTTGCGGCTGCTTCTCTCGTAACACATCGTAACCAACAACCCCCAGTTGTGCTTGACCATATTCCACATAAACAGGCACATCTTGCGCCCGCACCAGTAAAGCTTTCGCAACTCCTTTAGTATCAGGAATTTGAAGTTGGCGAGTTCCTGAATCTAAAAAAGCACTAAAATCTAATCCGACAGCTTGTAGCAAGCGGATGCTATTTTTAAGTAGTTCCCCTTTTGGCAATGCAACAGTCAGCATTTTTTTTATTGGTATCCTTAGCGTTTTGGCAGTTGAATAATATTGAGAATATCTCTATATGCTTACCACAAGCAGTATGAGAATTTTATTAGTTGATGATGAAGTTGAACTAACTCAACCCTTGAGCCGCTTATTAACTCGTGAGGGTTATGCTGTAGATGCCGTTTATGATGGTACATCTGGCAGCGAACTTGCACAAGCAGGCAGTTATGACCTACTTATTTTAGATTGGATGCTGCCAGGAAAAACGGGGTTAGAGATTTGTCAAGAATTGCGACGCCAAAGCAAAACCACTCCCGTTCTGTTTCTTACAGCTAAAGATACTCTTGATGACCGCGTACAAGGTTTAGATGCTGGTGCTGATGACTATTTGGTTAAACCTTTTGAACTGCGGGAGTTATTAGCAAGAGTCCGTGCTTTATTGCGTCGTTCCGGTTCCCAAACCTATGAAACCACTACTGGACGTTTAACCGTTGCTGATTTAGAACTCGATAGTGAAAATCAAGTAGCTTATCGCCAAGGACGAATAATTGAGTTATCGCAAAAAGAAAGCCAGTTGTTGCAATACTTTATGGAACACACTGGACAACTTCTGACTCATGCCCAGATTATGCAAAATTTGTGGCAAGAGTCAGAACAACCCAGTAGTAATGTAATTGCGGCATTAATTCGTTTGTTGCGGCGTAAGATTGAGGTAGGTAGAGAAACTACGCTGATTCACACAGTCTACGGCAAAGGCTATCGTTTCGGTGCTTCTTCAGTGGAGTCAGTTTAGCGGACTGTTTCGACTCACAAAGATTTGGTTAATTGTTTAGGAATTTTGCGGTTGATTGATAAGTTTTTAGGACTTACGCAAAAACATCTCTAAAACTCTTGTTCCTTTGTGTCTTTTGCGTCCTTCTCTAACGAGACGCTACGCGAATGCAGTTCGTTTTTTCATGATTTTGCGTAAGTCCTGGTTTTGCTTAAGTATTGATAACGAAACAGGTTGTGTTGATAACGAACGCATAAGTGTCGTTACTAACAGATAAGCATTGGTAACAAAACAGGTTGTGTTAGTAACGAACGCATAATTTGTCTTAATAACGGATAAGCATTGGTAACAAAACAGGTTGTGTTGGTAACAAAGGGACAAGCTGCGGTAGGAACAATAACTTCATTCCTAACAACACGTCAATACAGCATTATCAATGTTTTCAACGATTTTCTCTATTATTGGCTTAGTCAACAGTATAGTGGCGATCGCACTCACAACAGTCATCAGCGTCCCAGGTTCCATAGCTTTCATTTAATTGAACCATATTGTAAACCTGTTATAATCAACCAATTTCAGCTTGTAATATTAAGATTTACCCAAAAATTGATTAATTTGAAGTTGCAGTTTTTCTCGTAATTGTTGTGCCTGCTGATAGGCTGCTGCACGCCCTTTCTTTGAATGGTTATCCAATCCTGCTGGTTGTAAAGGGCCAATAAAGTAACGCAAACGAGTTCTCATTGCCCAAACTCCCATTGAGGGAAACAGAAGTAAGGCAAACATTAAAGGCGACAAAGGTAGGAATGGTAGTTTGACTAGTCGTTGCAATTTGGTGAAATTAACAGCCCAAGGATGCAAAAATTCACTACCGATGCAAACTACTGGCAGAATGGGAATATGATAGCGATCGCTCAACTGAACAAAACTCACATCAAACTTTTCTAGTTGATAGCATCTTCTCCAACCTTTCAAAGGCCCGCGAATACCTTCGGGTGCATATAAAAGAATTTTACCTTGAGCAAGCGCCCCCTCAAAATCATCTAATTTGGCTCGCACACCACCTAAAACCTGCGACCATTGAGGTGGTAGCCACCAAATCACCCAAGGATGCTCAAATAATGCTGGATTTGCTATGGGTTGTACTACCCATCCTTTGGCTTCACTTAATAAATAACCCAAGGTTAAAAAGTCCCAAGGAAAACACATCCCGGCATGATTCATTGCCACAATCAATGGCTCTGTTGGTGGCAAGTTTTCAACTTGTTGCAACTCTCCCCGAAAATAGTATTTAACTATAGGGTTCAGAAGTTCTTTACGAAAAGCTTGTTGATATTTGGGATCGAATTCACCAACTTCTTTTCGAGGTGAACGAAAACCCAGACGCAACCAGCGACTCAACAACGCTAGATAAAATCCACCAGGAATTAAAAATAATCCATATTCTAGCCAATTCCAACCATCTCGATCTGTGTGATAGTGCTGCCAATGGCGATTGAATAAAATTAGCCACCCTGGAGGATACCAAAGACAAAACCAATCAAACCAGTTAAATATATAGCCTTCATCTGGTGCATTTTCCTGTTGACTGTTTAATAAGTTTTCGGAGTGTTGATTAATCAAAACAGTTAAAGATTAGGATTAGGCAAAAGTTTTATTAATAGGGGATTTTCAGGAGGCAGGAGGAACCGATGTTTAAAAACATGGGATTGTAGCAAATACGCTTTGTATTTCACGGCACTTTCTGCTCGATACAATTCTTTTTTTTGATTGGGCACTGAATCAGAACTAAAGTTTTTACTTCTGCTTGGTTGTTGAGCCTAGTCGAAACACTACTTTCTGCCCCCGCCTTTCTTTGTAACTTGCTAGTTTTATGACTGGCATCTTACCATAGAAGTAAAAGTAACTACATATTTTGGAATCTATTTTAGCTTTAGTTGCTACACTAGCGATGATTTAAAAGCTTTTATCAAATACAAAAGGAACTTTTTCTATATAGATAGTTTATATTTAACAAATTAATTTCGATATGAATCATGAAAGTATGACGCACCACAAGTTTTTTAGTTGTGTGCAATGTCTGATAATAACTAATTAAATTGCTTTAGATAATACTTTTGTAACATAGCAGATAGTACAACAATTAATGTTTCTTCTAGATATACCTTGTACAGCGAACAGTCAGGCGCGAACATTGATAACTGAATATTGATGTTTCGCCAAAAGATGAAATTGATAACGACTAATGATTATTTAAATTCTTCCTGAAGCTGGAGTGGAGACGAATGGCGAGACATCTGTCTTACTCTTCATACTATGGAACTAGGAAAACCACTTAAAATTTCAGATTTAATCCGTCAACTTCGGCAGCAACTCAATCTCTCTCAAGAAAAGTTTGCAGCTAAGTTAGGAGTTTCCCTACGAACAATCAATCGCTGGGAGAACGGATCTACAGTGCCTTCACAGATGGCACTAAAGCTGATTGAAGAAATGTTAGAGAAGATGGGCCAAGCAGGCAAAAGATTAGTGAATGAGTATCTCCCAAAATCGGAGCAACGGGAGGACTCTTAAGATGATGGTGAAAGTACCTGAAAAAATTTTGATGATGCGTTCTTGGTTCATAGCTTTTAGTGTGATGATTTTGGCAGTCATAGCGGCACTGCTGTTGACGAAAGTCTTACTACCAGTTTTCGATCCGAGCATATTTACATTATTTTATGCTGCTGTGGCAGTTAGTGCTTGGTATGGCGGTATGAGGCTTGGAGTGTTAGCGATCGCTTTATCTGTGACAACTGCGCTCTATTTTTTAATCGATCCAGTCTACTCCTTCGATTTCCTCAGTTTGAAAGTTCTGGTACGATTAACCACGTTCTCACTAGTATCCTTTTTAATTACTGCGCTCTCTTCGGAGTTGCGAACTGCTAGACGCAAGGCAGAGACAAGCTTCAAATTGTTGCAAAATAGCGAAATGCGGTTTAGCCGACTGGCAGAATCCAACATCATTGGAGTCATCTTCACTGATTTGAACAACGGCTGTATTATCGAAGCCAATGATGCTTTTCTGAAAATGATCGGTTATACGCGAGAAGATTTGTCTGCTAACCAAATAAACTGGCGCGAGATTACCCCACCAGAGTATCTTCTTTTGAGTGAACGTTCGGTGGAAGAAGTGAAAACTACTGGAGTATGTAAGCCTTTTGAGAAAGAATACATTCGTAAAGATGGCGATCGCATTCCTGTTCTGCTCGGTTCTGTGACGCTGGGAAATACTCAAGAAACGGTCATTGCCTTTGTTGTTGATTTGAGCGAACAGCAAGCAGCGCTACGCAATCGCAAACAAGTAGAACGAACTTTGCAAGAGAAAGAGGAGCGTCTGAGGTTAGCTAACGAACGGTTTGAGTTAGCAGCATCTGCGGTAAACTGTCTGATTTATGACTGGAATATAGAACAGGATAGTGTTGAAAGAACTGATGGGTTAACCCGAATTTTGGGTTATTCCCTCGCAGAATCTGAATCAACTGGTAGTTGGTGGCGTGAGCTTATCCATCCAGAGGATTTGCAATATGTACAAGAAGAGGCGGGAGTTGCTTTGGCAAATAGCGATCGCTATGCTGCCGAGTACCGAATTCGCAACAAAAACAATCAGTACATCTATGTTTTGGATCAAGGGATAGTAGTACAGCGAGATGCTGACGGAAACCCGGTACGTTTAGTTGGCAGCACTACAGATATTAGCAAACGCAAACAGGCAGAAGCAGCAATCCAAGCAAGTGAGGAGCGGCTCAGGAGTTTTGTGAAAGCGAATATAGTTGGTATTCTCTTTGGTGATGTGAATGGCAGCATCATTGAAGCCAATGACGAGTTTCTGCGAATTGTCGGCTATACCCAAGAGGATATCCAAGCAGGTAGATTACGGTGGGCTGATATTACGCCATCTGAGTACCAATATTTAGACGAACTGGCTATTGCCGAAGCAACAGCGAAGGGAACCTGTACTCCTTATGAGAAGGAATTTATTCGCAAAGATGGTTCCAGCGTACCAGTTGTAATTGGCTACTCCCTTTTAGGAGAATTTCGGCATAAATCAGTTGCATTCATTCTGGATATTAGCGATCTCAAACAAGCTAAAAAAGCGCTGAGTCAGAGTCAAGAGCAATTTCAAGCTTTTATGGACAATATTCCCGCCGCCGCATGGATTACGAATGCAGAGGGACGCGTACTTTACCTCAGTCCAACTTATTTCAGCACGTTCAATGTAGCAACAAATAAGGCGATCAATAAAAACATTTTTGACCTATACCCAATCCAAATCGCTCAACCCCTCCTGGATAAGATTAGAATAGTTGCCGAGACGAATCAGGTTGTTCAAACGATTGAGTCTGCTCCACGCACAGATGGCACCCTTGGCGAATTTTTAGTCTATAAGTTTCCCATTGCCGATGCCTCTGGCCAACGCCTGGTAGGAGGGGTTGCAATTGACATTACCGAACGCGAACGTGCCCTTCGCGAACGTCAGCTTGCAGAACAAGCCTTACAAGAGCGCAGTGAAAGACTTAAACTGCTTTCGGAAACGACCAGTGATTTGCTTTCAACCGAGCGCCCCTTGGATCTAATGAACAGCTTGTTTAGCAAACTCTCGGCGCAAATGGATTTGCATTTTTACTTTCACTATTTAATCGATACACACGAAAATAAGCCAAAACTTCGGTTAGTAGCTTGGAATGGTATTACTGATGAAGTATTTCAAACAATTGAATACGTTGACTTTAATGAAGGGATATGGGGACTAGTGGTGCAAGAACGCCGTCAAATCGTCGTCAATAATGTGCCGCACTCTACCCATCCCCATGCCCAGATTCTCCATGCTTTAGGAATCACAGCATATACAGGTCAACCGTTAATTGCTCAAGGAAAGCTGCTTGGTGTCCTCTCCTTTGCCAGTCGCACTCGTACCCATTTCACTTCTGAGGAAATAGCTCTATTACAAGCAACTTCCGATCAGGTGGCGGTTGCTCTGGAACGCGCTCAGTTAATGGCTTCGTTACAGCGACGGAAAGAAGAATTAATCCAAGCTAATCGAATCAAAGATGAGTTTTTGGCGGTGCTTTCCCACGAACTTCGCACGCCGCTAAACCCGATTTTAGGATGGTCAAAGTTACTGCAAACGAAAAAGTACGATCGAGCAACCACTACTCGCGCTCTCGAAACCATTGAGCGCAATGCCAAGCTTCAAACCCAATTAATCGAAGATTTACTGGATGTCTCTCGTATTCTGCAAGGTAAGCTGAGTCTGAATATTGCTCTTGTGAATCTAGAAACTGCGATCGCTGCAGCAATAGAAACTGTACGTCTAGCCGCTGAAGCCAAATCGATCGATTTGCGATTTACGATTTTAGACTTCGACGCAAACACTCAGTCCTTCCCTGCGGGACGCTACGCGAACGACAAGGCTCAGAAACCATCAAAGGATTTTGGATTAAAAAATTCTCAAATAAATTTAGACTCTATCGATTTTAATAAGCAACCTAACAAATTAAAATGCCAAACTTCAAATTCTAAATTTTCAGTCACAGGTGATTCCAGTCGCTTGCAGCAAGTTATCTTGAATCTACTTTCCAATGCTATTAAGTTTACACCCCAAGGTGGAGAGATAGAAATCAGTTTAGAGTCTGTTGGTTCTCAGGTTCAGTTGCGAGTCAGTGATACAGGTAAGGGAATTAGCCCTGACTTTTTACCATTCGTCTTTGACTACTTTCGACAAGCTGATGGCGCAACCACTAGAAAATTTGGAGGACTGGGCTTAGGATTAGCTATTGTTCGTCACATTGTCGAGCTACATCGCGGCACAGTTAAGGCAGAAAGTTTGGGTGAAGAACAGGGAGCAACTTTTACAGTCATGCTACCGTTAATCGAGGTCGATTTAAATAGTCATCAGATTGCCTCTCAAGTTGATAATTTGCCCGATTTCAATGGGTTGAAAGTTTTGCTTGTAGATGATGAGCGTGATACGCGAGAGTTAATTGCTTTTATTTTGGAGCAATCTGGTGCGGTAGTAATCCAGGCTGCATCTGCGATGGAAGCACTACGAATTATGCCTCAGTTCCAGCCAAATCTGCTGTTAAGCGACATTGGAATGCCAGAAATAGACGGGTATATGCTGATACGTCAAATTAGAGCTATGTCACCAGAACTTGGAAGAAACATTCCCGCGATCGCCCTTACAGCTTATGCTGGTGAGGTTGATTATCAACAGGCAATTGCCGCCGGATTTGGGCAGCATATCACCAAACCAGTGGAGCCAGCTAAATTACTGCGAGCGATCGCCAACCTAATTTATAGTTGTAGCAATCTGCGTTAACTCCGTAACTTTTTTGAGAAGTCACGGATTGGTGTTAATTGAAAGACTTCATTAATTTTACAACTCGTTCCTTAACTTCATCTCGAACGCGGCGAAAAGTTTCAATTGATTGCCCTGCTGGATTGTCATTTTCTTGCAAGCTTCCATCTTTGCCTTCAAAATCGGTCGGGAAGCATTGCTAATATCTGTTTCTCCAGCACAGAATTTTTCAAATCCGCCACTGGTACCAGAAATATTAACTGCAACTAGTGCCTTATTCTTGGGGTCGCCTTGAAACTCTCTAGCGATCGCCTGCACAATCGCATACACTATGCTATAACCATCAATTTTAATCGTCGCTACCTTTATCGAATCATTTACCTGTGTAACCTTTGGCGATTGCTAAGTTTCAATTGATGAATTAGGTGTGGTTGTGCAACTGCTCACAAAAGCCAACACTCCAAATAAGAGAGCTAATTTTTTTGCCATTGCGTTCATTGACTTCACCGTTATCGGTAATTTTGAAAGTATGCTTACATCATTTCAAAAAAAATTGATGTGTCAATACCAAGCGGTTATTATTACATTACCCAACAAGTCTAATAAAGAAAAAGCCCGAAGCTGTGAAGAGAGCTAGGGGCTTTTTGAGTTTGAAATATAAACCTGGCATCGAGCTATTTTTGCGTAGGGCAACCCCTAAACT
>NZ_JBALDJ010000071.1:0-90654 GCF_036917415.1 Nostoc sp. | reverse complement strand
AATCAACGACTGCCCAAATTCAATCAACGACTGTCCGAATTCAATCAACGACTGTCCGAATTCAATCAACGACTGCCCAAATTCAATCAACGACTGTCCGAATTCAATCAACGACTGTCCGAATTCAATCAACGACTGCCCAAATTCAATCAACGACTACCCAAATTCAATCAACGATTGTCCGAATTCAATATAGGAATTTAGCAAACTTGCTTTTATTAAACACAAAAGCGATGGCTTTGCCAACGCCTGCCGTAGGATGCCCAAAGGGCTGTAGGGCAAACGCAAGAATTGAACCGATACAAAGCGTAGAGGTTGCACAGGAAGCATTTGAGGTGTTTGACTTACGAAGTCATCATGTTACACGCATGGTTGAACTTATGGAAAAATATGCAGATTTGCCAATGGATATGGCAGATGCTTCTCTGGAAGTCCCTAGCAGAACATCTGGGACACGGACGGATTTTGACAGTTGGTCAACGAGACTTTAATACCTACCGTTGGAATAACAGCAATCCTTTCAATAACTTGCTGCTGAATTTTGAATAAAGCAGGACTTACGCACAGGTCACGGAAAATCAAACCACAGAGAACGCAGAGAACACAGAGGAATAAGAGTTAGAGAGGTTTTTTGCGTAAGTCCTATAAAGTTTGCAAAAGTCGGGAAAAAAGTCGGATTTACAGAATCTTATCCGAAAATTCCAGCAGCATAACTGTAGATTGATTTATAGTTGTCCTTAAAATCTGAACTACCCTTGTCGTTACACAATGGACGCCCAAGCAGCATTAGCATGGTTAGACGCTATAATTCCCCCTCAGACTGGGGAACAGTTGAGCGATTTGCAAAAAGTGATTCTTGTGCAAGTTTGGTTGGGTAGAAAATATTTAGATATCGCTGATTCTTACGGTTGTACGGAAGGACACGCCAAGGATGCTGGTTCTCAGTTATGGAAGTTGCTTTCTAAAGTATTACGAGAAAAGATTACCAAAAGTAATTGTCGCGCTACTTTGGAACGGGTTCTGAGAAAAACTACTGCGATATCATCCAGTCTGATTGATTACTCGCGATCGCACCAACCCACCCCAAAATTAGAGGATACCAATTTTATTGGACGAACAGAAGCGATCGCTCACCTGAATACTTTGGTAAATCAAGGCTCAAAAGTCATTGTTATCCAAGGTGAGGGAGGTTTAGGCAAAACTACTCTAGCGCAGCAATATCTCCATCAGGGGTTTGACTTAGTTTTAGAACTGTTGATGGCGAAGGAAACGCAGAATATCACCCCCGCAGAAAGGGTAGTAGAGGAATGGCTCAAACAAGATTTCGATCGAGAACCTGGGGTAGAATTTGGGGTAACTTTGGGACGACTCAAGCGCCAACTCCACAATCGGCGGATTGGGGTGTTAATTGATAATCTCGAACCTGCATTAGATCGACAAGGTGGGTTGATTGCTTCTCATCGCAACTATGTGGAACTATTACGGGTATTGGCTGATGCTAGAGTGCAATCTGTTACCTTGATTACTAGTCGCGATCGCCTTTGTGAACCTGGGTTGAATGTGAATCACTATCGGCTTCCTGGCTTAGATGAAAGCGCATGGCAAAAGTTTTTTAGTAACCAGGGATTAGCCATCAACTCGCCAACCTTGCAAATCATGCATCGCACTTATGGCGGTAATGCTAAAGCAATGGGAATTCTCTGTGGTTCGATTCAAGAGGATTTCGACGGTGACATGGTTCTTTATTGGCAAGAAAATCATGCCGATCCTTTAGCAGCAACAGACTTAAAAAATTTAGCTGTTAGTCAAATTAATCGTCTGCAAACTCTCGACCCCCAAGCATATCGCTTACTTTGCCGTTTGGGATGTTATCGTTACCAAGATATATGCAGTATTCCATCTCAAGGGTTGTTTTGTTTGCTGTGGGATGTCCCATCTGAGCAACATCGCCAAATTATCGCCTCGTTGAGAAATCGGTCTTTAGTGGAGTGTGAAAAAGGTGAATACTGGTTGCATCCGGTGATTCGGAAAGAAGCGATCGCACGTTTACGCCCCAGCGATGAATGGGAAATTGCCAACCACAAAGCCGCAGAATTTTGGACAACGAGTGTTAAACAAATTGAAACCTTTAAGGATGCTTTGCAAGCTCTGGAAGCATATTATCACTACATAGAAATTCATGAATTTGAATTGGCGGGTAAGGTCATTTTAAAAAGTCGAAATAATCAATGGCAGCAGTTTTTACCTCTTGGTAGTACGTTGTATCGAATGGGTTTAATTCAACCGATACTTGCGGCAATTACTCAAATTGTTCACAATTTTGGAAATGACCAAAATGTTAGCGAGCTTTATAATATATTAGGCGATCTATATTGGATAAGAGGTAAGATTAGTCAAGCGATCGCTTGTCAAGAAAAGACTATTACTTTAGCAACGCAAGCACTCAAATCACTTATACCTCAGCCAGAAAATAAACATACAGTTTACTATCTGAGGATGCTAGAGGTAGATTCTTTATTAAGTATTGGTCTTTACAAGATAGATTTGTGGGAACTAGAGACAGCCGCAAAGTTATTTCAACAAGTAATTTACTTAGCTCAAAATACCGAGCATCATCGCTGGGCAGAGAAAGCTTCAGTCTGTTTAGCTTTGGTGTATTCTTATTTAGGTTTGCGTGATGCCTCGTCTGCATTAGCAGATGTAGCTTATCAAAATATTACGAACGAAAAATTGGTGGAACAGACTGGAAGATTTGTTTATTTCATGCAAATTTTAGGTCAAACCTACGTCAATTTGGGCGAATTTCACCAGGCAAATCAGATATTCCATCAAGCTTTGACTTTTGCTGAAGAAAGTCACTATATGCAGGTAAAAGCAAAAACACTCAATGGTTTAGCAGAAATCCATCGACAACAAATAGATTTTGCATTAGCTCTTGTTAATCACACAGAAGCAATCGAACTTTTGGATAGAATAGGTGCAAAGTGTGACCTGGCTGAAGCTTATTTTCAATTGGGTTTAACTAATAAAAAGATGGCAACACTTGATGAAAGTCAAATAAATTTTAATCGAGCGATTCAGCTATTTACTGAAATCAAAGCACCAAAACAAGTTGAAAAAGTTTTAAACTGTACTGCTCAAATCTGTATCACCAGTCGGAGATTGGAAACGATGTAAAAATCTTTGATTTAGTAGACGGATTTGTAAATTAAATCGACGTAAATAATTAAAAGTTGACTCAGGGACTTGGTACAGTCCATTGAGAAGTGGTTTGATCGTACTTTCCTCGTATGGTTGCAGCGCAAGGACGAGCTGCTGCTAAAGCGGCTAGTTCATCGTCTTCCGAGGTATAGTCTCCAAAATCTACACCTAAGAAACCACCATTCCCTAAAACCCCGATACTCTTCAAATGATCCTCAATATTATCTAAATCAAGAATATCAGAGTCATCATTGGCGATCGCTATCGACTTAAGTGGAAATTATTATGTGCCAGCAGTAATATCATGTCCGCTTGATTAGTTATTATTCCGGGCATCTATGCAAAAATCTTAAAACCCTCTTTCCCCCTGCGCCCTGCCCCCTGCGCTCTTAATGATAAGTCTTTTACGGAACATGATATAACTCTGTGTGAGCGAGACTTATAATCGTAGAAAGCTGAAATGAAAAATTGAGGCGTTCGCCCTTGGCAATAGCCTCTTGTAGAAAAGCCATCGCTTTTGAAGCTGAATGAATTGGGTTAAGTTAGATTTATCTTGTAAAAAGAGAAATTATTATGTCTTCTGCTCAAGATTTAGAAATAATTTTAGAAGACACACCAGAAGATGTTATATTTCCTCCTGGTGATTTATACAGTGATGAACCACCTTTGGAAACAGAACTTCACTTGCGGCAAATACTGCTGTTGATTCAGTGTTTGGAATGGTTGTGGCAAGAGCGTCAAGATTTCTACGCTTGCGGTAACATGACGATTTATTACAGTCCGCGTCAACGCAAATCTGAGCAATTTAGAGGCCCCGACTTCTTTGTAGTTTTAAATACCCAGCGTAAAATACGTAAAAGCTGGGTAGTTTGGGAAGAAGATGGCAAATACCCAAATGTGATTGTAGAGATTCTTTCTGACAAAACAGCTGCTACTGATAGAGGGTTGAAAAAGGAAATCTATCAAGATATTTGGCGGACTCCTGATTATTTTTGGTTCGATCCAGTAAGTTTAGAATTTAAAGGATTTCATTTATTAGATGGCCGTTATCAAGAACTGCAAGCAAATGAAGCAGGTTGGTTATGGAGTCAGCAATTGCAGTTATATTTGGGAATTTATCAATCGAAGTTGCGCTTTTTCACTCTCGATGGACAACTGACACCCACGCCAGAAGAAGTAGCACACCAAGAACAGCAACAGCGTCAACAAGCCGAGCAGCAACGCGAACAAGCCGAACAACAACTTGCCCAAATGGAGTCCATGCTTGCTCGCTATCGGGAAAGATTTGGTGAATTACCAGAGTAATTTTGTTTGCTATGGTAGTTGGCGTAGGTACATCCTCTTCTAGACATCGCTCACAAATTTTACAACCTAGTCTAGCTACCAGGATCTTCCAATAAGGTCAAAATTGTAAAATCACATCCATCCTCCCACTTCCGCATCAGTCAGGGGTTTCTCTAACTTACTATATTCTGTTTGAGCCGCTCGCAATACGTGTTTCATCTGTACTGGTTCCCCGGCATCGGCAGCGAGGAAAGCGGCATTTAAGGCGATGTTACGGATATTACCTCCAGCGACATTGAGCCGTGCTAGTTGCAGAGCATCTAAATCTGCGGTTGGGGTTTCGGCTGGAAAGACGCGCCGCCAAATCTCGGCTCGTTGCATTGTATCGGGGAAGGGGAACTGCACCACAAAGCGAATCCGCCGCAGGAAGGCTGTATCAATTGCACTCTTCAGGTTGGTAGTCAAGACTGCTAGACCTGGGTAACTTTCCATACGTTGCAATAGGTAGCTAACTTCAATATTGGCATAGCGATCGCGCGCATCTTTGACTTCACTCCGTTTGCCAAATAAAGCGTCAGCTTCATCAAATAACAAAATCACTCCACCTTGTTCTGCGGCATCAAATACCCGACGCAAATTCTTCTCTGTCTCGCCAATATATTTGCTGACTACCGATGATAGGTCAATCCGATAGAGGTCGAGGCGTAATTTCTGAGCTAGTACTTCTGCCCCCAAGGTTTTACCAGTGCCGCTACTACCTGCAAATAGAGCGCTGATTCCCAATCCCCGCGCACTCTTGCCCCCAAAACCCCAATTATTATATACAGTACTTCGTTGGCGCACATGAGCCGCAATTTCCCGGAGAACTTGTTTCTGTGCCTCTGGTAATACTAAGTCCTCCCAATCACCAGATGGCTCAATCCGTTGGGCAAGTTCATCTAAGCGCGGACGTGCTTGCACGCGGCAGGCATCCCATAAAACACTAGTGATATCGCTTTCTGGTGTTTGTGCCAACTGTCCTGCGGCTTCTGCACAAGCAGCACGAATGGTTGCAGCACTGAGGTTAAACTGATCCACTAAGGTTTTGACTTGCCCATTCATTTGCGATGCACTCGCCCCTAATGCATCTTGCCAAACTGCACTTTGTTCTTTGCTAGTTGGTTGATGTACGTCAAAATTAACTACTAGGCGTTGTGATAAGCCGATCCGTTCTCGACTTGTAACTATTAAAAAGCCCTTTGTGCGTTCAATGAAACGAGCGATCGCATTCAGCCGCGCTGTATCATTAGTATCCAGTTCGTTGCAGTCTATGAGTAAGGCACTCTTACTTAAAATCGTCTCGCGAGTCCACAGGCGGATGAGATTATCCAATTCGCCAGGTGCTAAAGGAATGACTTGTGCAGGCATTACCCACAAGCTTAAACCCTGAAGTTGACAAATTGTAGCGGCAATGGCACGTTTACTGGCAGTTTCACCACTAGATAACTGGACAATTGGCAAGCTATTAACCTTGTAAGCTTGTGACCAAACCGCTGCTACTCGCTCTGCTAAATCTTGGTGTGAGGGTACTAAATCGCTAACCTCTGGTAATGGCTCAATGATACCAGCTAGCCGTTCGTCAAGATATTGGATACCCGTGAGATAATGTAAAATCCGCTCGTCAATTCTCAAGGGACTGAGAGTCAGGGAATGACCATCACCAATTTGAATTAACCGCCAATGGCGTAAGGGAGCATTTGGAGCGATCGCATCCCAGTGGACGTTAGGTAAAGCTGCCAAAGCTAAACCCAAAGTTGGGTAAGCTCGTTGTGAATCGTCGTGAACTATAGCACACAATTTGGCAAAATCTCCATTTAATTCCATACCTGTACACAACAGCAACAAATCACGTTCAAAAGATGAGAGGCGAAACATTTTGCATATTCTCTCCAATGCTGATGGTGCAGGCATAGCAGCAGCCGTTTCCTGTAACGCTTGCTGTAAATGCTCTTGGTTGTTCTCTTCAGGTTGGTTTTGCTCTTTTGCCGTGTGATTTTCTAAAATATCACGCACCACGGCAAGAGCTGCTGATAGGTAGCGGTAGTTTGCCTCATCCCAATTGTGATTAATTATCGTAGCATTCATAAAATTGTCACCTGTGGCGAATCATATTCCCCAAACTGATTCTTTTGTAGTGGACTTTCGGCCCCATCTACCCGCACCCGCACAATATAAGTTCCTGGCTTGACGTTTTTGACCGGAATCGCGATCGCATCAGTGTCTTGAGTCGGTGGTGCAGCCAAGAAAGAGTAAGCTACCGGACTATCATCTGATACCTCATTTGATACCTCATTGAGTAGCAAAACTACCCGCTGTGCCTTACCTACTTTGGGCTGGAATTTAACGGTAATTTCTACCGTGCGTAAATCGCCACTATTTTCTACTTGAGTGACGAATGCTGTAATTGTTGGATGTAAAACAAAAGCTGCAACGTTTGATTCAACTAGATGATTCGTTTGCCCTGCATTATTGCCCATTGTTAGATGTACAACTTGGACACCCTGAACGCTTGCGTATAAATCTGGTGGCACTAACAAACTGATTTGCGTTTCTTTTACTTCTTGAGGTACTAGTAATGTCTCCGTATTACCGAAACGAACTCGTGTGATTTCACCCCGTAACCGTTTACCACGAATTACTAATTTTGTACCTGCAACAATCATTTGTTCAGTTTTTGTTGGAGCTATAACTTGCTCTATATTCGGTTGAGACAAGGGCATCGTGTAGAAACCTTCTTCTTTGTCAGATTTACTACTTTCAATCAATACCATTGATGCTAAATAGGTAGCTGAAGGTCGATAGTGTGTTTGTAAAGCAGACCATAACTTAGAAGTTTCTTCCATGTTAAAAAACTCTGGAGTCAGTTTTATCTGCCCAATTTGTTCAGCTAAATCGGATACAGACACACTTGCTACAGCTTGGGAAAAAGCACTTGAGGTATTAGTTGTAGATGCATTTATCAAAGTATTTTCAATAATATCAGATGTGATAGCTGGTGTTTTGTGTAATAAATGCATTGCATAGCCCAGTAAAAGCTCTGCCTGAAAATCCTTGGCTCCGTAAGCTGTTAATAAGTAGTGAAGATCAAGAGCTAGTGGTGGAGTCGAAGAACGCGGGTTTCCATTAATACGTGAGTGCCTGCTCCGAAATTCTTGAGATACCCAATCGACATTGCGATTCTGCGTCACTTGATAGAGAAAAAGGTTGATTTGGGCACGCTCGTCAGCTTCAACTGAAATTCGATCGGGCGGTAGAGCAGTTACAATCACATCACCAACACTAGCAGCGATCGGATCGCTGACTAAACCATTTTCCAGCAAGACTTTTAGTACTGCTGTCACTGCGGCTATAGAGAGCACATTACTCATCCTGATTCCTCATGGCAATAGCACATATTAATCATGTACGCCAGAGTACATTAATAGAATATATTTTGCAAAACTTTAAGTCTTGTTGTCGCAAAGACTATCAGCACGGCAGACAAAAGCGGATTGTCAACTATTAGTACAGCACGGCATAAATCCACCTACCATCTTAATTAAAAAGACTCGGCAATGGTCAAAACTATTTTATTAAAACTATGTAAATTTCCACTTAAAGCTATCTGATGTACTTGAACGTTAGAATTTTAAAACATCCTCTTAATTAAGATTTTAAATAATTAAAATTAAAGTGCCTATGACTACTAACCCAGTTCCTAAAATGATCTTCCAATTTAATGTTTCTCCCAAAAAAATGACTGAAAAAAATAAAACTAATACCAAGCTTGATTTATCAATTGGTGCAACAAGGGAAGCTTTTCCTGCTTGTAAGGCTTGGAAGTAAAAAATCCATGATAACCCTGTAGATACTCCAGATAATAATAAGAAAATCATGGTTTTTTGGGATATAGCTAAGATATTAACTACGTTTCCCTGAAAAAATACAATTCCCCAAGCAACTACTAAGATGACAACAGTTCGGATTGCTGTTGCTAAATTAGCATTCACATTTTCTATCCCAATTTTGGCAAAGATAGTTGTCAATGCTGCAAAGCCAGCTGACAATAATGCATATATCCACCATGTTGTGGTGTTGCTTTCCATCTTAGCCTCCTGATTCACTAGTCAAAATTAGCAGTGTAATTTAAGAAGAGTGTTAAATTTAATTACTTGTCTATCAAGTTTGACTTGCTAGGTTCGTAGTTTGCGCTCTACCTTTCACTCTCTTAGTCACTCAGCACTACTGAAGCTAACGATTATCGTCGAACTTGCGCTAACTTAATATCAGGAACAAATTTCAACTGCTACAGGTCTTAAGTTTAAACATTTTATCAAATTTATTGCATTACTTAAGTTACTAATATGTTAAGCTGAGTATAATTAGATAATTACTAGTAGCATATATTACTAATATTCATCTAAGTTATGAAGCAATCATATTTGTAATACTAGTATTATCTCTGAATAAAGTTAACACTTAAAGTAACTAGGATGGGTTGCGCCAGATGAAATCCCCACCTTCTTCAAATTCTTGGAATGGTCGCTTCGTAGGTGATAACCAGCGATACCGTTTAGACAGACGGTTAGGCGGGGGTGGCATGGGAGAAGTCTTCCTGGCAACGGACACCCGTGTAGGTCAGCAGGTAGCGTTGAAGTTGCTCAAAGATACCCTAGTGGCATCACAAGAAATGAGAAAGCGTTTTGAGCGTGAGGTGGCAGTTTGTGCTGCTTTGCAAAGCGACCACATTGTTAAGATTAGTGACTGTGGAGTCACCCCGGAAGGTTTTCCATTTTACGTCATGGAATATTTGCGGGGGCAAACGCTTGGACAATTACTGCTGCGGGACAAGCGGCTGTCTGTTGAGCGAACGGTGAAGATTATGGCTCAAGTTTGTAAGGGTTTACAGCTTGCCCATCAAGGAGTGACTCTCCAACGGGATGGCGGCAAAACCACTGAACATATTCATCAGGTAATTCACCGCGACCTGAAACCAGATAATATATTTTTGATGCCCACAGATTTGGGAGAGTGGGTGAAGGTTTTGGATTTTGGTGTTGCCAAAATTCGCAGTGAATCTTCAGAAAATACCAATATTACAAATATAACTAGTACATTTATCGGTACATTTCGTTACGCACCTCCTGAACAAATCCAAAGCGATCGAAACCTGGACGCTAGAGGTGATATTTACAGCTTAGGAATTATCCTTTATGAAATGCTGAGTGCAGCCGACCCATTTGGAATCAGCATTAAGGGTAGTCATGTTAGTGAAGCTTCTTGGGTATTAGCTCATGCTTATGAGCCACCAAAACCACTGCGATCGCAACCAGGGTGTGAGAGTTTACCCATACAATTGGAAGCGGTGGTGATGAAATGCCTCCAAAAGAACCCAGCTAACCGATTTGCAACGGTAGAAGAACTGAATCAAGCTTTACAAGCTGCTGCAAAATTTGCCACAGAATCTAGTGTACCCAGAGAAATTACTGGGCGATCGCAACCTTCTTTTAATCAAGGTTCAAATTACGAAACTGTTCCCAGACAATCAAACGACGACACGATTGTGCGTCCTCCATCTGCTTTCAATCAAGGTTCAAATCACGAAACTGTTCCCAGACAATCAAACGACGACACGATTCTGCGTCCTCCATCTGCTTCCAATCAAGGCTCAAATCACGAAACTGTTCCCAGACAATCGAACGACGACACAATTCTGCGTCCTCCATCTGCTTTCAATCAAGGCTCAAATCACGAAACTGTTCCCAGACCATTTAACCCGATTAAGCAAAACCAATCTGAGCAAACCGTTCCTCCCATTCAGGCTAGACAGACCCAAGGTTCAAATCACGAAACCGTTCCCAGACCATTTAACCCAGGTGAGCAAAATCAACAGAGTCCGGTGAATAATCCGAACGCCAGCAAACCTGATGTGACATTATATCAACCACGACCAGGAGCTAATCAAAGCGATCGACAAGTACCACCAGATAAGACGTTGTTTCAACCACGACCAGGATCTAATCAAGGTGGTCAACAAGTACCACCAGATAAGACGTTATTTCAACCACGACCAGTATCTAATCAAAATAGACCACCAGTTCCAGCAGATAAGACGTTGTTTCAGCCGCGACCAGCATCTAATCAAAGTAGACCACCAATGCAACCAGATGTGACGTTGTATCAGCCACGACCTGCGTCTAATCAAAGCAGACCACAAGCACGAACGGATGATACTATTTACCAACCAAGGCTAACTGAGCAGCTAACTACAAAAATTACTCCTAATTTCTTGCGAATCGTAGGAGTGGTGTTGGCTATTGGGCTGACTTTAGGAGTAGTAACCTATATATATACTCAATCGCAATCTCGTAAACAGCCAAATACCCAGCAAAATTTACCTAACAGCGATCGGCGCATTTAAGGACTTCCAAGTAAAAAAATATCCCAAAACTAACACACAAATCTTCCCTATTTCTCTTCTCTCTGTGTTCTCTGCGCCTCTGTGGTTCGTTTATTTGGATAATTTATTTCTTTGAAATCCCTTAGAACTAATCAGCTATGTCTGGTTAAAGACTTATCAAGACCGCAGATGGGAGGGATTTTTGGGCTTTCTGCATAGATTCGGGAATTATAACTAATATCAATTCTCTAAAATAAGGCAACAGATGTAAGCCGGGAAAGCCTTGCTGCATCTAAATTTCTCAATTGCGAATTGCGAATTGGGAATTGGTATAATCTCATCGGGGCACAAGCATTGTTGTACCCCTACCATGTGTTAAAAACAACATTCCTTAACTATAATTCATCCCAAACCACGGGAAAGGAATAATCTGAAAGCGCCGAGAAATCACGATTTTCGCTGCGTGTTTCTTCATCCAGAACTTTGACAACTTTGTTATAAATGTCTTGTGCTTGCTGTGGGGAATCACCGATGCTGGTTAATCCCACCTTGCCAAACTGCGAAAGGCAACCCATCAGATGAAACACTGTACCCGTTTCTGTACCGCTGTCGAAGTGCAGTCTGTGGTGAGCGATGATATCCATCAAATCATTGGGTAATAATCCCTGATAGCGCTCTTTTTGGAGATTATCAGTGGCAATGTAATATTTTGGACGACCTTGTTGACTATAAAATAAACCCGTGGAAAAGTCATAGCGACCGTTCGTTAATAATTTCAGGGTCATGAATGGATGAGTTGTACCGCCTTTACGCAGGTTAATTTCGATCGCCTGAATATCCCACTCTTTATTACCCTTGTCAACGGCGATAAAATCTAATCCAAATCGCTCTAAAGTGCCTTTCTCTGCTAGCTTTTTGCCAACTTGTAGTCCTAATTGCTGTAATTGCAACCGATAGCTTTCATCAGCGGGAAAGCGACAACCAAGATAAATCTGACCGTCTGGGCCACCGAGAATTTGGTCGTGGGTTGAAAGGATTTCCACTTCGCCATTGGGTGTGATCCTTCCTTGGACGCTGGGCGATCGCTTAGTTTCCCCTTCCACAAATGCTTCGGCGAGCGCCCCTAACTCAGGGATTCTTCCACAAAAATGATCCCAATTCTCTTGTTTGGCTTGAAAGCGCATTGTTGAGAAGCGATCGCTAATTGCTGCTACCCTTTGGGCATGACTACCTTTGCCTGGTGCTACATTCTCAATTGGTCTAAAGTCTAGCAGCGCATTTCCTTCTCCAGAAATGCCTTCGTTGAGTTTCACTACTACCCGTTTTAATGTCGGTTGGCGTTCCCACAAATCACTGGTAGCTTCTGCCAAATCTGTGTGGTTCCAAACTTTTTCCGTGCCATCTGGATATGTTACTCCGCTTTCAGCAAAGATATGCCGACTGCCACTTTTTGTCCCCCAAATCTGTAAATCTGGTGCGGCAGCATACAGTGGTACACCTAATTTTAGAGACAATTCGCCTTCCCAGTAGGAAGAGTTATAGCAGATCATGAACGATTTGTCTAGCCTCAAAGCTTGATGAATCCGCTCTAGCAGACGGGGGCGTTCTAAAATCTTTTGGCTCAGAGGCTTAAATGAAGAATCGTAAGTAGAAAGTAGCAGTAAGCGATTGCGAGCATGAGAAAAGGGAATTCCTGGCAACAGTTGCAGATAATAATCAATGATACTAGGATGCAGTGGTACTGATGTTACATAAATCAGTCGAGTCTGGGGATTCTGCAACCGGATCAAGGAAAATAGTAATCTTTCTTCATAATGCTCGCAGCCTTCGATCTTTTGGAGTTCGCCCTGGTCGATACTCAGGGAGGGAATAATTAAAATATCTGCTTCACTATTGTCAAATAGTTCGCTCGTTTTCCAGCGATCGCGCAGGGTTAATTGTAAGTGGCGAAACTTTTCAACCTGTTCTAACTCATAAATATTTAATGTTGCCATAACCCATGCCCTCTAATAATCTCAATGTAGCGCACCACGCACCTTTTTGGACGATGTATAGTCGCCGTGTCAGCATTTAGATAGTTTTGCAAAAAATTTCCGTAAGTCCGCAAGGATCGATTGAACTATAGCAACCCGTAAATCGCCGACTTCTTTAATTTCGTTTCCATCTTAAGGTTGAGCTAATTGCAGCTTAGTTTACCTCTAGGGGGCGATAAAGTACAGCAATATAATAGTTAACTTGAAAGCAGATGAAAAAGATAAATTCTTCATCACATCAGAGTTGTGTACTTATTTTCGAGGATCGATAATGTAAGTTGCGTACAGTTGCTAGGAATAAGTAAGTTTGGCAAACATCCAGGATATGAATGCCTAAAATTGCAAATGGCTAATGAAAGTCAAAGCAAAAAATAAGCCTTGGGTTGAATTTTCGATCCAAGGTTTAGTTATGAAATAGGGAATGTAGAGATGAAAAAAATGGGGTTCAATCAATGCTCAATACCCCATTACCAATGCTCAATTCAATATTCAATTACCAAGGTAAAACAGATGGCTAAATCAAAAGAGCAAAAAGAGCAAAAATTGCAACCGCCACAGCAACAAGAAACACCAGGTGTTGAATCAGAAATGACACCAAAACCCAAAGCAGATGATGCTCAGTATCGGGGTAGTGGCAAGTTACAAGATAAAGTAGCATTAATTACAGGTGCAGATAGTGGTATTGGTCGTGCTGTTGCGATCGCATTTGCAAAAGAAGGTGCAGATGTGGCGATCCTTTATCTTAACGAACATGATGATGCCAAAGAAACAAAACATTTGGTAGAAAAACAAGGGCGTCGTGCAGTTACCATTGCAGGAGATATTGGGAATGAAACTTTTTGTCAGCAAGCCATCCAACAAACAGTTGGTGAATTTGGCAAACTCGATATTCTCATCAATAACGCCGCCGAACAACATCCGAAAGAAAGTATTGAAGAAATCACCGAAGAACAACTAGAGCGAACTTTCCGCACTAATATCTTCTCGATGTTTTTCATGACTAAAGCTGCACTCAAGCATTTACAAGCGGGCAGCGCTATTATCAATACCACATCGGTAACAGCTTATAAAGGTAACCCACAGTTACTAGATTATTCCTCTACAAAAGGTGCGATCGTTGCCTTCACTCGCTCCTTATCAAAAAATTTGGTGTCAAAAGGAATTCGCGTTAATGCCGTTGCACCAGGCCCAATTTGGACACCTTTAATTCCCTCAACTTTTCCCGAAGAGAAAGTTGAAACTTTTGGTAAACAAGTACCAATGGAACGAGCCGGACAACCAGAAGAAGTTGCTCCTAGCTATGTATATTTAGCTTCTGATGATGCTTCTTATGTCTCTGGACAAGTGTTACATGTTAATGGTGGAGATGTGGTCAATGGGTAAGGAGAATAGTTAGGAATTACTCAATTTTGGATTTTAGATTTTTCTTTCAATCCGAAATTTAAAATCCAAAATCGCTATAATTACAGTCATAATTTTTTATTTTTTAATTCTTAACTCCACCCTCATGGTCATCCATTGGAGGGATGATTTAATATCGAAATATTGATAATCTGTCTAACAGCGTACATTTAAGAAATAATAACTACGTTTATGGCATCTCTTACACCACTGCATGGCAGAGAACTAGTAGATTGTGCTAGAGCAAATGCCCAGCAAGGAATTGAAACTGCTGCTTATCAATGTGGCTATGGTCAAGACCTCAACAAATTTGCCCAAGAACTAAGACAAGCTTGTGAAGACATGAATTTACAAGTGAAAGAACTTAGCGGATTGATTACTGACCAGGACATGATACTGCAATTGGGTACTGGCGAAATTGTTGCTCCAGATACGGAATCAGAATTGTAAAAGTTAAGTTAGTCATTTGTCCTTTGTCCTTTGTCATTTGTAGTGTGTTATTCACTAATGACTAATGACTAATGACCACTGGCTCTTTTCATAACTTTAAAATTACTCGCGCCAAATTGAAGTAGATCAAAACGCCTACGACATCAACTGCTGTAGTAATGAATGGTGCTGACATTAATGCCGGATCTAAACGCAGATAGCGAAAGAGAAATGGTAATGCTGAACCGGAGATCGAAGCTAAAATAGAAATAGCTACTAAACTAGTGCCTACAGCGATCGCTACTTCTAATCGTCCTTGCAGAAAATAAGCCCAGACAGTAGCGATCGTACCTAACATTCCTCCCAATAATGCCCCAGCGATCGCTTCTCGGCCGATTACTTGCAATACACCAAGCGATCGGATTTCATCGGTATTCATCCCGCGAATCACCACTGTGGAAGATTGAGCGCCTACATTACCCCCAGTACCAGTCAACAAGGGGATAAAGGCCGTTAATGTCACCACTTTTGCTAAAATATCTTCTTGCGACTTAATAATTGTGCCTGTGACGGTATTGGTTACAAGTAAGACCAATAACCAGACAACCCGCTTCCGAGCAATTTCCAGCAAATTCATTTGAAAATAATTGTCGCCACCCGACTGCACACCACCACCCAAGGCATAGATATCCTCGGTGGTTTCTTGTTGCAGAATATCAATCACATCATCCACCGTAACAATACCTACTAAAAGCTGTTCTCGATCTACCACAGGCACAGCTAAAAAATCATATCTTTGGATTAATCTTGCAACTTCTTCTTGGTCTGTATCAGTGTAAACAAACACTACATCACGGGTCATAATTTCGCCAATAATTTGCTCAGGCTGAGACGTTACTAATTCCCGTAGCGATACAATCCCCGTTAAGCGCCTTGCCGCATCCATGACATAAAGATAATAAATCATCTCACTGGCATTAGCTAAGTTGCGAATTCGCTCCAGAGCTTGAGATACTGTCAAGTTTTCTTTCAGCGAGATTAGCTCTAGTGTCATGATTCGCCCAGCTGTATCAGCTTCATAACCCAATAGTTGGGCTGTAGCTTGACGTTCTGCTGGACTCAGTTGTTCTAGCAAGCGATTGACGACTTTTGCCGGTAATTCATCAAATAACCTAGCTCGGTCATCCGGCGACATTTGATCGACAATATCGCAGACTTCCTGGCTTTTAAGTTCTTCAATTAACCGTTCTTGAACACTGTAATCAAGATATTCATAAACTTCGATCGCCTCATCCTTAGAAAGCAAGCGAAAAGCCAAAGCGTGCATCGCTTCTGGCAAACCCTCAATCGCCTCGGCGATATCCGCAGGCTGCACGGGTACGAGAATAGATTTTGCTCCCTGCAAGTCTCCTGCTTCCAGGAGCATTTGCAGCTGAGTCCGCACTAAATCTCGCAATTCCCTGCGTGAGAGATTCTGGATGGTAGAGTTTAAATTGTTTGTCTCAGTCAAAGTCCACTTTCCTCAGCCAGTTTGAACAAGGTTGCTGCCCCTAGTCTAGGGGAAAGTGGGAATGTGCAACGTCAAACTTGTAATTTTTCTGACTTCGAGTAAATTGAAAAATTTTGTAAATCAACGAAAGAGTAGGGTTTCGGACGCTGACAATTCTTTGTTCGCGGTGTCTGGTTGGCGTAGCCTCTCATAGAGAAGAAAAACTGTCGCGTAGCGATTCGCAGAATAATCCACCCGCTTATTTCTTAATTCCAGCTGATTGTGTTCCCTAGCTTAAATGCATGAATGGTGAGGCTCTTGCAAAAGTTTTTGCTCCACTGATTTGAGGTTATTACTATATTTCTGCTGGTTCTGGTAAAAAGATATAAAGTAAAAGTCAAAAGTCAAGATGAAGTATAAATAAATATTATTTTTTCAAATCTTTAAATATTAAAAATTTTCTTTACCTAATTTTTATAGAGCTAATAAATCTGTAAATAAAATACATTAAATTATCCGGTACTTTGGCAATTTTTATTTAAATATTATCAAAACTTTTCTATTCCTTTAAAAAAGGATATATCAATATGAATATTTAAACAAAGTCCTATAAACAAGATAGACATAACACCGCAATCTATTGTCAAATATGTAGAAGTAAAAGAATACTTAAGTAAGTTATGTAAAGTTATTGCATTTTATTAATTACGTATATATCTGTTTTTCTTGGGCATCGCTTGCCTCAACGAATATGCATCTGCACATTAGTGAGATTAGAGGCTTTCAAGAATTCAGAAATTTGTTGAAAGAAAACAAAGACCAATATATTCTTCAACTAATTATTCATAATTAGCAATTACTAAATATATATTTATAGGTCAATCAATGATTAGCTTATCAATATATTTATGTCAAGCTTTATGATGCATTTTTGGTTGAAAATATTCATCCATATAAGACTGATCCTGAAACACTAATTATGGCATCAAATCAAAACTTATCAACATCTGTAAGTCCAGTAATTACTAATAAATCATCTCTAGAAAGCATTGATCAAGGACAAACCAGCATTTCTGCTCGGTCTAGCCTACTCTCTCAAGGAGATGGACTCAAGGCAGAGTATTACGACAACATCGACTTCACCAACCTCAAGCAAACTCGCACAGATCCGACGGTGAACTTTAACTGGCGCAGTGGTTCTCCCGATCCGTCGATTGATGCAGATACCTTCTCAGCGCGGTGGACAGGTCAGGTAGAAGCCAAGTACAGCGAAACTTACAAGTTCTACACCACTGCTGATGATGGTGTGCGACTGTGGGTGAATGGTCAACAAATCATCAATCAGTTTATCGATCAACCTGCCACCGAATCCAATGGCTCGATCGCACTAGTTGCAGGTCAGAAGTACGATATTAAACTTGAGTACTATGAAAATAAATCCAATGCCGTTTCTCAACTACGTTGGTCAAGCACCTCTCAGGCGAAGGAAATCATTCCTCAGTCCCAACTGTATAGTAATGTCAGCACACCTAGTAATGTTGTCAGCACATCTAGTAATGGCAACGGACTAAAAGCAGAGTACTACGATAACATCGACTTCACCAACCTGAAGGTAACTCGCACAGATTCAACGGTGAACTTTAACTGGGGTGCTGGTTCTCCCGCTCCGTCGATTGATGCAGATACCTTCTCAGCACGGTGGACAGGTCAGGTAGAAGCCAAGTACAGCGAAACTTACAAGTTCTACACCACTGCTGATGATGGTGTGCGACTGTGGGTGAATGGTCAACAAATCATCAATCAGTTTATCGATCAACCTGCCACCGAATCCAGTGGCTCGATCGCATTGGTTGCAGGTCAGAAGTACGATATTAAACTTGAGTACTATGAAAATAAATCCAATGCCGTTTCTCAACTGCGTTGGTCAAGCACCTCTCAGGCGAAGGAAATCATTCCTCAGTCCCAACTGTATAGTAATGTCAGCACAACTAGTAATGGCAACGGACTCAAAGCAGAGTACTACGACAACATCGACTTCACCAACCTGAAGATAACTACTACAGATCCGACGGTGAACTTTAATTGGGGCGCTGATTCTCCCGCTCCATCGATTGATGCAGATACCTTCTCAGCGCGGTGGACAGGTCAGGTAGAAGCCAAGTACAGCGAAACTTACAAGTTCTACACCACTGCTGATGATGGTGTGCGACTGTGGGTGAATGGTCAACAAATCATCAATCAGTTTATCGATCAACCTGCCACCGAATCCAGTGGCTCGATTGCACTAGTTGCAGGTCAGAAGTACGATATTAAACTTGAGTACTACGAAAATAAATCCAATGCCGTTTCTCAACTGCGTTGGTCAAGCGCCTCTCAGGCGAAGCAAATCATTCCTCAGTCTCAACTTTATTCACCAGTTCTTCAGACCACTATCACCTTAGGATCGTCTTCGATGACTGTGAACGAAGGCAGTGATAGTGTTATCGTCAAAATACTTAGAACTGGAGATTTAAGTGGTACATCTTCAATCAAGTATGCGACTGTAGCTAATACTGCTACAAAAGGAGTTGACTATGGGAGTGAAGGCATTGAAAGTGCTGGAACACTGACTTTTGCGCCGGGACAAAGCAGCACGCAGGTATCCATTCCGATCAATGATGATTCCTTGATAGAAGCAGATGAAACCTTTAATTTTGTCATCGATCAGGCAGAGGGGGCAACACTAGGAGTCCAAAGAACTCTCGCAATTACGATTCAAGACAACGATCGCTCCGGCCTCGATTTCAGTCAGACAGTAGTTAATGAAGGTGACGGTACTGCTAAGGTGATAGTTACACGGGGCAACGCTTCGGCGGCTGCTAGCGTCAACTACATAACCGAAGATGGGACTGCTAAAGCTGGATCTGACTACCAAACTGTATCTGGAAACTTGAGTTTTGTCGCTGGACAAACCAGTAACACAATTGTTATCCCCATTCTTAATGACAACGTTGGGGAATCAAATGAAACATTTGCTTTGAAGTTCAGTAACCCAGTTGGAGTACAGCTAAATAATCAACAGACAAGTATCACTATTATTGATAATGACTCTGGTAACTTTGCTTTAGATACGGTAGCTTCTGGTTTGAATCAACCCACAGCTTTTGAATGGGCACCTGATGGTAACAGTATGTTCATTGCCCAGAAAAATGGGGTAGTGCGAGTCATGAAAAACGGTAGCTTATTATCAACAGCATTTACTGATATTAGCAAAGAGGTAAATGATACGCGCGATCGCGGTCTATTAGGCATTGCCGTACATCCAGATTTTGGCAAAAGTCCAAACGGCAACAACTATGTTTACCTGTTGTATACCTACGATCCACCAGAAACTAGTGTAAACAATTCTAATAATAATCCCAATAGCACATTGGACGATCCCGATCAGAATGGGAATCGGACTGCACGCCTAAGTCGCTTTACAGCTGACCCCAACACTAATTACACTACAGCTATTGCTGGCAGCGAAGTTGTGCTACTCGGCACAAATGGTACTTGGGCAAATATCAGCCACCCAGATGGAAATAGTACAAATGTCTCACTTGGCTATGCACCATCAGGAATTCTCAACAAAGATACTGGTAAGCCGTTTACCAGCTTACAGGATTATCTTAATAATCTCGATAAAGTCCAAAATGTCCAGAATTTTATAGCCAATGATAGTGAATCTCACTCAGTTGGTTCTGTGCGTTTTGGTACTGATGGTTCTCTGTTTGTTAGCTTAGGAGATGGTACTTCATACAATGGGATAGACCCCCGAGCAATTCGCGTCCAGGATAAGAATAATTTGTCCGGCAAGATTCTGCGGATTGACCCGATTACTGGTAAAGGCTTATCAAGCAATCCTTTCTACAACGGTGACGCCAATAGTAATATTTCTAAAGTTTATGACTTAGGTCTGCGTAACCCCTTCCGTTTCACAATTGATAAGAAGACTAACACCCCCTATATTGGTGATGTTGGCTTAGGTACTTACGAAGAGGTGAATGTCGGAAAACCAGGCGCTAACTTTGGCTGGCCATTCTATGAAGGTGGCCTTGATGCAAATGGTAATACCATCAGTCTGAAACAACCATCCTACGCTACTTTAGATGCAGCAAAAGCCTTCTATAATAGTGGCTCAACTGTTACAGAACCATTGTACACTTACAAGCATTTTGGTTCTAATTCGATCCTTGTGGGTGACTTTTATACAGGTAATACTTTCCCTTCAATCTATCAAAATGCCTTATTCATTGGTGATTTCAGTCAAGGAACTATCGATGCTTTGATATTAGATAGTCAGGGCAAAGTTACCTCAGTTAAGCGGTTTGCTTCCCAAACGGACAGACCTAATTTAGGATTGCCTACACAAATCACCACTGGCCCTGATGGTAATCTGTATTACGCAAACTTGACCGGAGGCGAGATCGATCGTTTCCGACCTGTTTAGAGATGACTTGAAGGAGGCAGGAGGCAGGAGGCAGGAGGCAGAAGGCAGGGGGCAGGAAGGAGGAAATAAACTTTTTATGTCTGGTTTTGAGTCCTGTACTTTGTACCTCATCTAGTTGAAAACTGCTGTATCAATTATCAGTGAACAGTTATTCGACTGTTCACTGATTTTGCTTAAGATAACTTTGTCAGAAATCCCAACAATTTTTTGGTATTTGATGTTAGGAGTGTTCGACGATAAGCATCAGCTGCTTTTTTAATCGCTTCGGCTTGAGTGGGATAAGGATGAATTACACTGCTTAACTTGCTCAAACCAATCTTATTTACCATTGCCGTAGTCACAAGTGATATCATCTCACCTGCGTGACTGGCGACAATAGTTGCACCGATAATTTCATCAGACCCCTTTTTATGGTGGATTTTGAGAAATCCTAACTCTTCACCATCTGCGATCGCTCGGTCTACACTACTAAAAGGGATCTCAATTGTTGTCACCTCAATACCCAATTTCTGCGCCTCGTGTTCGGATAACCCTACGTGAGCAATTTCTGGGTCAGTATAAGTTACCCAAGGCATCACTAAACTACTGAGTTTCGAGCGTCCCCAGCCAAAGGGAGAAAACAGCGTATTCTTAATTACAATCCGCGCTGCTGCATCAGCTGCATGGGTAAACTTCCAGTTCATGCAGATATCGCCAGCTGCATAAATTTTGGGATTGGTCGTCTGGAGGTAATCATTTACCTTCACGCCTTTGTGCTTGTCATATTCTACACCCACAGCTTCTAAATTTAGATTTTCTACATTTGGCGATCGCCCCGCACCGACTAAAATTTCATCGACTGTTATTGAATCTCGATGACCATTAGAGGAAAAATAAAGCCGTTTCCCCTGAGTGACAGTTACCACTTCTTCCAACTTGGAATTGAGTACTACGCGAATTCCTTCATTAATCAAAACCTTTTGGAGAATTTGAGCGGCTTCAGCCTCTTCTTTATTCAGAAGATGAGAACCGCTATGGAAAAGCACCACCTTACAACCCAAACGTCGGAAAGCTTGCGCTAATTCGCAACCAATGGGGCCGCCACCAATTACCGCCAAATGTTCCGGTCGTTGAATCAGCGAAAAAACCGTCTCATTAGTTAGATAACCCGCCTGTTCAATTCCCGGAATCGACAGTTGTGCAGGTCTTGTGCCAGTTGCAATCACAGCTTTTTTAAACTTGAGGGTTTTGTCGCCAACTTCCACGGTATTTTTACTCGCAAATCGACCGTTACCCAAAAAGACATCGACACCTAAGTCTTGAAATCGCTTTGCCGAGTCATTATGGCTAATATCAGCCCTGATTCGCCGCATCCTGGCCATAACTTTGGGAAAATCAACATCAATATTATGTTGGGGAATATTAACTCCCAAGTCTTTAGCATCCCAGATTTCGCCAACGACGCGGGCAGACCGAATAATAGTTTTAGATGGTACGCAACCAACATTTAAGCAATCTCCACCCATGAGATGCTTTTCAATCAATGCCACCTTTAAACCCAAATCCAGACCCGCAGCACCCGCCGCCACCACTAATCCCGCCGTACCAGCACCAATTACTACCAAATCGTAAACATCGGCAGGTTGAGGATTAACCCAATTTGGTGGATGGACGTAAGACACCAACTTTTGGTTATACTCATCTATTGGGCGAACTGTGACTATCTCTAAATCTGAATTGGTCATTGGCAAAACCTGTTTTAAAATTAAGAATCCTGATAAATTTAGGCGGCTCAGTCTTTTATTTTTTATGCTTGTTTAATAAGGAATACAGCCTTTGAATTGTTTTGTCCGTTTGGGAATTGACAGATACGATTGAAGCTTTCCTGTATAAGAGGATGTTTTAAAAGTCCTCTGGTCGGTAGCAAAACGTTTTAGATCCCCCTAAATCCACGCCATATGCTTCAAGTGGGCAGAGCCGCCCAACGCAGCGGGAAAGAAGTCTGATTGAAAACTTTTGTTCTGGGTTTAGAGCCGCAGTTTAAAAAGAAGATACTGGTATGATAGGCACGTCCTTGCTTTAATCCTACGTTTTTAAGCGTAAGTTCGTCCTGCCCCCTGCCCCCTGCCCCCTGCCCCCTGCCCCCTGCCCCCTGCCCCCTACCTTTCTTTCCACCTCTACAATTCCTCTTCTAAAGCTTTGCGTGCAATCCGGGTTACATAAACTGTCACAGCGACTGTCGCAAACAAACCCAAGATGCGAATTGCCCACTGTAAAGTCGGGTTGGTAGCTTGAGCCTCAATGCTAATCATGGCAAGATTACCTGCAAGGGAACCAATATAAACGTACATGATGGTTCCGGGAATCATGCCTAGAGAGCCGATGAAGTAATCTTGAAGTGAAACTCCCGTGATGCCAAAGGCATAGTTGAGCAAATTGAAAGGAAATATGGGGGATAATCGCGTTAACAGGACAATTTTTAATCCTTCTTTACCTACTGCTTGGTCAATGGCGGCAAATTTTTTGTTATCTGCGATTTTACCAGCAACCCAACCCCTTGCTAAATAACGTCCGACGAGAAAAGCAGCAGTAGCGCCAAGCATTGCACCGATAAACACGTAAACAGAACCCCAAACTGCGCCAAAAATTACACCAGTTCCCAAGGTGAGAATAGAACCTGGGAAAAAAGCGACGGTAGCAATAATGTAAAGGGCAATAAAAGCGATCGCTCCTACAGTACCGAGATTATCAATCCACTGCAAGGCTTCGCGTAAAATTGCTTGGGGATTGAAAGAATTTGGATTTGCAGATTCTTGCGCCAAAGCTGAGTCTATGTTTAATGAGAAAGCGCTCGTCAATATCAGTAATGTTAATAGAACTCGATGTCGGGTACACGCACACAAGATATTTAAAGGATTAGTCAAATGGGGAAAGAATTCTGTGGGTTGACATTTTGGTTTTAAATTTACTTAGCTTCGCCAATCAAAGTAAATGCTGCCCATTCTCTAGGATGGTAATACTTTTTCATTGTTGGGATTTTATTGCACAAAGCGATCGCCTGAATCAATAACTAGCAATTTGGGTTAGTATCTCAATAAGATAAGCAAGCAGAATGCAGCAATCTGAGTAATTTTAGCTACCATAACATTGAATTGGGTTCTGTATGGAAGTGTGAGGAGTAGGGGTAGATGAATTAGCACTCAGGACTATTTGTCCAAATGCGTTTAGCGTCGCACCTGTTGCTTCAACAATGCGTTTGGGAGTGGAAGTAGTTGATTCACTCTTAACAGGTGGTAAGGAACGGTTGTTGTTGCGGGGTTTAAGGGATACCCAATCTATTAGTGGTGCATCTGGAGTGAGAGTGTCTTTGGGATTGGGTGGTAAACCGCCGCGTCCAGCGATTACAAATCGGTTTTGGGCGTAACCAGGACTGTAACAACCTTGCGCTACCTTGGTTTCAACTGGTGTTGTTGGCAATTCGGTTAAACCACTGTTGGGGTCAATATTTGGGGTGTTGAGTTCTACAATGCCTTGTGTACCAAATTCTGAACTAGCAGTGATGTCACTCAAGGGAGTGGGACTTTCACGAAACTGAATACCATAAATGCCAAAGGCTTTGATATCCACTCTCCCACCTTTGCCTGTAAAAGCATTGGCAGTGATGTCACTGTTTTCATTTGGCACAGCAACGATGAAGCCATTAGGGGCATCGATGGTGATATTGCCACCGTTTCCACCAGCCCCTTCAATACCTGCGCTGGTGGATATCTGACTGCCACGGTGCATTATCAAAAAGTCCTGCGGTTGCAACTTAATATTACCACCCTCGCCTAATCTGGTTGTAGCTAAAATCTTTCCTTGGTTGTCTAAGTTGATAGAGCGAGCCTTTACCCAAATATTACCTGCATCAGCAGTTTGCTCACCTCGTACGCGAGCAAACAGACCACTGGCAGGATCATCATTATCAACTATAGTCGGATTGTTTTGCTGGTTTAACCGATCGGAGTAAGTCGGATCGCTCCCAGAAATTTTTACGCTATCAGTGGCTGTTATCGTGATGTCACCTGCACGTCCGGTGCTGAAAGTACTGGTGATGACTTGTCCGCCATTAGTAGCCTCAAGGGTGTTGGCGTTAACAGTGATATTACCGCCTGGAGAAGCACTTCTAGTTCGCGCACTCAAAACTCCTCCGTCTGATAGGCGCAATTCCCCAGTAGTCACATTAATATTGCCACCCTGACCAGCGCTTTCTCCCTCACTAGAAGTCACCAAGCCGCTAGAGTATCCCTCTGTTGGATCTGCATTAAACCCAGAAATGTTGACAGAGCTAAAAGCATTGACGGGATAGATATTAATATTGCCTGCATTCCCTTCTCCACTAGAGAAGGACGATATTACACCACCCTTGGTTAAGGTAAGTTCCCCAGCCGTGATATTGATCGTGCCAGCATCTCCTAACCCAGAAGTATTGCTTTTGACTAAGCTACCTTCAACAGAGACGGTTTTTTGAGCATCAATAATCATGTTCCCAGCACGTCCTGCTGTAGAGTTGCTGGTAGTTAGTTGAGAGTCGTTGGTTAAGTATAACGACCCAGTTTGAATATTGATGTTACCAGAATTTTTAACGTCAGTTTTTTTACCTAGACTTGTGGTGGATAGTATAGCGTGGTCGGTTAAGGAGAGCGACCCTGCCTTAATCAGGATACTGCCAGAATTACCTACAGCTGTAAAATCCACGTAATTGAAGATAGAGCTGTTGGAAATTTTCATTTCTCCTATAGCATTAAGCGTAATATTTACTGCGGGAGTGCCATCTGAGTTTAAATCTCTTACTATCCCAGCCTCAACAGTACTATCTTTCAAATCTAAATTTTGTGCGTTGATTGCAATACTACCTCCTCCTTTGTCACTTACCCTAACTTCAGATCCATTCGTAAGTAATACATCTGCTCGTTGTACTTGTACAGGGTAATTTAAACGTAGAGTATTAGCCTCAACATTTAGTCCTACTGTTCCCGATCCTGCAACTCCTCCCAACTCAATTCGACCATCCGGTGCTTTCAATTTTGCGTTATTATCTAAGGTGACATTGCCGCCCACTAACAACAAATTCTGACCGTTATCAACCGATAGAGATGCTCCGTTTACTTGAATAGAATTAATCGGCTGATTGGCAATTTGATTGAATAGAAAAGCAGAAGGATTTACCGTCAGCAAAGGGTTAGACGGATTGACAGGTGAAATCATAGAAAATTCTCCACCACCCGGAAACTGGATCGCATTGGCTGTTGTGACAATAAATGAGCCGCCAATATTTAATTGGGCATTTTTTCCAAATATGATGCCGTTGGGATTTATTAAAAAGAGATTAGCTTTACCTTGAGCGCTAATCAATCCTTGAATAACTGATTGATTTCCCCCTGTAACTCGTGAAAAAATATTGACTATCGTTGGGTCATTGAGAAAATTGGCACTTCCTCCATCAGGAACATCAAAACGATTGAAACTGTGGAATAAGTTTCTCCCACCAACGGTTGTACCCCCTCTAATTTGGTAGGTTCTGCCGTCAGTTGACTCCACTTTAGTTCCCAAAAAGGGATCGGGAGTGACCTGAGCAAATGTGCGATCGCCTCCTTCTATTCCAATCGCACCCACTAAAATCATCAAGCCCGACAATCCTAAGTGACAACCGTGACCAAACCAGCTTCTTAAACTCACAAAACTTGTCTCCTATATATAGCAGAGCTATTATTATTAGGACGGGAGCAACAGTAGACGATGTAGCGGCAATTCATGAATTGCTGCTACGTGACAACTAGGGTTTCGGCTCGAATGTCGCGAAGAAAAGATGAAACCCTTGCCAGGGCGGAGTGTGAGGGTATTGGGGTTGCATGGTGAAAGTAAGTATTCTTATTTGGTTCTCAATTCTTTCCCTTATACCCTTACACCCAAAAGTCAGCCACATTAGAGGTTTACGCTTTTTTTAGTGCAATTTCGGTTTCGGCTCTTGTTAGGATGAGGGCTTAACCTGATATTGCAGTATGTAGTCAGCTTCACCCTCTTGGAATTGCTGCGAGGTTTTTCCATTATTACTGACAGGGTAAGGGCCAATTTTCGTCCTACCTATGTCTATTTCTATGAAAGCTGTATCATTAAAATTCACGCTCCCAGAAAGTGGGACATCCTGTCCAGCATACATAGTATAACTCCAAGAATGTTCGTCCTTGCCTTGGACTTTCAGCAATACGTGGTCGGGATTATTTTCGCCAGCAAGAGTGCTGTTGCACATAAGAGATATTAAAACTAATGTATTATTAGGCGATGGAATTATAATAATTGGGTCATCATTATTTATCTCGTGCATACAAACCTCTAAGAAGTAGTAAATCTGTTTGCCAACTGCTTGCTAAGAAGATGTTTGAAAAGTAATAAATTATATTAACAATTTTCCCTCTATTCCTCTCTCCCTCTGGGGGAGATAGGCTTGGAAACCTCCATTCCCCGATCGAGCAGGCTTGATCGGGGGGTTAGGTTTGGGAGGTATTGCTGTTACTAACAATACTTTTCAAACATCCTCTTATGATTAATAGAGATTAACGTCAAAATAGCGCTATTAACATTTTCTCTATCAATATCACAGGACTTACGCAAAATCATGAAAAAACGAACTGCAAAGGACGCAAAGGACACAAAGAAATAAGAGTTTCAGAGAGTTTTTGCGTAAGTCCTATATCAATCAAAATTTTAATATGATGTTAACACACGCTTTCAGTGAAATCACGATTATCTTTATGAACCATAAGGCCCAATAATCGGTGCATCGGCAAGTTCTGACAAACCAACAGCTGTTAACAAATTAGCCCAATCCTCAGCAACCACGCCAAACCTGAATTAGTACGCTGCATTTGGACTAAATTAGTTACAGTATCCTGCCAAATATGATTGACAGTATAGGCAGTATATGATTTGAGTTTTGCAATCTTTAACTGACTTTCAAGCTCGCTCGTTAGCGGCATCCATTGCATCCATGCTTTAACATAAAAATGAAGAAGATGTGGTTTGGCGATCGCAAAGCGACTTCTTGGGAATCAGGCTTCCTCATTTTTATAAGTTTTACCTTCAAAGCCTGAAGCTTCGTGTTCAGAACTTGAAGTTTCAGCTTCAAAGGCTCAATACCGAAGCTCAACACTTCAAATCCAATGACCCTAAGATATACTACCTACATGAAAAAGAGCTTAAACCCTCTGAAATTTTTCTCGGCGATACCAGCGACGAATTCGCTCAGGTGAAACGCCGAGTAAATAAGCAATAATTACTATTTGATTAAATAGCGTAGTTTTGAATACTCCCTTTTGCAACCATCTACGGGCTGAGGTAACAACTGGTGTGGGAATAATTACAACCCGTCCGGTACGTTTTAAACAACGCATGAGTTCAAAGTCTTCCATGATAGGCAATTCTGGAAAACCGCCGATTTGCTGAAATACTTGCTTTGTTAAAAAAATTGCTTGATCGCCATAAGGCATTTGGCAAAAATGCGATCGCAAATTTACACCCAACTCTACCCATCTTAAACTCAAAAGCGAGGCATCAATCCGCAACTTAAAAGCACCAGCCACAGTCCCAGGTTGTTGTAATGCTGTGCGAATCATCTCATCAAACCCGATTGGCAAACGGGTATCTGCATGGAGAAATAACAGAATATCACCACTAGCCGCTACAGCACCCGCGTTCATTTGCACAGCACGACCGGGGAGAGATGAGATAACTTTGATATTATCTAATGACTGAGTAATTTCTACTGTGCCATCCTCTGAGCCACCATCTACTACAATCACTTCTATATTTGTGCTGAGTTGGGTAGTTGCGTAGGCTTCTTTAATATTTCCTGCTTCATTAATAACTGGAATAATAATCGAAATTTTAGCAGCACCAATATTCTGACTCATGATTGCTGAGTTTGCTTTTCCGGTTGGTCAGGAAACGAACACTCTACCGTTACCTTAAGATTGCTTTCAGCCGTGCCTTTAGTTACGTAAGGTATACCTGCTTCACCGCCAACTTTGATCCCAAATTCTAAAGTTACTTTATCAATATTAGCAACAGGGATTTTCTTAAAAGCATTGAGTGAATAAACAGTGTAAGCCCGAATTGTACCTTCAATTGCTTGGAAATTTTGCACTATCTGTTTTTGTGCAGCATCAGCATCCCATCCTTTATCAATTAGCGCTTCTTCTCCCTCTGGGGAAACTTCGGTAATAACTGGTGGAGCATCTATATTATCTGTAGCTTCAATGTAAATAATCGTGCCATCTTCTAACTGAATAGGTGTGAGTTGAGTCATAGGATAAATCTCGCCTGAAAGAATTGCGTTTAGGGTATCACAGATGTGCTAACCTAAAAAATTTTACGGAAAATGCGGTAAATTTCTTGTAGAAGCTGGAAATAATTCGGCACAACTATCATAGGGCTTTCTAAGATGAGTCGAGACGCTTTGGTGGTGGGAATTAATACGTATGACCGCTTAAAATGTCTCAACGCACCAGCTGCAGATGCTGAAGCGATCGCTCAAATCTTACAACAATATGGTGAATTTCAGGTAACGCGGCTCCCAGCAGTCAAAGACAAGGAAAAGCAGACGATTCGCATTGGGAAGCAAACTAAAGTTAGTTTAACTCAGTTAGAAAAAGCGATCGTCCAATTGTTTAAGCCAGATGGTAAGCCGCCAGACACAGCATTACTGTATTTTTCCGGTCATGGATTGCGGAAAAATTTAGGAATTCAGGAAGGCTTTTTAGCAACGAGTGAAGTCAACCCTGATGCGGGTAATTGGGGATTATCTCTACAATGGCTGCGACGACTGCTGCAAGAAAGTGAAGTAAGACAACAAATTGTGATTTTAGATTGCTGCTATAGCGGGGAAGTGCTAAATTTTGCAGAGGCAGATCCAGGCGATCGCGGTAAAGGTAGAGACAGGTGTTTTATTGCGGCTTCTCGTGATTTTGAAGTAGCTTTTGAAGAGATTAACAGCCAACACAGCGTTCTCACCGCCGCACTGCTCAAAGGTTTGGAACCAAAACAAGACCGTTGGGTAAGTAACTACACTTTAGTAGACTTGCTCAATCAAGAACATCACCCGTTTCCCCAGCGTCCCATTTTTGCTAACTCTGGTGAAGCAATTAATTTCACCCGCAAATGGAATTCCTCTTTTGTTAACTCCACAATACAGGTATCAGCTATTTGTCCTTACAAAGGGTTGTCTTATTTTGATTGCACAGAAGCAGATGCCAACTTATTTTATGGCAGAACAGTGTTAACCGACGAATTATTAGAAAAAGTGCGATCGGGTAATTTCCTTGCTGTGTTGGGAGCATCAGGAAGTGGTAAATCTAGTGTTGTGAGAGCAGGTTTACTTTATCAATTAAAGTTAGGACGCAGGTTATCAGGTAGCGATAATTGGCAATTGAAAATATTTCGACCAGGGATTAACCCCTTACAAAATTTGGCACTGGCATTTGTAGAATCAGAATTATCAAATATTGAACGCGCATCACAGTTAGCAAAAGCAGAAGAATTAATAGCTAGAGGTGCAGTTGGTTTAGGACAATTGATTACTGCTAGCCAAACTCAGCGTGTAGTGCTAGTGGTAGACCAGTTTGAAGAAGCTTTTACTCAATGTCAAGACATTACAAAACGACAGCAGTTTTTTGAATGTGTGCTAGGTGCTTTGCAACGGGACGACAAGAAACTCTGCCTAATAATCACAATGCGGGCTGATTTTTTTGGTAAATGTCTGGAACAAGAGTATGGCGGACTAGCTAAGAGAATTCAAGAGCATTTAGTAACAGTAACACCGATGAATCGGGAGGAATTAGAAACAGCAATTATCAAACCTGCTGAACAGGTGAACTTAGCAGTAGAACCGGAATTAGTTTCTCAAATGATTGCAGATGTAGAAGATTCACCGGGAAGTTTACCGTTGTTGCAGTACACGCTGACAGAACTATGCCAGCAAAGAGCTGAAGAACAGTTAACCCTGACTATGTATAGCAAACTAGGTGGAGTCAGGGGAACCCTGCAAACACGCGCTACAGAAGTTTATGAGTCATTATCACCAGAGCAACAGCAAGCAACAAAGCGGATTTTTTTAGAATTGACGCAGTTGGGAGAAGGAACAGAAGACACACGTAGACAAGTTTTGCAACGAGATTTAGTTACTTCACAGCATCCAGAAGCTGTAATTAATAGAATAATTCAACGGTTAGCTGATGATAAGCTAGTTGTCACCAGTACCTTATCTAATCAAATTGCTGTGGTAGATGTGGCACATGAAGCACTGATTCGCCACTGGTTGCTATTACGCAAGTGGATTGAGGAAAGTCGGGACATACTGCGACAAAAGCGGAAAATAGAAGCGGCAGCTATTGAATGGCGAGATAGGCGAAGGGTTAAGGATTATCTCTTTCAGGGGAAGCGGTTAAGAGAGGTAGTAGATTTCCAGAAGCAACAAACTGAGAACTTAAGATTATTTGACTTAGCTATTGAGTTTATTCGAGCAAGTGTCAGACAAAAACGGAATAATAGCTTTCAGTCAATTGCTTTTTTCTTAATTATCCCGCTGGGTTTATCAGTATATGTGGGCATAGTTATTGAGAAATCGATTAGGATAAACCAACTTTGGCAAACTGTTGATGCTGCTAGAGGAAAGGAGTATAGTCAGGCAAGAATTCAAGCACTTGAAAAACTAGCCCAAGCTGGTGAGAGTCTAGTTAAGAAAGATTTCAGCCGTGCCAACCTCAGCGATGTCAACCTCAGCAGTGCCAACCTCAGCAGTGCCAACCTCAACAGTGCCGACCTCAGGCGTGCCTACCTCATCGGTGCCGACTTCAGCAGTGCCGACCTCAGCAGTGCCAACCTCAGGGGTGCCAACCTCAGGGGTGCCAACCTCAGGGGTGCCAACCTCAGCAGTGCCGACCTCAGGGGTGCCAACCTCAGCAGTGCCGACCTCAGGGATGCCGACCTCAGGGGTGCCGACCTCAGGGATGCCGACCTCAGGGGTGCCAACCTCATGTTTGCCAACCTCAGGGGTGCCAACCTCAGCAGTGCCGACCTCAGCGATGCCGACCTCAGCCGTGCCAACCTCAGGGGTGCCAACCTCAGCAGTGCCGACCTCAGCAATGCCGACCTCAGGGGTGCCAACCTCAGCAGTGCCGACCTCAGCAGTGCCAACCTCTGGGTTGCCAACCTCAGCAGTGCCGACCTCAGCAGTGCCAACCTCAGCGCTGCCGACCTCACATTTGCCAACCTCAGCAGTGCCAACCTCTGGGTTGCCAACCTCAGCGGTGCCGACCTCAGGGACGCCATAAACCTTACTCCTGAGCAAGTTAAATCTGCTTATAGTTGGGAGAAGGCAAAATATAATGAGCATTTTCGTGCCAAGCTTGGTTTACTACCAGAACCAGCTAAGTGAATACTTTGGGGTTGCGTTTTTACTTCTAAGTAATCCTGCAATGCAACTTTTTGCAAATTTTTTCTACATTATTATTCGACTAAAAGTAGTTGTTTTGCAGTCTTCTTTTTATGCGTCTATGGGCAAAACAAAAAGATTTATTTGTCAGAGCGAACAAAGCGATCAGAGATTGCTTTACTGGCAATGAGTTTTTATAATTAAGCGATCGCTCTTTTCAAAGATTGCTTTGCTGGTAATGAGTTTTTATAATTAAGCGATCGCAACGAACCCTGAAGCCACTACCGCCAACCCTGAAGCCACTTCCGTCAACCCTGAAGCCACTTCCGTCAACCCTGAAGCCACTTCCGTCAACCCTGAAGTCACTCCCGTCAACCCTGAAGTCACTCCCGTCAACCCTGAAGTCACTCCCGTCAACCCTGAAGCAACTTCCGCCAACCCTGAAGCCACTTCCGCCAACCCTGAAGCCACTCCCGTCAACTCTGAAGCCGCTTTTGCCAACTCTGAAGCCGCTTTTGCCAACTCTGCATCTAATCTGAAAAAATGGTATCAAAGAGCGATACCTGCGGCGGGCTACGCTAACGCTTGGCTCTGAAATTCTTGGAAAAGTATCAAGTCTCACTATTAGTTGTTAACATGAATCACTAGGAGATTGTGAAATGGATAAGTTAAATCAATATCAAAATACAATCAAGCAAATATTAACAGAGTATCAAAGAATTTCATCACAAGTTACTGTTGTTGATGTCGATGAAGTGTTAATGTTTGATGATGAGAGAAGTCAATATTTGTGGTTCAATATTGGTTGGAAACAAGGGAAAAGAGTTAAAGGAATTTCTGTCTATATTCGCATCAAAAATGAAAAAATTTACATTGAAGAAGATTTGACTGAAGAAGGAATTGCAACTGAGTTAATGCGTTTAGATGTTCCTGCAAGTGATATTGTCTTGGCTTTTCAGCCTCCAGAAGTGAGGAAATACACTGAGTTTGCAACGGTTTAAAGCAGCAGAGTGGATTCAAATTTAAGGAGGGTTAGGGATAATCAAGCCTTAACCCAAGCGTATTTACATAAAACTAACTGCGGTTATCTATCTGAGCGCGTTGCAAACTTCCAGAGAAGTCAACATAGACACTTTTCCATTCTGTGAAAACATCCAAAGCAGTAGTTCCAGCTTCGCGGTGTCCGTTACCAGTTTGTTTCACACCACCAAAGGGCAAGTGTACCTCTGCCCCAATAGTGGGGCCGTTAATATAGGTGATACCTGCTTCGATGTCGCGCATGGCAGTAAAAGCCCGATTGATATCGCGGGTGTAAACTGAAGAAGAAAGACCATAATTGCTATCGTTGAGAATTGCGATCGCATCCTCAAAGGAGCTAACCTCAATTAATGCCACTACTGGCCCAAATATCTCTTCACGGGCAACGCGCATATCAGGAGTTACATCAGCCAAAATAGTTGGTTCAAAGAAGTAACCGTTTTTCAATGAGCCTTCACTGGCAATTTCCCCACCAATTAAAACCTTTGCTCCTTCTTCAAGAGCGATATCCAAATACTTCCTCACCTGTTGGAGTTGTTTTTCATTGACTATTGGGCCAATATCTGTATTTGGGTCAGTGCCAGCACCCAAGCGCAACTTAGTGGTACGCTCATAAAGCATAGCGGTAAATTTTTCTTTGATATCACGATGCAAAATCAGCCGACTAGTAGCCGTACACCGTTGCCCAGTTGTCCCAAATGCTCCCCACACTGCACCATCGAGAGCAAGTTCTAAATCGGCATCTTCCATCACCACTTGAGCATTTTTACCACCCATTTCCAAACAGACACGTTTGTGAGTGCGTCCGCAGGTAGCGCCGACAAAAGCACCTGTTTCTGAAGAACCGGTAAACGATACTAAATCTACATTGGGATGCTCAACTAAAGCTTTCCCCGCCTCTTCTCCCACACCATGCACCAAGTTAATTACTCCTGGTGGTAAACCTGCTTGTTGAAAAATTTCAATCAATTTAGTTGCACAAGCGGAAGTATCTTCAGCAGGTTTGAGAATGACTGTATTGCCACACACCAAGGCTGGCATAGATTTCCAGCAAGGAATTGCCACCGGGAAATTCCAGGGAGTAATTAAGGCACAGACTCCTATAGGCATCCGCACAGTCATGGCGAATTTATTGGACATTTCCGAGGGTGTAGTTTGCCCAAATAGTCGCCTTCCTTCGCCAGCACTGTAAAAGGCACAGTCAATACCTTCTTGAACATCTCCCCTGGCTTCTGTCAAGGGTTTACCCATTTCTCGACTAATTAATTGGGCAAGTTCTTCTTTATGTTCGAGTAATATTTCCCCAACGCGAAAGATGTATTCTGCCCTCGCTGGGGCTGGGACTGTGCGCCAACTGTGGTAGGCTTGACGGGCGGCGGCTACTGCTGTATCTACATCCTGAACTTGGGAACGGGGAAATGTGGCAACGACTTCGGTTTTGTTCGCAGGATTGCGACTTTCTAAAGTTGCTTCCTCTATAGCATTCAACCATTGACCGTCTATATAATTACGGCAAGATAGCGGAGTTGTCATTTTGAAAATCTCCGATGATCCACTGAAAACTTGTGTATTAAGTTTGCTTGCTTTCTAGGTTATCCTCAAGTTTAGGAAATTGGCACGATAAGCAAATATCGATATAAAAATTAAGGCACTAACGCCAATACTCCCACAGGAGAACCAGAACCACCACGTAATCTAAGAACTGCGATCGCTAGAGTAGTACCTTTAGGTGGCAGCTGATCCAAATTTGTCAGATTCTCCAACACAATGCGCGGTTGTTCTAAAACTAAGCGGTTAATCGCAAAACTGTTATCCTGTCCGGGGTCTACACCATGAGTATCAATTCCTACCCCAACTATTTGCCGTTCATTGAGTAAAAATTGAGTCGCATCAGTACCAAACCCTGGAAAATGGGCAATTCCTTGAGCATCATGATTGAGGAATGCACTTTTATCTAACCACTTTTTTTGCCAACCAGTATTTAGTATAACTACGCAGCCACCAGAAATTTCACCGTATTCTGCTTCCCAAGCCAAAACATCAGCAATAGTCAGGGCATAATCAGGATTAACTGCTGTAGCTTGGCAAACATTTATAACCACCGCAGGTACAACCAAAGACTGGGCTGGGTATTGGTCAATTCCCACAGCATAACTATGAAAACTATTAGGGGCGTTGATATGGGTAGCGCTATGTTCCCCCAAAGAGAAACGCCGCAGGTAATAGCCATCATTATTTAGTTCAGCCACAGTTTCAAATTCTACTGTAGGATCTCCAGACCATTGGGGAATATCTATGTCAATTACATGACTTAGGTGGATAACGCGTGTATAGGTGATACTATTTTGACTTTGGGGTTGTATCATCCCAGCCTTCTATTTTATTTGTACTCAGGGATTTTTTTGTCAGGTGCGTAGGTGCAGTTCTTTGTGTATATTATTTGGTTTGGGCTACGCCTACGCAAAGATAGTACTACCATTACAACTTTTTTCAAACCTAATTCCCTATAAGAGATAATCCCCCAATTCCTGTAAATTTTAGGTTATTGAGGGGGTTCAAATGTTGCAGCAAAAAGTGAGTTGATCTTAGTTAACAACTATTAGGTTAACTTTTGATTAATTTTAGATTAAAATTACATATATCCAAAAATTAAATATGCGTTATCCAGAACCCTTCTAGAGAGTTAGCAGTGCTACGTTTCTACATTTTTTCCACTCATATCTCTATTCTGCGATCTAAACTCCGGCTAATCACTTATGATTACAGCAGTTTTCGTTTGGATGAAGTACAAAGTCACTAGTTTTGAGGCAGGAGGCAGGAGGCAGAAGGCAGGAGGCAGAAGGCAGGAGGCAGAAGAATAATTTAATTTTTGAGTCCTCGGTTTTGTACCTCACGCTTGTTGCAAACTGCTGTACCGAATCTGTGCAAAAATCGGAAAAGTTCTTTCCCACTGCCCCCTGTTCCTTGGTCACTGAGCGTAGCCGAAGTGCTGCCTCCTGCAAGAACTGCGGTCTAAATGATAAGTCTTTAGCCAGACACGATATGATATCTACATTGAGGGTTGTTGCTTTAGTGGAATCATCACAACAAACTCGGCACCTTCTCCTGGTGCTGAAATACACTGGATCTTTCCACCGTGTTTTTGGACTACAATTTGGTAGCTAATTGATAATCCCATACCCGTGCCCTTACCCACAGGTTTTGTCGTGAAGAAGGGGTCAAATAGGCGTTTGCGTACTTCTTCAGTCATGCCGAGGCCATTGTCAGCAATTCTAATGATTACATGGTCTTCTTGAATAAGGCTACGAATGCGAATTTGTGGAAAAGTCATTTGTCCTTGTTCGCGCAGTGTCTCCTTTGGGAGAAGTTCCGATCGCCTGAAGCCTTCGCTCAGACTTCTCTGTTGGTCATTTGTCCTTTGTTCAGTTTTGTTTACTAATGACAAATGACTATTGACAAATGACTCTTCTAAAACATCGATCGCATTTGTCAACAGATTCATAAACACCTGATTCATCTGTCCGGCGTGACAGACTACTGGTGGTAGATTGCCGTAGTCTCGAATTACTTGGATTTCGGGATGTCCTGGTTTGGCTTTTAGGCGATTTTGCAATAGCAGCAAAGTGCTATCCATACCTTCATGAATATCCACTGCCTTTGTACCGTCTTCATCAAGGCGAGAAAAATTGCGTAAAGATAGGACAATCTGCCGAATGCGTTCGGCTCCCATGTTCATAGAATCGAGAATTTTGGGCAAATCGTGCCTGATAAAGTCTAAATCAATGGTGTAGATTTGTCGATCGATCTCTGGTGTTGGTGGGTAGTAGTTCTGTTGATAAAGTTCTACCAAGTGCAGCAAGTCCTTGATATATTGACGGGCGTGATTAATATTGCCGTAGATAAAATTGACAGGATTATTGATTTCGTGGGCAATACCTGCAACCAACTGTCCTAAACTGGACATTTTTTCAGTTTGAATCAGTTGCGCTTGGGTTTGTTGAAGTTCTAGCAACGCCGCTTCTAGTTGCTGGGCTTTGTCTTGAGCAGTTTGGGCGGTGATACGACTTTGGGTGTAAAGTTTGGCTTGGTCAATGGCGATCGCTAATTGAACTGTAACTGCTTGTAATAATTCTACTTCGTTGTCCAGCCAAGGCCGCAAGCCACTACAATAACCACAGCTAAATGCACCAATTTCGCCAGATTGGGTGTGTACAGGCAGCGACATAAAGGCAGTGAAACCAAAATCCTGCAAAAATTGTCGTGCTATGGAATCGTCCACAGTCTCAGCATCATCAATGCGGATGATTTCTCCGTTCAAGGTTTTGGCTGCGATTAGTTCGATTTCTCCATTAGTTGCTTCTGGGTGGTTAAGCAGGCAGGGTAAAAAGAAATTTTTCGCCTCATATACTTTTTCCCAGTAGGGTACACCAGCATCTTGCCGATACCAAAAGAAGACGCAGCGATCGATCTGGAATAAGTTGTGAATCTCCTGCACTGCGGTTTCCAGAATGTGATTGAGATCCAAAGAAGCTCGAATCTGATTAGAAAGACGATTGAGTAGTGCTTCTCGTTGGGCGCTTTCTCTGAGTGCAATTTCTGCTTCTTTACGATCGGTAGTGTCATAGCAAATACCAACGAAGTACAAAACATTGCCATTAGCGTCTTTAATCGCAGATGAATTGCTTGTATGCCATCGCCAACTACCATTTTTGTGTTTGACTCGATATTCAATTGCCTCTTGTTTCTTGCCTGTTGTCAAAATTCTTTGGAAATAATCGGCACAGATATGCACATCGTCAGGATGTATAAAGGGAATAAAAGATTTGCCTTCAACCTCTGCAACCTCATGCCCAAAAATCTCAGTCCAGTTAGGAGAAATGTAGGAAAATATCCCTTCAAGTGTCAACACAAAAATAACGTTGTTGGCGTTTTCCACAATGCTGCGGAACTTGGCATCGCTTTCTATTAAGGCTGCTTGGATATTGTCGCTGGTGTCGCGGATCAGAACTATGATTTGCTGCTCTGGTAATGGTAATAACCTAGCTTCAAAATTATTATTTTCTGTTGGTAGCGGTAAGGTATATTCAAAACTGACTACAGATTGAGTTTCAAGTACTTGATTTATTGCTTGATGGAAGCGATCGCCTACAGCAGTAGGTAAGCATTCTCGTAAACTCTTGCCCTGACACTCCCCTAGTGGAATATCCAGACTCGGCATCTTTCCTGGGTTGTAATCCAGAATACTTCCATCAGCAGCAAGACGAAAGTACACATCAGGAAGCACTTGCAAAATTGCTGCAAATTCTGATGTTTTTTGGTGTAACTGTGCTTCAACTAGTTGGCGTTTGGTAATTTCAGCTTGCAGTTGCTCTAATGCGTTAGCTAACTCTGTTGTTCGTTCTATATCTATAATTTTACGTAGGCGACGAGAGGAATTTGTCGATGGCGAACAGCTTTCTGTTAGGGAAGGTTGACTTATCCCTATCGGCACTTCTGTTAGATCGATACAATAACCGATGTAACCGACAAAGCTACCATCTGCTGCAAATCGTGGCGCGGCTGTATCTAAAATCCAGCGATATTCACCATCAGCTCCACGCAGGCGATATTGTCTCTGGAAGGAATCATGCGTCGCAAATGCTCTCAAGTATATATCTTCGCCTAGCTGTCTATCTTCTGGATGGACGCTACCAGTCCAAATATTGCCTATTTCCTCTTCTGGCGCAAATGCAGACGCAGCTGTTGTTAGACGTGTTCCAGTAAATTTTAGCCAATTAGAATTGAAATAACAGTAAAGTGCATTGCATCCAGACATCCAAATCATCAGAGGAGCAATATCCGCCTGCTGGCAAAATACTTTTTCATCCTGTTGTATTTCTTCCTCTTCAACGATGATTTGGTTAACGTAGCTCTGCACCTTTTTAGAAAACACTTTTGCCTGCCTGCTCTGCCTAAATTATCAAGGTAACTTGCTGAAAATATAATTCTTAATACATGGATATAATCTTTTTTATGCCAACCCGCTAACGATCTTAATACTTTATTCATTTTTATATATGCAGTAATTCCTCTTTTAGTGTAAATAAATTGAAAAAATGCTGAAGTTATCATTAAGATTAACTCCAGCATTTTTTGCGAAATTTAAACTATCTAGATATTAGTCATCTTGTTTGACTTTGTTTCTTTTTAGAATCACTGAGAAATTCATTTTAGCTATGTAATTACATTTCTCAAAACCTAATTTAGCTTTACGGAAACTCTATGATTATCTGCAAGGCGTTTACATCTTTATCATAAATTCACAATAATCAAGATTTTCATCCCAAATAAATATTGATTTTTTATCAAGAAGAATTCAGCATGAATTAGAATCTGGCTGATGGCTCTAATTTGCTTAAAATCAGGGGTATAAAAGAGTTTGATCGCCACATCTGTATTAAGCAGTTTCCAACCAATTAGTGGTATAAAAGCCAACTTTATTTATTTTTAATCCTGGATGATGATGGATGTATTCTTTTTTATTGTTCCCAACAAAACCCAATTTTTTAAATCGTCTTAACTAGTCAAAATGCCTTATATAGCAATAATCCTATCTGAGTTATAAGAAATCTGGATGATGACGAACTGTCTTCTTTACAAGATACTAAGTGTACGCGCAGCATCTCGTAGAGAAGTACGCCAAGGAAAAAAGAACAAAAACAGAATTCACAAATCTGCGCGTTTGATTTAGGATTGCTATAGCAAAATCGCAAATTAAATGAGAGAAATGCTAAATGTGATATCAAGACGTTGCAACAATGGCTGGTAATCGCATTTTATATGTTATAAAGCTCACAGAAATTAATGTTAGGCGGAAACTACTTTATGGAACCAGATAAACTGGGCCGTTTTAAGGAGTACGGCGAATTCATCCTCCGAAAGATAGATTCTGTGCCCCAACACCCTTCAAAACAAGAAGATTGGGTTCCAGCTAGTCTTGATGACTGTCTTCTTCGTTTGCGATCGGCTGCCCAGAAAACTGTAGACCTGGCAACTTCGCCTGTCAAAATTGGTGTGATGGGGGAATTTAGTAGTGGAAAAACCTTACTTTTAGGCAGTCTAATTGGATATGCAGATGCTTTGCCAGTCAGTGAAAACCCCACTACAGGTAATGTTACCGCCATACACATTATCCCGCAAGACGATTTCGCAACGACACAATTAAGTAACTTTACGGTTGAGTATCTTTCTCATGAAGGAGTACATGAGTGTTTACGCTTCATGCTAGGGGAAGCCAATAAACGCACAACAGCAGCAGGGCTTCCTCCTATACCAGTATCGAAACTCAACTCTGGCAACGATATTATTAGCTGGTGTGAAGAAGCATGGAATAGCAGTAACAATTTAGAGCTACGTTATTTACTGAGGGAGTTGGTATTATTCCTACGGGCTTATCAAGCTTATGGGGAAGTTATGTGTGGTGGGCACTACCAGATTGATGCTATCACCGCTCGTGAGGGGCTACAGCTAGTCGAACAGCCAATGGCAATCCAAACTCTGAAATTTGAGGATCTACCCCCAGCACACATCCGATTACCAAGTCCACCCCAGAGGCTACCAACAAAGTTATTGCAAAACAGTTTCCCACTGATCCGCCGCGTAGATATCGATGTAAAAATCTCACGGGAAATTTGGGATTTTGCAGATGCAGCTAAATTTATTTTGATTGACTTTCCGGGATTGGGGGCTGCTAATTCAGGGGCTAGAGATACCTTTTTGTCACTGCGGGAATTGGCAGAAGTACAGACAATTTTGGTATTGCTAAATGGTAAATCTCCCGGAAGCGATCGCGCCAATAAAATTTTCACCATGATGCAGCAGCAGCGACCGGGACAAGACCTGAAAGATTTAATTCTCGTCGGTGTGGGTCGTTTCGATCAACTACCCCTAGATAGCGAGGGTGGCGAAAGAGAACTTGACCAATTGATTGAAGATAGCTCATATTTGCAGGAAGAAACGGTTCTCCAAAAACTCAAAGTTCTGCAAACTACCATTGATGGTGCACAAGCGTTTACAACCCAAAAAGACCGCATCGTTTTACTGTCGCCACTGTTGGGATTGACTGAATTAGCAAAACGTTCTAGTAGCGTGAAAGCTGGTTCACCAGAGTTTTTGGCTAACTTAGACTATCCTGATTATTTAGATCGGTCTAAACGGCTACAAGATAAATGGGAGCGCTTAAGTAAACATCTGCTAGAATCTGATACCCGTAGCTATTTAGGCAGACAGTTGGGTTACTTTGTTCAAGATGGGGGACTTAGTAAGCTGCGGGAATTGATTCAAACTCACGTAGCTACTCATGGTTTGAAGCAACTGCATGAAGATACTAAAAGAGCTGCTGATGTGGTGAGTCAGCAACAAGATCACTTGAAGGACATCATAGATGAAATTCACGAGCAAGGTATCCCCACAGGTGATAGTCCCGCTTTTATCGAGTTACGCTTTGTGGTCGAAAGCTTAGATAAAATCTACAGAAATTTTCAAAAAGATATCGGGAAAGAACCACTCAAAGATCGGCGCGGTGTTGTTGTCAGCGATGTAGTTAAAGACGAACTCACCTTTAGAATCCTCAATTGGAACCAGTGGACTTTACTCTTCAACAAAGCCAATAATGGAGCGATCGCTCTGGCAGAATCTAAAGGTGCAGCTGGAAAATTATTCGATCGGGGAAACCGCGTAAATACTTCCCTTCCGACTAAAAGTGATGATTTTTATCCAGTATTTGAAAAAACCGTTAAAGAAGTAGAAGATTTTGCCCGCGATCGCATTCAGCAAGCAGTGGTAGATTTATTGAACCAATTCTCAAATTATATTGCCCCAGAACGCGAACAATTACAGGTATTTTTTCACCCAGAAATGGAACAAGAAATCGAAGAAAAATTTGGTTTTGAAGATGCCGATCTATTTTACAAATTATTACTAGGATGCGATCCTAACGAATGGAAAGAAGCAATCATCTCGGAAATTACTAGTAAAGACAAAACTGTTGCACCTGAAATTATTTTTCCCTTAGCACGTCAAGACGAAAAACACAACGTTGGTCAAATATTTGATTGGGCACCAGAGAAAAGCCAAGGCTTACCCAGATCGACTAATCATCAGCTTTTAGTACTGCGACTACGAGATGAAATTACTGCTAGCGCCAGCCTGCATCTTGTGCAGTATGTCAGCGAAGTTAATCAGCAAATTAATGCCGAGCTAGAAGGTATTTTGGATCAAATTATTCCTAGTTTACAAAACCTTTCAAAAAAAGAAACTTTGCTGAGATATCTAGCGGCTGGAGAATTGCCATCTGAAATACAAATTCCTACTTGGTTGCAGATTATTTCAGAACTTGCTGCTGTTTCTTATTTAGATGATTTGAGATGAGCAAACTCAGAAATTGACTGATTGCGATCGGGTAAGAAATATGAGGATGTATTTGTGAGACGTGATGCGATTTTTTATGCAATTTTCAAGCGTGTCCCAGGATTGTTTTTCGAGTTAGTAGAACAGCCACCAGCAGAAGCTAGTAGCTATCGCTTTGAATCAGTTGAAGTTAAAGAACCAACATTTCGGATTGATGGGGTATTTTTACCTCCACCAAATGCAACATCTCAGATGATATTTTTTGCTGAGGTACAATTCCAAAAGGATGAGTTACTATACCATCGCTTTTTCTCAGAGTCCATGCTGTATATGTATCGCAATCCGTCGCTTTACGATGACTGGTACGGGGTAATTATTTTACAGTCTCGCAGCTTGGAACCGGAAAACACTACTATTCACAGATCGCTACTGAACAGTTCTCAAGTACAACGGATTTATTTAGATGAGTTAGGTAGTCCTGATGAGCAAAAAGTAGGTATTAGTTTGATGCAGTTGACTATTGCCTCAGAGACTCAAATGGTGCAAGAAGCGAAACGTCTAATTGAGCGGGTGCAACAAGAACAGATAACTATCTTAGCTAAGGAGGAGATAATAGATGTAATCACAACAATTGCAGTTTATAAATTTGCCAACTTAAGTCGTGAAGAGGTAGAGGCAATGTTAGGAGTTAAGTTAGAAGAAACTAGGGTTTATCAAGAAGCTAAACAAGAGGGACTAGAACTAGGACTAGAACTAGGACTACAGCAAGGGTTACAAAAAGGACTACAACAAGGACTACAACAAGGACGAGAACTAGCAAAACTTGAACTTGTACCTCAGTTCTTAGCTCGTGGTATGTCGATGGAAGAGGTTGCCCAATTACTTAATTTAACCATTGAACAAGTAAGACTTGCAGCTGAGTAATCACAACAATTACTGGTTATAAATTTGCCAACTTAAGTAGTGAAGAGGTAAAGGTGATGTTTGAAATTAAGTTACAAGAAACTAGGGTTTATCAAGAAGCTAAAGAAGAAGGACGACAAGAAGGACTAAAACAAGCACTAGAAGTAATACGAGAAAAAGGACGAGAACAAGCAAAACTTGAACTTATACCTCGGTTCTTAGCTTATGGTATTTCTATAGAAGAGATTGCCGAGTTACTTGATTTAACTATCGAACAAGTCGAACAAGTAAGACTTGCAACTGAGCAAGAATCTTCAACATCAGCTTAGTAACTGCCGTAATTTTCATAGCGATCGCCTAGTTTGGGCTACGCCTACGCCCTTTCATATAAAAGCGTAGCCCAACGTAGATATCACGCCAAATAAAAAAGCCAGTGCTAAAGAGAATCAGTGCTACAAGACCAAAGATTCTCTAATTTTGTAATTTTATAATACAACATTACAGTTTTTAGCCAGCTAAAACAAACAACAAAAAGTGATAATAATGAACCCTTTTCAACTCAACAAATATAGCGAACAAGAACCAAGTGAGAAACTACAAAAAAGATTTCCGGGATGGTTTGCTTTAGATTTTGGTACGTCGAATTCGACAGTCACACTTTTCGATCCAATTGAAGTACCGATCGCAGAAATTTTACCAAAAGAACAAGAAATGCGGTTGCGCGATCGCTTATCGCAATGGCTAAGTTCTCCCGCCTCATTGGCTTTACCAGATATCAGCGCTGATGATTGGGAAAAGTTTATTGGAGAAATTAGCAAAAACCTGGAGATAGAACCAAGAAGATTGAGTGAAGTATTTGAAAGTGATAATAAAGAGCGATTTTTAGAAGCAATTCGCCAAATTGAACTTTCTTTAGGAAACAGCGAGAGATTCCGTCGGGCTGTCAGCAAAAAACTTTACCAAATTTATCATGAGGTGTTCCGCGTCCCTACCCTAGAGTCGCAAAATCTGATCCCAGTTGTGCTGGATATCGATCGCCGCGATACGGAAATTCCCAGCGAGTCGGAAATTTCGCACTTAGAAGACTTAAAACTGCGGATGGGTAGGGAAGCTAGAGATAACAGAAAAAAAGCGATCGCTCAAGGTACAAGCGGTTCTTTAAAGGAAATTATCAGCAGGTTTCACCATTCACCCAAACGCTATTTTGGTCAGGAGCGATCGTTTTCAGTTATTTTAGATGGCGAAGAAGAAACAATTACTGCCAACCAACTGATCCAATCTGCTTGGGCGCATTTAATCGAGTTAACTGAAGACTACCGCCAACACGCACGACGCAGATTTTCTGAAGGAGATTTTTTAACAGCAGTTGTCACCTACCCAACAGTCGCCCCACCAGTTGTTCGTAAGGAAGTTAGAGAACTGGTTGAGCAGTTAGGAATCGATGATGTGCAAACTGCTTATGATGAAGCCGTTTCTGTGGCAATATTCTTTTTATGGCGAGAATTTGGCGGTAATCTCAACATTGGGATTGAGTCATTCAAAACCCGTTGTCGCCAAGTAGGAAACAAATGGTCACAAAATGTTCTCGTTTTGGATATTGGTGGGGGAACCACAGACTTAGCTTTAATTGAACTGACTTTAAAAGATAAAACCCCAGCTTTTGCTGATTATGAAGACCGAGGTTTAGGAGGACGTTACTATAAACTTACCCCCAAACTATTAGGTTCATCTGGTCATTTACAGCTAGGTGGGGAGTTAATCACACTGCGAATTTTTAGATTGTTAAAGGTTGCGATCGCAGACTTTTTGTTGACAGCAGTCACAATCGGCGATCTAGAAAATGAAAAACTAGAAGATTTAATTAACTCAGAGTTAAACGAGCGTTTTTTAGAACAAGGCAAATTTAAAACTGGCAGTCTTTTAAAATGTCTGGATAGAGAGAATCCAGAAGGCGATATTGCTTACAAAGATGCCCTAGATACTGCCGAGAAAGTATTGCCGACTCGTTGGCAACAAGCACCTCAACGTCTGCAATCTTTTTATATTCTCTGGGATTATGCAGAAGCAGCTAAACTTAAACTTGGGCAAAAGCCACCAGCAGAGAATTCTCTATTAACCTTCACACTTTCTGAGCAGCAAATTTCCGAATTGCTTACCCAAAGTGCCGTTAAATTGCAAGTCAAAGATCCAAATAACATCTGCGTCACCTTAGATAACCAGCAATTTGAACGAGCCGCCGCTTCTGGAATTAAAGAAGCGATCGGTATTGCCAAAGGATTAATGGAAAGTCGCTTGCGTCCCGATGATATCACCAAAGATTCTTGGAATTCCCAAAAAGTTGATTGGTTAATTTTGTCTGGAAAAACTTGTAATTTAGATGTAGTACAGCGCCAAATCTACCAAGAATTTAGTAAATCTCCATATTTTGTCTGGAATCCAGAACGGATTACCTTTGTATTGGAATTTACCAAGCTAGCCACCTCTGCCGGGGCTTGCTATGCCGAAAAGCTACGAAGATTGAGATTCGATCCAGAAGAGTCCAAAAGCTTGCTGCGTAAGGGAGCCAACCAGCTAGAAATTGATGTCAAAAACCTGTTTTATTATTTGCCCTGTAACTTCAAACGCAAAACCCAAAGCAACGATTTACTAACTATATTCAAAGCTGGACAGGAACTCTATCAACTCGCACCTTGGGAAACTGTTGCTAAAGTTCGTACTCATTGGCAAGGCATACAATTAACTAATATTATCTACCGTCAGGATTACGAAGAAGGAGATTTACGACTATGGGGAAGCTTTGACGGCAAAAACCTCATGAATCAACTGGAAATGCCAGAAGCAGAGTTTCTGAAAAAAATCAAAGTCCAGTTTGAGATTGACCAAACCCTTGAATTTAACGTATTGCTTTGTCAGGGAAATCCCCATTATTTAATTGATATTTCTGGCATTGATTTAGAATCGGTAGTTTCAGAAACTTCAGCACTATTTGCTGATGGTAAATTAAACTGGAATATTGCTGTAGAACACTTCAATAAAGACTTAAATGATGGTGATATTGCCGTCAATGTGATTGAATCAGCAACTGTCGATCAACCAGATGCCTATCATCTTGTATTTGAAGTCGGAAATGATGGTAGTAAAACGTTTCACAAATTTCATTATTTGCGCGATGGGGTGACGCAACCAGGAATTGGGTTAATTAGTAATCCCTTACCTCCCTTTCCGCAAACTGGACAGCACACTTTCTATGTTTATCAAACAGATGCTGAAACCAACAGCAAAAAATGGATACGAATTGGCGCACTCAGTAAACCAGATGTAACCACAGATTACCCTTGCCAATATCGTGTAACTCTCGACGATCGAGGTATTCTAAGGATGCACGCTGGCGAAGTGCCTTACTGGACATCACAAAATCAAGAATGCCTGAAAGAAGAAGGATGTATTTATCTTGCTGAATTAGAGTTGCAACCTAATGAAGTTGATAAAGAACGCGATCCATTTTGCGGCATACATTAACTCTTGTATTAAACCTCCGCGTTCCTTTGCGTTTACTTTGCGCCCCTTTGCGTTGAAAAAATTAATATTTTTAAACGCAGAGGAACGCAAAGGTTAGCGCAGAGTAACGCAGAGTTTTGCCAAGTTTAATTCGTTATGAATCATATATAGGTAATATTTGGAGGTGATATTCATGCAGCACTTGCGTCAATTATTAGAGATAGAAAACTCGGAGTTAGCCCGGTTACTGCGGTTTAGTCTGTATGGACTGGAGGCTACTCTAAATCAGGCTTGTGCAGAATTTCCACTAGATCCAGGAGTTGAGGTATGTGATGAGGTGCTGCAAGAACTTCATTACTTATTGGAACCTGCACCGCCACAGCAAAATACTGGTTGGGAAGATGCGCCAGATGAGTTAAAACTAAGTCAACTCCGAGAAGCTTTCGATTCTGACTCAGAACTTAGTCATTATTTGGGTAATTCCCAACTGCAAAGCCAAACAGATTCAGATTTGTGGAATGAGATTCAACGTAAGTTGCTGCGAGTCCCAGAAGATTTGGCCACATCTTGGCGACAGCGCACCTTAGATTTAGCTCAAGAAGTTGGTGCGATCGCAGATAATTCTAACCTTTTTCAGCTTCCCTTTATCCGTAATGAAATTATCTACCCCGGTCTTAGTGGAACTGTTCAAACTCAAGGATTGAGCTTGTATCAACAAGCACTTTCAAATCCTCTAGTTACTCAAAGTAATGCATCTGATTTACCAGCAGCATTCCTATTTTTATATATGAATTTTATCGAAATAGACCCAGATTTACATCATGCTTTAAAGAGCGTTTTTAGCTTCGATGTCATTTCCTTACACTCCAAACCAGAACAGCGCGATCAATATATTGATGCATTAAGCGATCGCTTCCAACGTACCCAAAAAGCAGAGAAAAACACTGATACTCTGTCAATTCTCCGTGCCTGGATTGACATGGACGAGGCTATACATTCCCTAATCTTTATACCACCTGCTGAACGCTATTCTTGGTGGGGAAAGCTACAACATGAATCACGGCGTATCCTGAAGAAAGTCGCTGATGAAGCGATTAATGCAGGTAATGAAGTGCGAATTCGCCAATTATCGGGACTTTATGCAGATATTTGTGCTTTATGCAAGGATGACTTACAACTAGACTGTGGTGGTATTCCTGGCGAAGTCTTAACTTGTCTTCGGGTATATGCGCGAATTAATCAAGAAGAATCTCCAGGTCGTGTAATTTTTCGCTCATCACGCTAGTTGCTGGGGAGTTTTCTAATTCTTGAGATTATGAGGCAAGGCAGACAATTTTACTAATCCCCGCCTTGCCTCATCATCTAATGAAGGTAAAAACGTTTAAATCTAAAGGATGCCCCAGAAGTGTAAAATCCCTTGACCAGAAAACACTTCAAGTAGAACAACAGATAAAAAACCAATCATTGCAAAACGACCGTTCCAGTTTTCGCTCTGAGGAGTGAAGCCCCAGCGCAAAGCATTAGGATCTTCTGAAACCGAAGGCGTAGTCTTTTTAACGTTTGCCATAAAAAATACTCCGAGCTTTTATGTTGTAACAGTTATAACTGCCTGTAAAGTAATGTAACAGATTTTTACGAAATTGCAACATTTAATTGGCTCAAAAATAAAATTTATTTAGCTAGCTTACATTAAGTATACGTAATTTTGCGTTAATATGCTGGTGATGGTTAGGATTAAAAGGTTATGTGTTGTCAATAAACTAAGCAGCTATGTTTTAGCAGAGTTTATTGTACTAGCTTAGGTTCGTCGCTTTCCACGTACAGCAGCACTGCAATTTATTATTGATTTGTTAGAAAATCCAGATATCGAGACGATTTCTAATTATGCTCAAAAGCCCTCTACGATATCCTGGTGGTAAGTCAAAAGCAATTAATCAAATAGTTGAATATTTACCAGAAAGCTTTTCTGAATTTCGAGAACCTTTTGTGGGTGGTGGTTCTGTATTCATTTATTTAAGACAAAAGTTTCCTGATATCAAGATTTGGATTAACGATTTAAACCACGAACTCTTCTTATTCTGGAAATTTGCCCAATCTGATATAGCTCAGTTAGTTAAAGAGATTCGGTATATTAAAGTTAAATATACAGATGGCAAATTGCTTTTTGCAGAATTGACGAAGGTAGATGTCAATAATTTATCTGATTTACAAAGAGCCGTTCGTTTTTTTGTCCTTAACAGAATTACTTTTTCTGGAACTGTAGAATCAGGTGGTTTTTCACAAGAAGCTTTTCATAAGCGCTTTACTGATTCTTCAATAGAGCGATTAGAAAAGTTAGGAGATATTCTATCAAACAATGTCCAAATTACTAATTTGGATTACAGCCAGCTATTAAAACCAGCAGAAAAAGATGTATTTTTATTTTTAGATCCACCATATTTTAGCGCTAAAAAATCAAAGCTATATGGTAAAGATGGTCACTTGCACACCTCTTTTGAACATCAGAGATTTGCTGAAGTTTTGCAACAATGCGATCATCGCTGGCTAATTACCTACGACAACTCAACGCAAATTCTAGAAAATTTTCAATGGGCTAATATTTCAGAGTGGGAATTACAGTACGGCATGAATAACTATAAACAAAGTGGTGCAGCTAAAGGAAAAGAGCTATTCATTACTAACTATGAAGTTCAACGGAATTTAGACAAAATCGCATCTTCTATTGCATAGTCCAGCAACCAAGGTACTGCAAACGGCTGCGGTTCTTGAAGTGAATGAGTTCGCTGCCAGTCAATAGTTTGCCGCAATGCTTCATCTAACGGCACAATTTCTTTGTATCCCAACTCTTGACGGACTACAGAAGGGCCAATAAAATTTGTACCACCAATAATGAGTATTTTCATTTTGGTTTCCATTCCATTACTGTTTGTCGATATTAGAGTTGTTTGCAGATTAAATAGATGCAGATGTTTTCAAGATGATACTGTCAACTAAACCGTAAGCTTTTGCTTCTTCGGCACTCATAAAAAAGTCCCGTTCAGAATCCAGTTGAATTTGCTCTAACGATTTACCAGTATTGGCAGCGAGTATTTTGTTAATTAATTGGCGGAAATACAAAATTTCTTTGGCTGCAATTTCAATATCAGATGCTTTTCCCTGAGCGTCTCCTAATGGTTGATGAATTATAATTCGAGCATTTGGTAAAGCATATCTTTTACCCTTAGTTCCAGCAGCAAGCAAGAACGATCCCATTGAGGCAGCAATACCGATGCATACAGTACATACTTCCGAACGAATTTGATTCATGGCATCGTAAATAGCCATTCCTGCTGTCACCGAACCTCCAGGACTGTTAATATACAATGTGATATCTCGTTCTGGATCTTCAGCATCAAGAAATAGCATTTGGGCAACGATGAAGTTAGCTGTCTCGTCTGTAACTTCATTTCGCAAAAAGATAATTCGCTCTGCAAGTAAGCGTGAATAAATGTCTAATGCTCGCTCCCCTCTTTCTGACTGTTGAATAATCATTGGGATGCTGATTGGAATTTGAGAATTCATATTTGATATCTCCAATTAAGATAAAATTTTCATTCAAAACATAGTTATTAATAAAATGATTAGGCTGTTTTTTGAAGAAATTAGGATTTTTATAACTCCTCAAATCTTCCCATCTCACCAAGACGAATTGTAATAATTTCAACGGACGTAATTGCTTTGTGAGGCCCATTCTGGGTATGAGCAGGCGTAAACCAAAATGTTCCTGCTTTGCATTCACGTCCAGCAGTTTCAATAGTTCCATTCAGAACATAAACATATTCATCACAAGGATGATAGTGAGCTGGAATCACTGTGTCAGCAATCATTTTTAGTCTATGAATTGAACCTTTTGGCACTGGTTCAGCTAATGGCAATAATTTTGTACCTGGAATAGGCTGAAACTCAAACCATGTTTCAGCTTCTGTGTCAACAAAAGTCTGTTTAGTCATATTGAATTTTCTAAAAGCTCAATTTAATTTGACTTGGCTAATACTCGTCTAACCACAAATAATAATGTTGCCAAGCTTTGAATTTAAATGTAATTCTTGACGTGTAATATGTGAATTTCCATTTTAATTTGTGCAGAGTGTAGCTAAGATTTGCGGTAGTTTTTCATGTAAACTGTAGTTCCATCCACCATTAAGAAAATAACTAAGAACGATACTATCTAATGCCTCATATCTACCAACTGGTATTGATGAGAATACGGTGCTGCGATTATTTGGTATTACTGTCTGCATCCCTGCCTTGGACTCATACATAAACTTGCCTTGCCACGGTTGGGAAAGTTCCATTGGTTCATTGAGCTTGATGGCTTTTTGAATCAAACCTTTATGTTCGAGTAGAAGTTTCGTACCCCCAACTACGGGTTGAATTGTCCAGGTAACAACTGAAGGCTGGCACATCATACTGTCTTGCCAAGTGAATGCCATTCGTCTTGGCTCATCAAGTTCAATTACCTGACAGTTTATTTCTCCTTCCAACCCCGGCAGTGTCGAATGCACAAATCGGAATTTGTGTCCCAAACGCGGCTCAAAGTCGTTTTCCATTAACCACGTTGCTAATGCCTCGCGGTTAGTGAGTACCTGCCAAACCCGTTGGGGAGGATAGGGATAGAACACTTCCATATTCAATCGGAGCATCAATTTTCCTCCAAATAATTGCCAAGGGCGTCGAGTTTTTCTTGCCAAAACTGCTCGTAATGAGCAATCCATTCAGATATCTGTTTCAATGGCTCCGGGTTTAGCCGATAGAAACGCTGTCGCCCTGCTTTTCGCATTTGCACTAAGCCTGCTTCGCAAAGAATCTGTAAGTGCTGAGAAATCGCTGGCAAACTCATGGCAAATGGCTGGGCTAGTTCTTTGACTGGTTGCTCACCATTACGTAACTGATCCAGTAGCGCCCTGCGTGTGGGATCTGCGATCGCCACAAAAATATCCGCACTGGCAGCAGGTCTACTCATTCCTATTAACCATATATTTAAGCAAACGCTTAACTATTTAGATAATACATAAGTAATTGCTTAAATGTAAACTCCCAAGAACAGCAAAAAGTTGGGATTTTAGTTTCCCAAGCTTGGCTGCTACTTTCTCATTTTTCGGTAGGATGGCTCCCATACCTACAAAAACCTTAGCTATGGCAACTTCCCCAATCCCTGCTCAAGAATTTTCTGTTAATTGGTATATTCTGTTGCAACAATTAATAGATGGCCAATCTTTATCCCGTACTCAAGCTGCTGAATTGATGCAAGGTTGGCTCAGTGAAGCGGTTCCCCCAGAGTTATCAGGGGCTATATTAACAGCGCTGAACTTTAGAGGTATTTCTGCCGACGAGTTGACCGGCATGGCTGAAGTATTACAATCTCAATCAAAACTGGGGACTGGGGACTGGGGACTGGGGACTGGGCAAGAATCTACCCAATCCCCAATCCCCCTAATTGATACCTGTGGCACTGGTGGAGATGGGTCATCAACCTTTAATATTTCTACAGCAGTTGCATTTGTTGCCGCTGCATCTGGCGTACCCGTTGCTAAACATGGCAATCGTTCCGCATCAAGTCTCACAGGAAGTGCAGACGTATTGGAAGCCTTGGGTGTAAACTTAAGTGCCTCTAGTGAAAAAGTAGAAGCAGCACTACAAGAAGTTGGGATCACTTTCTTGTTTGCCCCTGGTTGGCATCCAGCACTCAAGGCGGTTGCCTCATTACGGCGGACTTTGAAAGTGCGCACAATTTTTAATTTGCTCGGTCCGTTAGTAAATCCCTTGCGTCCAACTGGGCAGGTAGTGGGCTTATTTACTCCCAAACTTTTGGCAACTGTTGCCGAAGCTTTACAGAATTTGGGTAAGGAAAAGGCGATTGTGCTGCACGGGCGAGAAAAACTTGATGAGGCGGGGCTGGGAGATGAAACTGACTTGGCGGTGTTATCAGATGGAGAAGTGCAGTTAACTACCATTAATCCCTTAGATTTGGATCTAACACCTGCTCCCATAGGTATGCTTCGGGGTGGAGATGTCCAAGAGAATGCACTAATTCTCAAGGCTGTACTCCAAGGTAAGGGAACTCAAGCACAACAGGACGCAGTTGCCTTAAATGCGTCGTTGGCACTGCAAGTAGCGGGTACGATCGCCTTTCTCGATCACGCGGAGGGGATTAAAATCGCTAAGGATATCCTACAAAGTGGGGCTGCTTGGACGAAGTTGGAGCAGTTAGTGGAGTTTCTGGGGAATTGATTTGCGATCGCAATTGCGGGCGAAATTCTATGACATTACGCTTAATTGTGACATCGTAGTTGCCAAAAAAGTCATGTCCTAGAAGTCCAGTTTCTAGTTCCGCACCTGCGATCGCTACTGGTATTTTATTGACTATTACCCCGCCAACTGCCATCGAATTAACATAGCCCACAGGAAATTCTACCGCTCTGGAACTTGCGGTGTTTGCCTTAGCTTTTCCCACTGTGACGATTCCCAAAGCATCGGCCATCTCTTGGGTGATGACAGTACCACTCGCTCCCGTATCCACAATCATCTCAAATTGCTGCTGGCCATTGAAGGTGACTTCCACAATCGGCGTACCACCAATTCGCCTTTTTATCGGGGCTGTAAATACTGCTTCATCGGGAATCACCACTGCTGATGACGGCAAACCTGGCTCTGGTGATAACGGTTTTGTTTCTCGTGGAGCTAAGGTGAACTTTGGTATAGTTTCTCTGTGGGGAACAACAACTACTACTTTATGAGGTACTTTAACTGCAACAGAGCGAGGATTAGCTTGCTGTTGGGCATATTTAACTTGGCGGCGATATTCCGTGATTTTGGTTTGAGCGATCGTAAATTCTGGGCTTTGTCGCCGTACTCTTTGCATCAGCGCGATCGCATCTTGGTACTGACTCGCCACCAATTTCCAATCATCTGGGGATTGAGCCGATTGACTGATACTCCAAGCGCCAACAGCTTTGTCTCGTCCCATCTCAAAAAGACTTGGTTCACTTTCAAACGGATCTAGCGGCTGCGCTTCTGGGGTAGCTGCTGGTCTTACTGATTCAACGCTAGGCTTGACTGGTGCTAGATCCCCAATTGGTGTAGGTTGCTCATCGCCACCAGTAGCGGTGTTCAGTTTGTCTTCACTACAGGCAACGCACAAAACCGCTAGAGTGCTTGATACAAAAATTAGGGTTGCACGGGATAAAAAAAACTGAAGCATAATTAATTTTAACTGCCCAAGCTTTGTCAAATCCACTCCCGCTACTTTAATTCCCTTTTAATTTTAATTAACTATCTTAAAAACTCCCAATTGCTCAACTCATGGGATAATTAACAATCGCAGTATTAAGCAATGGGGAATGGGGAATAGGCGATAAGAGTTTTTCTAATGCCCCATGCCCAATCCCCAATCCCCAATCCTATCACCTATGCCCTTAACTGACTCAATACCAGCTTTACTTGTCCTAGCAGATGGAACCACTTATCGCGGTTGGTCTTTTGGTGCGACGGGAACCGCGATCGGAGAAGTGGTGTTCAACACTGGCATGACCGGCTATCAAGAAGTCTTGACTGACCCTAGTTACCGCGGTCAGATTGTGATTTTTACCTATCCTGAATTGGGGAATACTGGCGTCAATCTAGAAGATGAAGAATCAGATGGGCCTCAAGTGCGGGGTGCGATCGCCCGGAATATTTGTCATCGTCCAAGTAACTGGCGATCAATACAATCTTTACCTGACTACTTCAAACAAAACCAAATACCAGGGATCTACGGCATTGATACCCGCGCCCTCACCCGCAAAATTCGGATGTTCGGAGCGATGAACGGTGGCATTTCTACAACCATTCTCGATGAAGCGGAATTGTTAGAACAGGTACTAGCAGCCCCCAACATGGCAGGATTGAATCTGGTTCGTGAAGTCACCACCTCAACGGCTTATGAATGGTCCGATCCCACAATTCCAGCTTGGGAATTCAACTCTGAAACTGGAGAAAATCTTGAGGAAGCCTTTACCGTTGTTGCCCTTGACTTTGGCGTTAAACGTAATATCTTACGTCGCTTAGTAAGTTATGGTTGCCGGGTAATTGTTGTACCCGCTGATACACCACCAGAGGAAATTCTCAAATACAATCCAGATGGTGTGTTTCTTTCTAATGGGCCTGGCGACCCTGCTGCCGTCACTGAAGGGATTGCAACTGCCAAAGCACTCCTATTAAGTGAAAAACCCATCTTTGGTATTTGTATGGGACACCAAATTTTAGGTCATGCACTAGGGGCAGAAACCTATAAACTCAAATTTGGTCATCGTGGTTTGAATCAGCCTGCCGGCTTACAACAACGGGTAGAAATTACCAGCCAAAATCATAGTTTTGCTATTGACCCAGATTCTTTACCTACAGCAGTTGTAGAAATCAGCCACCTAAACTTAAACGATCGCACCATTGCCGGGGTACGTCACAAATCTCTACCTGTGTTCTCCGTACAGTATCACCCAGAAGCTAGTCCTGGTCCTCACGATGCTGATTATTTGTTTGAGCAATTTGTTCAAGCCATGCGAACTGCACGTCAACCCCTCCAGGGAATTCAAAATTAAAAATAAAAAATTCAAAATGAAAGATTTCTTTTTGAACTATGCATTTTTAATTTGGAATTAGAGCAAAAAGCAAGAGTCGAGTTGTCGCATCTGAGATTAAATAAAAATAGCAAAATGCAAATGGGGGATCGGAGACTAGGGACTGGGGAAAAGTTTTCCAATCCCCATTATCCAGTACTCAATCCCCTATTCCAACAGATTGTAGACAATTTGCTCAAAAACCATCTATACTTGAGCGTTCACTTTAACTCATGAGGAGGGAATTATTGCTGAGCCACTGAATCTAACCGTTAGCCTGAGGGGCACTCGTGAAGTCCGGGATAACTGTCAGCTATTCCGCCTCACAGGTTTGTTAGATGCTTTTTCTGAGCCGACATTTCGCAAGACACTTGGCAGTAAGATAGACGAGGGTCCTAAGCACATTATTTTGGATCTTTCACAAATTGACTTTGTTGATAGCTCTGGCTTGGGTGCTCTGGTGCAGCTAGCCAAGCAGGCTCAAACTGCCGATGGCACTTTGCAAATTGTTACAAATGCCCGCGTAACTCAAACGGTCAAGCTTGTTCGCCTAGAGAAGTTTCTCTCCCTGCAAAAATCAGTTGAAGACGCTCTAGAAAACGTCAAGTAGTCTTGATTGCTCGGCCTGAGAGTTAAATTTAGCTATCCAGATTCAATATCGGATAGCTTAATTTTTAAAACTTCTGGCAGAAAACCTCTCTCCTTGTGGGAGAGGCATAAAGCCAGTTAAGCTATTATGTTTAAAGTTGAGTAATAACTAAAGATATAGACACGCAATTTTTGGGTATGTAATCGTTGGCGAGAATATTGGATAAATAATCAAGTCTGAGATATTTGTAAAAAATACAAAGCCAGCAGATTTGTTTGTAGATAGACTTGACTCAATGCTGTATAATTAAAAGTTGTCGTTTACTCAGTAAGCATGGCAATGCTACCAAGTAAAAGGGTGAATTTGATGCTACAATTTTACCCGAACTTAGGCACAGACCACAAGAATTAGGCAAAATTTGGTTTATAGATGTTGACATCAGGTGATTTAAAATGCCAACTCTCAATCAAGAAGATGAAATTAGGAAGTAATTTTGATAGTATTGATTATGCTAAGTATACTATCATGGCATACTTCAGAAAAATCAGTCTTTGCGAAGAATGCTTGCCAAATGTAGCCCGTCAAGGAATGATTTATTTGTGAAGTCACAGGAGGAAGAGCTATTAGATGGACAAGATGAAACTCCCAAACAGAGTTTATCTTGGACTCAAGCACTCTTGGCAACCACAGGGCCATTCCAACAGATTTCGCTCTCACAAGTGCAACAAATTTCTCCTAGTGCTTTAGCATATTTGGGGGATGCAATTTATGAGTTATATGTTAGAATGTTCTATCTGCTGCCATTGCAGCGGTCAGGAATTTACCATCGTCTGGTAGTGGAGCAGGTAAGAGCAGAAACACAAGCGCTACATTTGCGATCGCTAATTCCTCATCTCAGGGATACCGAATTAGAAATTGTCCGACGGGGTAGAAACGCCGCAACAGGACGCCCTAAGCGACTTAATCCCGAAATTTATCAACAGGCAACTAGTCTAGAAACTTTAATAGGCTACTTATATATCACCGATTACCAACGTCTAACCGAACTGTTGCAAATACTTCATCTAGAAAAAGAGTGAAAACTCAATTTCGCAGTAGCCACAACACTAGATTAAATTCCAAAAATTGAGGTAATCGGAACGATCAACCATACGCTATATCCATAACTCAAATGCAGGATAAACCCAGAAAAGTCAAGACTTCTAGCGAACTAAATCGGGGACAACCCGTAAAAATTAAAGGTAAGCGTGTTGTTACTAATCCGACTGGTAAACCGAGAAAAATAGATAGCAACCCCATCTCTGTTACTAATCCGACTGGTAAACCGAGAAAAATAGATAGCAACCCCATCTCTGTTGCAAATCCAACTCGCAATCCCAGAAAAGTAGATGGCAACACTATCTCTGTTGTTAATCCGAATCGCAATCCCAATAAAATAGATGGCAACACTATCTCTGGGAACTCTCGACAACGAAATAGCAACTTCTCCCAGCCGTCTGTATCTACACAAGCGATAGAAGAAGATAGCGATCTTATCTACGGTCGTCATCCAGTATTGAGTGCATTGAAAAATCAGCGTAATCTCAACCGTCTCTGGATTACTACCCGGCTACGGTACGATCCCAGCTTTCACCATTTTCTCTTGCAAGCAAAGGAAAATGGCACAGTTATTGATGAGGTTGAACCCAAGCGTTTAGACTATCTCACTAATGGGGCTAATCACCAAGGTGTGGCAGCACAAATTGCTCCCTACGCTTACATCGAATTGCCCGATCTAATTGAGCAGTGTAAATCTGTAACCGATGCTGTAATTGTTGTGGCTGACGGAATTACCGATCCCCACAACTTGGGAGCAATTATTCGCACTGCCGAAGCAATAGGCGCTCAAGGATTGGTGATTCCTCAAAGAAGGGCATCTGGAATTACTTCCACTGTTATAAAAGTGGCAGCAGGGGCTTTAGAAAATTTTGCTGTAGCTAGAGTTGTCAACCTCAGCCGTTCCTTAGAAGAATTAAAGGAAGCTGGCTTTTGGATTTACGGTACTGCTGCAAGTGGCAGCGAACCTTTGCATACAGTCAATTTTACTGGTCCAATCGTTTTGGTAATCGGCTCAGAAGGTGAAGGTCTGAGTATGTTAACTCAACGCTCGTGTGATTTTTTAGTATCGATTCCTCTACAGGGTAAAACTCCCAGCCTCAATGCTTCTGTAGCAGCAGGTATGGCGCTTTATGAGATTTATCGCCAGCGATCGCTAAATACGCTGCACTTAGATAAATTGCAAAAAATCTCTTTGAAAAAATAACATTAACAGAGTATAAAGAAATGTAAAAGATAATAAAGTACCCTATCGTTTAACACCCTGTAGACGTTTATAAATCAGCGAAAACCATGAAAACCATTTGGCATAACCTCAAGGAAGTGTTAATTAACACATTCGACTACATCGGCTTGGCTTGGTGGGTAGAGATTGTGACGCAGAATCCCCGTTGCACGTATTACTTCGGGCCATTTCTAAGTTCTTCTGATGCAACATTAGCAAGTAAAGGATACATAGAAGATTTAGAGCTCGAAGGAGCGCAGGGAATTATTGTGAATGTCAAGCGCTGCAAACCCAATACCTTAACAATTGCTGACGACTTGGGGGAAAGATTTGACCGCAAAGTACAGCCTGCCTTTGGCGGTCAAATTTAAGTTAGGCCAAAGAATGGAAAGGATGCTCTGATACGGGGACGTAAAGAGATGAAGACACAGAAAATCCTTTTAATAGGGGTTGTTGCGTCTTTTTGACTCATTGCGTCACCACATCTTCCCTCTCCATTCTTCTTCGTCAATAGTCAAAATTTTCTAAATATATAGGAATCCGATTTGATTTATGAAAAAATCTAAGTATCTGTAGGGGAGCCAGCCGTGTGGGCGGGTTTCCCGACTTGAGCGGACTGGCGTTGTATTATGGCGTAGCCTAACGCACCTAAATCGTTAACTGGTGCGTTACGCCAAAGGCTAACGCACCCTACGTGTATTTCAGAAATCAAATATGAGTCTTATAGGACTATTAACCACCAATTACCTGCGGATGTTCTTGCAGCCAATGGTCAATATCATTCAGTACCTGCTGGGGGACTTCCCACGGGAAAAGATGGGCGGTGTTGGGATAGCATTGCCACTGAGAATTGTTCAGGTGTTGAGCAGTTTGTAAGCTGGAATCAGATGTGATGTGACGGTCTTGATCGCCAGCAAGTACTAAACTAGGACATTGTATTTGCTGTAAATCTAAAAGCCGATTGTATCCTGATTGAATTGCACTATAGAGAGCACGAGTAGCAGCAGGAGAGGTTTGCAAATAAGCTGGTACTGCTTCTTTGGCAATGTAATTGTAAGTGATAGATGTATGTTGTTGGATTAGATAGCGGAAAAGCGATCGCTTACCAAAAGTTTCAATATTCCATTGCCAACTCGGTTTTATATAGTTCAATAGGGCAGCAACGCCAGTATATAAATTATCCTGCCAAGTGATAGGAGGATGACTGCCACAGGGTTTTGCGGCTGTCGCCACCAAAATCAGCCCAGTAATGCGCTCTGGCAAACGTAATGCCATTTCCATTGCCAGAATGCCCCCAAGCGACCATCCCAATACTAGGCACTTTTCAATCTGCAAACGGTCTAACAGCGCTTCTAAATCAGTCAAATGGTCATTCATATCAAAATTGCCGTTGTAGCGACTTTTGCCGTATCCGCGTAAATCAGGGGCAAAAGTTTTGTAGCGTTTTGATAAATGATTGGTAAAGACAGAAAGACTACGACCAGTGCCAGGATGACCATGTAAGCCCAAAATTGGAAATCCTTGACCTTGGATATAAACATTGAGACGTACAGCAGTTGTGGTGTGGCGATCGCTCATCACTTGTTCTCCTGTCTACCGAACAAATGTTCTAAAATGTGTTGACTTTCAGTTCTCAAGTTTCTAATTTCCGATCTGATTTCTCTGACAGTGACAATCGCTTCAAAGTTACGTACCTGCAACAAGGAATTTACGGTTGAGCGTAGTTGGGCAATCGCGCATCTATCCGCTTCTATAGCTACCATATTCGCTTCAGTTCTTTGTGCTGTCTTTTCTAGGATTGCTTCAATCCGGTTTGGCCACTATATCCTAAAAGAATATGTGCTATGTATTATTGCTAACTGCATCAATCGCCGCCTCCAGAGCGATCGCCACATGAGTCCAATGAGTCCCGCCCTGGCAATAAACTACATACGGCGATCGCATTGGCCCATCTGCTGATAATTCCAAAGTACTCCCTTCAATAAATGTCCCCCCAGCCATCACCACCTGGCTCTCATACCCCGGCATCTCATCTGGAACGGGGTCTAAGTAGGAACCGATGGGAGAATGCTGTTGTATGGCTTTACAGAAAGCAATTAGCTTTTCGGCTGAACCAAGTTTAATTGCCTGAATTACATCCCCACGGGGAGCCAAGGGAGCGGGATTCACTGGATAACCGAGTTTATCAAATACATAACCAGTAAGATAAGTCCCTTTCATCGCCTCTCCTACCATTTGCGGCGCTAGAAATAAACCTTGGAACAGCAGGCGATTTTGGTCAAAAGTAGCACCGCCATAACTACCGATACCTGGAGCAGTGAGGCGACAGGCGGCTGCTTCCACTAAGTCGGCGCGACCAGCGACATAACCGCCAGCGCTGACAATGGTGCCACCAGGATTTTTAATCAATGACCCTGCCATTAAATCAGCACCTACAGCTGTAGGTTCCCTGGTTTCAATAAATTCGCCGTAGCAGTTATCTACAAAGCAAACGGTGTTCGGGTTTTGCTGTTTAACTAAGTGGACGATTTTTTCAATATCGGTAATTGATAAACTAGGACGCCAAGAATAGCCACAAGAGCGCTGAATAAAGACTAAACGGGTGTTTTCAGCCACATTAGTATTTAAAGCTTGCCAATCTATCGTATTTTCGGGCGTTAGCTCTAATTGGCGGTAATTTATGCCAAACTCAATCAGGGAGCCTTGACCTTGACCCCGTAAACCAATGACTTCTTCAAGCGTATCGTAGGGAGAACCGACCACTGCTAACATTTCATCTCCAGGACGGAGAACACCAAACAAAGCACAGGCGATCGCATGAGTTCCCGAAACGAACTGCACTCGCACCACCGCCGCCTCGGCACCCATAACTTCGGCAAAAACTTTATCTAAAGTTTCTCGTCCTAAATCATCGTGACCATAACCACTTACACCAGCAAAGTGGTGTGCGCCTACACGGTGATTACGAAAGGCATCCAGCACTCGTTTTAGATTATGCTTGACCTGAGCGTCAATTACAGAAAAAATTTCTAATAGTGCCTGTTCTGCTTGCCGCAGCTGTTCTAAGCTGTTCATCAGTTCCTCGTTCAAAAAAAATTATAGATATGCGGATTTTAAGATCGCGCAGACTAGGCTGGAAAAATCAAATTCAGGTTACTGCATGACAATTGCTACCTCAACCAAACCTCAAATCAACTGGGTTAATACCCTGTTTTTCATTGGACTGCACATCGGCGCTTTATTTGCCTTTGTTCCTGGTAACTTTAGCTGGACGGCAGTTGGTGTGGGTTTCTTGCTGTACTGGGTGACTGGTGGTTTAGGCGTGACTCTAGGATTTCATCGCCTTGTCACCCACCGCAGTTTTCAAACTCCCAAGTGGCTAGAGTATCTCCTGGTTTTCTTTGGGACACTCTCGTGTCAAGGAGGCCCAATTGAGTGGATCGGGACACATCGCATTCATCATTTAAACTCTGATACTGATGCCGATCCCCATGATTCTAATAAAGGCTTCTGGTGGAGCCACATGGATTGGCTGATTCACTACTGTCCCGCTCACGCTGATGTTCCTCGTTTCACCAAAGACATTGCCGAAGACCCAGTTTATCAGTTTTTAGAAAAATATTTCATTTTGATCCAGGTTGCTCTAGGTGTATTGCTTTTGCTTCTAGGTGGCTGGTCATTTGTTATTTGGGGAATTTTTGTTCGCATTGTCTGGGTTTACCACTGCACTTGGTTGGTGAACAGCGCTACTCACAAATTTGGCTATCGCAGTTATGATTCTGGCGATCGATCGACTAATTGCTGGTGGGTAGCCGTACTAGTTTTTGGTGAAGGCTGGCACAATAACCATCATGCTTTTCAATACTCAGCTCGTCACGGGCTGAAATGGTGGGAAATAGATTTAACCTGGATGACAGTCCAATTGCTCCAAGCAGTTGGTCTAGCGACTAATGTGAAGTTGGCCCCAACAAAGTAGTAAATTATTTGTCATTAGTCATTAGTCATTAGTCCTTAGTAAATGACTAATGACTAATGACTAAGGGCTTTTTGTGCAACTAATCCATTTGCCAATTCTAAAATCGCCTTCAAAAGCTATTTACGGGTGCGCTTGTGTCGGTTAGGTTGCTATAATCCGAAGCGCTAATATTAAGAAATTTTGCGGCAAGTTACTTTTTAGTGACTTGGTGGAGGAGTTTTGTTGTTTTTCAGGTGTCCATGACTACATCAATAATTAACAGCCAGAAACTAAGTGACGAGCCTGGTAATTCCGACTTCCGGCTCAAAGATATTGTCAAAACCCTGCCACGGGAATGTTTTCAGCAGAACAGTCGCAAAGCTTGGACGCAAGTTTTGCTGAGTGTCTTGGCAGTCGCCTTGGGCTATTACAGCCTGATTATCACTCCTTGGTTTCTTTTGCCCCTAGCTTGGATTTTTACGGGCACTGCTTTAACAGGTTTTTTTGTAATTGGCCATGATTGTGGTCACAGGTCTTTTGCCAAACGTCGTTGGGTAAATGATTTGGTGGGGCACTTTTTCATGACGCCGTTAATTTATCCTTTTCACAGTTGGCGCATTAAGCATAATTATCACCACACTCATACCAACAAGCTGGATGAGGACAATGCTTGGCATCCAATCAGACCGGAAGTGTTTGAAAATTGGGATAAAACCCGACAGTCTGCTTTTGAACTGTTCATGCGTAAACGCTTCTGGTGGGTAGGTTCCATTGGACATTGGGCTGTGGTGCATTTTGATTGGCGGAACTTCAAAACGAAAGACCAATCCAGTATCAAGCTGTCTGTGGCTGTAGTAGTTGTGTTTGCAGCGATCGCTTTCCCGACTCTCATCGCCACAACTGGTATCTGGGGATTTGTCAAGTTCTGGCTAGTGCCCTGGATGATTTACCATTTTTGGATGAGTACTTTTACTATTGTTCACCATACTGCCGCAGATGTTCCTTTTGCGACAGCGAATAAGTGGAACGAAGCTCAAGCACAGCTATCTGGAACTATTCATTGCGATTATCCGCGTTGGGTAGAAGTCTTGTGCCACGATATCAATGTTCATGTCCCTCATCATATTTCTACTGCGATTCCTTCTTATAATTTGCGGCTAGCTTACAGCAGCATCAAAGAAAATTGGGAGCCTTATCTGCATGATGAGTATCAGTTTTCTTGGCCTTTAATGAAGCAGATTACAGACCAATGTCAACTATACACAACTGATATTGGTTATAAAACTTTCGACGAATATTATACAGAGCGATAAATAGCGCTGTGATTACACTCACGCTCTTGAACCAACAAGAGCGTTTATCATGCTGTGTTTAAATAGAATCTGGCAATTTTTTAATGACTAAAATTGTTAGGGAATTTGCCAGAAATTATCTTCTTTGGTGTTAGCGATCGCTAGTTTCGTGGGCATCCTAGAGGTGAGATAATTTTGTCTCAAATAAAGTTCCGATTTCTATCCAACAAAAGAATCCAGTGCAATCAAATATTATTACGTTCAACAATCCTCCTGACCTTGAAACGTTTGAGAATACGACTAAATTGCCTTTCACTCTTCAAGATTTAAAAGCTGCAATTCCTGCTGAATGCTTTCAGCCCAATGTAACAAAATCACTTTTTTACTTCTTTCGTGACATCCTGATTATCGGTCTGCTTTATGCAGTTGCTTATTACCTGGATTCTTGGCTTTTCTTCCCGATTTTCTGGCTAATGCAAGGAACGATGTTTTGGGCTTTGTTTGTAGTAGGACATGACTGTGGACACCAATCTTTTTCTAAGCATAAATGGCTGAATGATTTGATTGGACATCTTTCGCACACACCAATACTTGTTCCTTATCATGGTTGGCGGATCAGTCACAGAACCCATCACAAAAATACTGGCAATATCGATAACGATGAAAGCTGGTATCCTGTGACAGAATCAGAATACAAGGAGATGCCTTTAGCCCAAAAGATAGTCCGATATTATGTTTTTCTATTGGCTTATCCTTTGTATCTGTTTAAGCGTTCTCCTAATAAGGAAGGCTCCCACTTTTTGCCCAACAGTCCGCTTTTCAAACCATCGGAAAAATGGGATGTCATCACTAGTACTGTATTATTGATTGGCATGGTAGGTTTGCTGGGTTTCCTCACCTACCAATGGGGTTGGATGTGGTTGCTGAAATATTATGCTGTACCCTACCTTGTATTCATAATTTGGCTAGATTTGGTGACATTCTTGCACCACACTGAGCCAGAGCTTCCCTGGTATCGTGGAGAAGATTGGACTTTCCTAAAAGGCGCAATTTCTAGTATTGACCGTGATTATGGTTTGGTTAATCATATCCATCACGATATCGGTACTCATGTTGCTCACCATATATTCCTTAACATCCCTCACTACAATTTGCTGAAGGCAACTGAGGCAATAAAACCAGTTATGGGTGAGTATTTCCACAAATCGGAAGAACCAATTTGGAAGTCATTATGGCATTCATGTATCAGCTGTCATTTTGTACCTGATACTGGTAGTAAGGTTTACTATACATCCAACAAGAAGTTAGCTAAAGGCTCAGACTACTAACACTTTGCGTAATTACTAATTACGCAAAGTGTGAGAGTTTTAGACATTTTAAATAGGTGGCTTATTTACGCCGTGCTGTACTAGCCCTGTCAAGGTAATAAAAGTAACCTTGACAGGGCTAGAGTGTTATGGACTTTTGCAAGAAATTTAATAGACCTCTTGCACAAATGCAAAATTTGCCCACCCTGCGGGAAGCGAACTAAGTAAGTCGGTGCAATAAAACCAAACTGTGTGAAGAAAAGTAAATAAGGCTCAAACTCTTTCTCTCCCTGCTCCCTGCTCCCTGCTCCCTGCTCCCTGCTCCCTGCTCCCTGCTCCCTGCTCCCTGCTCCCTGCTCCCTGCTCCCTGCCCCCTGCCTTATCCCAACAATAATTATTTACGCCGACCTACTTACATCCCCCAACCCCTTCTCCCAAAATTGGGAGAAGGGGAGCCAATTTCAAAGTTTTTCTCCCAAGCTTGGGAGAGGGATTTATGCAAGAAATCTAATGACTACAGCTGCCTTGCTTTTGATTTTTTTCACCATGATGGTTGCAGCCACCCTGCTGATTATCATGATGAGCACTACGGTCGTTACCGTGGGAGCAGTTTTGCAAATCTTGCTTCATCAGGTTTTCGCTCATTTCCTGCAATGATTCGTCCACAGGCTTTAAGCCAATCCAAGCATCAATCTTTTCTACATCGAATCCTACCTCGCGGCGATTGCCTATTTCTAACAAAGGACGGCGAATTAACAGTGGCTCTCTCAACATCAACTGCAAAGCCGTTTCTGCATCAATTTTTTCAGGAACCACCTCACCAGATTTTACCTTGGGGGAGGAAGGATTAAACCATTCGGCTACGGGGCGATCGCCAAAAAATGAACGCAATCGCTCAACTGTCCAAGGTTCTGTTAGCAGGTTGTATGCTACCACCTCATGACCAGCAGCTGTGAGTAAAACTTTTTGCTTAGTACCACCTTGACAGCCTGGTTTGCTATAGAAAATTACTCTTGCCATTTAACTATCTCCTAATTACTCAATTGTTTGTAGTTGGCGCTAAAGCCCAACTACAAACTGATATGACGATTGCTAGTTAAAAATTCCTAGCCTTGTGGGTAACTAAGTCAAACTCAAATCTCTCATTCGGATCGGTTTCGCCGTAAACATTAAAAGTCACAGTTGGTTCATCACCGACTGCTTCTACACAGTGAATTGCATCGGGAGTAAAGCTAATAATATCCCCTGGAAATAGAGTTAGTTCTCCCGTCGGTTCAATTTTGTCCTGAAATTCTGGGTTATGGGTGCGTTGCCAAAAAGTATTTTTTTCCTGGCCTTTTAACACCGCCACTATTCCCCATGTCCCATGATTATGAATGTTCGATCGGGTTCCCGGTGCAAATATTACTGTTTGCACAGTCAACGGAAAACCCAATTCATCGTATAGGAGTAAAACAGAGGTTCCCGTTTTGGGTGAAGGCTCTAAATGTTGACTTTGCACCCAGTAGGAATTTACTATTAAACGCCTTACAAGCATCCGAATTTCTGGCAGACGACTGGCTTGATCGTCCACATTATTGAGAACATCTTCCATTTCAGTTAAAAACCGATAAAGACGATAATTCTCTCTCAACAAATCCCATGCTCTTACAGATTTACAAGCTTGATACTGACCATCCCCCGTTAGCAGCCAATCTCTACCTTTCATAACTTTTAAATTGATAACGGAGAAGATTGGATGACAATAATCGGAGAAACGTTAGGAATATTGTTCGCAGGAAGTTTAGTCGGTATGGTAATAGCAGGAATGATGGAGTTACTATTACTAGCTGCTCCCAAAAGAGAGTAAGAGGAATATGATGTAGATAACCAGTTGTTCATGATTGTTCACCAAAAGGGCATTAGGCATTGGGCACAAAAGGCACAGGGGCAGAGGGGAAAAACTTACTGCAACCACTTCCTCACTCCTCACTCACCACTCTTTCACACATCGTCTTGTAGAGAAGCGCATTGATTAATTAATCATCTTCTTCTGCTGGACGTGTCAAAATATCCAGAAGAATTCCGGCTCCAAAATCATTCTTGTCGTCTATCTCTTTAATTTTGGTGCTGATTTCTTTTGCTTCCTCGATTGCTCCTAACTTTGCTAGTACTAATCCAGAAGCAGCATAAGCATTTAAGTACAATCGAATTTGTAGGTCTTCTTTGCGATTGACTAATATAGGCTTAAGTTGCTCCCAGTCATCAGGTAATTTTTCTAGTTCTTTAATTTTATCTAATAATTTGACTGTTGTTTGTAGTGCAAGAGAATAATTATTTTTATAATAGAAAAATCTATATGCTGCTACCAATACATCTGTATTTTCACCAGTTTTAGCTAAAGCTTGTTGAATATATTTTTCTGATTCTGATGTATTCTCCCAGTTTTGTGCAGCTAAAACTAATAGATTTTTGATGTCCTCTGGAACCTGAAACCATGAGAATTTATTTGTATTAGCTTGCATATTGGTAACTGGGGATTGGGGACTAGGGACTGGGGACTGGGGAAGCAGGGGACAAGGGGACAAGGGGGACAAGGGGACAAGGGGGAATTATTGAACTAAGTCTCCCTTTTGTCTCCCCCTCTTCCTTGTCTCTTCCCAATGCCCCATGCCCCATGCCCTAAAACAAAGTGAGAACGTACACCAAGGTGAATAAAACAATCCAAATAATGTCTACGAAGTGCCAGTAAATTTCTGTCATTTCGATGAAAGTATGATTGGTTGCAGAATATTCACCGGGAAGACGCGATCGCCACAATGCGCGTAATATCAATAACAGTCCCACAAAAACGTGCAAACCGTGGAACCCGGTCATGATATAAAAACAGTTGGCGAAGACGTTGGTAGTCAGTCCATATCCTAATGTTGAGTATTCATAAACCTGACCACCCAAGAAAATTGCCCCCATGAGTGCAGTAATTGCATACCACAGTTGCATTCCCTTGACGTTATTCTTTTTAATCGCCGTATCACCGAAGTGAATCACGAAACTACTAGACACCAGAATAATCGTGTTAATCGTCGGCACGAGTAATTCTACTTCACTTCCTTCTGGAGGCCAAACGGCTGTACTGCTCCGAAAAAACAAATAGGTGGCAAAAAATCCCCCAAACATCAGTGATTCAGAGGCGAGGAATGTCAACAATCCCCAAACTCTTAAATCTGGATGTTCTTCGTGTCCTGCACTGCGATCTTCGCTCGTGGTTGTAGCTATAGTCATAGATTTTTTGACAATACGATCTACTCTGTCTGTTGTGGAAGCTTGAATAAAGAATGAAGTCTGAATCAGCAAAATTTCCATTCTTTATCCAAAATCCTTGTTTAGCCAAACTCTTGACTTGTTCAGGAATTTTCAAAATTCCGAGTTTCGTGTTCTGAATTCGGGCGTTCGTTTTTTGAATTCGGGTGTTTGTATTCTGAATTCGGGCGTTCGTTTTCTGAATTCGGGCGGTCGTTTTCTGAATTCGGGCGGTCGTTTTTTGAATTCGGGCGGTCGTTTTTTGAATTCGGGCGGTCGTTTTTTGAATTCGGGCGTTCGTGTTCCAAGCTTGAAGTTTCGGGTTCCAAGCTTGGAGTTTTAAGTTCTTAAATCTAATGACTAGAAGTTTCAGTAACTTTGAGTGCGATCGCAATACTGAATATACTAACTAAGCACTAGCTGACGGCGTTGCAGATTGCTCTATTTTAAGAGGGTTATCATGACCGTAGTCATAAGGGCCATGAGTAACAATCGGCAATACTTCCCAGTTTTCAATCGCAGGTGGCGAGCTAGTTGTCCATTCTAAGGTCAAAGCTTGCCAAGGATTATCACCTGCCAATGGGCCCTTGAGCCAACTGTAGATCATGTTGATGGTAAAGGGAATTACCGATATCCCCAAAACAAATGAACCATAGGTACAAATTTGATTGAGGTCGATAAATTGGGGGTCATACATTGCCACTCGTCGCGGCATTCCTTGTAAACCCAACTCGTGCATGGGTAAAAAGGTCAGATTAGTGCCGATGAAAGTGAGAGCAAAGTGAATGCGTCCCAAATTTTCATTCAGCATTCGTCCGGTCATTTTGGGGAACCAGTGATAAATACCGGCGTAAATGCCAAACACGGAACCGCCAAACAGAACGTAGTGGAAATGTCCTACAACATAATATGTGTCGTGGACGTGAACATCAAAGGGAGCTGTTCCCATCGTCACACCACTTAAGCCGCCCATGACAAACATGGATAACAAGCCAATGGCGAAAAGCATTGCACTGGTGAAGCGGATTTTACCACCCCAAAGGGTAGCAACCCAGGCAAAAATCTTCACGCCAGTGGGAACTGCAACTATGAGAGTGGAGATGGTGAAGAACATCCGCATCCAACCGGGTGTACCACTAGTAAACATGTGGTGTACCCAGACAAACAGACCGACAACGCAGATTGCCAAACTGGAATAAGCGATCGCTTTATAACCAAAGATCGGCTTGCGGGAGTGAATTGGAATTACCTCGGACATGATGCCGAAGATGGGCAGAATCATTAAATATACTGCCGGGTGCGAATAAAACCAGAACAAGTGTTGGTAGATAACAACATTACCGCCTGCATCTGGTTTAAAGAAGGAGGTACCAAAGTTGAGGTCAAACAACAGTAGGACTAAACCCGCCGCTAATACAGGTGTGGAGACAAGTGCTAGGACGGAGGTGGCTAAAATTGCCCAGCAAAACAAAGGCAGCTGATCCCATTTCATGCTGGGAACCTTCATCATCACAATGGTGATTACAAAGTTCAGCGAACCCAAAATTGAGGAAGTTCCCACCAAAACGATCGCCAGTATCCACATAGTTTGAGCGATTGGTGCTGTCACCAAGCTCAAAGGTGGGTAAGCTGTCCAACCAGATTGCGAACCGCCAAAAATGAAACTACCTAATATGAGCGCACCTGCTGGTGGATTTAACCAAAAGGCGATCGCATTCAGCTTCGGGAAAGCCATATCCCTAGCACCGACCATCAACGGCACCAAATAGTTACCAAATCCCCCAATCGCGCTAGGGACAATCCACAAGAAGATCATGATCGTCCCGTGATTGGTCATGAAAGCGTTATACAGATTGGGGTCGAGGAAGTCTGCATCTGGTGTCGCTAATTCGACACGGAGAGCAACAGCCATCAATCCGCCGATGAGATAGAACACAAACGCCGTCACGAGGTATTGGATACCAATAACCTTGTGGTCAACATTAAACGTAAAATAGTCCTGCCATTTCCACGCCTTCGGATGAGAGGTGTGGCCAGCCACCATTTTCGGTTTATTTTCTTCTGGTGGAGTATTCCGTGGAAATTCTACCTGTGTCATCTTTTTGTCCTTTGTCCTTTGTCCTTTGTCATTTGTCGTTTGTCCTTTGTCCTTTGTCTTTTGTCCCTTGTCATTTGTCCTTTGTCGTTTGTCCGTTGTCATTTGTCTTTTGTCAGTTACCAATAACTAATAACTAATGACTAATGACCAATGACCAATGACCAATGACCAATGACCAATGACCAATGACCAATGACCAATGACTAATGACCAATGACTAATGACTCTAAAGTTGCTGCACTAATTCCCATATCATGGGTGTGGGGCGCGAGAAACTCTGATGTTGATAAGTCGCCTGGATTAACAGCAATAACTTGATTGAGGTTTTGCTGTTGAGCAATCTGGTTTTCTGTCCGCCAGCTATTATATTCTTCTGGTGTGTGGACAATTACCTGTGTCCGCATTGAACCGTGATAACCACCGCACAACTCAGCACAAACTACGGGATATGTACCTGGTCTGGTGGCAACAAATCGTAGTTCAGTTGGAATACCGGGAAGTGCATCTTGTTTCAAGCGGAAGTTTGGCACCCAGAATGAGTGAATTACATCTTGTGCTGAAAGGTTGAGTTGCACATCAGCACCGACGGGAATGTGTAATTCTCCAGAGTTAATGCCACTATCAGGGTAGCTAAATAACCAGGCGTACTGTATCCCTTTGACATCAACAACTAAGTCGGCTGGTTTGTTTAGCGTTTGAGGAGACGCGCCGATACCAATTGTTGGGGCTATTGCTGGGGCAGTTGTTGCTTGGGAAGTATCGCTTAATGTAGCTGCAAGAGCACTTCCCGGTATATGAGCAACATGAGCTGCTGAATGAGGATGACCCGCAGGCTCAAAGCCGCCCATTCGGTTAAAAACATCTACACTGTAGATGCCCAAGCCGAGGACAATCACTGTTGGGATTGCTGTCCAAAAGATTTCTAAGGGAACGTTGCCTTCCACTCGCACACCATCGCCATCGTCACCCCGACGGTGACGAAACTGAATCAAAAACATTACAATTGTTCCTTCTACCACCAAGAAGAGTGCGATCGCAATGGTAAACATGACGTTGAAAAAACCGTCTACCAAAGGCGCTTGTAACGATGCCTGTACGGGCATGAGAGTGTGGTTTTGACCAATCAAAATGCTGATTGCTGTAACTACTATCCCAGCAACCAGAGTCCATAGTGAAACAGGAACTTGTTGCATACATGCTACCTGCTTTGTAAACCGTCTTTTGAGGTGTTATTTTCTGGAAATTGGGCACTTGTACTGAGCGACTTGCCCTGAGCGTAGTCGTTGGCGCAGCCTCTCGTAGAGAAGAGAGTCGAAATATTGGACACTGGGCATTGGGCATTGTTATCTATTCCCCATTCCCTATTCCCCATTCCCTATTCTCCATTTCCTTTTCACTTATTAACTTTCTAACGTGCAGCCATAAAAAATGGGGGAAACTTCCAGATTTTTTCCATATCTTTCCCCCAAAAAATGACAAATTATATTTCAACTCATACACAAAGTTAGCCCCCTGCTTTCAGAAAAGCTAGTTGTTCCAAAAGGGCACTGTTAGACCTAATATTGATTAGACTATATTAGCAGCAAGTTTAAATTTGTTAATAGCTAACATTTTGCGATTCCCGGATTTGTTTACTGTGAACTTTTTATTGGTTACAGTAAATATTTATGATTCCCCTCTAGTTACCTTGCCTAGCGCATTTGCGCTTTATTCAAACAGTGCCTCCTTCAACGAGCAACAATTTTGACTAACTCCAAAAATCTAATTAATTAATGCAACGTGGGTGTAGCAGTTCTTCGGACAAATCCGCGAACAAGCTTCACAACCAATACAGTTTTCTGGAGAAGTAACTGCCATTACTTTCCGTTCAATTTCTTCATCATCTTCATCTTCTACAAATTCACCTTCTTCATTGAGCGCCTTCAATCCAAGCACATTGTAGCCGCATACTTTAACGCATCTGCCACAGCCGATACATTTTTCCTTGTCGATTTCCTGAGCAAATTTTGGTGTCCATGCCTTACCGCCAAATGTCAAGCCTGTTAGTTGTGCCATGAATAAATCCTCAGCAATTTTGCCTATCAATCTGTTTGTGCATTAATCATCATATTATCCTAATCTTTTATTGTTTTATATTCAAAAATTACTTTTCTCACATCAATTTTCGATGACTTTGAACACAATATCAATTGTTTTTTATTTAAATTTATAGATAAAAGTTATTGCCAATAATTCTTAGGAATATTGAGTATTCCTCGTTCCCATGCTCTACATGGAAATGCATTCATTGAGTCTCTGGTTCAATGACTGACTAAAAGCAGCAGCCCACAATCAGACATTTCCATACAGAGGATAAGTAAAAAGTTGAGGATTTGAAACCTATACAGGTGAGTAAAGCCTCATGTATATGTGGTTTATAACTGCCGATTTAACTATTATTTACAGCAAATGCAACTATATCTGTAAGAGTAATGATATTTTTTTTCAAATATTTGTAGACTTGGGCAAATAAATTTCTATAAATAGTATATATCTATACCAAAACCAATGTTCATCAGTTACATTTTGATATATGCAATATGTATTTAAGAAAGCAACAATTTTTAATCTAGTTTGATTTAAATATTTAGATAAATGATGACAAAAGGAATATTATTTTTTCATCTGAATACACAGAATTAATTTATAAAGGAACTGTAAACTTTATGGCAGAATATTATCATGCCTTAAATATTAAAATTATTAACAAATTAGAGAAAGCTCAATCGTCGGAGGCTTAAAAATTTCCTAAAAATACTTTATGTAAGGTTTGGTGGTCAAAGCGAAAATGTTCATTAATTACTTAATTAACCCTCTTTAATCACTATTGGTAGATAAAAATCTAAAACCCTTATTTCTCATGACTTTTATCAATTTAGACGTAGGTTGGGTTGAGGAACGAAACCCAACACCCAAAGACCTTAGAAAAGTTGGGTTTCACTTTGTTCAACCCAACCTACATTTGTTTTTCTTTCCCCAAAGTGATAGAAGAGGGTTAAATAGATGTTAAGATTTTTACTAAGCTCAATCCGAACAAATTAATCATTTTCTTCATGAAATGTATAGTTAATAAGAGGTTTTATTAGGCTCATCTTTAAAGCCTTAAATAGCTTGTAATTGTATGCAAATTTAACAAGTTGATGTGGGGATTGAATGTGGTGAGAATAATCTTTTCTCACCAGACAGATAATGTGGTAGCGAGTCATGAATAAACAGGACTCATCCAGGGGAGACCTGAGCCAGACATCTCAACGATTAGAGTGGGAAAAGAGCCAAATGCCTTATACAATTCCTAACAACAGTTGCGTTGGATGTGACAACTGCCGCCCCCAATGTCCTACGGGTGCAATCAGAATAGAGGATAATGAATACTGGGTCGATCCTGGTCTTTGTAATAATTGTGAGGGCTATTATTCAGAACCGCAATGTGTAATAGCTTGTCCAACTAATTCTCCTATTCCTTGGCAGGCAAAAAAGGGAAGATGCAAAGTTGAGCCAAGAGATGCTAGCAGCTTAGACTTGTTTTCTAATGGCAAGAATAATCCATTTGCTTCAGCGATCGCAATTTGGGAAGCTTGTAATGTCCTAGCGCAGCGCACATCCCTACATTGGGAAACCGATGAAGAAGGCTACATCAGTTACAGCCGACAAGTCAATCAAGGGCGAGGTGCGATCGCTTTTCACATCCAAGATCCCTTGAAAGTTAACGACAAGGCCACAGATATAGCAGCAATTGAGGGGCTTGACATCAGAGCCGCTTGCATACATCTAATTTTTGCAGCTTATGCTACAGCCTTAGAGCAACCTTGGGAGCAAGAATTTGCGATCGATGAGCGACAAATTGAGAAATATTTGGGGATGGAGAAACGCAAAGACTTGAGCAAAGCTGCCAAGCTAGCTTTAATGAAAAATATCGTTCAGCAAGCTTGCTCCCTGATTATCTCCATTGACTGGCCCCAACAAGGTCGAATTAACGGATTTTCTGTTGTCGGAAGCCGCTTATGGCACTTGGTAGATATTCAACACCACTTTCAAGAAGACAATCTCGGATGCAAATATCTGATTGGGCTAACTTTTAAAGTAAAAGCAGGTGTCTGGGCACAATATTTCTTAAACAAACAAGCATGTAAAGAACGAACCGCATTCTATCAATACGGCAGTCTACCCAAAACACTGCTAACCACAGTCATGAGCATTTGGCAGCAACATGAAGGCGCAGTTCGACTAATGCTGTGGTTGCTGTTTAAAACCAAAATGGGCAAAGAACAACGCATCACCATTCCTACCTTGCTGCGTATTGCTTACGGTGAAGAAAAAGTCGCCCTTGCATCCAGACAACGGGAAGAACGCAAACGTCTGTTGCGAACCTTTGAAAGCGATTTAGAAATTCTTAATCACTATGGAATGAAGCCACTTTTCGATCCAGTTACTTACCCACCAGAAATTCAACCTTTGTGGGCAAAGTTAATCGATCTTCCCGAAGATCCAGATGAAGCATTAGAATTTTGGACTAATGACGGTGGTTCTGAAACTCGCCTCACAGACACAGGCCCCCGTGGTAAGTGGAATCTGCTAATGAATGCGCGGATTTTAGCTTTTGAACTCCCACCAGAATGGGAACAGCAAATCTCAGAATCAGAAAAAAAGAAAACAAGAACTGCCAAAGCCAAAAGGAAGCCCAAAGCTACAAACGATTTGCTAGGCGAACAGATTTTGCAAGCGCGAAAAAATTTGAATCTTTCCCAAAGAGAATTGGCAAAACTCACAGGTAAAAGCCAAAGCTGGATTCGAGATATCGAAAATGGTCGTTTAAAAGCCAAATTAGAAGACCAAGTACTGTTACGAAAAGTCTTAAATATGACTTCATCTTGATTCAATATTTGGAATTTAAACACAAAAAAACGCAGAGATTTTATTACGAATTTCTACACCGTTATACTAAATACAGTATTTAATTAATTCGTAGCAAACTAAATTTAGTAATACTCTGCGTTCCTCTGCGCTTACCTTTGCGTGATGGCAGTCGCTACAACGGGGGGAACCCCCGCAACGCGCTGCCTCCCCTCTGCGTTTAAAAACTCTTCACTTCTATGTACTATAACTCATTACCTTACTAGAGGTAATCCAAAAACTACCGACAGCATATTTAGTAACTACCAACTCTCGTGTAGCATTGCATGAACTCTTCAGTTGTTGAGTCTTGGTTTCATCTTTCACAAGTTTAGCCTGGTAAGTGTAGAGAGAACCACAAGGTTGTTCAAAACTAAGTTCAGCTAAGATAGTATTATTGTCTAAACTTTGCTCTAAAATTTTGCCTGCAACTTTGTAGTTAAACCAATCCCATCCTTTACAGAGGATTAACTCTCTTTCCAAAACCTGAAGTGTAGCAGGCAGAATTCCCCAGCCTCGATAGACTTTATGTAAGCATTGAATATCACCAGTACGAGTCAAAATCGATCTAAATGAATCTCGATCGAGACGACCGTAGTATCTTCCTTCTGGTAAGTCTATGATTGTTGGTGCAAACCGATGTCCACCAAAGTGCGATGATTTCCAAATTCGCACATTATCTAAGCACAAATCAGCTTTAATCGCTGTAATATGGAAGTAAAAAGGAGCGCCATATCTTGCACAACACTTATCATGGCTACCGTGAGTACAAACTAAAATATCTCTAGTTGTACTAGTTTCTACCTCAGAATTAGAATTGATACCCCATATCCATTTTTGGACAACTCCTGCTACTTGCTCAATATTTGCTAGCTTAAACTCTTGCTTATGGTATCCATTACTTAGCCCCTCTTGTTTTTGATAAATCAAAAGCGTAGTGTGATTTACCTTGTGTGATACATCATTAGCAATTAAGAGAAATCTAATCGGCAGTTTAGCACGCTTCACTTCTTCTACCAAAATCCTCAAATTTTGAGGCACCCACTTCGAGTTAAAGGCTTCTGATGTCCAAGGTAAAGGACATTCAACTAAAATATAAGTTTGATAATTAGTGGCACTACCAATAACATCTTCTCCTATTTGCAGTGAATCGTCAGAACAAAAAAAAGTATTCATCTCGCTGTACTCATTAGCATATTTTATGGACAAAAGGTATTCCCAAATACAATTGTGTTCTTAGCTACAATATCCTTGGCTAAAGGAGATAAAAAAGAACAATATTCATTTCTCAGTTAAAATTAGGTAGCCACTTTATAACATCATTATTGATTGAGGTCTTTCCGGTTAATAAATTCTCTACAATAAAGATAAACAGTGTCAAGAGATATTTTTCCGTATGAGTGGCGTTAATTTTGTATCTAGTTTTATTATTATTTGGTATTTAATAAATTTTAATTTGCGGAAACTCAGTTTTTCTAAACTTGGTTTCTTTGGCAAAATCAAATATATTAAACCTGATACATAGACGCAAAGCGACTTGGAGAGTTACCGACGATTAACTTGCTTACAATATCGATGTAGCTGATACTACAATCAAAAATATTCCTCGCAGCAACCTAGTTGTTTAAAGTTTTGCTGAAATTATTTACATAGCTAGTTACATATCCTGTTTTTACACATAAAGATATAATTTTGTGCTGCTCTTATGAGAGATATATTCCTAAAGGTAGATGCGAAAACATTTAATCAACAGCAGACGCTTAAGTAAGCCAATACTGTTTTAAGACTTCTTCCACGCTATTTGCTTTCAATATCTCTATTAATCTATCCATATTGCAAATTATTCTCAATAGATTGAGAAAAATAAAAAAGTCAAATTAGGGGTAAATGCTTTACTTCCCCGTACTCCATCTGCAATAAGTTAATAATCAAAAGTAGTGACTAATTATTAGCAGTGTCACTGACATTAACATTAACAAATTTGGTATTTAGCGTTTTACCTAATCTAACTTCCCGAAGATAGTGTTAGGGTTTGATGATAAGCATCTGCTTCGACTGTAACTGAAGTCAATAATAAATGCAAGTATTTAAGAATTTTTATGACTTCTTTACAGTTTGTTACCTCTAGGACATTGGTTAAATCAAGGTAAACAGGCATTTCATTGTAAAGATATCTTACTATAACAAGCATTGATAGCTTCAATTTAATAGAGAAAGTTTTGCAATTGTGACGAATTGTTGCTAGTAAAGGCGCACTTACTAATCCAAATATCTGTAGCTATGGCGATCGCATATTTCTACTTTCATGCCGAATTGAATCATTTCTTACCACGGCATCATAAGCAGGTGAAAATCTCCCATTTTTTTGAGGAGAAAGCCTCAATTAAGGACATGATTGAGTCGTTGGGTGTCCCTCATCCAGAGGTGGATTTTATAAATGTTAATGGTGAATATGTAAATTTTTCTTACATAGTTACGGATAGAGATACTATTAATGTTTATCCAATTTCAGCTAGGAAGGTTATTATACCAAGCGTTTCTGTTCTGCCAAAACCGCTCAGTATTATCCGTTTTGTTTTAGATATTCATTTGGGGAAGCTTGCGACATCTCTTCGACTTTTAGGTTTTGATACTTTATACCGCAATGACTACGAGGATGAAGAATTAGCCCAAATATCCTATACTCAAGGGCGGATTCTCTTGACTCGTGATAAAGGTCTATTAATGCGTAGTTTGGTAACGTATGGGTATTATGTTAGAAATACTAACCCTAAACAACAAATCATAGAAGTACTGCAACGCTTCGATTTGTTTAAATTAATCTCACCATTTAAACGGTGTTTGCGTTGTAATGGATTATTAGAATCTGTAGAGAAGCAATCCATTATCGATCAAGTGCCAGAAAATGTGCGATCGCAGATTGATGAATTCCAGCGTTGCCAAGACTGCGATCGCATTTATTGGAAAGGGTCACATTATGAACGATTACAACAGTTTATTGATGGAGTACTCAACTCACAAAAAGGTGAGTAACTTAGTAATGGCAATTATCTACCCAGCTGAAATATTGCCACTAATTATTTGACTACCCCCGATTCTTGGATCTTCATCTTCGCGATTCAAATCATCAAGAGTGGGGTTTTGCTTTTTCTGTCCACTAACTTCTTCTGGTTCAATGGGATCTGCCTCTTGAGCTTTATCGACATCAAGGGAAATAGGAGGTTCTTTGGCCTGAGAAAAATCAATGAGTGGATTGGGTTGATCGGGAGTCATAATTTACTAAATTAGTATGCCATTTTCTTTAGTGTTGAATTTATTTTGCTTGCAAACATCTTTCTTGAGAAAGAAACCACGTATAAGTATAAAAAACTATGACATTAATTTTAGCTCTCGATTTTGGCGGAACTAAACTGGCGGCAGCATTGGTAAGTATCGGTTCTAGAAAGTGGTTACGTTATGAACGTCGTCTCTCGCCAGCGAATGCAGATGCTAGCACTGATTTGGAAATTATGCGATCGCTAATTTACTCTCTGTTGCAAGACACAAAACCTGCTGCGATCGGTGTCAGCTTTGGCGGCCCAGTTGACGCTTCCACAGGGACGGTGCGACTATCTCATCATGTCGCTGGATGGGAAAATATTCCTCTCAAAAGGTTACTGGAGGAGGAGTTTGGCATTCCTGTTGGTGTAGACAACGATGCCAATGTTGCTGCTTTGGGTGAACACCGTTTTGGTGCTGGTCAAGGATACGATAGCCTGTTTTATATTACTGTCAGCACTGGTGTGGGTGGTGGTTGGATACTCAACGGTAAGCCTTGGCGGGGTGCTGGTGGGATGGCTGGCGAAATTGGACATATCGTTGTAGATCCTGCTGGGCCAGTTTGTTTGTGTGGTAAGCGTGGATGTGTGGAACGTTTGGCGTCGGGGCCTTATATGGCGCAAAATGCTAGGGAAATTTTGGAGAACGAACCGCAGAGGCGCGGAGGACTCAGAGATGGAGAGATTTTGAGGGGTTTGGTAGGGGATAATTTAACATTGTTGACGGGACAGTTGGTAAGTGAAGCTGCGGCGGTTGGGGATGATTTGGCGAAGGAAGTTTTGCACAATGCTGCTTGGGCGCTGGGTGTGGGTATTGGCAATGTAGCGAATTTGATGAATCCGCAGCGCTTTGTGTTGGGAGGTGGTGTGACGAAGGCGGGGGAGGATTTTTGGCGGGTGGTGCGTCAGGTGGCGCGGGAGACGGCTTTACCGGAAGTTGATTTTGAAATTGTGCCGGCGGTTCTGGGGGATGATGCGCCGTTGTGGGGCGGTGTGGCGATCGCTTCTATGACAATCCCAAATTTGTAAATAGGTTACACCGAGCAAAGTGAGGCTCATCTACTTAAGGCATCTGGAGCGCGTGTTTTTTACTCCATGCACCAACTACCTTCTTTGTTGTCACACCATTAAACTTATAATTATGAGTCTAATGTAAAAATTAACACTCTGAGCGATATTAAAATATTTTCTTTTATTTAAACCTATTATTACTACCGTTGAATATTTTGACGAAACTCTCTAATCGCTTCCAAGGGAGACGATAACAAAAGACAACGATTGAGTAGAGATAAATCTAATTCTGTTAATAGCTCACTTGTAACAAATTTCTCATATTCTTGTTCTCGTAAGCAGTAAACTTCAATTGTGCCATCTTCCCAAAACCAAACTTCCGGGACTTGCATTAATTTGTATTTCTGTAGTTTGATGGGACTACCGCTAGTAATCACAACTTCAATGCACAAGTCTGGTACAGATTTGTCCGTTACAAAGCAATAAGATAAATCTGCTTGATATTCTACTATCTTGGGAATAATCTGACTAAAACTACCACTGGGAAAAAATTCAATGCCTTTGACTTCAAAATAAGTAATCAATAGTCCAGCAATTAAACACCTAATTACCTCATGAGGTTTACCAATAGTCACAATTTCTAAAACTTCATCACAATAAAACAGCCGCACCCCTGGTACATTTTCAAAGCTAGCTTGAATCGCTTTAAACTGTTCCCAACTTAACCCATGTCGAAAGAAGCGTTGTTCTTCTGGTAAGTTAACAGCATTTTCTAACGTTTGAGTCATAATATTTTTACTCTCTCAGTTAGTAGTCACAAAGTTTATCTCATTTCCATTTTAAGTCAAAACCAAATTATCCCGATGAATCACAGTTTCCACACCCGCATATCCTAAAATTGTGGAAATTTCTCGTGAATGACGCCCAGAAATCTTTTGCAGTTCATTGCTGTTGTAATTTACAAGTCCTCTAGCAATTTCGTTACCGTTGGTGTCACACAATTGCACAGCATCCTGTGTGTCAAACTCTCCTTCTACTAGCTTAATTCCAGCAGCCAATAAGGATTTTCCTGCTAAAGAAATTGCCGCGATCGCACCTTCATCTAAATACAATTTACCCGCAGGTACAAGTCCGTAAGCTATCCAACGTTTACGCGCCGAAGTTGGTTCCGGTTGCGGTTCAAAATGTGTCCCAATAAGTTCACCTTGAATAATTTTTTCAATATTCCGGGGAAATCGCCCTTGGGTAATTACGGTACGTACTCCAGCCGCGATCGCAATTCTCGCAGCCGAAATCTTTGTCACCATCCCACCAGTACCCCACCGAGAACCTTGGGAACCTGTTTGTATTTGTAATTGAGCTAATTCCTTAATGCTACTAACTAAAGCGATCGGTCGCGCATCTGGTACAGAACGGGGATCGGCTGAGTACAGCCTATCGACATCGGTGAGCAAAAATAGCCAATCTGCTTCTACTAGACTAGCAACCAATGCCGAAAGGGTGTCATTATCACCAAATTTTAGTTCGTCTATCGCTACGGTATCATTTTCATTTACTATGGGGATCACTCCCAATCCCAGTAATTCCTGAAAAGTGTTGTAGGCGTTGAGATAGCGGCTGCGCTGTACCAAGTCACTGCGAGTCAGTAATACTTGGGCGATCGCCTGTTGCAAGGTATTAAATAAATCATCGTATATCCGAATTAACCTGCCTTGTCCAACTGCTGCTACAGCCTGTTTGAGTGCGATCGCCTTGGGACGTTCAGTTAAACCTAACCGCGCACAACCCACGCCTACAGCGCCAGAAGAAACCAAAATCACCCGATGTCCTTGGCGTCTTAAATGGCAGAGTGTCTCCGCCAAAGTAGCAATGGTAGAAAGTGCTAATTGTCCAGTTTCTGGTTGAGTTAGGCTAGAAGTGCCGATTTTGACAACAATTGTTTTAGTCATTAGTCATTGGTCATTGGTCATTAGTCATTAGTCATTAGTTATTGGTCATTAGTTACTGACGAATGACAACGGACAAATGACAAATGACTAAAGAAATTGTAAAGCGCCAATCCCTCTATAGTGAAGGTTGACGCTTTACGGAAGTATATTTACTTAGTATTAGTTAGGGTCTTTTTTGGCTGACCCCATGTTATTAATACTTATGATCCCCGATTTTTGGCTTCCAGTAAGATTCCTTAAGCATTTCTTTAGATTTACTTTTCTGACGATTTTTCAAGTTTTGTGAATCTTCTTTTCCTTGGGAGTAATAGAGGCTCCCAAAATTTCAGATATCCAAACTTCAAAGTTGCGGACGGGATGGGAGCGGAGAGCCGCATCAGCATGAACAATCGGTTCGACTAAAATGGTAAACATTCCCAGGCGATTACCTGCTAAAACATCAGTGAACAAGCGATCGCCTACCATTCCCACTTGATGCACTGGTAGATCCATTCCCCTAAGTGCTGCTCTAATTTTGCGTCGGGAAGGCTTGGCCGCACCTAAGTAGTAAGGTAGATTGAGCGATCGCGCAATTCCACCAATTCGCGCTTCACTGAGGTTGTTACTCACCAAGCACAGTGCAGTACAGGTGCGGATTTGCTCTACCCACTCTCGTAGTTCTGGGGAAGCTATCCCGACTGTAAAGGGTACCAAAGTTTCATCTACATCCAATACCAGCCCCTTTAGCCCGTATTTTTGGATAATATTTGGTGTTAGGTTCAATACTGAACCCTCTAAAATCAAGTCAGGCTGTAAAAGATTGTTCCAGACCATAGTCAACAGTCAAATGTAGATAGCTAAGACAAATGAGCATAACCCAATATAGTTTAGTTAATCGAACTCCATCCTGGAATATCTCCCTGAACACTTTGCAATAAAATCCCTAAAATCTTATCTATTTCTTTGATGTAATAATTACTCAAATCTATAAATATATCTTTTTCTTCTAACTTCAAAAACTTCCAAATATCTCCTGTTGTTACCGCACCATAAATTTTTCTAATTTCATTTCCTTCTTGTTGATTAAACAATTGTGCTGCTAACATTGCTGCTGCACATTGACCTAATCCACCTTTAATATTTTCATTTTTGGCTTCAATAATAACCACCACTGGTACATTAATAGTTAGTTGATCTTTAGAACGACTGATGATAAAGTCACAATAGCCATTCAGACCGTTTTCTGCATCTACATTAAAATCTGTTCCCGAAAACAAACTAATTGGATAATTAGCCCTGCGTCTTACCTCCAACAATATTGGAGTGATAATCATTTCTGAGCGAGCTTTTTCAGTATTAATTGCTAAAGCCAATTCTGTAGTTTCTTCTAAAGAATTTTTGAGTTTCTCACTTGCCTGTAAAGGTTCTATGTTGGCACATAAATCAGTTTCTTCATCAATGCGGATGCTGAATGACTTTTTAAATTTACTTAATGTAAAATCGCTATAAGCCATTTTCAGCACCTCATACTAATTTGGGATTCTAGATAATGGAATTAAAAATCCCTACCTAAATGCTTTTTTTAGAATCTTAAACAATAGTAATTGTCCCAATTTAGTGTTAATGTTTCATTGATTCCACATTTTATGGGACATGGTAAAAGGTTTAAGTAAATTATGATTACAATGAAAATTCACAATTAAAAAATTCAAAATGAAAATGTAACATTTTGAATTTTTAATTTTATTCCACTTCATTAAAAAGATGTTCCTCTAACAGAGGCTGCACTTTCCGAAACTCTTCTGGAGAAAGTAATTCAGGTTCACCTGTTTTTGTTATCCGTGCAAAAAACAACAAGGGATCTAGGGGCGTATAAATTGCATACTCCTGATCTTCATCATAAAAGCTAGCGAGTAGCTGTAATTGTTCAGGCTCTAAATCTGCCCCTTCGTCTTCGATTTCTAAAGTGAAGAGTTCTGATTCTTCCACTGGCGGTAAATCACCTGCAACAGTCAGAGCATAAGCTGTATTCTTCAGTATCAGGTTTTGCTCAGATAGTACAGCTTGGGCATTAGCAAAAATTTGCTCAATGATGGTGTCATCTTCTACCAGAACCGCTTCTTCTTCCTCACCGTCACCTTCCCAAGAAAAAATTTCTACAGGTGAGTCTACAGGAAGAAGCAAAACGTATTCTTGTCCATCTACTTCCAGGGAATGCTCTATGTAACAGTCGAGCGATCGCCCTTTATCATCGGTTAAAGTGATGGAACCCGCATGAGCGTTATCATTTTCTTCAGGAAATTCAGAGGAAAACATAGCCGAAATGTAGAAATTTAATAAATACCAGCAACTTTGAAAATCGCTTAACTATTTAATGACATACTATGCCAACCAAATAGCTTTATACGTAGATACAACTGCTGGCTAATCGTTTTCAGAATATCATGTTAAAAGGTATCAATATTCAATAGCCGCAACTGAACTGTGGGAACTGGCACGCTTAACATCCAGCCATTGTTGCAAAATCAAAGCGGCTGCCTTGCGGTCAATCAAACCTTTATGGCGTGATGGGGAGCGGTTTTCAGCTATCAGCAGTTGCTCTGCTTGAAATGAAGTTAATCGCTCATCCATATATTCCACAGGTAGTTTCAGTGCTTTAGCAAGTCTTGTAGTAAATTTCTGAACTTGACGAGCCTGAAATCCTAGTGAGCCATCCATTGAATAGGGTAAGCCCATAACTAGAACTTGCACCTCACGTTCATTAACGATTTGTCGGATTTGCTCGACATCGTGCTCAAAAGATGTGCGCTCAATTGTGGTGATACCCGTGGCAATTAAACCCGTGCGATCGCACCCAGCCACACCAATCCGCTTGCGACCAAAATCTAGTCCCAATGCGGAAATAAACGGTTTTGGTTGCTCTTGGGATATCACACTAATTCTCCTGCTGTCCATCTGCTGATTCAGGAATCGGCGATGGTTCTATGCTAGGGTTTTTTACCGAAAAGTTAATCGGTTCTGGCTTGCTTGGCAGAGGTTTATCTGACGATGGTAACTTTCCGGGTTGTATCCATGACATCCCACCTGGTATAGGTTTACGAGTAGGTTGTAAACCTTGCAGCATATCAGTCCACTGCATTCCTTCTAAGGAGACGAATTTCGACTCTCGTAGCTTGTGCCACACAGAGCGAGACATCACTAATGTATGTTCTATGCGTTTTGCCCCAATTCGCTCTAAATATTCTTCTCGCTCTGCCTGATAGTCTGAGGAGGCTAGTTGCAATCCTTGCTGGGGAAAATCTTGGGCAACCCGAGCTAGCTGAGATAGTAATTCTGGATACAGCCAAGTGTAAGCAGGATGAACTGTCAGCGTTGCAGCATGGGGAACTTCACCCTTGCGATCGAGTTGCACTTGAAAATAGCCGATCGCAGCTTTGCGTTGCGGTTCAAATACATAACCACTGACTACTTCTGTTTTGGTCAGCCATTGCTTCACGGCATCAGTTAAAGCACCAAACAAGCTGGTTTTAAAGTCGCGGGTATTGCGGTCAAAAACCTGACGCACCAAAGGTGGCATCGATGCCGTATCTAATTGATACAGCAGCTGGGCATCAGCATTACTCACAGGCAAGAGGTTGGGCAAGTCTGGCTCTGCTTGTGCCAATTCAGCCAGTAATTCTGGCCCAATTTCCCAGTATGTCATTTCTGCCAGACGCTGGAATCCATTTTGCCGATATAGTGCTAGCGCCTCTATGTCATTGATATTAACTTCCAGTAGCCAAGTGCGAGCTTCCAAAATCGACTCAAAACAATGACGCAAAAGTTGCGAACCAATTCCTTGTTTATCGACACCACGCTCCAACAAAACTTGATCGATCCGCCAAGTACTGCGTGTGCGGTTAAAAGGTGACACTTGAACCATCCCTAAAAGTATCCGCCCTTGCTCCGCGACATAGGCACAGAGGCGATACTGTAGCGGGTTAGGAAACCAACTTAAAAATTTGAGTAATCCATACCAGCGACGCAGCCTTTGCATCTGGCTGATGGCAAAACCTGCTCCCTTGGGAGTAAGGGCTGCGAATGACTCTTGAGTTATGCGCTCGATTCCATCCAGATCCCGGTATTGGACTGGTCGAATAACAACGCTGAGGTTTCTGGGAAGTAATGAAGTCATTTTAATTCGAGCCGCCATTTAGCCTTAACTAACTGCTCTTCAAAGCAAGGAACTGCTGCAATAATCTTAACTAGTTTCTGCTCTCTACTATTGTGCCAAAAGGGTGATTTTAGTAACTTAATACTTAAAAAGCAGAAAAAGCAGACCTTGTGAGAACACCATTGGCATTGACCCAACAACATCTGCCCTTATTTTATTTGAATTTTGATTAAAATTTGTATATATTTTATAACCCTTGCCGAGAAACTAGCTTTTCAAAGTGGGCTTGGGTTTGATGGAGTAATTGGTGGCGACTATCTACCAGTGTTTGCTTCAGCGTTGGAACAAGATTGCGAGCTTGTAGAGTCATGTGAAGTTGCAGGTTGGCGACATATTCACTGAAATCTTGATTCATTTCATCTGCGCCCGCATCCGTTAATAAATTTGATTCCATTGCCACTGTGTTCTCCTGTGTTAATCCTGTGCTGTCTCTCTTCATGACCAAAAACTATCACGTTGTTTGGACTAACTTCTTAATTTGCAATGAAGTTTAACGCTTCTTAGGTATGGCGATCGCAGTAGGGTTTGGGTTTGAGGTGGGAGATTTGCAATCAAGGGGGCGATCGCCAGCTTGCAAACGTTGTTAGACTCATTTTTCGCCAGGGCTGGAACTCTTATTGGTTAATCGGCAGGCGATGCACAACATTCTGCTATCTCTTGAACTATCATCAGAAATTGACGCAGCAAGATCGAATCAGTGGGTGCTGGCTCTAACAAAGCCTTGATATCTGCCCGTCGCCACACCACCGCAATTTGTCGAGTAAACGGGGTGTCTTGAAGCTCTCGGTACACCACTCCTTGACGTTGAAGGGTTTGCACATTGTCCGGTAGAATCGAGACGCCTGCGCCTGCTGCCACTAAACTGAGGTTGATTACCATCCAAGTCGCTTTGACCGTTTCCAGCAATGTTGGCTTGAATCCCATCTGCTCAAATTGTGATAACACTAATTGATAAGAAGGCACCGCATCAAGCGGTGGCAAAATCAGCTGCTCATGCTTGAGTGCTTCAAGTGGAATGTCCGATAGCGCCGTCAGGGGATGATGTTCTGGCAATGCGACCACAAAGGACTCTTGCACAATCGCAAGAAAGTTCAGAGTTAAATCATCTGAATAAGGATTGGGCAGATGTTCAAATCCAACATCGATCGAGTTATCCCGTAGTCCTTGGATCATTTCCTCGATCGTCATTGATCGCAGTTCTAATTCCACGTTCGGATAACGATCGCGAAAGGTTTTAAGAATATCTGGTAGTAAACTATTGGCGATCGCAGTGTTCACCACCACAACCAGCTTGCCAATTTCGCCACGGCTCGCTTCCTGTGCCCGTGTCACCGCTCGTTCGAGGGCTGTTGTGGCAATTCTTAGCTCCGTGAGAAACACTTTTCCCGCCGCCGTCAACACTGGAGGGCGACGAGTGCGATCAAAGAGTTCGACGCTCAAGGCCGCTTCCAGGGCGGCGATCGTTTTGCTGAGGTAGGATTGTTCCACATCTAAACGTTCAGCCGCTTTGCTAAAGCTTTTTTTATCGCCCGTTTCTGCAACAAGCTCCATAAAATAGTGTAGCTGTCGCATTTCAAGCTGATTCCAAGGTCGAAGGCTCATTTCACGGAAATAGTATGATTAAAATGTCATACTAAGATAATCAAAATCCTCTTACTATCATAGTAGATAATCTTTTAAGCTTGCTTTCATAAACTCATAACTCGCAACTAGGAGAAAGTTTTATGAAAGTGAAGCCTGCGATCGCTCTGACCTCTAGCCGCTTAAATCGAGACATCGAACTATCGCCTGCGGTGAAAGCGCAAGAATCGGCAATCAGTTCTAGAACAATCGCTTATTGTCATGAAGCCCTTGATCGGAGTCGTTTTTTTTGCCTGCTGAAAGATTCTGCGATCGCTCCATCATTAATGCAATATGCTTTTGTCCAGTACCATTTTTGGCGCGATCGGCTGCATCAATGGTTTGGCTTGTGCATCGTCAAAGCTGGCAGTTGTACTGACCCAGACCAAAAATCTGCGATTATGTCGTTGTCAGATCACACCTTCACAGATTTGCAAGATGATCATAGTGAGATGTATGTGGAATTTCTTCACGATCTGGGATTGAGTGATGCTGAAATTATGGCATCTCAACGAAGTGCCGCGACTGCATCCTATGAACGTTCATTTTTCGATGAATTCGGCTACGGAACCGACAACTTTTATGAAGCCCTGGCTGCGCTGAGTGGTCGAGAACTGTGTGTGTCAATCCGAAATGCCAGAATTCTCCAATCTTACTTTGATGCTCGTGGCATGAAGCACCCAACTTGGTTGAGCTTGCACGCGGAATTAGAGGTGAATCATTTCCAAGATTCTATTCGTCCGGTGCTGACTCGCTTTAAGGGGGATTCAACCAAACTTCATAGCGTAATCAAAGCCGTCGAGCGTGGAATTGATCGACACGTACAATATTTCGAGGATCTGCTGCATGAGTACGAATCCCTTGCTAATGCTGTTTAAGACGTTACTTATCCATGTAAGTGAATTCTGTAGTAACGCGGATTTTCACGTCTGTAAGCGAATGAGGCTTGAGTTGCTTGTGCAACAACAGTTATTATTCTTAATTCTTAGTTTGTGTAAAGAAGAGTTCTATTCATGACTTCAAGTGCAGAGCCGCCCGATTCTGAAAATTGCGATCAACTTTGGGAATGTTTTCCTATGACTTCTCGCTGTGTAGATCGGATTGCCTTCAGTCCCGATGGGAAGTTAATAGCGAGTTGTAATGACAATTCGCTTGAACATATCAAATTATGGGACGTTGAGAGCGGCAAGCAGCTTTTTGATATGAATAGTCGGCTATATGCATCAGATTTTACGCTACCTGTGTCAAGCGGTGAAGGAGTGTATTACCTGTTCGATTTTTTCAGTTTCATGATTAAGTCCGTCTTTTTTAGCTCTGACCCAAAGGATTTGACTTGTAGGGGCAGTGTCTGGGATCTGGCGGTGGGCAAGGTCGTCTACGTGCGAGAAATCACGTCGTATCGTAAAGAAGTTACGTGGTACACTCTGGCGGTCAGTCCAGATTTACAACTAACAGCATCAGCTTACAACTCCACTATAACGCTGTGGGAAACATCTACTGGAATAGACAAACATACGTTCTACCTCAACGAACAAGTAAGGAATATTTATGTCAATCAGTTCAGTCCCGATGGCAAAATCTTTGCTAGCTTAATCTGGTTTGCAGGCTATGGCGGTATGCGTTCTTCTGAAAGATCCGGCGAAGAAAAAATTAAGCTATGGCAAGTCGAAACAGGGAAAGAGATTTGCAGTATTTCGTTACCAGATGTAATGGGAGAAACTAGATGGGCTAGTATCCTTGCCTTTAGCTCAGACAGTCGCATTCTAGCTAGTAATTGTGGCGATTTCTTCAAAAGAGTTATTGTCTTGTTTGAAGCAGCTACAGGGGTAGAACTTTGTCGGTTCCAAGGATTTGGAAAGAAAAACTCTAACAATTACTCTGGCGGTTTGGACAGAATTACATCTCTTGCTTTCAGCCCTGATAATCAACTATTAGCGATCGGTGACTCAACTGGCGTAATTACCTTATGGCGATTGAGTAAAGGATGGCTACGACCCCTAAGAGCCAGAAAAATTCGGACTCTGATTAGTTGTGAATCCTGCGAACCTGTCAAAACTCTTGCATTTAGTCCAGATGGTGAGCTTTTGGCGAGTGGACTTGGTGATAATAATAGCGGAATTACACTATGGAATGTGAAAAATGGAAAAAAACATCAAACCTTCTCTGGTCACTTAGTAAAAGCCAATAAGATTTCTACTGCTAATTCCATAAATCGGGATAACTTAGCGGTTAGTCCTGATGGCAAGATAGTTGCTTACATTGACATTGCTCATAGCATGATTAAGCTTTGGGGTACACAGAACGTTGGTTTGCTTGGTCGCTTCGAGATTTGCGGCGACATTGTTAGCAAGATTGTTTTTAGTCAAAATAGCAAGTTTATAATTGGTGTCCAAGACCGTTTCAGTAATTTTAATCATGTCTTTCCTCAGAACATTATTACGTGGGAAGTTGCCACAGGTAAAAAAGTTAAGTCAATTGACTATTTGAGTCAAGGAGATTGGGATTCAACAAGTGTCAATCAGTATGGAGACTTGCTAGCAATTATTGACCCTGTAACCTTGTCGATTAAAGTTCTAGAAGTTCATACTGGTCAAACACTTTGTACACTCAGGAGTGGCTACGAGCATGTGTGGCAGATTATCTTTAGCCCAGATAAGCGTCTTTTAGCTACTCAACATAGTATGTCTGAGTTTGCAATTTGGGAGATTACCACTGGCAGGTTAATTCGTACAATCCATAATGAGAATCTTGAAGATTATATGTATCTTGGAGGTCCCGATCCAGTCCTGTTTAGTCCAGATGGTGAGCTTTTGGCGATCGCAGCAACTCGAAACATCACATTATGGCAAGTTAGCTCCGGCGAAAAGATACACACTATTGATCGCGTTCATCGAGCTTGGGGAAGGTGTATGGCTTTCAGCCCTAACGGACAAACGCTTGCGTTTACTATTACTGACGAAGCCCCTCTCAGACTTTGGAATCTAGAAACTGGCAACGAGACTTGTCTCATCGATCAATCCGACTATACGGTCAGTTCGCTTGATTTTAGTCTGAATGGACAAGTTTTAGTAAGTATAGCAGCCGCCAGGCTGGTTAGGACGCTGTACCAAGAACATCTTCCATAGCACTGCGAAGACAGTCAAATTGAATTAACTGTTTACGAAT
>NZ_JBALDJ010000070.1:0-72746 GCF_036917415.1 Nostoc sp. | reverse complement strand
ACTCAAAAATGGCTAGTCGGCGATTTTAACGCAGATGGGAAAGATGATTTAGTCAACGTCTTCAATGATGGCGGTCTAGCTAGTATCGATACTCACTTATCTAATGGTGAGAGTTTTGATAGCCAGCGATGGGCAACTGGGCAAGGTGGGTTTTGGGATACTCAAAAATGGCTAGTCGGCGATTTTAACGCAGATGGGAAAGATGATTTAGTCAACGTCTTTAATGATGGGGGTCTAGCTAGTATCGATACTCACTTATCTAATGGTGAGAGTTTTGATAGCCAGCGCTGGGCAACTGGGCAAGGTGGGTTTTGGGATACTCAAAAATGGCTAGTCGGCGATTTTAATGCAGATGGGAAAGATGATTTAGTCAACATCTTCAATGATGGGGGTCTAGCTAGTATCGATACTCATATAAAGAACCAGACTTTGGGATGAAATTGATAGCCAATAGGACTGTAAACCAATCAACACAACTGATTGATTATATTTACGTCTTATTGCCAGTGCAACCTTTTCTACCTTCCTGTGTATACAAAACCCAGCCTTCGGGTGTTATGGGTTTTTTTACCTTTATATATAATCTGAAATTATTGTATCGGCTCAATTTTTTCTTTTTTCCACTACCCCGATTTATTGAGCGGATACTAGTGTCTAAAACGCTCAAAATCTAAGCTCAATAAAGGTTTGGGTAATAGCGTAGGCGTAGCCCGCCGTAGGCATCGCACTGCTTGTGAGAAATGCGAGTAAGGAGTGGAATAATTCAATTAATTGCAAAACGCTGTTAAAACGAAATTGCCAGAAAACTCCCTAAAAAGAAAAAACCCGCCGTAGCGGGTTACACAACAAAACTATGAACAATGAAAACTTGCTTTAGCTGGAATACCTCATTTCGTCTTCCAGTTGACGAATCAGCTGTTCGTCGCCTTTTGCTCTGGCTATTTCCAAGCGATGCTCTAGGCTTCTTTGAATATTCGCTCTATGAGCTTCTCGTGATTTGCTCAAACTTTGTAGTCTATTTTGACTCATAGTGATTACCTGCTTTAATTTTTCACTTTATGTCTTGTATTCTTAACATAGCACATATTTTGTAGCTGTTGCTACAGAAAATATGTTTTTTATATAATTTTACCAAAATATGTCTAATAACCAGATAGATGAACAACCACTCGTGACTTTACTGAGCGATTTCGGCGATCGCGATGTTTATGTAGGCATAATCAAGGGAGTCATAGCCCAAATCAACCCCAGACTGACGGTGGTAGACTTAACGCACCAAATTCCGCCGCAAGACATCGCCGCAGCCAGGTTTAGCCTGATGAATGCTTATGCCCATTTCCCAATTGGGACAGTGCATCTGGCAGTAGTAGATCCGGGTGTGGGAAGCAAGCGACGGGCGATCGCAGTAGAATTTGCTCAAGGGTTTTTGGTCGGCCCAGATAATGGTATATTCAGCGGGGTACTCAGTCAAAGTCTGGCGATCGCAGCTGTCGAACTTACAAATCTTAATTATTGGCGCACTCCTCAACCAAGCAAGACTTTTCACGGTAGGGATATCTTTGCACCAGTGGCAGCTAATCTTGCTAATGGTGTCCCACTCAAACAGCTAGGACAAGAAATCGATTTAGTAAGTTTGGTAAAGCTGGATATAGGCAACTGCAAGCAGACAACAACTGGTGTAGTGGGTTGCATTCAATATATTGACCACTTTGGCAACCTAGTGAGTAACATTCCAGCGAGTTACGTGCAAAACAAAAGTTGGTATGTGCAAGTTGCTGGATTGAGTGTACCAGGCTGTGAAACTTACAGTGAGGTCAAAGTGGGAGAGATAATAGCTTTAGTTGGCAGTCATGGCTGGGTAGAAATTGCCATTAATTGCGGACATGCTCACTCACAATTACAGATTAATTTACAAGATGCGTTAGAAGTCTTGTTTTTTTAAGAAAATCAGACCAGGGAATATTGCTAAAGTTAAGACAGTGAAAAAATACCAGGCTGCAAAGTGCCTGTTGGTGATTTGTGGAAAAGGCAAAGAAAGGGGAAAATTCTAGATATAAAACGGAGGTTGGGCAACTGCACACCACTTAAAAACAAGCATTTTCATTCACCGTAGGCAGTGCGAATTCGACAAAAATTTCCAGAAAGTAACTGCTAAAAGATGTAAGTTTAAGAATGGTGACATGAAGTTCGCCTTATTGCTCATAATAATAAAAGTAACCCTTGAGCAATTTACCGTTGTACTCTACTAGAGAATCATAATTATATTCTTAGCTATGACTACACAAACACTCTCTGCACCAGAAGTTTATCAAGGTCAGTTTGGGGAATTTACAATTACTCAGAGCGATCGCACTGGCGTAATTATCTACCGCGCTGGCTTAATGGTAGCAGCACTGAGCTTTGCCATAGGCAGCGCCTTGATTTTATTCAACAATAACCCAACTGTTGTAACTTTACTGACACCTCTCTATGCTTGTTTCAGTCTCGCTCTTGGTGTCAGTTTATTTACCATCCATATCTACATGGCATCACTACACCGAACGTTGCAAGTTTTTTGGGCCATCGGTAGTATCGCATCAGTGATTCTGGCAATCACTAGTAGTGAACCTTTAGCTCTTGCTGTTTACAATCAGCCAATTACCTTATTTGGAGTTGGTTTTATTTTCGTAGCTTTGACAGGTATTTATTTTAAAGAGGCTTTTTGCTTCAATCGCCTGGAAACCAAAGTATTAACCCCAATTGTACCGCTACTGTTGTTAGGGCATTTGGTGGGAATTTTACCAACTCAGGGAGAAAGTGTTTTATTAGGAACTTGGGCGATATTATTTTTAGTGTTTGCCCTGCGAAAGACAGTGCAAGCAATTCCTGCTGATATTGGAGATAAGTCTGTGTTTACCTACTTGAAAGAACAACGTTTAGCTAAGGTTTAATGCAGACAAAAAATCGTCGGTGTCAAAAATTTCCCAAAATCAAACTAATCAAACGCCAAGAAATGTGGACACTTACGGCTCAAGGGTGGGCGATTGCGATCGCTTTGATTGTTTACTTAATATTTTTCACTATTACTCATGTACACTCATTTCTCGCCGTAACTTCCCCGATACAATCAGCAGAAGTATTAGTTGTTGAAGGATGGCTACCAGATTACGCTATAGAAGAAGCTTTGACTGAATTTCAAACCGGTTCTTATCATCAAATAATTACTACTGGAGGTACATTAGGAAAAGGAAGTTATCTTACCGGATACAAGAACTTTGCAGACGTGTCGGCTGACACTTTCATAAAACTCGGTTTAGAAGCAGAAAAAGTAGTAGCTGTTCCGACACCTTTTGTGGTTAAGGATCGTAGTTATGCATCTGCTGCTGAATTTGAGCGTTGGCTATCCAATTCAAATTTAAAGATCGAATCGATTAATCTTTTTTCCTTGGACGTTCATGCCCGTAGGAGTTGGTTTCTTTTTAGAAAAATACTTACCCCTCGAATTAATGTTGGTGTGATTGCTGCCACAACGCAAGATTATAATCCAAACAAATGGTGGGGTTCTAGCGAAGGTGTGCGGACGGTTCTTGATGAAAGTATAGCTTATCTTTATGCACGGTTTTTGAATTGGAAAGCCTAACACTGATACAGCATAAATATTGGCTTCAGAAGCGATTTAATTTTGAATTTTAGATTTTAGATTTTTCAGTCAATCCAAAATCCAAAATTCAAAATGGTATTACTTACCCAGGATTTGTAATAATGCTTGCCGATAAATTTTCAGACCCTCTGCATTCAGATGGTCGCCATCACTGGTGAAATTTTCTTTAAGAACATTATTTTCATATAATGGTGCTAGTCCGGCTGCGGCAACTGGCACTTTTTCTGTTTCAGCAACTTGATTAATCAGAACATTAATTTGTTCAACTCTAGCAAGTGGGGCTGCTACAGTTGGATCTGAGCTTGCTGCCACTGTCGAATAAAAAGCCGGAATCAGAAAAATCTCTTTAGTTCCCATTGTGCGGACAAGTGCGATCGCCTCTTGGAGATTTTTGTTAAATAATTCATCACTAATTTTATACAAAGCATCATTTCCACCTATGGCAATAATGGCTTTTTCACATTTTACTTTGGTAGGAATTAAACTTTTGAGTTGTTCTAGTAATGAGATTGTACTCAGACCATTTAATCCAAAATTAAAAGTACCACTCCCAAGAGTATTGCCAAGTCCAGCCGAAATAGAATCGCCAAATAAGCAACCTGAGAATTGTTTATCCTGGGCAGCGAGTGTTTGATATTGCAGTGCAATTTTCCCTAAAGGCGAAGAACTTACGTCATCTTTCGGCGGTGCATCAGCAGAACCAGAAGATAAATTTGCCATGCCGACTAGTTTCTGAATTTTTGACACATCAATAACTAATTGATTACTGGGATAGGCTTGTAGAAAGCTGGTTATTCCTAGACCTTCCGGCGATCTTGCTCCGATGATAATGGCCGATCGTAGTGCTTGTATACTAGCTCGATCGCGACGAGCGATCGCACCAGAAGCAAAAGATAAAATTTGCTTGCCCATTCCTGTATTTATCAGCTTATCTAAAGCTACAATATCAAGCGACATTTTCACCTGAAGGGCTTCTTGGAACTTCTGTTTGTCCTTAGCGCTGAGGTAATGTAGGAAAGATTGCAGATCGGCAGAAACCTTTTGTGTCTCGCCATAGTTGCGTATATCTGCCACCGGGATTGATTGGTCAAACAATCCGTACCTGACGGTAACTTTCTCAGCTGCCAAACTAGGTAATAAACCAAGTCCACTATGCAGCAGGAAAAATATTAAGCACCCAGATAGGCTTATTAGAAGACGATAGAAATATTTCATCACAGAAGATAAGAGGATAGATAGTCAATAGTTAATAGTCAAGAGTCAAGAGTCAAAAGTCAAGAGGAATTGGGAAAGAAGAAACAGAAGTTCTTTGTAGAGACGGCGATTCATCGCGTCTCTTGCCTTAACCAAACAGTATTGCCCCCACTCCCCCCTTGCCATCAACAGCCAACCCTAATTTGGGAATACTCAATCCAGTGGTATAGCCGTAGCCACATAGGTTAGGACAGTGTTGATTGCTCAAAGCTTAAAAGCAACTGGGTTTTTACTCAGCACGGGCTAAACGCCCCGCTTCCGCTAACAGCACTCAGCACTCAGCACTTTGCGATATGAGGATAGAAATGTGGTAGAAGAAGGCGCATATTGGCTAGCTTGGGCGCAAATTTCGGGAATTGGGCCGGTATTACTACGACGGCTGCAACAGCATTTTGGCACGCTGGCAACAGCTTGGAACGCTACTAAGGTACAATTGGGAGAGGTGGAAGGTTTGGGTTTCCAAACACTAGAAAAAGTAGTAGAACAGCGATCGCGTTTGCACCCAGAACAACTATTCACTAAGCACCAGCAGGAAAATTCCCATTTCTGGACACCAGCAGATGCAGATTATCCCCGCTTACTGCTAGAAACTCCCAGTCCACCGCCAATTTTGTACTATCGCGGTGAAGTCGAACTCCAAGAAAATCTCGGACAAAAACCAATGGTTGGGATTGTCGGAACCCGCCAACCCTCAGAATATGGTATCCGTTGGACTCGCCAAATTAGTACAGCTTTGGCTAAAAATGGCTTTACAGTCGTTTCTGGGATGGCAGAGGGAATTGACACCGAAAGCCACATCGCTGCCATGAAAGCTGGTGGACGGACGATCGCAGTTTTGGGGACTGGTGTCGATGTCATCTATCCACATAAAAATCGGGATTTGTACAAGCAAATTTTGACGGCGGGGTTAGTCGTAAGTGAGTACCCCACAAAAACCCCACCCGATCGCACTCACTTTCCCCGTCGCAACCGAATTATTGCGGGTTTAAGCCGCGCCATCCTGGTAATGGAAGCGCCTTTAAAATCTGGTGCTTTAATAACAGCTACCTACGCAAATGAATTTGGTAGAGATGTCTATGCATTACCTGGGAGACTTGACGATTATCCATCCCAAGGGTGCTTAAAGTTACTGAGTCAGGGAGCTTCCTTTATTCTTAAGGAACTAGACGAACTGTTAACAATGTTAGGAGCAATACCACAAATTGATGCGATTGAGGCTTCTACAGCACCAGAACAGTTAATGCCAACTTTATCGCCAGAATTGCAAACGGTAATGGATGCAATGGCAAGTGAAGCTTTACCCTTCGATTTTATTGTCCAACAAACCGGCATGGCTGCTGGGTTAGTTTCCAGTGCTTTGTTACAGTTGGAACTTATGGGTTTCGTTTCCCAACTACCAGGGATGCGGTATCAAAAAAGTTAAAATAAAACAACATTATTTAGCTTTGTTTTTAGCAATTTAATCATCAGATTTATGGCACTATAAAAATACAATTTTTATCTAAAAACAAACTACTTAAAATAATGAACCAGTGGGCTTTTGAATACCAAGTAGAAAATATAGGTAAATCTGTTATTTTGTACGCAGACTGTTTCGAGTGGCTGAGTAGACTACCAGAAAACAGCATTCATGCAGTAGTTACAGATCCACCTTACGGGGTGAAAGAATATGATTTTGACCAGTTGCTAAAAAGAGCAAATGGCAATGGAGGTATTTGGAGAATACCACCATCATTTGATGGACATCAACGCGCACCTTTACCACGATTTACCGCACTTACTACCAAAGAACGTTTAGCCTTAAAAAATTTCTTTGTAGAATGGGCAAAATTAGTGGTACGTGTACTTCGTCCCGGCGGTCATGTTTTAATTGCAAGTAATGCATTTCTTTCTCAGTTAGTTTTCTCTGCTTTAGTGGAGGGTGGTTTGGAATTTCGGGGAGAATTGATTCGCCTGGTGAGAACACTTCGTGGTGGCGATCGCCCCAAAAATGCTGAAGATGAATTTCCTGATGTATCTTCCATGCTCAGAGGATGTTATGAGCCGTGGGGTGTTTTACGAAAGCCGATACCAGTAGGAATGAAACTTAGTGAATGTCTACGAGAGTTTCAAACTGGAGGGTTAAGACGCAATAGAGATGGTACACCTTTGGGTGATGTTATTGCCAGTGAGAGGACACCTCAGAAGGAACGAGCCATTGCTAATCACCCAAGTCTTAAACCACAATCTTTTCTACGTCAGGTCGTTTATGCTGCATTACCTCTAGGTGAAGGTTTTATTGTTGATACTTTTATGGGTTCTGGTTCGACAGTTGCAGCAGCAGAAGCTGTTGGTCTTTGCTGCATTGGTATTGAGCGTAATTTAGATTATTATGAGATGAGTTGCACTGCTATTCCTAAGTTGATAAATTTAGAAGTAGCTTCCCAGAATATTACAGATTTGCAGCTTACTTTATGGTAAATTAGGAATTTTATAAATCCAGTTGGAAATCATTTTTTGATAACCAGATTTAGTAACACTAGCAGTTATTGTTCTGCGACTAATTTCCGAACGACCAGAGAATGACCAATCATTTTTTGTGAGACTAGCACCAATAACTTTAAGAAAACGAAAGGGTTTTGGCTCAATACCTTGAACAGCATCACTAGGACGGTTACTATCAAAAACAAATACCATAAGCCAAGTATCTTCGGGATTATGACCTTGCCATCCACTTTGATAACGAGAAGCTTTTACTTCAATCCCAATATGAGAATGCTGTGCAGAGTTTTTTGGAAACATTCCTGCTGGAATTAAGTCAGGATGACCATTATGATATTGGTTTTTTACCAGGCTAGAGCAGTATTTTGGAATATTTGAAATCATAAATTCTCCAACCATACTACTAAAGTTGGCTGGCATCATCACCTCAAGACGTTCTATTTCTTTGCTGTAAAGCTGTTGATTGATGAATCCTAAAAATTTTACAAAATCATTCATTGCTAAATGAATGTGTTCAATTGTGCAGCTATACGGCAGAGTAGCATTAGGGTTAAAACCTTTACTCTCAATGGAGTGAGGTTGACAGGCAATCAACTCTAGTTCAGCGTTCATTTACATATTTTTGAGTTGATCGTGGACTTGTAATTAAAAAATTTATAATTCATAATTATTTTTTAAATATAGATCTAAACCCCGCTAATAACGAAATTATCGTTATTAACAAGAGGAATGAAACCATTTTTAATTATGAATTATGAATTATCTTGGAGGGTAATATTGAGGATTCATCACTGGAGATTGATAACCGCTTGTTGGTACTGTACTTCCCATGCCGTTGGGTACAGGAGTGACAACAGGAGGCTGATAAATGCTCATGGGCGCAGTGCCTGTTGTACCGTTAGGTAAAGCCGGATTCGCCACCTGGGGCTGATAACCATTTGCAGGTACAGTGTTTGTAGTGGAGTTGGGTGTGACAGGATTTTGGCTAAACTCTTGGTAGGCTGCACGAGAAATTGAGCTAATCAACTTTTCGGCACGAGGATCGTTTTCGGGGCGTTGTACCATGACAGAAGCTATGTAGCGCTTGCCAGTTGGAACCACAATTAAACCTGCATCTGCCAACATTGTGCCGATATCACCCGTTTTGTGGTATGCTCTTGCACCTGTTCCCAAACCTGCTGGCAGCAGAGTGTCTTTTTGGGTGCGACGCAAGATATCGAGCATGAGATCGCGTGATGGCATACTGACTAAATTTCCCTGACTCACGATCGCCATCAAATTCCCTAGTTCCTTGGGACTAGTGGTGTTTGTCCCTTGCAAATCTGGGAGTTGATTACGAATTGTTGTGGTTGTCAATCCCCAACTACGGAAACGCTGGTTTAAAGCGTCTATTCCTCCCAGTCGGGCAATCAGCATATTTGTCGCTGTGTTGTCGCTGATTGTAATCATTTTAGTGACGACTTCCAAAGCAGCGTACTGAGTTCCCGGTGGTTTGTATTGCAGATTTCCCGAACCGCCAGCTACCATATCCTGTTGCATGGTCAGCATATCATCTAGGCGAATTTTACCCGCATCCACATCCTGGAAAAAGGCAATCAGAATCGGCACTTTAATCGTACTAGCCGCCGGAAAACTGGTAGAGGCATTGATATCTACATAATTACCAGTATCTAAATCTATTAAGAAAATTCCAGGTGTGAGATTTGGGTTGGTGGCCGCCAAATTTTGCACGGCATTTTTCAAAGAGGTAATTTCTTGAGATAGGTATAAACTCGAAGCTGCGGCTGGGGGAGTTTGGGTAGATTGTGGCTGCGATCGCGCCACATTACTAACATTGCTATTAGATTGCGACGCCGAGTTCGTGCTGATGCGATTGGCTGGGTCTAATATTGACAATACAGTGCCCACAATTGCACCCATCCCTACACCCACAATCAACAAACGCAAAACATACAATATGGTTTTGGCCATTGGCTTTAACCGGGTTTTTCGCGATGAGCGTCTGCCTGTTTTTGGCTTTTCCATCCGCACTGTTTTAACCATCACAGCACCTGCTCGGAAGGGAGGAATTTTTCCCTTGACACTAGGTATTGATTTTACTGCTGTTGGCATGACTAACCCCGATTTTACCCTACGTGTAGCGCCAGGGATTGGGGGAGGACTGATTTGATTTTTTGGGCGTGTTAGTGCCCCTTCTTGTCCATTTGTAGTTTGCTGCTGACTGTTAGCTTTAACTCTCTTTTTTACCACTTTTTGAACTTTTTGTGGCTGCTGGCGGCGATTTAAGGGTTGACGCCGCGAGAAAGCTGTTAGTTCGCCACTTGATTCTGACACCGTTACTCCTTGTGACCCACTTGACTGTTTTCTTGCAGACTCTTGACCCCAAATTTAATCTTTAAGCAATATTAATACTCAAATTCCACTTTGCCACTAAGTAGCATTTTTGTGTTTAGTTTAAGCGATATTAATTATTTTGGGGAGATGATTGCGTATATATTAAACGAATAATTACAAGTTTTCACTATTCTTCTGGTTTTTCAGGGCCCATTCCACCTGCTGCAAAATTCCTCGCAGCATAGCTACCTCCCCAGTTTTCAAGTGAGCGCGATTATACAATTGGCGAAATTTTCCCATCCGACTAGCTGCCGTATGGGGATATACATAACCAATTTTCAGTAATATTGATTCTAATTGCTGGTAGTATGCTTCCACAACTTCTATTGGTGCGAGTTCAGTTTGAGGTAAGGTTTGAATGTCAAGTTGTTGGGCACATTGTGACAATTCATAACAACAAATTGCTACAGCAGTAGCCAAATTTAGGGCGACATAATCTTTACTTGTGGGAATGCCAACAAACCGCTGTGCATAATTTAATTCTTCATTGCTTAATCCCCGGTCTTCTCTGCCAAAAATCAGTGCTGTGGGTTTTTCTGGTTCCTCCAGTAACCAGGGTAGTGCAGTGCGAGGATTTTCTAAGGGTGTTTCTAAACTACGAACGCGACCAGTGGTAGCGATCGCCCGTACACATCCATGTAATGCTTCTGGTAAGGTGGCCACGAATACCGCAGATTCTAAAATTTCCTGAGCGTGAACAGCCATCATCAAAGCTTCCGTTGATAGTGGATCGCATTGGGGGTTCACTAATACTAAATTATATAGCCCGAAATTTTTCATTACTCTGGCGATCGCGCCGATATTTATCGGCCCAGCTGGTTCTACCAACACAATTCTTAATCCAGCCAAGCCCATTTTTTGCCTCCTGCGATCGCACCGGTACTTACAGACTAAGTTTCAGCATCGTGGTTCTGCTGAAGAGTTTCCTTGAAATCATTTTAGCGGTGTAAGTGAATGCCTGCGTCAGGTCTGAAGAGTTCAGTGCAATCTTTGCCGTTGGGCTAGTCGTTCGTCGCTATTTATTTGTAGTAATCTGATCGTTGTACGTCCCATAGGCGTTAATCCCACTAGACTCAGTTCTGAAAAGGTGAAGTGTTCAGCCCATTTCTGGGTGCGTGGGTTGAAAAGAAAACTAAAAGCCCCTGTTTCTGGATCGAAAGATCCTAAGTCAGTGCCTTTATGACGATTACATCGCCAGCAGGTGAGGGCTAAATTATCAGCATTTGTTGCTCCACCGTGCTTTTGAGCAATAACACGATCAATCTCATAGCTTCTAGGAACTGCTGTTGAATTTTTTGGAGTCTGGGCACTTTTTACTCGTTTTAATAGTATTGGTACGTGGACTTTGAATGAAGTTGCTCTCTTTTATGGAATAGTTAATATTTATTTCGCCTGTGCTGATGCCCTTGGAAAAGGATTTGACTCATTTACAACAATAATTAAAAGTGGAGACTTCGACCGTTTACTTCTTCGTCCACGCACCACAGCACTTCAGCTTTTAGGTAAAGAGTTTACTTTGAAACGAATTGGAAGATTTTCCCAAGGAATTGTTGTTCTGGGGTGGTCACTTTCATCCCTCCACATTCCTTTAACTTTTAAATTCCCCCTGCCCCCTGCCCCCTGCGGTATAAATGATAAGTCTTTGACTGGACATGATATCAAACTCTGATTTCTCCGTGCCGCGCCAGTTGCTACAAGTCGGGGAACCCGCCCAACGCACTGGCTTCTCTGTGCCTCTGCGGTTCGTTATTCCGTAACTTGTGGTAAGTCCTATTTTCTAAAGACTCGTAATTTAATACCTTGTAGTATTGCCTGATTTCACTAAACAATGCCACGGGAAGCTCAAATGAAAAACTCCAGGAAAGGTTGGTTACGTAAAAGATTCAAAATTACTCTGATTTTCCTGTTAGTGCTGGGGCTATTGTTAATGGGATTTGCCACTTACACTGTACGCCAATCCTTTCCGCAAGAGAGTGGCACAATTCAACTACCTGAACTGAAAGCCGAAGTAACCGTTCAGCGTGATAAATGGGGAGTTCCTCATATTTATGCTGCCAACTCTCACGATTTATTTATGGCGCAAGGTTATATCCACGCCCAAGACCGATTTTGGCAAATGGACTTTTGGCGACATATTGGTTCTGGGCGACTCTCAGAAATGTTCGGTTCTTCTCAAGTTGACACTGATAAATATCTGCGGATAATGGGTTGGGCAAGGGTGGCGCAGCAAGAAATTCAAGAAATTAGTGCAGAGATGAAAGCATACTTGGAAGCTTACGCCGATGGTGTCAATGCCTATTTGGTAGAACATCAAGGCAGCGCCCTGAGTCTAGAATACGCTGTACTAAAGTTTCTCAATCCTGGATATAAGCCAGAACCTTGGCAAATACTGCATTCTCTGACTTGGGGTAAGGTAATGGCTTACGACTTGGGCAGAAATTTCGAGAGTGAAATTGAACGTGCTATTTTACTTAAAACCCTTAACCTAAATCAAATAGAGGAACTTTTTCCACCTTACCCTAAAGACTTGCCGGTTATTTTACCTGAGTTTCAGCAAGCAGAGGAAGAGAAAATTCAAAATTACTCGGACTCTAGCCTATTTACCCAGTCTCCAAATGTCTTTGCTGAAGCCATAATCCCGGCTTTAGAGTCAATTACTAAGCCGATGATAGCTTTAGAACAACTCATTGGGCCCACAGGAATAGGTATTGGCTCAAACAACTGGGTGATATCTGGTCAGCGGACGGCGACAGGTAAGCCAATTTTGGCGAATGACCCCCATTTAGGTGTGCAAATTCCCTCTATATGGTATGAAGTTGGTTTGCATTGCACACCCAAGAGTGCAGAATGTCCCTACAACGTTTCTGGCTTTTCCTTTGCAGGAATGATTGGGGTAATTATCGGTCATAGCGATCGCATTGCCTGGGGTGTCACCAATGTACAATCTGATGTGATGGATTTATACATCGAGAAAATCAACCCAAAAAACCCCAATCAGTATGAGGTTAATGGCAAGTGGGTTGATATGCAACTCGTACAAGAGACAATTCAAGTAGCCGGAAGTCAACCAATTGTGCAAACGGTGCGCTATACCCGACATGGGCCGATTCTCTCTGATGTTTCGCCAAATCTGAAGCAATTCAAGTCAAGTCAGCTATTAGAATTACCGCAAAATTACGCCGTAGCCCTGCGTTGGACAGCCCTAGCACCTTCCAAACTAGGGTATGCCATTCCCCAAATCAATCGCGCTCAAAACTGGCAAGAATTTCGCACTGCTGCCAGCAATTATGATGTTCCGGCTCAAAATTTGGTCTACGCTGATATTGATGGCAATATTGGCTACCAAATGCCTGGTAAATTCCCCATCCGCGCTCAGGGAGATGGACGTTATCCCGTTCCTGGTTGGACGGATGAATATGAGTGGCAAGGCTATATTGACTTTGAGAAATTGCCCAAAAGTTTTAATCCACCTCAAGGTTATATTGCTACTGCCAATAATTTAGTTATGCGTGAATATCCTTACCTGATTACCGCAGACTGGGTTTATGGCTACCGAGCAAAGCGGATTGTTGAAATGATTTCACAACAAACCGAAGCGATTTCCCTGAAGGATGTGCAGCGGATACAGGGTGACGATCGCAACCTCAATGCACAAACACTAGTGCCACTACTACAATCTATCACTGTTAATACCCCCCGATTGCAAGCAGCCCAAAAACTATTGCAAGGTTGGAATTTGCAGTTAGCAATGACATCGCCTGCTGCTGCTCTGTTTGAAGTCTTCTGGAAACACTTGCTAGCAGATACCTTTCACGATCAATTGCCTGAAATATACTTTCCTGATGGAGGCGATCGCTGGTATGCTGTGGTTGCAAATTTGGTCAAACAGCCCAATAGTTCTTGGTGGGATAACCGCAATACCCCAAAAGTTGAGAATCGCGACCAAATCCTGCGGCAGTCTTTTATAGAAGCCGTGGATGAATTAGAACGAATTCAAAGCAAAGACCCAAATAATTGGAATTGGGGCAAGCTGCATACCATTACTTTTCGGAATGCCACCTTGGGGAAATCTGGGGTTGCACCGATTGAAGCTTTATTTAATCGTGGTGCATTTGCTACATCTGGTAACGGCGAAACAGTAAATGCTAACCGCTGGAGAGCAAATAAATCCTTTGAGGTGACTGATATTCCTTCACTGCGGATGATTGTAGATTTGGGAAATTTGGATAACTCAGTAGCAATTCACACTCCTGGGCAATCAGGCCATGCTTTCCATAACCACTACAACGATATGGTTGAACCCTGGCGCAAAATTGAATACCACCAGATGCTTTGGGAACAAAATAATGTTGCAAATAATACTGCTGTAATATTGAAGTTAGTTCCCAAATTGGCAGAGTAAGTAGAAGGAGTGGAAAAATCAAACTATGTTAATAATTAGTCTCGGTGTTTTTTTGTGACTTTTTTGCCGATTCTCAATCAATCTTAGCGTAGGCGTACCACTTCGTGGAAGCAAGCTACGCGCAGCGTCTCGTAGAGAAGCCCGCCGCAGGCATCGCAATATCTGTTCAGTTTCTTATGCTTCATATCTAGCAAGCTTTTTGCCTTTTTCTAACCGTCGAACTCACGTTAATTTTGAGTTTGAGTCAGAATTGGTAAGGTAATGACAAATTCAGTTCCTTCACCAAGTGTAGAATTTACAACCAGTGAACCGTTATGTTTTTCTACCACAATAGACTGAGCGATCGCCAGCCCTAAACCCGTACCTTTACCAACTTCTTTTGTAGTAAATAAATGGTCAAATATTTTTTCTTTGACTCCTTGACTTATTCCGTTGCCATTATCAGCAATTGATATTTTTACGTTCTGATCTATCACTGAGGTTGTAATTATAATCTGGTTGGGATTATCTTTAATTTCTCTAAAACTCCGCCCAGAAGTTGCTTCTTCTAATGCGTCAATAGCATTCGCCAGAATATTCATAAATACCTGATTTAATTGCCCAGAGAAACACTCTAATTCAGGTAAGTTACCATACTCAGTCATCACTTCAATGGCTGGACGTTGTTCATTTGCTTTCAGACGATGTTTGAGAATTAAAATTGTGCTATCAATGCCTTTATGGATATTAAAAGGCACTTTGTAATCTTTATCTGCACGGGAGAAAGTGCGGAGACTGGTGCTGACATTTTTCAGGCGTTCGCAGGCCATCACCATTCCATCAATCATTTTGGGCAAGTCTTCTAAGCTATAATCCAAGTCAATTTTTTCAGCGTGGTCTTTAATGTCATCACCCGGTTTGATTAAACTTTCTTGATAGAGTTTCAGGTGTTCAATAATATCAGCAATCGTGGGTTTAGCTTGTTGGAGAGTAGCAGAAATAAAGCCCAAAGGATTATTCATCTCGTGAGCAACCCCAGCAACTAAATTACCCAATGCTGACATTTTTTCTGCCTGCACGAGTTGCGTTTGCGCTTGTTGCAAATCCAACAGTGTGCGTTCGACCTGTTCTCGGGCTTCAGTAATGGCGGCAATTTGGGGCAGACTAGTCCAACAGGCGATCGCCACTCCCACGAAGGCAACCGTCACTAACAAAATGCTAAACAACGCGACATGTTGCCCCACACCCACCCGATCTAAACCCGCCCTCACCCACCAGCCAATACTCACCGCACTGCACACTAAGCCAATTAAGATCGTCACCTGAAATGCCAACCAATCTGTTTTGATGGTATGGGGTTGCTGGTGATACCGTTGCATCCACCCATCGGGATGGAACAGGGAGACGTTCAAGCGCGGTAATTGAGTGCCTGCTATGCTCACCAGCCCAGGCAGGAGCAATCCAATGGCTAAGTCCTGCCAGCCCCATGCCAATCCGCCCACTACCAAAACAATCGCTTCAATGCCAAAGAAACCGAGCGACCACCAGGGCCATCGGGCTGCTGGTCGCCGCCGACTGACCCACTCACCTAAGTGAATTGCCATCATCGAAGTCAGATAGCCGGTGCCCGTCACCATCACAACCCGTTCTACATCGCCCCACCCCAAGCAAATTAGACTCAGCCCGAGGGTACAAATTAAACTGGGTTCAAACACTCCCCGGCGAGACAACACGGCAAATACGGGCGGTAAGTAGCCATCTTTAGCTAACTGATACAAAATCCGGGGACAGTTAGAAGCAGCGGTCGCAGAGCTAAGGAGACACCCTGACGTAATTAGAAAGGTGACAAGAGCGGGGGCGAATGCGCCCCAGAAGGGTTGGGCTGCTGCCACTAGATTGAGATAGGCGCTATCACCTAATCCGGGGGCTGTGGCTAACCGCATTAAAACCCATGATCCACCGAGATAGACAATCGGAATCAATCCAGCAGTCACCTGCAAACATCGTAGGGTAACGCTGGGTTGGAGGCTATCTGCCACAAATGAAGATGTCGTCTCGCAACCATAAACCGCATAGACGGCGATAAAGAACCATTTCATCCAATCGATCAGGGAAATGCCTGCTCCCAGATCGGGCAGCACCCCAGGGCTAGTGGGGGCAAAACTCAACCAACCAATGCCTTGGAGACAAAAGGTGAGAAGAAACCCGATCGCCGGAAATACAAAGAAAGAGTGCAAAATGCCTAATGTGCGAGTTCCACTAAAGGCAACGATAAAGGGCAGAACTGTAAACCCGATTCTGAGTAGAGTCTCTGGACAGGTAATGCCCAGTGGAGTCAGATTTGCCTTGATTAAATCGGTCAGAATAATCGCATCCATGGACGGAACAGAAACCCAGCCGAGCAGGTAGCCAATCGCCCCATAGCGAGCCAAGTTTGGCAATCGCTGGAGCAAGCGGGTCATATAGTTTGGGGTGCCTCCAGCGACCTCTGGGAAATATGTCCCTAACCGCTTAACTTGCAGGTTGAGCAGTATGCCAATGATGGTTCCAGGCAACCACACGCAGAGCGCCTGCGGACCTAGTGCGGCATGCATAGCAGGAGCCGTCCCTAACCATAAAAGCAAACCGCTAAATCCAAACCCCCAGGTTTCTTGTGAAGTGAGACTTCGGCGCAGGGGAGGCATTGAATTCGGTTGCTCACTCATAATTAGCACAGAAAAATAGGGAAAATAAGGACGTAAACTCAGTCTTCCCTAAAATTAACCGATTGCTTCATCTGCAATCGCAATTTTTTCCTGCTATAACGAAGTCGTGACTTGAACAGGACTTACGCAACTGGCACAGGCGATCGCTAAATTTTAGTACGTGCGTATTAGGATAACTGAAGCAACTGGTACAGGACGATCGCTATGTAGTAGTACATTAGTATTCTAAGAAAGCATTTCAGCGATCGGCTCAAGCTTCATTAGTAATACTAATCTATTGTGTAAAGTTGACTGGAAAATTTTCTGAGAAAATTAATAAACGGTGCATCAAAAAAAAGTGGTTTAGCAATGAGATTTACTAAACTTAACTATTGCCAATACTTACTAAGCAGTCAAATTAATTATACTCTGACAAATTTGGCAGAGCAGAAGCGAGCAGATTAGCCATGATAAAATTAACCGCTATCTCCAGAATGAAAAGCTAATACTACGCTTGCTTTGGGATAATGTTAAACATATTATCCCAAAGCAAGCGATAATGCATATTTAGTATTTGATGATACAGTAATTGATAAACGATATTCTCTAGAAATAGAGACAACTAAACTGCAATATAGTGGCAATGAGCATGGAGTCATCCAAGGTATTGGTCTAATAAAATTAAAACGATTGACTGGCATTGAATCATGCCAATGCCGTAAGGGTCGTATTCAAAGAAATCATAAGCCCGCACTTCTCTACGAGACGCTGCGCGTAGCTTGCTTCCACGAAGTGGTACGGCAAAGCTCAGTGACCGCTGTAGGCATCGCTCTTTCAGAAAAACTTTTTAGTTTACTAATGATTGACGAATAGGGATTTGCAGCACAAACTCAGTCCCTTGATTAGGGATGGAAACACACTTTAATTTGCCACGGTGTTTTTCTGTAATAATTTGATAACTAATCGACATACCCATTCCCGTCCCTTTACCAACAGATTTAGTGGTAAAAAATGGGTTAAATATTTTTTGTTGCACTTGGGAAGTCATACCTATACCATTGTCAGCGATCGCAATTTCGATCCAGTTAGTATCAATAACTGAAGTCCGAATTTTTATTTGCTGCAAATTCGCTTCTATTGGCTCAAAATTCTGTTGAATATTTTTCTCTTCGATAGCATCAATTGCATTTGTCAAAATATTCATAAATACTTGATTTAATTGTCCGGCATAACATTCGATTATAGGTAATTCGCCATAATCTTGAATAATCTTAATTGCCGGACGCTCTGGTTTTTCTTGGAGGCGATGTTGTAAGAGCATGATTGTACTATCAATACCTGCGTGGATATCAACTTCTTTAAATTCAGCTTCATCTATACGTGAGAAAGTTCGCAGAGATAACACAATTTGACCGATACGTTCAGTCCCCACTTGCATCGATTGGAGCGTTTTAGGGAAGTCTGACTGAATAAACTCTAAATCGATTTCATTTAATAATTCTTTAATTTTCACCTGGTTGATATGGGACTGCTGATAGAGATTGACCAAGTTCAATAAATCTTGCATATATTCTTTCACATGGCTAAGATTCGCGTGAATAAAATTGACAGGGTTATTAATTTCGTGGGCGATTCCAGCAACCAATTGTCCCAAGCTTGACATTTTTTCTGATTGAATTAGTTGGAATTGAGTCAGTTGCAGTTCTTCCAAGGTTGATTCTAGCTGAGTTGCTTTTTGTGTTAGTTCTTGGGTGCGTTCGGAGACTTTTTGCTCCAAACTATGAGAATATTCCTCTAATTGGCAATACAACTGAGCATTTTTTAAGGAAATAGCTGCTTGGGCAGTAAGGAGTTGAATGACTTGCAGGCGATCGCTCGTAAATGCGCCCACGGTTAAGTTATTTTCTAAATACAGGATGCCAATTAGTTTTCCTTGTTGGCTAATTGGGGTACATAACACAGATTTGGGCTGGTGGGTAATAATATAGCGATCGCCTGCAAATTGTGTCCAATTGCTCAAGTTTTCAAACACAGCCTTCTGTTGCGTCCGCGCTACCGCATAAATCAAACTTTGGGGAATCTCCTGACATCGATCTAGGGGAATTTCTAACCTTTGTGTTTGCTTTGAATCGGCTTGAGCAACTACTAACCATTGTTCGTCTTGGCACAGAATTAAACGACCGATTTGCGCTCCCGCCAAAGCGATCGCAATCTGCATTAAAGTGGCTAAGAGTTTTTCTAACTCAATTTCTTGCGAGATGGCTTGTGCTGCTTTCATTACCGCCGGAAAATCTAGCCAGAAATTCTGGTTGTTGTTGACGTTAGTGGAACTTCTGATCGAGGTTGGGGCGATGGTTCCCTGATTGGTAATCACCAGGCTAGGAGTTTGGAGAATCGCCGCTAGTAGTTGAGGATAGTTTTGTTCTAAATGGGTGACTTTTGCTAATGCTCCCCATTTGGTATAGCAGTAGTAAGCTTCTTGCATATAGCCTGCGGCAACTTTCTCTTTACCCCAATCTAAATAAAATTTCGCTGCTAGTTCATTGGCTAATGCTGCTTCTTGGATATAGCCGTTTTCTTTAGCAAGAGAAATAGCGCGATCGTAAAGTTCAATTGCTTCTAATTTTTGGTTTAAAGCATGACACCGCTCGGCGCTAATCAAATCATATTTATGCAGATAGTTTATGGATGCATAAGATGCACATTGCTGTATCTTAGCTAGGTTGTTGTCAACACGCTCAAGCAGTGCTGACTGCTGTAATGATGTTGCATGAGGATACAAAGCTAGTCTGGCTAAGGCATCATAAAAATACAATAAGGGGATAATATACAGACCTGGTACTCCGTCTAAATATTCTTCACAGATACTAACCGCAGCCAAACTCTGCTCGTATTCTGCAAACAAATAGCAAAGCATCACTTTGTTGATATGCAGGTGATAAACCGCAGGGCGATCGTTTGCTTGCTGATGCTGAGGTAGCATAATTGTTTCATCATAGATGCACCCTTGCAGTTGAAATGGAATATCAGATTTACCAAGGAGATTTAAAACACTTTGGTGGTACGAAACAAAGTGATTATATTGGGTCATTTGCTTAAAATGGAGAATTGCGTTCCCGTAAGTTTCCATTTCTGCCAGAACTTCTGTGAGTTCACAACCTGTCATATAAAGATAAAGTGTATATGGGAAAGCACACCAGACTGCCCACTCGATATCACCCATTTCCAGACCAGCAGCATACCCTTCTAAAAGAGGCTGTAAGGTATTTTTGAGAGGCTCTTTGTGATGTTTAATAAAAGTATTAAAAATAGAAAATGTTTTAGCTTTGAGTGACTTGGCATTCAGTCGATTTAACAAAGCGATCGCCAATTGTCCAAATTCGTATCCCTCCTCTATCTTTCCAAGAAAAGCAGAGAGAATTAAACCGTAGCTTGCATAAGCACATGCCGAGAACTTAGCATTACCGTAGAGAACAGATAAGTTAACTTGTTTAAATACTATTAAGGGAAACATTGCCGGACAGCCATTATAGGCGAGTCCAAACATACCTGATAAAATTCGTAATGCTGCCAGGTAATAATTATCCGTCATCAATGGCAAGTCAACTAATTCAGAGGGCTGACGATTGGCGAGGATGGTTTGCGTTTCTTGTAAGCCCTGCATAAAATCATCTTGGGTGGGATTTTCTGGTACATCCACACCCAGTTTTTGCAAAATCTGTAAAGCCACAGAAATACCTTGTAAAAGCTGATTTTGAGCTATACAGGCTTGGATTTTAACTTCATAAATTTTTACCTGTTCTAAGCAGGTATGGGTGTGTTGCAAAACTAATTCTGCCCAAGTTTTCATCTGCTCAAATTCTCCACCCATGTAGCAAGCCTCTGCTAGTGCTTCAAAGAGTGCTAATGTGAGGTTATATTGACTCTGCCAGCAGCGATCGCCATCAAGTAACTCAATACCAAGAGTCAAATATTCAATTGCCGCTTTGTAGGCAGTAGCTTCTTTAGAACGAGAGCCTGCTATGAAATTTAAATAAGCTAATTCATCTCGCTCTATTTGATTATTTAGTAGTGTGTACCCCCGATTTAATTGACCAACAATCTCAAAAATTTTCGATTCCCGTTCTATTTCAGGTATACTTTTCAGCAAAAGTTGACCAATCTGTAAATGGGTTTTCTGTTTCTTGGCTTGGGGAATTAAAGAATAAGCAGCTTGTTGCACGCGATCGTGCAAAAATTTATATTTAATCATTTCTGAAGTTGGTGAAGTCATCTGTTGATCTGCTGCACCAACAAAAAACTTATAAATTTCAGTTTGAGGAATTATTAAACCCGACTGTAAAGCATTCCACAAACAGGCTGCTGTTTCTGTGGGTGTTTGTTCAAAAGCGATCGCCAATGTATTTAAATCAAATTCATTGCCAATACAAGCTGCCAATTTGAGAATATTTTGAGTGGTTTCTGGTAATTTTTGTAACTGAGCAGCCATAAATTCCACTACATCATCTGTCAGTGCTGCTTCCCGCACCTGCACAATGTCACATTGCCAATGTCTAGCTTGGGTATCAAAAGTAATCAGTCTGTCTTCATGCAGTGCCTTGAGAAACTGGGTAGCAAAAAAGGGATTACCCTGGGTTTTTTGATACACCAATTGAGTTAAGGGTTGCGCCAAGGCGATCGCACAGTTGAGGCTATCGGCTACCAACTGATTGAGACTGTTTTGGCTTAAGGGCTTCAAGGTGATAGTATTTACCTTTGTCCCGGTTTTGGCGATCGCATCTAAAGTCAGCATCAATGGATGTGCTGCAAAGACCTCATTATCCCGGTAAGCACCAATCATCAGCAGATAGCCTGTTTTTGACTCCACCATCAGCAGTTGGATCAGATTCAACGAAGCAGAATCCGCCCACTGCAAATCATCCAAAAACATCACCAAGGGATGTTCCGGCTGGGTAAAAACTTGAATAAACTTTTGAAATAGTAAATTAAACCGATTTTGGGCGGCGATACCCGATAGTTCTGGTGCAGATGGTTGCACTCCAATGATGCGTTCTAATTCGGGGATTACATCAATGATGACTTGTCCATTCTCCCCTACAGCCTGTAAAATTTGATTTTTCCAACTTGACAATTGAGCATCACTTTCACTCAACAATTGCCCTATTAAATCGCGGAACGTTTGTACAAATGCCGAAAAAGGAATGCTGCGATTAAACTGGTCAAATTTGCCTTTGATAAAATAGCCCCGTCGCTGAACGATTGGCTTGTGAACTTCATTGACGATCGCAGTTTTGCCAATACCAGAAAAACCAGCAACAAGCATCACTTCGCTGTCACCTTGAGAAACTTGCTCAAATGCAGCCAATAATTGCTCAACCTCGATTTCTCGACCATAGAGTTTTTCGGGAATTAGAAAGCGATCGCAAATATCCCTCTGACCAATTTCAAAATAGGTAATTTTGCCAGTTTCTTTGAGTTGATACAAACAAGTTTCTAAATCGTGCTTTAATCCCAAAGCACTCTGATATCTGTCTTCGGCATTTTTTGCCATCAGTTTCATCACGATGTCACAGATAACTTGGGGAATTAGTTCTCCATTTTTGAATTTTGAGTCGCACCTTTGGTGCGCTTCTAGCGCAACTTGAATTTTGAATTTATCTGGTTGTTTGGCAATATGACAATGCACCAACTCCATCGGCTCATCAGAGATAAAGGGTAACTCTCCCGTCAGTAATTCATAAAAAGTCACACCCAAAGAATAGAAATCACTACGGTAATCTATCCCTCGGTTCATCCTTCCAGTTTGTTCGGGGGAAATATAGGCGAGGGTTCCTTCTAATACATTGGGACTTTTTATTTCTTGGTTTTCTTTATTGAGTAATGAAGCGATACTAAAATCGATTAGTTTAACTTGCTTGGTATCAGGATTAATCAGAATATTGGCAGGTTTGATATCTTTATGAATAATGCGATGGCGGTAGAGAATATCTAAGGTATTGCCCAGAGCGATCGCAATTTGTAAAAATTCATCCAGAGACACAATATTACTATTGTTGGCGAAATAATCCTTGAGGGAAATGCCCCCAAAGTCTTCCATCACTAACATATAGCCATTTTTGAACGGTTCTAGGCTGTAGGTTTGGATGATTAGAGGATAGTTGAGATTTTTGGCGATGGTGTATTGATTGCGAAATTGTACTAGTTCGCTAAAGCTGGGATAAGGATTTTTCAGCAGTTTGATGACTACAGATAATGAGTCAGTCTCTCGAAAAGCTCGATAAACCAGAGTTCTCGAACCATCATAAAGTTCTTCGCTAAGGCAATATCCAGGAATACTAATCATATTACAAAATCTTAAGCGCTAAATTTAGTATTCCCATACACGCTTACATATTTTATGGGGTCAAATGAGTATTGTTAACACCTCAAATCTTGAACCGCGTAAGCTAGTTGTATGAGGAATTAGGGTTGTTAGCGCTCGATCTTGCTCTAGGGCAGGAATACTGATAATTAAGCATGGTCTGACTTTTGCTGTGTAGCCAAGATCGACAAGCCAAACTTCTCCACTATTAGGGCTATTCAGCAGAAGCTTCTTGCCGATCTAACTCCAAAAAAAGTTCTTCTGCATTCCAAATCAAATCTTCATTTGACAAATATGGAAAATCCAAATGTCTGACCCTTTTCAAAATCTCCAGAGCTATTTCCAGTCTCTCTGACTCTGGCAGACGATCAAAGGTGCTTAACAATTTTTCAACTGGAGCAGTCATGACTCTCTTCATTAGACACCCCAATAGCATAGCACGACCCTATATAAACGTTTTGTGAGATGAGATTGCTCTATAGACAATTTTTTAAATTATTTAATGATCGCAAAAGATAAGCGATCGCACCACAGACAACCCCAAAACTACGCCAAGTAGAAGCGATCGTATCTTGTTCAACTTCAGAAAGTTGTATTAGAGTGTGGTGTTAAACAAATATAATTTTATTGCTGTATATGTAATCCATGAACTATACCGCCTTCAGAATCAAATCTAGACTGAATGATAGAGAAAAACCTGCTATCTCCCTTTTCAAAATGTCTAAAAATTGCGTAAGCGAGTATATCAGCAAGTTGAATTAGTCTCGAAGCTTTTGAGTCTAAAAATAAAGGCACTTCCGAAAAGTTTCTGATAACACCCCAACTGTATCCAATAGTTCTAAAGTCAGTTGCTAAAGATTGAATTGTTGTCTCGTAAGTGGATTTATCGAAAATTATGATGCCTCTTTGTGTATTATCATTTTTGTGCAGCCTGATCAAATACCTATCAAACCTACTAGCCAGTTGTTCAAATGCAACTTCAACAGGGTCATTTGGTGATACTACAATCTTCTTGATCACGCTTGCGAATAGTCGGTTACTTGGGTGTGACTGTAGGAAAACCTGTAAAATATCTTCAATAGCTTTCTCTCTATCACTCTTAGGATAGCTCCTCCACTTCCCTCTACCACTCAGCATTGGACTACCGTGCAATTCAACTGATACCGGATCAGCGGGATCAAATTTAGCAGCAATTTGGTCAAGCTGATCAGAAATCCAGTATCCTTGACGCTCGAATACACAAAATCCAGCCAGTACAAAATATTGTTGGTTTGAGTCGTGCGTTGTGCCAGACTCATCTGCATACAGCAAATACATGGCTGTTCTATATTTTTAGACAATAAAAATCAGTCAAGGGAAGACCTAGCTTCCGCGATCTGAAAAAGTCAGACCTCTTGACTGCTATTAAAATTATATCAGCTACTTTATAGGCTAGCTTATCTCTGCCTGCCTAATGATAAAAGTAGACTAAATTAGTTTACTCAGTTCGACTAATCGATATACCAATTCCTTGCATCTGGTAGAAACTTTCAGTTCCGATCTTGAGTTTGTTTATAAGCTCGATAACGTCAATTACTTTGCTGTGAGGACGTTCAAGGTAAATATTGCCGTTCCTGTCGATGAATCTATTCTATAATTTGACCATTTTCGTGTGTCACTACTTGCCAATCAACAATTGTGACTATATTTCCATTAGTAGAGTCTGTGATTCTCGCAAACATAAATAATGCACTTAAGTCCTAAACTAAGTACCTGCTTTCAGCATAAAACATACGATCGCTTACAATACACTCAGATAAGTTTGCTCAGAATTCATCGGTAAAATCCGCAGCTTCCGATTTTTAAGGTCTGGTTTTAACCCTAAAACTTCCATTGGTGTTACACCCAAAAGGGGATATGGTACTTCTGTGAGTTCCAGACAATCAAAGGTTCCTTGACGCTCTGCAATACTAAGTTCAACATCTCGGAAAATTCGCCCCTGCTTCACTCCAGCAGCAGTCTCTACCTGGGCTTCTCCACCTTGGACTAAACCTAATTGACTAATAATGTTAGTAGGTAAACATAGCAAAGTTGCGCCCGTATCAACTAAAACATCATCCAAAGTATAAGAGCGAACTTCCCCCGAAGAAATAAAGCCTCGTTGAGCCAAAACTCGATCAATTCGATTCGTGACAGTGAGGGTAACTATTACTTGCCCCATTTGCTTACCCTGAAGATTTGGTAGTATCAGCTTACCCATTTCAGCAAACTCCTGAAAACAAAATAATTTTGAGAGATGCCTGAAAACACAAAGACGCAAAAACGCCTCTGCGCCTCTGCGTCTCTGTATCAGATATTCCTTACCTACACCATCTCTGATTCTGCCTGCATCATCTGCTGAGGCTGCGGCTGGAACATGAACAACGAATACACCACATCTCGACGGATGTTGACCATCATATCCAAGAAGAGTTCGTAACCCTCACTCTTATACTCAATCAGTGGGTCTTTTTGACCGTAACCACGTAATCCCACTGATTCGCGCAAGGCATCCATTTGTTGCAAGTGTTCCCGCCACAGAGTATCAATGCGTTGCAAGATAAAGAAACGTTCAGCTTGGCGCATCAGTCCGGGTTGAACTTGGTCAATCTGCGCTTCTTTGAGATCGTAAGCAATTCGCACCTGTTCATGAAGGAAGGCTTTAATCTCAGCGACTGTCATATCTTCTAATTGATTTGGCTGCAAATCTGCTAGCAGATAGACGAATTCTTTGACTTTCTCAACCAACTTTTCTAGCTCCCACTCTTCCGAGGGTAAGTCTACGTTGATGTAGAAGTCAACGATGTCATCCATCGTTTTTTCAGCGTATTTAATCACCTGTTCTTTCAAATCTTGACCTTCTAGCACTCGGCGGCGTTCAGCATAAATAGCACGACGTTGATTATTCATCACCTCGTCATACTCAAATACCTGTTTGCGAATGTCGTAGTAGTAGGTTTCAACTTTTTTCTGTGCGCCTTCCAAACTGCGGGTAAGCATCCCAGATTCGATGGGCATATCTTCTTCCACTTGGAAAGCATTCATTAACCCAGCAACGCGATCGCCACCAAAAATCCGTAGTAGGTTATCCTCTAAACTGAGGAAGAATCTCGTGGTTCCAGGGTCGCCTTGTCTTCCTGCACGTCCGCGCAACTGGTTATCAATCCGCCGCGATTCGTGGCGTTCTGTACCAATGACGTGCAAACCACCAATTTCTACTACCTCATTATGTTCGCGGGTAGTAAATTGTTCGTATTCCTGCTTAACCCGGTTGTATGCTTCTCGCAATTTCTGAATCACAGGGTCGTCGATGGGAGCTTTTTCTGCTGCCACAGCTACCTTGTCTTCGGCTTCCAATTCCGGTAAACTGCGATCGCCATACTCGCGCACTGCAATTTCTACTGCATCTTTGAGCAGTTTTTCTGTTTCTTTTGTCAACTGGGTGGGGAAAATTTCTGGCGAAGCCCGCCAAGTTTTGACTTTCTTACCAGGGACAAAGCCTTGACCACCGCCATGTCCTGTAGGCAATCCGGCTGCTCTTTGTACGCCAAATGCATCTTCATCTTCTGGCATGACGATCCGGGGCATAAAGTATTCCCGCAGCTTTAGACGTGCCATATATTCGGAGTTACCACCCAGGATGATGTCTGTACCTCTACCAGCCATGTTAGTAGCAATGGTAACAGCACCTTTGCGTCCTGCTTGGGCGACGATTTCCGCCTCCCGCTCGACGTTCTCTGGCCGGGCGTTGAGTAATTCGTGGGGAATCTCCAGTTGCTTCAATAGCCGACTGAGAAGTTCGGATTTTTCTACACTAGTGGTTCCCACTAATACAGGTCTACCGAGTTCGTGCATTTCGGCACATTCTCTAGCGATCGCCCCCCACTTGCCTGCTTCTGTCTTAAAGACCATATCAGACAAATCTTCGCGTCTGCGATCGCGGTTGGTGGGAATTACCGCAACTTCCAATTTGTAAATTTTTTCAAATTCCGGTTCTTCCGTTTTTGCTGTTCCTGTCATTCCGCCCAGTTTTGGATACAGCAAGAAGAGATTTTGATAAGTAATTGTCGCTAGAGTTTGAGTTTCTGGCTGAATTTCTACGTGTTCTTTGGCTTCAATCGCCTGATGTAGTCCATCACTCCAACGCCGTCCGGGTAGTACTCGACCAGTAAATTCATCCACAATTACCACTTCCCCATTGCGGACGATGTAATTTACATCTTTGAGGAAAAGTTCTTTGGCTTTAATTGCATTGAAAATGAAGTGCGCCCAAGGATCTTCTGGGTCAAATAAATCTGTGACTCCCAAAAGATTTTCTGATTCCGCAAACCCTTCATCTGTCAAAAGCACGTTACGAGCTTTTTCATCCACATCATAATGCTCGTCTTTTTTAAGTGTGAATGCTATTTCAGCAGCTTGCAGATATTTTTCTGTCGGTCTTTCCACCTGCCCGGAAATAATTAGCGGTGTCCGCGCCTCATCAATTAAAATCGAGTCTACCTCGTCAATCACGCAATAATTGAACGGGCGTTGCACCACATCTACCATTGATGTCGCCATGTTATCCCGCAGGTAGTCGAAGCCGACTTCACTGTTGGTGACATAAGTGATATCGCAATCGTAGTTTTTCTGACGTTCGCTGGGAGTCATGCTTGACTGAATTAGCCCCACACTCAACCCCAAGAACCGATGCACCTGTCCCATCCATTCTGCGTCCCGACGAGCCAGGTAATCATTGACGGTAACGACGTGTACACCTTTACCAGTAAGGGCATTTAAATAACTCGGCAAGGTGGCGACTAGTGTTTTACCTTCGCCGGTTTTCATCTCGGCAATTTGCCCTACATGTAAAATGATACCGCCAAGGAGTTGGACATCAAAGTGCCGCAAGCCTAAGACTCGCCGTCCTGCTTCCCGAACAACGGCGTAAGCTTCTGGCAATATGTCATTTAGGGTTTCGCCTTTAGCGAGCCGTTGTTTAAATTCGACGGTTTTACCTTTTAACTCATCATCGGAAAGAACCTTAATTTCTTCCTCTAAAAGGTTAATTTCAGTAACAGAAGGTTGGTATTTTTTAAGCTTACGAGCGTTGGGGTCGCCCAACAAAAGTTTTAGCATGGCAGGTTATAGAACTGAATCAAAGGGGATGGGAATTAAAGGGTCGGCATTGATTATAAACATTTAACCCAGCCCAAACGTCTTGGTCGTGGATGGGTGTGAAATGAGAATTACCTCAAAAGCAGGATAAAAACTAGCCAATCATTTAATAAACTGATTGGTTTTAACTCTTATCTTATATTTACTCTTTCTTCATAGTATCATTTTGCCCCTAGATGGGGATTGGGGATTGGAGATTGGGGATTGGGGATTGGCTACTAGGCATGGAAAAGAGGAAACGGGGACACTCTGACAGGGAAATAGTATTTGATCGTTTCTTTGGGTCTTCTTCATCTTCCTTGTCCGCCAGTCCCCAGTCCCCAGTCCCCAGTCCCCAATTTTAATTCTTCCACTCTGATGTCAGACGGCGGAAATTGTAATCATTAGCACTGGGATGACAGCTGACACAGCTGCCAACTTGTACGGGACGTGGTAACTCAACTCCTGGATGCAAAGCTTTGAAATAACGCGAGTTGTTGACGCGATATGGTGTTTCTTCGTCATCTAGCTGCACACGGGAGAAAGTCGAAAGATATTTCCACACCAAGATGCGTGGCGGATCGATTAAAGGCTGGAGTTGTGCGCCGTAGTGCTGCGAGTCTTGCAGGATATTTTTCCAAGTTTGGGTAGGTAAAACGGCTGGTGGTATGGCAATGTGACATCTGGAGCAGTTTTCTAAATACAGTTCTTGCCCCAGTTGGTATTGTGCAGGTACTACGTCAACAGTGCCAATTTCAGCGGGAGGAGTCGCACTTTGGGCGTTAGTTGCCAAGGCTAGAAGCCAGCCCATAGCTAAACTCCACGTTACAATTACCAGAAGTAAACCGAAAAATTGGCGTTTGAATTCACGTTCGGCGCTTGGCTGTAGTGCTTGGCGTTGGCGTAGCCCGCCGTAGGCATCGCGGATTTTGCGCTTAACAAAAATTGACATTCCTCACATTCCCAAATATTTAAAAGTGGCGCTTGTGCTAATCATAAGACTTACGCAGTATTGGCAGTGTTTCAAATTTTGCGTAAGTAGTTTTGGCAAGCAACACATTTTTGATATCGATAACAGTAATATAAATATCTATTCAGCGCACCACTGACTATGCAAGGAAAAATGTTCTAGTAGTTTTAACCTGACTCACTAGAAAAATCAGCCACAATATCTCGGATTTCATTTGCACCAATATCTTCTCGGTCAGATTTGGAATAAATCGTTAGTAGCAAAATACTTGTAGGTGACTCAACTTGATAAATAAATCGGTATCCAGCACTCTTACCTTTTTGGATACTACTGTTACGAACTCTCACCTTATAAACAACATACTCCTCACCAATGCCCGCAATGCGATCGCCAACAATGTTCCCCTGTTGTAATTGCTCAATAATTGGTTGAACATCAGAGCGAATGTTGCGAAATCTTTTTGATAGTCTGCAAAGTTCTTGCTCAAACTCATCGGAAAATCGAATTCAAACTGCATTATCACTCTGCATCAATCCTGTCCCATAGCTCACTGATTGGTCTAGTTTGACCAGATTTTGCTTGCTGTAAAGCTCTCCTCAAACTAGCTTTAATCTCCTCAACAGGTGTATCATCAGGGTCAAGCTCTTCTACTTCTGCTTGTTCTGGAACCAACACAATTACCCGAACCTGATGAGGATAAGTGTTTCCCTGAATCGGCTCATCTAAAACTAGGTTTCCTTGAGAATCAATCCTGCCGGTAACTTCGATCGCTTTCATTTATTGTCTACCTAATTTTGTAGGATATCCTAACACGCCCAAACTCTAGCAATTGTACATTTCTTGTGAGGTGGGCGTTTCGCACCCAATATATGCAAGTTAAATGTGGAAGAGCGTTATTAAGGAATAGAAACCGATCGCAATAATCGCTCAACAACAGTCCTTGAATTGCGTCCTCCTCTAGGAATAAGGCGATGGCAAAGAACATGAGGGACGAGAAATTTTACATCATCGGGAATAGCATAATCACGCCCTAATAAAAAAGCTAGCGCTTGGGCAGCCCGTTGTAATGCTAATGTGCCACGCGGACTGACACCAAGAGCGATTTCCTCATCTTGGCGTGTTGCCCGCACCAATTCCAGGATGTACTGTTGCAAGGAAGTTGCCACTTTTACTTGAGAGCAGAGGTAACGCAATTCCTGTACTTCTGCCAAGGTAATACAAGGCTGCAAATTAGCAACTTTGACACCATTTTGGAGATTTTGCAGCATTAGGAGTTCTTCTGCTTCAGAAGGATAGCCCAAACTCAGCGACAACATAAACCGATCCATTTGTGCTTCCGGCAGGGGAAAAGTACCTTGATACTCGATAGGGTTTTGAGTGGCAATGACAAAGAAAGGCTGGGGAACTGCACGAGAGACACCATCGACTGTTACCTGATGTTCCTCCATAACTTCCAGTAAAGCTGACTGAGTGCGGGGTGTAGCGCGATTAATTTCGTCAGCTAATAGCACATTGGTAAAAACTGGCCCAGGAAGAAAACTAAATTCGCCGCTTTTTGGATTCCAGATGTTGGTGCCAGTAATATCAGTTGGCAGTAAATCGGGAGTGCATTGTAGCCGTTGAAACTTGCCATCCAGTGAACGAGCTAGGGATTTAGCAAGCAGGGTTTTCCCAACACCAGGAACATCTTCTAAAAGAGCATGACCACCACCTAACAAGGCGACTAGCACTAAGCGTATTGCCTCAGCTTTGCCAACGATGGTAAGAGCCAGATTTTGTGTTAAAGCGTCAATTTTTTCTCTCATGCGTTGTGGGGAGTGGGTGGGGAGCAGGGGGCAGGGGGAGATGAGGGAGTAAAGGAGTCAGGGAGAAAAATTAATAACCAATGCCCAATCCTCAATGCCCAATGCCTAATGCCTAAATACATTGTTCCCACTCCTAACTCCTAACTCCTAACTCCTAACTTTTAACTTTACGCTCCAGCACTCAAAACTTCTCTAGCAACAACGCAGTCAAGTTGAATTTGTGTTTTCAAGGCTTCGAGAGAAGAAAATTTTTGTTCGGGGCGCAAAAATTTAACTAGCTGCACAACCAGTTTTTTGCCATACAAATCACCTGACCAATCAAATAAATGTACTTCCGCAGATGAATAAGTACCGTTTACAGTTGGACGATTACCGATATTCATAACGCCCAAGTTCTCACTAGGAGCGATATCTGATGTTTCATCAAGAGTGAAAACGCGGACAGCGTAAACTCCTTGGCGGGGCAAAAACTTTTCTTTTGGTAGTTGGAGGTTAGCAGTGGGAAAGCCAATTGTTCTGCCCAATTGTTGACCTTGAACGACATCACCAAGGAGAGTATAGGGGCGTCCTAGTAATAGATTTGCGTTTTCAATGTCTCCCTGCTCAAGGGTTTGGCGGATCAATGAAGTGCTAATGCGGGCATCTTGAGTCGGAGTAGTACTGACGCAATTGGTTTGGGTGGACGAATCACCTGTATAAGTTTGTAAGGGAACGATGGTAACGGGAATATTGTGCTTGGCGGCGAGTAATTGCAAATCTTGAGCAGTACCACTGCGCTTTTCGCCAAAACAAAAATCCTGCCCGATGCTAATTCGCTGGCATCGCAGTTGTTGCACGAGAATTTTTTCGACAAATTCTTCTGGGGTCAACGCAGACAATTCTTTATCAAAGGGTAGTAGTACCAGTTGTTCTACCCCAAGCGATCGCAATTGTTGGACTTTTTCATCCAGTGGCGTTAACAAAGTCCGGGGTTGCCCCGTAAAGAACTCCTGTGGATGGGGGTCAAAGGTAACAACTGTTGAGTAGGTATATTCTTGATTTGTCAGTTGATTTTCCTTTGACTGCGGACTACTAGCTACTGACAAATGACCACCAGCGTGCAAGACTGGTTGAATTACCCTTTGATGACCAAGATGAACACCATCAAACTTGCCAAGGGCAACAGCAGTCGGCGTTAGTAGCCCTTCGCTCGAAAAAGCAACCCGCACAGAACACCCATTTTTAGACAAATTTAGCACGTGAATTCTGAGATTTTAGGTTTATTTTAGCTATCAGCAGGAAGCTACCCTATGGTAAACCGCCTTAAGGAGGACAGCTTTTGTAGTACCAATTTGTCCTTTGTCCTTTGTCATTTGTCCTTTGTCCTTTGTCATTTGTCATTTGTAAATAACCAATGACCAATGACCAATACTTCTCTACGAGAGGCTGCGCCAACGGCTTCTCCCTTCTCTACGAGAGGCTGCGCCAACGGCTACGCTCAGGACAAGCTCAGTACAAGTGACCAATGACCAATGACCAATGACTAGTGTGTCCTCCTGTTGTCGCCCCAATCCTGTGGTCGGCGCTTTGACAACTCTGGGCAGCGCTGTCTCACCGTACAGCCAACAGGGACGCTCTCGCGCTGAAAGCCTCTGATCACCAATCTAATCTAAAATCTCCAATTCCTCCGATCGCAATCTTTAGGTAGAAAATTTGCTAACAGGAAAAGATTCTGATAAGACAACTGAGGTCGGAACCTGAAGTACCAATCCTTCCCGTGCCATAATAGCACCAGGAAATTTTGCAGCGGCTTCTTTGCCTACACAATCCAAAAAATCGTCATCGTGCGCCGGGTCGTGGTGGTAAATCACCAGAGTTTTGACGTTAGCAGCTTGTGCCACTTTTACCGCTTCTTGCCAGGTAGAATGTCCCCAGCCAATTTTCGGGGATTTTGGTGAGTGGTATTCCTCATCTGTGTAGGTAGAATCGTAAACCAGAATGTCGGCATTACGAGCTAGCCACAGCACATTGTCATCGAGTCGATCGGGAAAATGTTCGGTATCAGTGATGTAAGTAGCTGCACCACCACGCCAATTGACACGGTATCCTACAGCTTCACCTGGATGGTTTAAAGGTGCTGTTTCTACGGTAAGGTCATCAATGTGGATTGGTTGCCCCGGTCGAATGTCGTAGAAATTTAAATTGGCTTGCATAATTTGCAAGGGTACGGGAAAGTTCGGGTGCAACATTTGATCGTTGAGGCGCTGTTCTATAGTAGAACCATCAGGTGCGATCGCGCCGTAAATATGAAAGTCATTCCCCTTTACAAACCCTGGAGTAAAGAAGGGAAAACCTTGCATGTGATCCCAGTGAGAGTGGGTAAAAAATATGTGAGCTTCTAACGGCATTTGGCGCAACAGAGATTGCCCCAAAACATGCAGTCCCGTGCCAGCATCGAAAACTAAGCGTTTATCGCCCGCTTGCATTGATATGCAAGGGGTATTACCGCCGTAACGAACAGTGTGTGGCCCTGGGCTGGGGATACTGCCACGAACCCCCCAAAATTGTACGGTAAACTGATTCTCTATCCTAGACATGGGTATTGCTTGCTGGACTGAGCGGGCGATAAATGAAAGAATTGTCACTTATTTTGTCGAAGTTTATGCTGTCTCACCGATTTTGCTAGAGGGAAGATTTCTTGGTAAAACAGCATATCCTGTTTCTGGCTGATTGTGTAAATGTGAATAAAAGACGTCAGTTATAATTTTCTAGGTTTTGGGGTGAATGTGTATCGGTTATTTCAAGAGTGCCCCTACGTTATAGCCTACATTTTTCGTGATGTATTTGAATAACCCCATTTTTGTCTTGATAAATCAAATGATTCCAGGAAAATTGAATTCCCACTCCGATAATTTATCTAATCCAGTTGCGTAAGTAAGATTGTATTGTAACGGAGTAATACTGATGTAGTTTTTACGTACAACCTGCACGTCTGTCGGTACATTTTGAAGCAGATTTAATCCGTTTGGAGGTTCCACATCCTCAATTACCTCTCCGGTTAACCAGTAGTACGTTTTTCCACGAGGATCGACTCGTTTATTAAACACATCAATGTAACGCCGTATTCCTTGACGGGTGAGAGTAACTCCGGCAATTTCTTCCCATTTGACCGCAGGAATGTTGACATTGAGCAACATTAAATCTGGCAGCGGTTTTTGGGCCAACTGGTCTACGAGAACTGTGGCAAACTTAGCAGCAGGTTGAAAGTCTTTAGATGTGTGACTCATAAGACTCAGTGCTATGCTGGGAATGCCTTCAATTAGACCTTCCATTGCCGCAGAAACAGTGCCAGAATACAGAATTTCAGTTCCCAAATTCGCACCTTGATTAATACCAGAGAGAACCAAATCTGGGGGAGTTTCCAATAAAGCCCACAGCGCCAATTTGACGCAATCTGAAGGCGTACCATCACAAGCCCAAGCTTTGACAGCAGGATGAAAAATCTCTTCAACAATTTCGGCGCGAATGGGTTGGTGTAAAGTTAACCCGTGTCCAGTTGCCGATCGCTCTCGATCTGGACAAACTACACTCACATCATGACCAGCCTCTGCCAAATAGTTGGCTAGGGTACGAATCCCTAAGGCAGAAATGCCATCATCGTTGCTAATTAGTAATTTCATAGTCATTAGTCATTGGTCATTAGTTATTAGTTATTTGTTATTAGCCATTTGTCAATGTCTGAGGTCACAAGCAGCAAAAAAACATTTATACTCACTAAATACTGTGGAGGACTTTACCTACCTTTAAGACAAGTTGCTCAATCCCCAAGTCTGGTTAAGTGAGATGTTAGCTGGATTTACGCGCCCTAGCCCAATCATCTCTAATTAATAAACAGAGGTTTGGTTTCAACCCTCACCTTTAGCTGATGTTAATGATATGACTATAAGTTTATTTATCGAGCAGTTCACAGCTTTTGACTATAGACTAATGACTAATGACCAATGACTAATAACTAATGACTAGCAATTTAGAAGCTCAACTTTTAGCACTGCGGCAAGAAGGAGAAAAAGCGATCGCAGCCGCTGATACCTTAGAACGTCTGGAGGAACTCAGAGTTAACTATCTGGGTAAGAAAGGGGAACTGGGGGCACTGTTGCGAAGTATGGGGCAGATGAGCGCAGAGGAACGACCAAAAATTGGAGCGATCGCCAATACAGTCAAAGAATCCCTGCAAACTAGTCTAGACCAGCAACGCACCGCCTTAGAATCCGCGCAAATTCAAGCTTTGCTAGAGGCGGAAACTCTGGATGTAACTATGCCGGGAATTTATAGCCCTCAAGGTCGCATTCATCCCCTCAACGGCATTATCGACCGGGCACTGGATATCTTTGTTGGTATGGGCTACACTGTGGCTCAAGGGCCAGAAATGGAAACAGATTACTATAATTTCGAGGCTCTCAACACTCCGCCTGACCATCCCGCCCGTGATATGCAGGATACCTTTTACCTGCCAGATGGTAATCTTCTGCGGACTCATACATCTTCGGTGCAAATTCGTTACATGGAAAGAGAAGAACCACCGATTCGGGTTGTGGCTCCAGGGCGAGTTTATCGGCGAGATAATGTAGACGCGACTCACTCAGCAGTTTTCCATCAAATAGAACTTTTAGCCATTGACGAGGGACTAACTTTTACAGACCTCAAAGGCACTATTAAAGTATTTTTGCAGGCAATATTTGGCGATTTACCAATTCGCTTCCGCGCCAGTTATTTCCCCTTTACCGAACCCTCGGCTGAGGTGGATTTGCAATGGAATGGGCGCTGGCTGGAAGTGATGGGCTGCGGTATGGTCGATCCAAATGTACTTAAGTCTGTGGGTTATGACCCAGAAGTTTATACAGGGTTTGCTGCCGGTTTTGGTGTAGAACGCTTTGCAATGGTGTTACATCAAATCGATGATATTCGTCGCTTGTATGCTAGTGATTTACGGTTTTTGCAACAATTTTAGGCATACGTAATAGTTAATGTACTGCAACCAAGGTAACAATAAATAATGACCTCATTCTCCAGGTTAGATCCAGTTCTAGAAAGCATCGAAAATTTATCAGTAGATGAACAACAAGCACTAATTGATCTGATACGTCATCGGTTAGCAGAACGGCGGCGTTCTGAAATTGCTGCTAATATCTGAAAGACGGATAATTTATGTTGTCTGTTTGACTTGCATTGCTGTTGCCTTTTCGCACAAGTAACAGCAATGCAAGTCTACGATCGCACCACCTTTAGAGCGAAAAGCTAAATTTCAACTTTTGAGCAATGCTTATCTAAACCCCAATTAAGTAAATTTCTCCAACAGGCTAAATGTTGGCTGTAATGACTGGACTTGAGCAAATAGCGTACTTTGCTCACCAAAAGCAGTCCAATTTTCGTTGGATAAAGGCTCAGAGGCAACAATAACCTGGTTTGGGTGCTTGAGAGAATCACTTGACCAATAAAGAGTAGGGGCTTGTGTGCGGTAAGCGTAGCGAACTGCTGCAACTGCTTGACCATCACTGACAATTATATTGGCACTAAAGCTGGTATCATATTGTGATGCCAATTCAGTCAATTTTTGAAGTGTCGCACGTAAGGCATCAAACAATGTACTGTCTGGAGAAGACTGCCACATTTGCACTAGCAGGGCGAAGATGTGTTCTGAGTCAGTCATGCCTTTAATCAGGTGGTATATGGAATCAGAGAGGCTCTCACGTATTGGTCTATAGAGAGTCTGTTGAAAGTTTGAGATTTCGCCATTATGCACAAACAACAGTTTCCCACTGCGAAATGGCTGACAGTTGCTAATGTCGAGCGATTCACCTATCCCAGCTAATCGGGCATAGCCTACAGTAGAACTAGATTGTACATAGGTGCTCAACTCTTCCAGATTCGGATCGTTCCAAAGCGGGATTGTGTTCCGGTAAATGAAGGGTTTACCCACTTCGTCGTACCAGCCTATACCTACCCCGTCTGCACAAACTACTCCTGATTTTAATTCCAAGGGACTGTAACTTTGTTTGTAAAGTGAATGCTCTGGTTTATACAGCAACTCATCTAATCGGATGGGATTACCAAGGTAGCCAATTAATCTACACATAAAAAACGACGTTGCTGAAAGAGTAAAGAAATTTAGTCACAAGCCCCGATATCAATCGAACCTTTTAACTGTGCAATTACTGCAAAGCATTACTAATTTAACAACTATTTTTTATCTTGTGTATGCTTCAACTGTGACTTTAGTCATGATTTATTTTGTGACTTTTAGAAGGATATTTTCTCAAATAAAAAATTTAATAAATTTAGATACCATTCAAGGAACTAAAAAGCATTGCTATTTTATGCATCTGATTAAATTCAGAAATATTGAATGCTAGTACAAAATCTATCCTTGGTTACACTAATTTTAAAAAATCTAAATTAATCAATCTAATATCATCTGTTGAAAAATGAATTTATAATCACTATTAAAATAATATATTTTCATACTTTACCCATAAGCTAACATATTTTAGGTGCTTTATCGGATTTTTCTTAATATTCAACACTGTTTTATTCCCAAGCATTCCAGATTGTTCCTCTTTACATCTTAGAGATAAAAGTGATTTGTGTAAATTAATCCCACAAAATGTCTTGGAGGAAAAATCAATAACTCAAATTTTCCGTGATGATTTATCATAAATACATCCATCTGTAATTAAAAATATTAAGGTGGTTGGTGAATTACACTAACCACCATGCGTGAGACTTTATTTAACTATTCCTGAATGACCGGGGATATCTGCCAAAGATTCAAATTTACCACCTAAGTATTTGGCGAGAAACTCCTCTGCGATCGCAAAAAAGTGCAAGCGATTTTCTGGTCTGGCAAAACCATGTCCTTCATCACTGTAAAGTACATATTGCACTGGTAAACCAGCTTGTTGCATTGCGTTGACAATTTGATCGCTTTCTGATTGTTTCACCCGTGGATCGTTTGCACCTTGACCGATGAGTAAAGGTTTTTGAATTCGGTCAGCGAAAAATAAAGGCGATCGCGATTTGAGAAACTCCTCTTCTGTCTCCAAGTTGCCAATGCGATGATAAATCATTGCTTTGATCGGTTCCCAATAGGGCGGTATAGTTTCTATCAGGGTAATCAGGTTACTTGGCCCGACAATATCCACGCCAGCAGCAAAGATTTCGGGTGTAAAAGTCAACCCCGCTAGGGTGGCGTAACCTCCATAAGAACCGCCCATAATCGCAATCTTTTGCGGATCAGAAATGCCTTTTTCTACCAGCCAGTTCACGCTGTCAATCAAGTCATCGTGCATTGTGCCACCCCATTCCCGATTTCCAGCATTCAAAAATGCTTTACCATAGCCAGTGGAACCGCGAAAGTTCACTTGCAACACGGCATAACCTCGGTTAGCTAGCCATTGCGCTGTGGGAGAAAAACCCCAAGTATCCCGCGCCCAAGGGCCGCCATGAACCAGCAGGACTGTTGGGAGATTCTGCGTCGGTATTCCCACAGGAGTTGTTAAGTAACTGTGGATAGTTAAGCCATCCCGCGCTTCGTAGGAAATCGGTTGCATTGAAGCTAACTGCAACGTTTCCAGTTTGGGTTGGTTGCTAAAAAGGAAAGTGCTAGTTTTGGACTCTCGGTTGTAGGCATAGTAATAAACTGGGCCATTGTCAGTTCTATAAGCTAAAGCCCAAGTTTTATCTTCCAAGTCGCGGCTAATTATAGAGAATTCTCCAGAACGCACCTTGGCGATTTCCTCAAAATCTGCGGCGATACTGCGATCAATTACCTGCCATTCTTGTTTATCTTTGTAGAAAGAAACTGCTTGAATAACTCGCGTCAGTGGATGAATAATTATCCCCACGACATCATACTGTTCATCTTCAGCAATCACAGTTTCTTTACGGGTTTCTAAGTCAACAGCTAAGAGACGTTTGGCGTTAGCATCATGATTCCCTTGAATATAAAGGGTTTTGCCATCATCTGAGAAACTTACAGAATTTCCTTCCTCCTCTGCCCCCCAATGGCGAAGAATTTCCCACTGTTTATCGGCTTTCTGCAACAATAAATCGTACCCACCATCGGGTGTACTAGCTGTTGCTGCACGTATTTGTAACTGGGCGTTAGATGTCCAACTGATAATGTTACCGGGGTTATCAGTGTCGAACTCTACCGCACCATTTTTGAGGTTGATGCGGTAAACGTCAAACTTTTGAGGATTGTTCAAGTTCAACGCTACCAGCGCTTCATCTGGAAATTTGGGTTCTAGTTCCACAAGTTCGGCCTTCACACCCTGGAATGGCGTTAAGTCACGCACAATCTGGGAGTGAATATTAACCAAGTGGAGGTGAAAGTTCTCGTCGCCATCCGAGTCTTGCATATAAATCAACTGGTCGGCGTTATAAGTCCAGAAGAAAATGCGGATACCACGCTTTTTGTCAGCAGTTAGTATTTTGTCGTCTTCTTGTCCTATAGTTCGCAACCATACTTGCAAGACATTTTTCTCATCAGGGGCGATATATGCCAAGTACTTGCCATCAGGGGAGAGTTGTGGGTTAGTTTTTTCGGGATTCCCAAACAGGATTTCGCGCGGAATCAACAGTGGTAGGGAGGGTGCTTGAGCAGATGACATATTTTTATCCTCTACTTGACTACCCTATTGTTACTTGGTCGTGAAAATGACAATTCATCCTATTGGATGAACCTAGCTGGAAAATAGAGGATAGGGCAATACAGTTGAGTTAAGGAAATTTATCTGTTGAGGCAGGCTGTTCTTGATCTGCGGCAGTTGAAGAAGTAAAACACAAGATATTTGTTGCTTTAATTTAGAGAATTGGTATTAAAATCGGCGATAAGCAAAACTCGTGAATGAGTCTTTTGTAATTGCTGAAATACTTGCTATATATACTTTTTTAGCAGTTTAGCTCTCCCTTTTTTAGAGGTTATGATAGATTCAGGTTTGATTGCTTTGCGCTTTGGAGCCAGAAGCAGTAATGTCTGCGATGGCGTAACCGCCCACCGTAGGTGATCGCGGGTTTCTTGGTTTACAAACGTTATACCAATCTCTAATAGCCTTCGGGAACAGGGACAACTTAAACATTAATAGTACACAAACAAAATATTTTTACGTAAATTTATTGGTAAATAATATGAAGAATATACAAAAATGTATCTTGAAGCAAAAATATCTAAGTAAATACGGTAGTATATGGTCAGTGTTGGGTTATTAAAATATTCTCTATTTTAAAGCTAGACATCTATGCAGAATTGCCCCCAAGAGAGTATAAAAATCTCTTTGCCGATCAACAGTTGATTATTTTCTCTTCTAGCAGGACTTAGACGCTGGCAATAAATTAAATATCAAGTGTAAGTTTTAGGCATTCAATTGTCAGATTTTTTGATGCTTGTTCACTGATTTATATTGAACAAAGATGATTAATTTAGCCTGAAATAACCGATTATCGTTAATTCACACCCTCATTAATTTGTACAGCGCTTAAGGCTTAGATAGTTTGAGATGGTTAGAAAAGTGTTACGTCAAAGCTATTCAAAGGGTGAATCTTCGAGAAATATTCTGCTCCTCAAGAGTGACGGATAAAGTATGCCGAAAACGTCAAATTTCGGCGAGTTTTTTGTGCCCGAAAACAGCACAAACAGCAGTTTGAGAACTGAAAGTTACTGAAAAAAATAATTTACGTAGGTAAAAATCTATGGCAAATATCATTGGAACCAACGGTAATGATACCCTAATAGGCAGCAACTCGGACGACACCATTAATGGTAAAGCTGGTGACGATATCATCAGAGATTCCTATGGACACGACACTTTGACTGGTGGAGGCGGCAAGGATGAATTTTTTTACAACATGTACGACCGCAATTGTATTATCACCGATTTTGGTGGCATAGGTAAAGGCATAAATCCCTCGACAGCAGTCATTGCCGAAGTGGATACCCTAAAATTCCAAGGTGCTGGCTTCACTGCCCAAAATTTGCTGCTGACCCAGAATGGCAACAATCTGGAAATCAACTTTGAAGGGGTGGTCGATTATTTTTATGGACTAAGTTTTGGTGAGCCCTTAGTCATCCTGCAAAACTTGGCGCTGGAAAATCTGGATAACCTCAGTAAATCTACAGGAGCCACTGTAAATTTGGGCAATTTCCTGTTTGATGGGCAGACTAGCATCACGGACAGCTTTGATGTTTTCAATGCCAACTCCACTCAAAGCACTATCTTCAATAAGAACACAGTCACTTTCCTTAACGACCTGAACAATAATGTTAACGGCTTTGACAACTCAAATGATGTTATCAATGCTCAGGGGGGCGATGACATCATTGACGGCTTGAGTGGCAACGACATTTTGAGAGGTGGTGCGGGGAATGATACTCTCCTTGGTGGTGCGGGGAATGACACCCTGAAGGGTGATATGGGCAATAACTCCCTGGTTGGTGGTATTGGTAACGATTACTTGAATATTGTTGAAAATTCAACGGGCAATGTTGAATTTTCAACAGGCAATAACACCCTTGATGGTGGCACTGGTGACGATACCTTAAATGCTGGAGCTTCAAAAGGCAACAACTTACTTTTTGGGGGCGATGGGAATGATTCTCTTTACGCCTCTGACGTTACTGATAACACCGGATACTATTTTTTTAACTCTTCAGGCGATAACACCCTCAACGGTGGCACTGGTGAAGATACCTTGAATGCTCAGGGTTCAGAAGGCAATAACTTACTCTCTGGGGGCGATGGCAACGATTTTCTTACCACCTCTGGTTCTTATGTATATAGAATGTATAGTTTTATCTCCTCAGGCGATAATACACTCAATGGTGGCGCTGGTGATGATAAATTGTATGCTGACTTTTCATCAGGTAATAACCTACTCTCTGGTGGTGATGGCAATGATATTCTGTCCAGCACTGATAATGCCACCTACTATTATGATATGCTCTCTTCAGGCGATAATACGCTCAATGGAGGCGCTGGTGACGATAAATTGTATGCTGATAACATTTCAATAGGCAATGATTTCCTGTTTGGGGGCGATGGCAATGATTCCTTCTATCTAAGTCTCATATCCCCAGATAATGCCCCCTCTAATTTAGTGACTCAAACCGTAGATGGCGGTAAGGGTAACGATTTGTTGAGAATCGATTACACATTGGCTACAGGGGGTATCACTTCGACATTCAATGCTACTAGTAACACTGGCTCAATTACCGCAGGCAGATATCGGGTTAATTACAAGAATATCGAAGGATTAAATATCTCAGGTACAGCATACGATGACAAGATTGTGGGGAGCAATGGCAATGATACCCTCACAAGTGGTTTAGGTAATGACACCATCTATGGAGGAGCTGGTACTGATACCTTTGTTTTATATGGTTACAACGGAGATGTTGATAGTCTTTATGACTTCAACGTTAATAGTGAGTTGATTCAGATATGGACTTATGGTTTTGGCGGTGGTGAGTTATCAATAGGTTCACTTTCAGCAAGTCAGTTTACAATCGGAACATCTGCAACTACTAGCAAAGAGCGATTTATCTACAACAGCGCTACAGGTGCATTGTTCTTTGACCAAGATGGTAGTGCATCTGGGTTTACTCAGGTAAAATTTGCACAACTATCAGCAGGATTGTCATTAACCAACAACAATTTTGTGGTTTTTGAATAGATTTGATAGGTTCGTAGTTGGCGCTGTCTTCGCTAAAGCGCCAAGTACAAACAATCGTTAACCCAAGCGGATTGGGGACTAGTCCTTGGCGTGACCTATTGACGACAATTATCGCAATGTCCGCAACGCAAGTTAGCTGCTTCTTTGTCAAAACCAAAGGCATTTAATAAAAACTGCCAACGACACTGCTTAGTTGTCAGATATTGATGCATTTGTTTGGCGGCGTGTAATTGAGTTGGTGGCTGATTTCTGGCTTTTTGCCCAATGGTGTAATGAAAAGGATCAAGCCAGTTTAACTGACCATTACTGTGGAGTAAAGCTAAGGCGATCGCACCTTCGGGAAATTGTCGGGTTACTGCATTCACTTCTCCCTGTTTTGGTAATTTTTTCACAAGTTGCTGCGCTATTTGTTGTTGCGATCGCATTTGTTGTTGAAAAAACTCCTGTCTTTGCTTATCCCCTGAATCTAACCACCCCGTAGGTTCACTCACCAATGTTAATGCTTCTGCTGGTTTCCCATCCCTTCCAGCGCGACCTATTTCTTGCACATATTCAGATAACAAATGTGGCGCGTGAAAGTGGGCAACCCAGCGAACATCTGATTTATTAATCCCCATACCAAACGCACAGGTACAAACCACAAAAGGTATTTTACCACTTAACCAGCTTGCTTCTACTGCACGGCGTTCGGTTGCACCTAATCCCGCATGATAACTAGCTGTAGCAAAACCCATCTCTGCTAACCATTGGGCTAAATCTTCGCTATCTCTCCGAGTGCGAACATAAACTAATCCCGATTGTTGCGGTCTATTTTGAATAAACTTTAATAATTGTTGTTTCCTACCCCGTGGTGTCCAAGCAATGCGAACGCTGGGATGCAAATTCGGACGGTAGGGATTCAAGCGGAAAATCTCTGGTTGCTGTAATTGTAAAACTGTTTGAATAATTTTTTGGGCTGAGGGGTCAGCAGTAGCAGTAAAAGCGGCGATGCTGATTTTTGTTCCTGGTGGTTTTGATTTGAGCAATGCCGGACGCACCGCCCCTAATCTGCGATAAGCTGGGCGAAAAGTATCACCCCACTGTACTAAACAATGAGCTTCATCTAAAATCAAACCATTAATTTGCAATTGTGGGTGACATAATCTTTCCCACACTGGCACACTTAATAAAGTTTCTGGTGACAAGTACAGTAATCTTAGATGTTGACGTTCTAAAGCTTGCAGAGTTGCACGGCGTTGAGATGAAGGTAATTCACTATGCAAAAGTGCTGCTTTTTGGTGGCTTTCTCGTAGTTCCTGAACTTGATTTTCCATCAACGCCACCAAAGGGGAAACTACCAAAGTTAATCCTGTTTGTAGCAGTGCAGGAAGTTGAAAACAAATCGACTTCCCGCCACCTGTGGGCATAATAATCAGCGCATCTTTCTGTGCCAATAAACTGCTGACAATTTCTCCTTGTGGTGGACGGAAATCTTCATAACCCCAGATTTGTTGAAAAGCAGCGCGGACTTCTTGCCAAGATTTTGTTGTAGGCTGATTCATAATCAATGGTAGATACACCCATATCATTGAATGCTGAATATAGCCTCTGTTATCCAGCTAATGGTTCAGTAATTTCATCATTTGACACTACAAACCACTGACCCCAAGAATGAATTATAATTTTTCAACCTATTAAATAAAAGATATAGCGAGATGAATGAAGAATTAAAACATCGATTTTACATCAACACCGATAAATCTAAATTAGATATTCAAATGGTTCATGATTTTTTACAAACTTCTTATTGGGCTGAAAACATCCCATTAGCCACTGTAGAAAAGTCAATAAACAATTCTTTATGTTTTGGACTTTATGAAGGTAATCAACAAGTTGGCTTTGCGAGAGTCATCACTGATTATGCAACTTCTGCGTTGTTAAAAGATGTTTTTATTTTGGAGCCTTATCGAGGACAGGGTTTAGGAAAATGGTTTGTAGAATACATTTTAGAATATCCAGAATTGCAAGACGTTCAAAGGTGGTTGTTAGGCACAAAAGATGCTCATGGACTTTATCGCCGTTATGGATTTAAAAATTTGACAGAACCGGAAAAAATTATGATGCGTTTAAATGCCAATGCTAATCAAGCTTGAGCAAAGCGGGGGCAAACCAGTGCGTAGGCGTAGCCCGTCGTAGACATCGCTAACCCGCATTGACAGTTAGATTACAATCTAGGTATAGTTTCTCTGACTGGAGTTGTTCATCGGGTGATTCAATCCGATTCAATGACAAAGCATACCAGACAAGTATTACTTAGTGCGCTCAAGGTGGTTGTCTTATGCCTGACACTGTTCCTACTATGCACAAGCAATAGTTGGGCGCAAATCACTACTGACAGCAAAATTGCTCCTCTGATTGAGAAGCTGATAGATAACGATGCCCACATCAGAAGCCTTGCAGCAGATGCATTAGTTAATATCGGTTCGCCAGCAGTGCCGTCTCTGATTGAGGCTTTGAAAAATCAGGATATTAATCTTCGCTGGCACGCCGCTTCGGTTTTAGGAGATTTGGGTGCAGAAGCAGCACCAGCCGTTCCAGCCTTAAGTGCGGCATTGCAGGATGAGGATGGACAAGTCCGTTTGTACGCCACCTTAGCTTTAGGAAATATTGGTACAGCAGCCAAAGCAGCAGTTCCATCGTTGATGGCAGCATTACAAGACAAGGAGCAATTCGTTCGCATTTATGTTCCTTCTGCACTCAGAAAAATTGGTGTAGAAGCAAAAGTAGCTGTCCCAGTATTAACTGCTGCCTTAAAAGATCGTAACCCCACTGTACGTTACAATTCTGCCTACGCTCTGGGTGCAATGGGTACAGAAGCAGTATCTTCTGTCCCGAATTTAATTGCCCTGTTGAATGATAACCAGTTTTACGTGCGTTTAGGTGCTATCAAAGGTTTAGGAGGAATAGCGGCAGGCTTTCAGGATAAAGCAAATGCTTTACCTACCTCCAAGTTGCAGAAAGTCATCTCAGACTTTGAGCAGGTATTAACAACTATACAAAAATACAAAGATAAATTCACAGAGACGGACATTAAGCTGATACGTCGCCCTCTCAATGCCCTGAAAGCAGAAAAAGAAACTCGCCTCTTTGATAGAGTTCTGGAATCGCTATTTAAGCATAAATTACTCTTGGGAATTGCCGCTTACATTATCTTATTGCCTTCTATTTGGTTAATTCTCTTGCGGGTAGCCCCTTTATGGTTGTTGAAAATTAACAACGCCCTCAAACCCTACACAGATTTTTCTCTGCCATTTATCAGCGTTAATGTACCTCTGCGATATGTGCTATTTGTTGGCTGGTTTCATTACCATCCCAGAGTATTAGATGCGTGGGTAGCTAAATATATCAAAGCAGCCCGCGAACAATTTCCCAAAAAGGATACAGTTAGCAGTCGCGCTTGTTATATTCCCATTCCCGTTGTTCTGGATGGTACAACAGTTCCCCAACTGATGAATGAGAATTTGCACTCAACTTTCGAGAAACAGCGTAGTTGTTTAGTAATTGGTGGGGAAGGGGGTATAGGTAAAACCAGTTTAGCGTGTCGAATAGCTGGGTGGGCAATGGCTGAGGATGAAGACCAACAACTCTGCAAACATTTGATGTTACCAGTGCTTTTAGAAGAAGAATTTCGGGTAACTGAAGGTAAGTCGCCGCTTTTAGAAGCCATCAGAGGACAGTTGCAAGCTTTAATTGATGAACCAGAGCCAATTTGTCAAGAATTACTGTTACGTTTGTTAAGAAAAAAACGCATTCTAGTAATTGTAGATCGGTTTTCAGAAATGAATGCCACTACACGAGAAGCAATTGAGCCGGAGTCGCCAGAGTTTCCGGTGAATGCGTTGGTGATTACTTCCCGAATTGAGGAAAAGCTGGGGCGGGTTAATAAGACGATAATTAAACCTTTGCGGATTGAGGCTAATAAACTATCGTCCTTTATGGAAGCTTATCTCATGCAGCGAGGTAAACGCGATCGCTTTACTGACCAGGAATTTTTTGACGCTTGTAACCGTCTTTCTCTGATGGTTGGTCAAAATAATATCACTGTCTTGCTGGCTAAACTTTATGCTGAACAGTTAATCACCAGTAAAGAAGTTGCATCTAATATTTCTGCACTACCAGAGAATATTCCTAATTTGATGCTGGGTTATATCAATGAACTCAATCGTGATGTTACAGACGATCAATTTGATGACCGCACTGTTCATCAAATTGCCAAAACCATCGCCTGGGAATGCTTGCAGCAAAGTTATCAACCAGCAACCGCCAAGCGTGTAGATGCAGTTGCTGCATTAGCAAATTTGGGTATTGATGACCCCGAAGCACACCTCAATTATCTAGAAAAACGCCTGCACCTGATTCAAACTATCGGTTCTGCCAAAGACAGAATCCGTTTCTGTCTCGACCCTTTAGCTGAGTATCTTGCAGGTTGGTATTTAATAGAATTGTATGGCAATAACGATGGCAAATGGCGATCGCATTTTTTCAAAAAGGCAGACGATTTAGTTAAAACAGGCGCACCAGATGCCATCAAAGGCTTGTTGTTAGCAGTGCGAGATTGCTACTTATCTGAGGTTCAAGGTAGCAAAGAAAGGGACTTTGTACCCCAGAAGTCGAGTAAACTGGCTGGTTTTACACCTTCAGTCAATACACCAGCGACTACTGTGCAAACAGTAATACCATGAACGGCATTTTTCAATTTATTAAAATTTATCTCCATCCCCCGATCAGCCTTAATAATAAGTCTTCAATTGCAGATTTTCGATGATTATAATCGCTCGATCGGCGCTTACTGCTATTTACTAAGAGCGCCAATCGAGCGTACTACTCGATGACTATAACTAAATGAAAATTAGCAATCGTTCTGATTTTATAACAATTCAAAAAATGATTGCTACAGATGTAGGTTGGGTTGAGGGACGAAACCCAACACCTCAAAGTCTTGTATTTGTCGGCTTTCACTTCGTTTAACCCAACCTACACATCTAAATCAAAATTAGCGATCGTTCTGATTTTGGGAATGGAAAGGACAACCACCTGCCGTTAATTTCTCAAGAAAGACATTATTATCAAAATAATGCTCTAAAGACTCAATCTTCAAATCATCAGTGACGCGAGCAATACTAACTCCGACGATTTCTATTGTTTCACCTGTGGGTATATAGTCCTTATAGGAACCATTAAATGTTCCCCAATGTCGCCACTTAAAGGTAACATTAGGCGGCCCCGAAAGTACTTCTGTTAATTCCCAAAGGAAGCCATTGGGAAAGGCTTTATGAAAAACTTGAAATGAAGATTCAAAGGTTTCTGTTTCAGAGCTGTATTGCTCAGTTTCACCCAAAAACAGGTTATAAGTACCTTCAGTTGCAACATCTTCAGCAGTGAATTGTTGTCCGCCATTGGTACTCATCTTAAACTTATCAGTAACAATCGAAAGCCACTGTTGAGGATTAGATTTATTAGAAGCTTCCATCTCAAAAGTGCGGACTAAGTTTTGGGCGATCGCTTCTAAAGAACCTTCTGGATGCTGAAATTTACTCTCTTGATGAAGAAATTCATTGGTGTATGAATAATCCGGGCGTTTTCCTTCTCGCCACTGTACTTCTTCATCATGAGTAATGACTATATCTCTATCTTGTACCCAGAGTGGCAATTCTGTAGTTTTTTCGCTACTCATACAAGCTAACTGGTTATAAACATCGTTTCTCAGAATAAAGTTTTATGCATACAAGTAAATAGAAAAATCTAAAAAAGTAAAAAATATTCATAATGAACTCAATAAACTTGACTTGTTGTACAAATCCGAATATGAGCAAACAGGGATGCTTCTTGAACTATAAACTTATCCTATCGGATTTAGGTTTATTCATCCGCTAATTACATAGAATTCATTTCTGAATTCTGTTTTGTTAAATCAAATCTAATTGCATTGCATTACCTTCAAAGAAACCGAGACTGGAGTAAACTGGTTTACCCAATGGCGAGGCGTTAAGAACTACTCGCGTGCAGCCGATCGCTTTTAAATATTCAATTGCTCTATTAGTTAAGAATTTGGCAATTCCTTGTCTGCGGTAAGATTGTTCAACATAAACGCCCCAAATATATCCAAATTTGCGGTATTCATCTTTGAAAACATTTGGTACAAGCCTGCAAACAGCTGACAATTTACAGAACCTACAACTGTATTATCAACCTCTGCTACAAAAGCTTTGTAAAACAAATCTCGACGCGCCTCTTCTATGAATTTGAGGGTAATATTCTGCCACTCCAAGTGAATATTACTCTCTTGAACACCAATATCTAGCCACATTTGGTAAGAGTGCTTTGCAATCAGTAAATCTTCTTTGGTGGTGGCTTCTCTGATAGTAATATGTTTTTCTGTAAGCATAATTTCCAACAAATTTTTGGAACTCACAAATAACTCCTCCCCAAAGTTGGAGAGGAGTTTGTTAGCATCAGCTAAAAACAGACAGTTTGACAGATCCGATCTCAGACTTTCTGTGCAGTTACTTCCTGTGGTTTTTCTTGAGTTTGCAAAGATGCATACAACCTATTCAATGCATTTACATAAGCTTGCGCGGATGCCACGATGATATCTGTGTTCGCTGCATGACCAGAAAACACTTTAGATTCATAACGTAAACGAATCGTCACTTCGCCAATGGCATCAATACCGGCTGTTACTGACTGCACAGAAAACTCAATTAACTGATTGGGTACATTCACCACACGGTTGATGGCTTTGTAAACTGCATCCACTGGGCCAGTACCGATCGCAGCATCGGTTAATTCTTCACCGTCTGGGGTACGCAGGGTAACTGTAGCGGTGGGACGGGCGTTGCTACCACAGGAAACTTGCACCAACTCTACCCGGAACAAATCGGGTGCTTGTTGGATTTCATCATTAACGATCGCTTCCAAATCCCAATCAGAAATTTCTTTCTTTTTATCTGCTACTTCTTTGAATCTGACGAAGGCTTTATTTAATTCAGTATCTGACAGTTCAAAGCCCAATTCTTTCAACCGAGTACGGAAAGCATTTCTACCTGAATGTTTGCCCAAAACTATTTGATTGTCTGTTAAGCCAATCAATTGGGCATCCATAATTTCGTAAGTTAGCTTGTTCTTTAATACACCATCTTGGTGAATTCCAGACTCATGGGCAAAGGCATTCGCCCCAACGATCGCTTTATTTGGTTGTACCAACATTCCCGTCAAATTGGAAACTAAGCGTGAGGTTTTATAAATTTGTCGGGTGTCGATATTTGTCAGGGATTCTTGAGAATTTTCTGGTCTGCCGAGATAAGGGTTAAAATATTGCCGCCGCACGTGCAACGCCATTACCAATTCTTCTAGTGATGCATTTCCAGCGCGTTCGCCAATGCCATTGATTGTACATTCTAGTTGCCGTGCGCCATTTTTGACGGCTTCTAAGAAGTTAGCAACTGCCAAGCCTAAATCATTGTGTCCGTGAACAGAAATAATCGCTTGGTCGATGTTGGGGACATTTTCGATAATGCCTTTAATTATGGCTCCAAATTCGCTAGGAGTTGTGTAACCCACAGTATCGGGAATGTTAACTGTTGTTGCACCAGCTGCGATCGTTCGCTCTAACACTTGGTACAAAAATTCTGGATCGGTACGGGCCGCATCCATCGGCGAAAATTCTATATCTGTCATGAAGGACTTGGCATAAGCTACCATTTCTTCAGCGATCGCTAACACTTCTGCCCGTGACTTCCGCAACTGATACTCTAAATGAATATCAGAAGTTGAAATGAATGTGTGAATTCTGGCATTAACTGCTGGTTTTAATGCTTCAGCAGCCGCTTCAATGTCTGCTTTAATCGCTCTTGCCAAACTACAAACTACCGGGCCATTTTCTGTGCCGACAATTTGAGCAATCTTCTTGACTGCTTCAAAATCTCCCGGACTGGCAAAGGCAAAGCCTGCTTCAATTACATCTACACCCAGACGCGCTAATTGCTTGGCAATAACTAGCTTTTCGTCTATATTCAAAGTCGCTCCCGGACACTGCTCTCCATCTCGCAATGTTGTATCAAAAATGATGATTCGATCTGTTTTGTTTGTCATTTGCCGTTTGTTGTTTAATGTTTAGTGTTTACTTGTGGCTTAATATATCTTCAACTCTAGTTTTGATTTTTGTAAATAATTGTTAAAGCTACTAACCTTCAGTTTTTTCTATTTGATCTCTGATATCATTTAAATCTATATATCTATCAGTAGCATTGCGTAGTTCTCTAGCAATCATTCCTTCTGTTGATACTACCGTAATATGTGTATTTTTTGAGCGTAATAGTTCGATTGCTCTTTCAAAATCTCCATCACCACTGAATAATACTACTCGGTCATACTGGTCTACTGTATTAAACATATCTACAACAATTTCAATATCTAAATTCGCTTTTTGCGAGTAACGACCTGAGGTGTCATCATAATATTCTTTCAGAATTTTAGTTCGTACTGTATATCCTAGACTAATTAGAGCGTCTCTGAAACCTCGCTGGTCTTGTGGATCTTTTAAGCCAGTGTACCAGAAGGCATTAATTAATGTTGTTTCTGATTGCTCATGTTTGAAGTATTCTAAGACTCGCCGCGGGTCAAAAAACCAGCCATTTTTTTGTTGAGCATAGAACATATTGTTTCCATCTACAAAAATAGACAGACGATTCATTGGAGAACCCATACAAATTTACACCTAATAATATATATGAATTTAGATGGAACAATAGATTATAGCAATTTTCAAATGCCTTGTTTGCTAATATCTATAACGTAGTTCTTTATCTATAGCTTTTATCCTACCTCTTTCAAGACATAAAAACGCCTGCAATATTGGAGTTGAGATCCTGGGTGTTAACCTGATTCACCTTCAGCACTGCAAGAGCCTCCTGGCGATCAAAATCTACCCATAAAATTGACCCAGTAACAGCATTCATCGCTGCATAACACTAAAGTTTACTCCTAAACAGGTATAACATCGGCTTAAGGTAAGATATAAATTAATGCCTATCTTTCGGTAAAGCTGTCAGTATCAGGACACCGTTTGTGGAGATTACCAACATTGCACCAAAGACAGAAGACAGCCTTGGGAGTGCTTCTGGTATAGCACCCAGTTAGTAACGTGTATGTTGGTTAGGTGAGGGTAAAATCTTGCCACAACCAAATGCACAGGTAGAGTATATCCGGCTCCAATCTATGAGACAATCACTACTTGTAACTCATTCAACAGAAAAAGAATAAATTAAGTAGTGGTTGAGTAAGAATTTCTTGGGGGCTGGCTCTGCCAATAAAAGTTTGTTGATAAATAGAAGATACTTTACAAATGTATAAGATTATCATTTAAGTCTTATTTCAATATGCTTACACTAAAACGTGGTCTGAATAAATAAAAGTGTTGGACTTAAATCAATCAGTAACCCGATATGGCAGAAGAACCTACATCTACCTTAACTAAAAACTATGTCTCTACTGCCAAAGGACTGTCAAGTAAACCAACAAAAGTGACTTCGACAGCATCTGCTCGCCACTCCCGGTGGATGGTTCGCTTAGGTCATCTACTGGCAGGTACTTGGGCAATTGGAGGCGCACTATTGAGCGCTTCTGGTGGGGAATTGGTTCAATTGATGGAAAATCAGGTGCTTTCTGGCTTTTTTCAACTGCGCGGGCCGATCGCACCTCCAGAAGACATTGTAATTTTAGCAATAGACGATCAGTCAATATCGGTTCCCGAACAGTACTATAAAACAGATCCGAAACAGTATGCCTACTTAGAAACACTAAAATCTTATCCTTATAAACGGGCTGCATACTCCCAGGTAATCACAAAATTAATCGAAGCAGGTGCCCGCGCTGTCGCATTAGACGTAGTTTTTGATACAGCAAGCAGCTATGGAGTTACAGACGATCGCCAATTTCAGGCAGTATTGCAAAAATATGGCAAAAAAGTTACCTTAGCAGCCGTCTACGAAAATTCCCAGACGCACCAAGGCTCTTTTACGCAACTAACAGACCCACAACAAATGTTTCGTACAGGGTCAGTATCCATTGGCTCAGTTAATTTTCCTTTAGAAGTAGATGGAAAAGTTCATCGATTAGCGAGTGAGTTTCCCAAGTTCTTAGGTGAAGATAATCTATTTAGCAAAAAGCGACTCTCTTTTGATGAAGCAGCGCTGAGGGCAGCACAAGTAAATTATCCTCAACCAAAAGGCGATCGCATTTATTTTTGGGGACCTGCGGGTACATTTGAGCAAAAACCTTTTTGGCACGTACTCGATCCGGAAAACTGGAACAGCTATTTGCAGCAGGGAAAGGTGTTCAAAGACAAGATCGTGCTGATTGGTGCAACAGATCAGTTACATAATGATTATTATCCAGTCGCTGGTAGTAATAGCACTGAACCGATGTCGGGCGTGGAAATTCACGCCAATGCGATCGCAACTTTGATGTCAGGGAAAGCGATCGCCCCAGGAATTAAGAGTCCACCATTGCAGGGTTTGTTTGTGCTAATGCTAGTGGGCAGTTCAGCCTTGATGATTAGCAGACGCAAGCGTAGCATCCATAGATTTTTCTATAGCCTCGCCCTGTCTGGTGTTTGGGGAGGAATTAGTTATGGGTTATTTGTCTATGGTCAATTAATTTTTCCCACTAGTGTACCAATGATGGCGATCGCAATGACCGGAATTTGCTATTTAGCAACCTCAGTCATCAGAGAAAGCATCAGAAAACGCCAATTAGTAGACATTTTTCAGAAGTATAAAACTTCCCCCGTTGTCCAAGAGATTATCAGCCAACAAGATGACTTTCAACACCTAATCCAGCAACGAGATTTAGCCTTATCAGGGAAAGTTTTGGCTAGACGATACAAAATTGTCAAAGTTCTCGGTTGCGGTGGATTTAGTGAAACCTACATTGCCGAAGATACCCAACGTCCTGGAAATCCGCGATGTGTTGTTAAACAACTAAAACCAGCCAACACCAAACCAGAAGGATTGCAACTTGCCAGACGTTTCTTTAACTCAGAGGCACAAACACTAGAAAAATTGGGAACGCACGCTCAAATTCCTCAACTTTTGGCCTATTTTGAAGAAGACGAAGAATTTTATTTAGTCCAAGAACAGATAATTGGTCATCCTTTAAATCAAGAACTTTTAGTAGGTAGAGCAATTGAAGAAATTGCCGCGATCAAAATTATCAGGGACTTATTGCAAACATTAACATTTGTCCATGAAAACCACGTGATTCATCGGGATATTAAACCCAGTAATATCATCCGGCGACACTCAGACGGAAAACTGGTGTTGATTGACTTTGGAGCCGTCAAGGAAGTCGGCATCAAACAGCTCGATCGTCATGAGTCAACCCCTTTCACCATTGGTATTGGTACTCAGGGTTACGCACCAAGCGAACAATGTTTTGGGCGTCCGCACTACAGTAGTGATATCTATGCAGTTGGCATGGTTGGGATTAAAGCCTTAACTGGTATAGCACCCCGTGAGCTAAATAGAGATGCTAATGGGGAGATCAAATGGAGCGATGCCTACGGCGGTAAACTACGCACTCAGGTGAGTCATTCCCTAGCTCAGATTCTTAGTAAAATGGTGCTGGCTGACTTCAAAGAGCGATATCAGTCTGCATCAGAGGCTCTTAAGGATCTTGAAGCTCTTAAAGCTGTTCAAGCTCTTGACGATTTGGTAAATTCCCAACACAGACACTATATCCCAGAAGATGACTTATTAATGAATACTTTAGATGAATTAAGCACTCCCACAAAATCTTACTCAGAAGGACAAGAGACTTCCAAATAAAAAAATATCCAATCGCTGTGGAAGCTGTTCTTGAGTAGGGGAAGCAAAATCTGATAGTTGTATTGGATACAAGAATTTGGATATAGGACTTATATCATGTCCGGTCAAAGACTTATCATTTAGACCGCAGTTCTTGCAGGGAGCAGGGAGCAGGGGGCAGGGAGCAGGGAGCAGGGGGCAGGGAGCAGGGGGCAGGGAGCAGGGGGCAGGGGGGAGAAAGAGTTTAAGGCTTATTTACTTTTCTTCACACAGTTTGGTTTTATTGCACCGACTTAGTTAGAACATTTCTAGAGTGGAACTTCAAAAATTAACTATGAGAAAGCATTCAAGCATTTTGAGTAAGTCAAAGGTCGTTTTGCTTGCGGAAAACACCAAAATGAGAAAGCAAACTGGGGTTTGAGTAAGTCAAAGGTCGTTTTGCTTGCGGAAAACACCAAAATGAGAAAGCAAACTGGGGTTTGAGTAAGTCAAAGGTCATTTTGCTTGCGGAAAACACCAAAATGAGAAAGCAAACTGGGGTTTGAGTAAGTCAAAGGTCATTTTGCTTGCGGAAAACACCAAAATGAGAAAGCAAACTGGGGTTTGAGTAAGTCAAAGGTCATTTTGAGAAAGCATTTAAGTATTTTGAGAAAGTAAATAGGTATTTTTCTAAAACAATAAGGCTTTTTGATAAAGTAATCAGCAAATATACTTGACAATTAAAAATCGCGTCTGTACAAATGAAGTCGGCGGTCGAATAACTTATTGAAGGAGGCAGGAGGCAGGAGGCAGCTATGCTGAAGGAACAATTGGGAGAGGATTCAGACTCCTCACGCCAGTTCTTTTATGCAGGCGTTCCCGTCCATCAGACTGGCTCCCTTTTTGTTTGCGCCGTATAAACGGTGAGGTCTTAAACCCCTGCTCCCAAGGCGTCGCGGACTCGCTAACGCTGCGCTATCTGCCTCCTGCCTTCCTTGATAAGTCTTTAACCGGACATGATATAAGTCCTGGGATAATTTAATTTTTGGAGTTGCAAAAGTATAATTGGGCACAAAAATGGGGAGATGAGAAGAAGGATTTTCCTCCATACCCCTGCTCCCTTTTCTGTTTGTGCCTTTTTCACTCAGCCCTTGCAGATGATTTTAATTTAACGACAGAAATTCTTCTCCTGTCGTGGGATGAATGCCTATGGTTTGATCAAAATCTTCCTTAGTAATGCCTTTGCGAATTGCCACGCCGAGGCTTTGAATGATATCTGCTGCGTGTTCACCCACCATATGAGCGCCCAAAACTTGCCCAGAATCACTATTTAGTACTAACTTTATAGTGGTTGGCTCATCCTGTTCGATTAGCTGATACAAGAGTGGTTGGAACTCGGTGCAGTAGGATTGTACAGATTCACCAAATTTTTCCCGTGCTTTCGCCTCCGTCATCCCCACACTAGCCGCTTCTGGACGGCAAAAAACAGCAGTGGGCACATAATCATAATTTAGTTTTTGCGCCTTGTTGCCAAAAACTGTATCAGCAAAGGCAATACCTTCTGCCTTAGCCACTGGAGTCAATTGCACCCGACTGGTGCAATCACCCACAGCAAAAATATTTTCTTGGCTGGTGCGGCTGTATTCATCTACTTTGATTGCACCATGTTCGCCAAGTTCAACATGGGCATTTTCCAAACCCATATTCTTGGTATTTGGAGCATAACCTGTGGCAACTAAGATGGTATCTGCTGTAATTATTTCTTGGCTCTCACCAGTAATAGTCAACAACAAACTCTCATCTGAGTATTTGATTTCTTGAACAGTGCTGTTGGTGAACAACTTAATTTTGCGTTTAATCAAACCCTGTTGTACAGCAGAGCGAATGTCATCATCAAACCCCGATAAAATCATCTCATCTTTTTCAATTATCGTTACCTCACAACCGAAAGCGTGCATCATGCTAGAAAATTCTACGCCAATGTAGCCGCCGCCAATAATTGCTAAACGTTTTGGCAGATAGGGTAGCTGAAACATCTCGCGGGATGTGATGGCGTATTCTATACCTGGGATTTTGGGCTTAAGGGGTTGTCCTCCCACAGCAATTAAAATTTTGTCGGCTGTAACTTTGCGTCCATCAACATTGATAGTATGGGCATCGATGAAAGTGGCACGTTGAGATATTAATTCAATTCCAGCTTTTTGCAATTGCTGAAAATAGGATTGGTTAACGCTGTCAATATGCTGATGTACTGACTTAATAAATAATGTCCAGTCAAAGTATGTTTGACAGTCACTCCACCCATAACTGTGCGCTATTTGATTTTGCAGGGCGAAGTCAGCAGCGTAGACAATTAGCTTTTTCGGAACGCAGCCGCGATTTACACAGGTTCCACCAATGGTTTCTTCTTCGGCGACAGCGACACGTACACCATAACTAGCTGCTTTTTTAGCTGCTGCCAATCCCCCAGGCCCAGCACCAATGACAAACAGGTCGTAATCAAATGTCATAAAAATCTGTTCCTTTTTTACTGTTTGGAAAGCAGAGCTATTTCATCCCTTATAGTTAGTCAGACAAAACTTCATCTACTGTCTTTGGGTGGACAATTTGGGATGAAACTAGGCTGATATGTAGCAGATTGCCGCATTAATAGTATTAGATCGAAAAGGAACAGCGATCGCCCAATTATTACTAACTTATATTACATTTTTTTGACAAATAACGCATCTTGTCTAGGCAGTACTTAGAAGTGCGATCTCTGGCGACAAGGTGTAACCCATTGCTTAATTTGGGCAGCAGCCATACTAGAAAACAACTGGAAATACATTGTTTGTAGATAATTATGGGCAATCAAGTAAAGTTTGCATCTCCTGTGCATCCCTTGTCATTCCCAATTGCTCAAAACCATTAATAGCCTGAGTTGATAATTGGCAGGCTTTCTGGACACTTCCCCACTTTTTCTCCCAGCGGGCTAGAGAACGTTGATAACGAGCTAGACGCCGTTTATTATTGCTGCTTTCGGCGACAGTTATGCCTTTAATTAATAACTTTTGAGCTTCATCGCGATCGCCTTGTTCAATTGCAATATCAGCAAGCCAATTTTGAGCAGAATTAATCACGCGATGCCAATTAATTTTTTCTGCACTTTTCATCACATCTTGAAATAGTTTTTTGGTTAAAAAATATTCACCTTCTGAATAAAAGATTTCAGCCCGATGATAAAGAACGGGAATAAAATAGCGGATGTGCTGTCGCTCGTCTAGATTCGCCTCAATCACCAATTTTTCTTCTACTATTAGCCAGTGGCGTGCATCTGTATAATTATTCTGTCTGATTCGCAGTCTAGCCATACTTTCGGCTAAGTCAGCTTGAACCCATGAATCTGTATGGTCGCGTAAAACCCATGCCCGCTGCAATATTTCGTCTGCTTGTGTGAGACTTTGGGGTGAACACTCCCGAATTAGCAGCCAGGTTTTGCGGATCATGAATTTCACTAAAGATGACCATTCACCACGTCGTTCTGATTGTTCTATCAGCCATTGCAACCAATCGAGGCGATCGTCCCAATAAGCATAGAGATTGGCGTAGTGGTTCAAAAGCAACCACAAATCCCTAACTTCTGCATAGTGGTCTTGGTTTTTACACCAATAAAGTACTGCCCGTAGATTTCCTTCCTCTTCCTTTAACCTGTTGTAATGTATCCATTTTTCCCAATCTTCTCCGCCGTAACTGTAGGCAAAATCTAGATACCATCTCACCCAACGCATCCGTGCTTCCCTCTCAAAATCTGGGTAAGCAGCTAATTGTGCTAAAGCATACTCACGAGTCAGAGAGAGCATCTCGTACCGCTTAGTCTCTGGGTTCAGATTCACTAACGAGAGTTGCTGTAAACGTACCAAGCCATTACTGACAGAATCAGGATCGGATGTCAGTCCAGCAACTTCAGCCACAGCAGCTTGGATAGGAGCGTCAGGAAAAATCGCCAGTGACATGAGTAACTTGTGTGGTAGCTGTCCCTTCATACCTTGCACTGATTGCTCAAAGCAAAAACGAGCCACATCGCCTGTAGCGGAGGCTAACTGCTCCAATACGAAGTTCAAAGAGTAGCCACTGGAGACTTGACCGAGTGCGTAGACAATAGCGAGAGGGATTCCTCCAGTGCGATCGTAGAGCAAGCTAGAGTCTTCATCTTGGATAGTTATACCTTTCTCTTCAGCTTGTTGCTGAATTAACTGCAAACCATCATTCAGGGGCAAGTTTCGCAGACTGATTGGCAGCAGGGCAATTCGTTCGCGGGTAGTAATTACTACTTTGACGCAAATGGGCAAATTGTATAGAAATTCTATAACCTCATCCCTATCCTCTATAGTCTCCATATTGTCCACAATTAGAAGCGTTCGCTGTTTAGAAAGACATTGGCGTACACGCTCAAATTGGTCATTGGGAGGAGATTGAATAATTGTAGAGTCGTTTAAGGCATTGGCAATCACCCGAAAAATCTCGCGCAGGTTACGCTGTCCTTGCTGCCGTTGCAAAATCATATCGGGAATAAGTTCTTGTTGTTTGGCTGAAGTGAAAATAATTGCATCAAATTTAGGTGCATCAGAACTGTTTTCGTTACTAGCTTCTAAACATACGTAAGCAGCTGCTAACACTAGTGCTGTTTTGCCTACGCCACCAATGCCATGCACCGTAATCATGTGAGCGCCATGCTCTGGCAAAAGCCGTTCCAGTAACTTTTTCATATCTGCTTCGCGCCCAATAAATTCTGTGTAGGTTGGTGATGGCAGATTGTGGGGGATAGAGGTGCTTTCGATACTAGATGCAGCAATACCTCTGCGATATCCATGTCTCTCTAGAATGCAAATAAGGTTACTTGACTTAACGCTGTTGTTTGGTTCTCCTGTCAAAGTTTCAATATCTCGATAGATATTGCTCAATCCCACTCTCACACTAGCGTTTTCTCTGTACAAGTCCTGACTTATCTTCGTCAAGCTATACCCACATAGCAACCCAAGTAACAGGTCTTTCTTAAAATTTTGCCTATATCGCTCTTGAATTTTAGACTCCAAGTCAGTCAGTAAACGATCTATATCCCAGTCGTGTAAAACCTTTTGATACCAGGCTTTAGACAGATTCCCACCTTCTGGCTCATCTGACATAAATATCACCCTATTAGTCTTTCATTAAATTTTGTATTAGCAACATTTTAACTGAAAAACTTCAATATTAATATCGTATTTAACATTTTCATACCAAAGTTTTAACGTTTTTAATTAGCTTACAGGACAAAACTTAGACCAAATCGTATTTAACATTTTTATACCAAAGCTTTAACTTTTTTAATTAACTTGCAAAGCAACAATTTAGTAGTCTAATTACTAAGTTCATTGTTGTTGGTAACAGGCTGCGTACAAATGCAATATCTATCCTGACAACCAAAAACTCTGGCTGAATTATCGCTTTCACTTCTGACAACAAAGGAGTACTGAATGAATAAACTAATTCAAACTGTAAGTATTTTGCTTGGTCTAAAACAAGCTAGACTTTATTTTCCTGAAGAAAAACAAGTTTGTGTCTTTAATAAACTTCCGACACTTTACCGTGAGTTTACACCAAAGTCTGTACAAGAATCAATCAACGAATTGCAAGAGCGATTAAAAACTCAAGGTTTACTTGCAGAGATTACTGGTAAATTTGACTTAGAGACAGACGAGGCAGTAAAAGAATTTCAAAAAAGAAATAATCTTTTAACAGATGGAGTGGTTGGTCCGCTAACATGGGCTTGCCTTTTGTACCCAAAACTTTCTCGGAGTCAGAAAATTAAGTCCCCAGAATTAAGGAATGCGGTTAAGGAACTGCAAATTATCCTTTATGATGAAGGCTTTTTGAAAAAAGAACCTACTAGCTATTTTGACAGTGCAACAGAAAGAGCGGTGAAACGCTTTCAAAGAATTTATGGATTGAAGAATGATGGCATTGTTGGGGCAGCGACTTGGGCAGTACTGCTGGGAATGCGACAAAAAATTGATAAAAGCTTTCCGAGGTTAATTTATTTTTTGTCGCCGCAATCATGGTTTTTATGGGAGCAATTTTTGATGATTTGTTGCATTTTATTGGGTATTTATTATAGTCCTATACCAGGTCAGACTCCTAAATTCACTACTGCCTTAGCAACTGCGTATGGACTCACCTGTATAGTGCCTTTTTTGTTAGAAAATTTACCGCTAAAGTCTTCAATTAAGCCGAGCTTACCTCTCTTACAATATGCTCCTTATGTATTAACTGGTATCTTTTGGAAACCAATTATCAATTTCTTGGGGCAATTGTTTCATTAATCATTCGGTAGTTGCATAATTGATCGGCAATCCAATTTTTGTGTTGTGCTTGTAAAAAAGTGCGATCGCTTCTGGCGATCGCACATCGAAGATACCCTACTGCTACCCATCGCTGAAATAGAAAAACGACCATTCAAAAATTAAATCGCCTTCTTCTTTGCGTGAGGTAAAAATCAAAAACAAAGGCGGGTGCGGGGATTGAACCCGCTAATCTCCACAATGGTGGAGACGTAACCGATAACCCTAAATTCTTCGGCCCCGAAAGGCAAGTTGCGAACAGGGATAACCCGCCATGAAGCATGAAGGATAAAGTGTTCATCTTTTACCCTTCAGCAATATCTACAATTCACCCGTAGCCAGCATCTGGATGATCCGAGGCGTACCTGGGTCGAACCCTGCCAAATCCCAAGACAGCGAATCTTCAGGATCTACCAAAGTAATTTGGTAAGGTGTCAAGGTGACATACACCGCGTTGACGTTAGGATTTACCTTTTTGCGGTACTCCTTCAGCGCTTGACTTGGATGCTTATACCCAGCCCAGCTTTCCGAGTCAGTCCAAAAGCAGACTACATCAGCTTTGAACTTATTCTTAATCATCCAGTCATAAGCTACAGACGCATCCGTTCCACCGAAGTTTTGGTTGCTAGCTTTGCGAACCGCCGAACTAAAACTATCTTTGGCAGTGATACCCAATTCACGAAATTCCGTAGCAAAGCCGCGAATCATGTAGTTTTTCTCTGCTTTTGCTGTCACCAGTGCCATTGTGGTGGCAATTTCACAGCAAGTCAGTCCCATATCTGCAACCATACTACCCATAGAACCAGAAACGTCTACGGCGTGCATGAACACTTTACCTGTGGGTTGCACAACATCAAAAGACAGTTCAACCGCCTTTTCTAAAATGTCTACAATCCGAGAAACTGTGTTCCAAGTTTTCTTACTGCGTCCTAATGTTCCACCAGATTTATAAGTTTTGAGTGCTTTCAAAACATCAATTGGATGGATGCGACCTTTACGCAGATGTTCTTTGTTGTTAAGAACTGCTTCTACTCGCTGCAAGTTGGCACTTTCATCTGTTCGCAACACACCTAGTTCAGTTAAAGAACCCAAGTTACGCAGCATTGCACCTATTGGCATTTCCTGAAATAGTAGCTGCCAAGCAAGCTTGTCCATTTTGCCCACTGGTGCAGCCATTTCGTGGGTTAAGCGTCCTTGGGAAATAGCTTCATGAGTTTGGGTAGGATTCCGCTTCAGCCACTCATACCACCAAATCTGCGCCAATGCCTCTGAGGGGATATCTGCTGGCAATTCTTCCCAGCCTCTAACTACCCACTCAAATAGTTGACGGTGATTTTCTGTAGGCGGTTTGACATGGAACAACCGCAATGCATCCCGGTGGGAGAAGCCTTGACGCTGTTGATATTTCAACAGTTGATAAGCTAAACCCTTGACATCTTCCCTTGAGAGCCAAGTTTTACCAGCTTCTTGCACGACTTTGCCAAATCCCCGCAGAGATTTGGTGTAGTTCAGCCATTCGTAGAAGTGGCTACCAGTGCGGACAACTTGCGGGAAAATTTCACCAAACGCCTGTTTTGCTTCTGGTGCTTCACCCATAGAGAGCAATACCAAAGCTAATATAGGCGCACTGTTATTGATGGCGCGTCCATCGCTAGCATACAAAATTTCTTCCGCTACACGGCCAGCATTTTCGGCAACAGCTTGTCTGACAACTGTCACAAAATCCTCAGTTAATTCCTGTTTACCAGCATAGTAAGTGCTTTTTGCTGTGCCAACCAAAAGACAACGGCGCAGCATTTTCCAAATACCAGCATCAAACATCCAGCCGCCGGAACGTCCCTGAACCATTTCTGCTTCTCGTCCGGGGATAGGTTGATTTTGAGGTGTAGTTGTTTTCTTTTTAGTGAAAAAATTGTAATTCATCGCTTCATCTCCCGGCCCTTGCGGGCAAAAATGAAAGGTGGCAGAGCAGGATTTGAACCCGCGACATCCGGCTTAAGAGGCGATAACCCTAATTCGTCGGCCTTCTCAGGCAAGGTGTGAACAAGGATGTTTTTCGGCGCTCTACCAACTGAGCTATCTGCCACATGAAAATTAAAAACACAAAATTTACTCTGGTGGAACAGGATTTGTAGCTTGCTTCCTGTAGGATACCTGCAACCGATGAATTAACGATAACCCTCGATTCGTCGGCCTTTGCAGGCAAGTTTCTGAACTAAGGACTATGGGAATTAACCCGTTCATTGCTCTGCCAGATTGAGCTACCCACCAGATGACAATTCAAAATTAAGTTTTGGGTGGCGGAGCAGGACTCGAACCTGCGACCTCTCGAACCCTAATCGATAACCCTAATTCGTCGGCCTTTGCAGGCAAGGGGTGAACAAGGATGTTTAGCGCTCTACCTCTGAGCTACCCGCCACGTGAAAATTAAAAATTAAAAATTTAAAATTTAAAATTCAGTACTAGATTTGGTGTAGTGGAGCGGGAATTGAACCCGCGACCTCCCGCTTGGCAGGCGATAACCCTCAATTCGTCGGCCTTTTCAGGCGAGGTGTGAATAAGGATATTTAGGCGCTCTATCCACTGAGCTACCCACCACATATAAATTCAAAACTCAGCATTAAATTTGTTGTAACGAAGTAGGATTTTTACCTACATTTCCAGAAGTTGGATCGAGGTGTTTTAGTTATATGCGATAACCCTCAATACGTCGGCCCTTCGGGGCAAGGTGGGCGCTCTGCCATTTGAGCTATCCGCTACTGATGAAAGCTTACTCCCTGACGAAAGTTGACTTGTATTATTATTGTAGTATCTGTAGTATCAATTGTCAAGGGTCTGACAAACCAATTTAGAATTATTGCTTTGGAAAGAAAAGTCTGAGGAGTACAAATAAACCGTCGCTCAGAATTTCGGGAGCAGATTATCCGAGATGTATGGCGATCGCTCTCATCAAAACCCTCTTATTTTCTCTGGCAAAAAACTTCTGCGCGATCGCAGACCAATATTAGATAAGTAGAAGGTTGATAAACCTATAACACCTACTGAGTAAAGATTTTGCCGACAAATTTGCCGCGACTTTGCCAAAAGATACAAAAAAGTGTCTCAATTTTTGCCAATATAATAATATTATTTCCCAAAATTCACTTGGCAAAAATCGGCATGAGTGAGAAATCCATAGAAAGTAACGGTAAGGCTTTTCTCGTTCTACTTTTGCCCATCTCGTTTTTGATTATTTTCCTAGTTACCACTTGGAGAATTTTACTGGCGGTAATTGTGCTGGTAATAGGCTTCAAGCTTTGGCAGGAATATCAATGGCAACAGTGGACTGTGCGAGTTAACCCAATTTTTCATCAATTGGTTCGTGAAAATCAGGGCAGACTGACGCCAATGGACTTGGCAATCAGGGGCAATTTTCCTGGAACAACGGCAAAACGCTACTTGGATAGTAAAGCCTCGGAATTTGGTGCCAGTATAGTCAACTCTGAAGAGGCAGGGCAGTCTTATTACTTTATAACTGCCAGCATTCTTGGCAATATTCTTGATAGTAGTGAGCCTGTTAAAGAACTTCCGGCTCAACCAGTTACTAAAACAGCGCGATCGCTCCTAGCACCACCACCAACCACAGAGGAGGAAGAACCAGAAACCGAATCACTCCCACAGCAAACCCATCAGGAAGCTAAACTATCGCTGGAAAAACAGTTAATTTTTGGCTCTCTCATTCAATCTGAACTTGCTAAACGGCTAAATGTCTATTCCAGCACGGTTTATAAACGGCGAAACGATCCAGAGTTTCCTGAGTGGAGTCGTAGCAAAGACCCTGATGGTATTGCCTGGTCATACTCGGAAAAAACTAAAGAGTTTTTCCCAGTGGAAGAAGGATAACAATTCAAAATTCAAAATTCAAAATTCAAAATTAGAATTTTGGAATTTTTGTTTGTAAACCCACAGCTTCGTTGATGGAATTTAATCCGCTTTGTTCTAGCTTGGAAAGTAAACCAGCTAGAATTCGGCGTACCATCATTGGCCCTTCGTAAATCCAGCCTGTATAAACCTGGATCAAGCTAGCACCAGCAGTAATTTTCTCCCAAGCATCTTCAGGAGAAAAGATGCCACCAACACCAATAATTGGGATTTGTCCTTGAGTTTGCTGCCAAATAAACCGAATTACCTCAGTGGAGCGATCGCGTAATGGTTTACCACTAATTCCGCCAGCTTCATCCTGGGGTGATTTGCCAGTTTGGTCAATCACTTGGGTTTTCAGTCCATCACGGCGGATGGTGGTGTTAGTGGCGATAATTCCCGCTAGTTGGTAGGTTTTAGCAAGAGTTATGATGTCAGCGATCGCTTCCCATGATAAATCTGGGGCTATCTTGACAAAAATTGGTTTGTATGTAGTATTTTCTTGTTGTAATAAATCTAAGATGGCACTGAGCATAGAAGCATCTTGGAGCGATCGCAACCCTGGTGTATTGGGAGAAGAGACATTAACAACAAAATAGTCTCCCAAATCTTTGAGTAAACGAAAACTATCGAGATAATCCTGTGCAGCTGCTTCTAGAGGAGTTACCTTAGATTTTCCCAAATTTATCCCTATAGGTATCGATCGGGTAAACTCATGCTTTTCTTGTGCCAAACGTGCCGCCATTGCTGCTGCACCACTGTTATTAAAGCCCATCCGATTGAGAGCAGCTTTATCCAACGGGAGGCGAAACAAACGAGGACGGGGATTTCCTGGCTGTGCGTGAAAAGTTACAGTTCCTAGTTCTGCAAAGCCAAAACCCAGGTTAGACCAAATGCTAGCAGCGACTCCATCCTTGTCAAAGCCAGCTGCTAATCCTACGGGATTTGGAAAGTTTAGCCCAAACAAATTTTGTTCTAGGCGAGAATCGTACAGACATAAAGACTGCTTTAAGCGTTGGTTTATCCAACTAGCAGGGGTTTGCGATAGCCAATTAAAACTGCGAATCGTCTGCTGGTGTAACCACTCTGAATCGGTTTTTACCACATTGAACAAAAGCGGACGAATCGCAAGTTGATAAATATCCATTTCAATCCTTAAAACTACGCGAATTCGGTAAACTGCCGCATTTCCTCTTTAGCTTGCCGGAGTTCCTCTTTAGCTTGACGGAGTTCCTCTTTAACTTGCCGTGCTTCCTCTTTAGCTTGCCGGAGTTCTTCTTTAGATAGCCGCACTTGTTCAGCAATCTGCCGCATTTCTTCAGCAAAATTTCTGATTTCTTCAGCAAGCAGCCGGGTTTGTTCGGCAGAATTTCTCATTTCTTCAGCAAGCTGTCGTTGCTCCTCTTGTGAGAGCCTGGTATTTTCAGCAGACTCTCGCTCGATCTCTTGCGAGAGCCTGGTATCTTCAGCAGACTCTCGCTTTTCCTCGGAGATTTGTCTCTGCTCCTCTTGAGCATCAGAAGGAGTTTCGCCCATTTCCCTAGCACTCCATAATCTAACTTTAACGAACCTGTTACTTACAAGTTTTAGCAAACACCTGTGGCAATATTACTCAGGGTGCTTTTCTGGGCATCTTATATATTACAAGTTATGTTAACCAATAAATCAGATGGGGCAGCCGCAAAAACCTATAGCCGCCGAACAGCAGATCCTCTCTTTGGGGCGCGTCCTCCAGAGCCTCAGAGAAGAAGATGATGTTGACGTTCTGATTGAAACTACTATTTCTTATCTCAAAGAATTTGACTACAAACTGATTTGGATTGCTCTTTACGATCGCCTGAATCACATATTATTCGGAAAAGGGGGCATCACACCCGATCGCGACATGAGCTTTTTACGCCAAAGAGTTGTTCTCAGTCCTGGGGATTTATTAGAACAAGTAGTAATTGAACAGCATCCTTTAGGCGTAGCTGATTTGCAAACTGAAATCCGCGCCGCCGAATGGCGAAAAATTGCCGAAAAATTCCACATCCAAGGAACGATTATTTTACCAATTCGCTACAAAGACCGTTGCTTGGGCTTGCTGTTATTGGGTTCAGAACGCTGGGGCTACCTACTGACAGGTGAAACAAAAGCACGTTTGATGATGGTTTTAGGTGAACTAGGGGCAGTGCTTTATCAAAATGAGATGCATAAACAGCAAAAGCAAACCAGGCGAACCGACGAGCCATTATTAGAATTGCTAGAAAATTTACGCACCCTCAGTAACCTGAATCAAAGACTTGAAGCAGCGGTGCAAGCAACTCATAAATTTGTCTCCCCGAACCGGACAAATGTTTACTGGTTTGAGCGGGAAGGGCGCTACTTTTGGTGTCGGATGAGCAATCAGCTGGTCAAAATGGATCGCAATTCTACCAGTCAGCAAGCAGCGGGAATGACTGTACAGGAGTTGAGCGATTTTTATTATGCTTTGGCAGTTAACCAAATAGTCTCGATTGGTGATGCCCGCAGTTCTTTAAAAAGCCATTTTACGGCAAAATTGCTGGAACGCTTGAAGGTGCGATCGCTCCTAGCAGCTCCGATTATCTGGCAAAAGAACTTAGTCGGTTTTCTGGCGGTAGAAAGCAATGAACCCCGCATCTGGACGGACACAGACAAAAATTTCGTCCAGGGTGTTGCTGGTTTAATCTCCCTAGTTACACCTACCGAAAGCATGGAAAGCACTATTAAACAGATTCAAGAGGATGCCCAACTGACTAGCCAAGTTGCTCAAGCTATCTATAGCGAACATGACCTTCAGGTAACTTTACATAGTTGTGCTAAAAGAGTTTTAGCTCGATTAGGTGCAACCCGCTTTTTACTGTTGCAGTATGACTCTGAGCAGAATAATTATCAATTTACTTACCAAAGTCAGCCCCATAATCGTCGACCGTTGACATTTACCCTGCATACTCTCAAAGAATTAGATGGGCAGCTTTTGCAAAGTTCAACTCAAGCGGTAGAAATTGAGAACTTAGATGAAGATTTACGCTTTTTTAACTGGCGACCCTCGTTGTTAGAGAATAATGTGCGATCGCTACTTGTTTGTAAATGCACTCATGAGCATATACCAGCAGCACTTTTGGTGATTACTCATGAAAGCCATCGTTCTTGGACAACTCTAGAAAAGGAATTGCTGTGGGCGGTCAGTCAACAGATTGGTGTAATTGTTCGTCAGTGGCAATTACATAACCGCACCACCCAGCAGCAAAAAACTTCCCAGGTATTTGAGCAATGCTTACGCATCCTGACACAATCCCAGAACAGCATTGGGGTCGAAAAAAAGCATTTAGAAGGTACAGCACTCGAACAAATAGCATCAATTTTGGGTTGTCCCTTAGCGCTAATGCTATCCTGGGCACCTAGTGAAAGTTGGGCAAAAATTATCCCTGGAGTGATTGATAATAGCCAATTTGGGATTTTTTCTGATGCATCTATTTCTATCCAGGCTGAAGCCTTAATTCAGTGGGCACTTGCTACAGAGAGTTACCTGACTTTGAAGGTAGATAATTTACCTCCAGAAACCCGGAAATGGTTGAATGTTCCAGACAAAAGTCAAATTTTACTAATGGCATTACGTACAACTGCTGATTATGAAACCACTGGTGTAGTGTTGCTTGTAGACTATCAAGAGCGTCGCTGGTCAGAACAAAACCTGAGTGCAACAGCAACTCTGATTTCTCAATTAGCCTGGTGGCGTCGTGAAAAGCAAATTACCCGACTTTTAGAATCCACAACCGAAGAATTACGACAACTCAACTGGTACAAACATCGTCGTTTAGAGGAAATTCAAAGAATAACGGCGCACTCTCTTAAACAAATACACGATTTGGGCATTCCTGCTAATGAATTGACTCAGATGCGCTACCAACTATTGCTGCGACAGTTAGACCATACAGCCACCTCCATGAGTGGAATGCTAAAACTTGAACACTGGCAGCTACATATTAGTTGGGAAACTATGCCCATAGCCAGTTTACTAAAGCGATCGCTCGAACGGATCGAAAATTTACTTAAACAACACAAGCTGTGGATTGGGGTACATGGTTTGGGACAACCAATTGACGAGCAAGAAGCGCCCAAGAATTCTTCATTAGTTAGAGGCGTTCCTACCTCTAGCGCTCAATCTGCAATGGCGATCGCTGGTGATATTGTCAAAATTGAATTAGTTATCCACGAATTATTGGTTACTGCCTGTAACCGTTCTCAAACCGGTAGCAGAATTGATATTTGGTGTCGCCGTTTAGATGCGTCAAAACCCTTAGATACAAAGCATTCTTCTCCAAGTGGAGGGGCTGAACATCAGACATCCCTAGAATTATCGATTACATATAACGGTGCGATCGAACCACAGTTATTAACAGAACTACATCAAAATACACCTAAAGACGTGCTTACTCCTTCCAACCTCGACCAACCACCAGCTTTACATCTGGCGATCTGCCAAAACCTCATGCAAGAACTAGGAGGAGAGTTGAATTTCTATCAGTTACCAGATAATCGGGTAGTCAGTCGCTTGTTGTTGCCGTTAGCTGTTCATGATTCTTAGTACAGCTTTGCGTAAAATCGCGGTGAATTAAGGGTCGCTTAACCGAATCCTATTGCCACCAATTTTCACTTCGACAATTGGTACAGGCGATCGTTGTTTGATTTTACAGTCACTTCCTTGCTCATCAAAGGATGCTTTGGCAACAACGTCACTTATGTCAACTCCTCCCTACCAGAATCCTTACGTAAATACCAATAAAAAAACTCTCCGTTTCACTCAAACTTTACAAGAAACAAATAGATCCTAGTTAGTATAAGTATGTAACTAATTATCGACTGCCCAAAATTCATGACTAAATTACTGATGCGGTTATTACTGAATTAACGGTGCAGAAACGGTAAATAAACATTCGTTTTTATCATAGAAGATTTCTTCTGTATAAGACAAAACTAGCTTGAGAATTTCCCAAGCTGTCCCTCATGCTTGCTTATATTTTACTCCTGCTCATTAGCAAGGAGTCAGTAAGCATGAAAAATTTACAATCCTAGCATTATAAAAGTAAAAATGAGTAATCGTATGAAACAATACACCAAAGTTGTAAAGCGTTTTTTGACACTAGCTGCTCCAGCGATCGCTACTTCGATATTGGCAACCTTACCGAGCCAAGCTGCTACCATTGCATATTCTGAGTCAAAATTCAACATCAACAACTTTAGTAGCAGCCCTTTAGATGTTAGGACTTTGACTGATACTTTGACTAACACAATTAGCACAGGTGGTCAAGTAACTGCTGATGCTAATGCTGAAGCTAAATTTAATGTCAATGCAAACAACTCTGCCTCCAATTTGTCCTTCAGCCAAGCTCAAGGTCAGGGTGATGGCTATACAGGGTCGGCGGAAAGCTTGGCTGCGATTATTGGTTATGATTTTATAGTAGACAAAGAGTTTTCTTTTGATTTCAGTGGCTTATTTAACCTTAAAACATCCATTGATGATGCATCCACTGAACGTGCAAATGCTCGTGGAGAGTTCTTATATGAGTTATACGACAGCGAGACTCGTGAGCTTTTGGACTCTTTCAAGATTTCTGGAAATTTATCAACTATAGGTAACAATGATGCTTTTGTATTTGAACCGAGTAGTAGCATAACTTTTGATTCAAGTCAGACTTCTATTGATAAATCTTTTGGCGGAACACAGGAATATGCTTTGACTAGCTTTAAGGGTAAATATTCCCGTACTTTCGATAAGTCAACTCGTTTAACTTTAATAGAATCTAAAATTAATCAGGTGAGCGTCTATACTGTCCCAGAACCCTCAACAATTCTAGGTTCGCTGTTTAGTTGCACTGTGTTTGGTGCTGCCTCGATGCGCAAGCGTAAAAGAGCTTCTTCGGCTGCGTTGTTGGTTAATAAGGATTTAAGGTCTGTTTAGTATGTTTGCACTGAGGAAAGTTCAGGTGATGGATAGCGAAAGCAAAATCACATTAATCCATCGTAAAAGTGAACTGGGTAAAAGAGACTGATAAGCCAGACCAAAACTACTCTATTCTCTGTACTTTTGGCTAATGTTGCTCTGCACGGTCTAGAAACCATAATATAGCGGTTCCCATTCAGATGCGGTACACAACTTTATATCACAAAGTGTAAGGGCATGGCAAGCCATGCCACTACGGGTGTAACTCACATAAACGAGAACCGCTATAAAAAGCGTCTTCCCTGAAAAATAAAAATTAAGGGGAAATGGCATTTATGGAAACCCCAAGTCATTAGGTATGCAAATTATTTTGTGATTTTGCACCCTGATAGACAAGCATTAAAGAAATGCAAATAAATAGCTATAAAAAGGAATTTGTCATCTCCAAGGGATTAAAGTGCTAACTTAATCCTCATCGATTACCCTGTACAAGCCAGTCATCACCCGATTATTTGGTTTCGACTGAATGAATCGCACTTTCTAGCTGCGTTTTCGTCTCTATCAATTACACAATCACACTTACAAACGTCTATTCTAGTGGATAGTGTAATCTTGACAATTTCACCGCAACTATGAGCATTTCTGGCTTGTATATTACGGGTTTAACGCAACCGTGACTTTCAAAAAACTTTCCCAAAATACTCAAATCAGGTACAGAACTGATACCAAGATACTGTGGATGTCGTTTTAAACCCGGAGTACCCCTTTTACAGTTGAGTTGTCAAAAAACCAAGAGATAGAAGACCATGCTTGTTTTCCACTGGTAAGTCTTGCCATTGAGTTAAGTTCATAACAAAAGGAAATTTAGCCGCAAATACAGCATAATCAATTCAATATTCATGCAAATCGTTTTTAGCTGTATTTTTAACATCCATCCATAGTTAAATACAGCTATTACGAATCAATTTTGCAGTTATAATTGCATCACTTACTGCTGCTATCTGGGCTAACTTCCATAAGCTTTGAACTCAAAAACAAGCATAGTCATTGAGCAACGCCGAAGTGTCGCTTTTACCTACTGTCTTATACTGTTATATGTAGTATAAGATAGAGGTATATAAATATTTCTAACAAGCTTTTATGGAAAATCTCCATAAAAACTTCTTACAATCTGGTTATGCCGACTTTAGGAAACTGTTGCCGATGTGTTGGCAGATGCAATAGCCTTATCACCATCAGTAATAACGCCAGCAAGAGCACCAGCAAGAGCGCCTTCAAGAGTAGCTTCAATAGTGTATTTGCCTACTTTATAACTGCTCTTATTAGCAGTAGAATAACTACGTGCGTAAGCAGATGCAACTCCCCCTTGTACTTGACTAAGATCAGAAACTTCATCTTCACAAAAACTGAGATCGGAAATTCTTAATTGTTCCATAAAAAAGCTCTCTTTGAAAAACGAATGTATTGCTGAAAGTTTTTGAGAACTTTCAGCAATTTTTCTATCTAAAATGCACTGTAGTACACTGTAGAACTAAGGCATATTTAGCCAGCAGCAGAACTAGATGAACCGTAACTAGCAGATAGGCTGTATTTCTTGGAAACAGCAACGGTGCTAGTGGCAATGCTGGTAATAGCGATGTTTTTACCAAAAGCGTATGCTGTTGAATTAGCATCTGCAAAAGCTATTCCACCTTGAACATTCTCATTTTCAAGAACGGTTTCTACATGAGAGAGATCGTTGATAATCATGATTTTACTTTCCTAAGAATTAGTAAGGTCAACTTGTTTGTTGTCGGAAGTTTCAGCAATTTTTCTATCTAAAATGCACTGTAGTACACTGTAGAACTAAGGCATATTTAGCCAGCAGCAGAACTAGATGAACCGTAACTAGCAG